>CAVWPU010000022.1:0-210817 GCA_963756955.1 uncultured Alphaproteobacteria bacterium
GCTGGTCATCACCGCGCTGTCTTTCTGCATCGGCGTCATCTCGGGCTTCGCCGCCGCGGTCGCCGGCGGCTGGATCGATCAGGCGCTGTCGCGGCTCGTCGACCTCCTGCTGTCGATGCCGACGCTGATCTTCGCCTTCGTCATTCTCTCGGTGCTCGGCTCGGCGCTCCCGGTGCTGATCGTCACGATCGCCATCCTCGATTCGACCAAGGTGTTTCGCCTGGCGCGGTCGGTGGCGATGAACATCGTCAGCCTCGAATTCGTCGAGGCGGCGCGGCTGCGCGGCGAGGGGTGGTGGTGGATCGTCACGCGCGAGATTCTGCCCAACGCGATCCCGCCGCTGACCGCCGAGTTCGGCTTGCGTTTCTGCTTCACCTTCCTCTTCATCGCCGCGCTGAGTTTTCTCGGGCTCGGCGTCCAGCCGCCCGACGCCGACTGGGGCAGCATGGTCAAGGACTACCGCGACATGATCAATTTCGGCTCCGCGGCGCCGCTCTATCCCGCCGCCGCGATCGCGATCCTGACCATCGGCGTCAATTTCGTCGTCGACTGGATGCTCTCGATCCATTCCCGAGGCCAGGGAGAAGGCGCATGAGCGACAGCCGAGGCGCTCCGCGACAGAGGACAATCCGATCGTCCTCGACATCCGCGGCATGCGCGTCGCGGTGCGCACCGACGCCGGCGACGGGCCGGTGCTGGTCGACGACGTGTCGCTGCAGCTGAGGCGCGGCGAGGTGATCGGCCTCATCGGCGAATCGGGCGCCGGCAAGTCGACGATCGGTCTCGCCTCGATGGGCTACACGCGCCGCGACTGCCACATCGTCGGCGGCAACATCATTTTCGGCGACAACGACATCCGCGCCATCAGCCTCGACGAGCGGCGCGCGCTGCGCGGACCGAAGATCGCCTATATCGCCCAGAGCGCCGCGGCCTCGTTCAATCCCGCCCATACGCTGATGGAGCAGGTCTGCGAGGCGTCGGTCCGGCACGGCGTGCTGTCGCGGGCGGAGGCGCGGGCGGAAGCGATCAGTCTCTTCAAGCAACTCGATCTGCCGAGCCCCGAGACGATCGGTTCGCGCTATCCCCATCAGGTTTCCGGCGGACAGCTTCAGCGGGTGATGGCGGCGATGGCGATGGTCGCCAAGCCCGACATCCTCATCTTCGACGAGCCGACCACCGCGCTCGACGTGACGACGCAGGTCGAATGTCTCGCCGCCTTCCGCAAGCTCATCCGCGAGCACGGCACGGCGGCGCTCTACATCACCCACGACCTCGCCGTCGTCGCCCAGATCGCCGACCGCATCATGGTGCTGAGGCGCGGCAAGATGGTCGAATTCGGCGATTCGCGGCAGATCCTGCAAGAGCCGAAAGAGGAATATACCCGCCGCCTGGTGACCGAGCGCGTCGCCGGCCACAAATTCGTCGACGCGAACGTCGCCGCCGAGGTCCCGATCCTCGCCATCGACCATGTCAGCGCCAACTATCCCGGCAAGCCGAAGGTCATCGACGACGTGAGCCTCGAAGTGCGCAAGGGCGATACGGTGGCGGTGGTCGGCGAATCGGGCTCGGGCAAATCGACCCTGGCGCGCGTCGTCATCGGCCTGTTGCCGCGCATCGCCGGCGACGTGCGGTTCAACGGGGCGAGCCTGCCGCCGCGCCTCAAGGACCGCACCAAGGACCAGCTGCGCCGGGTGCAAATGATCTACCAGATGCCCGACGTCGCGCTCAATCCGCAGCATACCCTGCTCGAGACGATCGGCCGGCCGGTCGCGTTCTATTTCAACCGCTCGCGCGAGGAAGTCCGCGCCCGCGCGGCCGAACTGCTGCGGCAGATGGATCTGCCGGAATCCTTCATCACCCGCAAGACCAGCGAATTGTCGGGCGGACAGAAGCAGCGCGTGTCGATCGCCCGGGCGCTGGCCGCCGAACCGGATCTGATCATCTGCGACGAAGTGACGTCGGCGCTCGATCAGCTGGTCGGCGAAGAGATTCTCCGGCTGCTGAAGAAGCTGCAGGACGACCTCGGCGTCGCCTATCTCTTCATTACCCACGACCTCGGCACGGTGAAGCGGATCGCCAACAAGGTCGCGGTGATGCTGAAGGGCAAGGTGGTGGCGGGCGGCGACACCGCGACCGTGTTCGCGCCGCCCTATCATCCCTATACCGAATTGCTGCTGTCGTCGGTGCCCGAGATGCGGCCGGATTGGCTCGACGAGGTTCTCGCGGCTCGCGCGACCGGGGCGGCGACGACTTCGGCTCTGCTCCGGGCGCCCTGAAGCGCTCCGCCGGCCGCGGCGCCGAAGGGGCGCCGGTCCGCCCTTGCCGCGCCCGCATTTCGTTTCTATACCGCCCGAAGCGAACGGACGAAACGGGCAGGAAGCGCATTCGGGGGCGGATTTCGTCCGGCGTGATCATTGCATGGCTCGGTTGGCCGACCGATCGACCGGGGACGGATAGGACGTTATTGATGCGCGCGCCGGGCGGACCGCGTCTGTTGTTGCGGCGGCTCCGCGAGGTGATGGCGGAGCCTGTCACCGCCCAGGCGCGCCTGGACCGCATCGTCGTGCTCATCGCCTCGAACATGGTGGCCGAGGTGTGCTCGCTCTACGTCGTGCGGGCCGACGGCGCGATGGAATTGTTCGCCACCGAGGGCCTCAATCGCGAGGCCGTCCACCTGACGACCATGCGGCCGGGCGAGGGCCTCGTCGGCCTCATCGCCTCCAGCGCCGAGCCGCTGGCGCTGTCCGACGCCCAGCACCATCCCTCCTTTTCCTACAAGCCCGAGACGGGCGAAGAGATCTACCAATCCTTCCTCGGCGTGCCGGTGCTGCGCGGCGGGGCGACGATCGGCGTGCTGGTGGTCCAAAACCGCGCCCGGCGCGCCTATTCGGAAGAAGAGGTCGAGGCGCTGCAGACGACCGCGATGCTGCTCGCCGAGATGATCGCGTCCGGCGAGCTGCAGGGGATCGCCTCCCAGGGCGCGCCGATCGCCGTGCGGCGGCAGCTGTCGCTCAAGGGCCTCGGCATCGCCGATGGGCTCGGCCTCGGGCATGTCGTGATGCACCAGCCGCGGGTGACGGTGTCGACGATCGTGGCCGACGACGTGGAGTCGGAGCTGGCGCGGCTCGAGACGGCGATCGGCGCCATGCGCGCCTCGGTCGACAATCTCATCGACCGCAGCGACGACGGCGTCGGCGGCGAGCACCGCGACGTTCTCGAAGCCTTCCGCATGATCGCGCACGATCGCGGCTGGCTGCGCCGGCTGCGCGAGGCGGTGAGCTCCGGCCTGACCGCCGAGGCCGCGGTCGAGCGGGTCCATAACGACGCCCGCGCCAAGCTGCAGCGCCAGACCGACCCTTATCTGCGCGATCGGCTGCACGACCTGACCGACATCGCCAATCGGCTGCTGCATCAGCTCGCCGGCCAGAGCCTCGTCCTGCTGCCGGAGGAACTGCCGGAGAACGCGATCCTTGTCGCGCGCTCGATGAGCCCGGCGGCGCTGCTCGATTATGACCGCGCGCGGCTGCGCGGGCTGGTGCTCGAGGAGGCGCGGCGCATCGAGCCACATCGCCATCGTCGCCCGCGCGCTCTCCATTCCCGCCGTCAGCGACATCGCCAACATTTCCGAAATCGTCGAGCAGGGCGACGCGATCATCGTCGACGGCGACGCGGGCGAGATCTATCTGCGCCCGCCCGGCGGACGTCGAGGCGGCCTATGCAGAAAAGGCGCGCATGCGCGCCCGGCGCCAGGCGCAGTATCGCGCCCTTCGCGACGCGCCGACGGTCAGCCTCGACGGCGTGTCGATCGGCCTGCACATGAACGCCGGCCTGCTTGTCGACATGCCCCATCTCGCCGAGACCGGCGCGAAGTCGATCGGCCTCTTCCGCACCGAATTGCAATTCATGCTCGCCTCGCGCTTTCCCCGGCCCGGCGCGCAGCAGCAGCTCTATCGCGCCATCCTCGACGCCGCCGGCGACCGGACGGTCACCTTCCGCACCCTCGACATCGGCGGCGACAAGCTTCTGCCCTACATGAAGGGCCTGGAGGAGGAAAACCCGGCGCTCGGCTGGCGCGCGCTTCGCATCGGGCTCGACCGGCCGGCGCTGCTGCGGATGCAGTTTCGCGCCTTCATCCGCGCCGCCGCGGGGCGCGACCTCAAGATCATGGCGCCGATGGTGTCGACCGTCGACGAATTCAGGGTGGCCCGCGCGATGTTCGATCGCGAACTCAACTTGAGCGTGGGCCGCGGCTACGAGCCGCCGCGCACGCGCCAGTCTCGGCGTCATGGTCGAAGTGCCGTCGCTGTTGTGGCAGCTCGACGAGATCGCCTCGGCCGCGGACTTTCTGTCGGTCGGCTCCAACGACCTGATGCAATATCTCTACGCCGTCGATCGCGACAACCGCCGGGTCGCAAATCGCTTCGATCCGCTGAGCGTCGGCTTTTTGCGCGCGCTGCGTTCGATCGCCGAAGCGGGCGAGCGGCACGGGACGCCGGTGACCTTATGCGGGGAGATCGGCGGACGGACGCTCGAGGCGATGACCCTGATGGCGATCGGTTACCGCGAGCTTTCGATGTCGGCGACCTCGATCGGGCCGGTCAAGGCGATGACGCTGTCGCTCAATATTGGCGAGGCTGAGCGCGAGGTCGAGGCGATGCTGGCCAAGGGGCGAGAAGACGCGTCCTTGCGGCCGCCGCTTGAGCGCTGGCGGAGCGTCTTCAAGTGCGCCTGTAGCGACGCGAGCGTCCGACCCGTCCGCCGCTTCCCGCTTCCTGAGCTCTACCCATGGCCGCCAACGACAATCTCGATCTCATCCTGCGCCGCCACCAGGAAATCTCCGCCCGCCTCGCCGAGGGCGTCGCCGGCGCGCAATATTCCGCGCTGTCGCGGGAACTCAGCGAACTCGAGCCCGTGGTCGCGGCGATCAAGGCGTTCATGGCCAAGGAAAAGGAACGCGCCGATCTCGCGGCGATGCTGCGGGAGCCGGATCTGGACGCGGACATGCGCGCCATGGCGAGCGACGAGCTTACCGCGGCCGAGGCGGAAGCGGACAGCGATGTCAAAGGCGATTCGGATCGCGCTCCTGCCGAAGGACGCCGCCGACGAGGGGGGCGCCATCCTCGAGGTCCGGGCCGGCACCGGCGGGGACGAGGCGGCTTTGTTTGCCGGCGATTTGTTTCGCATGTACGTCAAATATGCCGAGCGAAAGCGGTGGAAGGTCGAGATTTTGTCGACCAGCGAAGGAACGGCCGGAGGATTCAAGGAAATCGTCGCTGAAATCTCAGGCCGCGGCGTCTTCGCCCGGTTCAAGTTCGAGAGCGGCGTCCATCGGGTGCAGCGCGTGCCGGCGACCGAGACACAGGGACGCATTCATACTTCGGCCGCGACCGTCGCCGTTCTGCCGATCGCCCAGGAATTGGACTTCGAGATCAACGAAGCCGATCTCAAGATCGACACCTATCGCTCGTCAGGCGCGGGCGGCCAGCACGTCAACAAGACCGAATTGGCGATCCGCATCACCCACCTTCCAACCGGCGTCGTGGTGGCCATGCAGGAGGAGCGGTCCCAGCATCGTAACCGCACCAAGGCGATGGATCTCTTACGCTCGCGCATCCTCGACGCCAAAAACCAGAAGCTCGACGCGGACCGCGCCCAGGAGCGGCGATCTCAGGTCGGTTCAGGCGACCGGTCGCAACGCATCCGCACCTACAATTTTCCCGCAAGGCCGGGTGACCGACCACCGCATCAACATGACCCTTTATTCGCTCGACCGAATCATGGAGGGCGAAGGTCTCGATGAAATCATCGACGGCCTGACCGCCGAACGCCAAGCGGAACTGTTGGCCGCCCAGGCGACATTGTGACGCCCGTTCCGCGACTGCCGCCTTTTGCGCCCGGCATGCGGATCGGCCTGCTTGGCGGGTCGTTCAATCCGCCGCACGAGGGGCATGCGCTGATCACGCGGCTCGCGCTGCGGCGGCTCGCGCTCGACCGCGTCTGGTGGCTGGCGACGCCGGGCAATCCGCTCAAGTCGCTGACAGGCCTCGCGGCCCTCAAGGCGCGCATCGAGGCCGCGCGCCAGCTCGACGTTGGCCCTCGCGTCGTGGTCAGCGACATCGAAGCCCAGATCGACTCGCACTTTACTTACGACACGCTTCGCTGGCTCGAGCGCCGGGCGCCGGGCGTCCATTTCGTTTGGATCATGGGCGCCGATAACCTTCGCCAGTTCCACCTGTGGCGGCATTGGCGGGCGATCGCCGACCTCGTTCCAATCGTGGTCGTCGATCGGCCGGGCTCGACCTTGAAGGCGATCTCGGGCCCGGCCGGCGCAACGCTTGCGGGTTGGCGGGTTTCGGAGCGCGACGCTTCGCGCTTCGCGAGCATGAAGCCGCCGGCCCTGCTGTTCCTGCATGGGCCGCGCTCGGGCTTGTCATCTACAGCGCTCCGGCGTGTTAGCACAAATCTGTGAGGCGACGCTCCCGGATCCCCAGTTGAGGCGTTTCCGCCGAGCGGAATAGGACGTCAAAGATCATGAGAGCGCTGATGACTGCGTCTACGCTGATTATAGGGGCCGGACCCGTAGGCCTGATGCTCGCCTGCGAACTGACCCGCTACGGGGTTCCGGTGCGCATTGTCGATAAGGCGCCTCAGCGCACGGACAAATCAAAAGCCATCGTGCTCTGGAGCCGGACGCTCGAGCTTCTCGACCGCGGGGATCGAGGGTCAGCGCCTTTTGTGGAGGCGGGATTCAAGGTCGACGGCGTCAATATCGTTGCGGCGGATAACGCGCTGGTCGGGCGCGTCCGCATGGATTTGGTGGCGAGCCCATACCCCTATGCGCTGATGCTGCCGCAATCCGACACCGAGCGCCTGCTTGAGGAAAGACTTCAGCGCCTGGGCGTCACCGTGGAGCGCAGCACGGAGGTCATGGCGTTCAGGATTGGGGCCAACGGCGTGGAGGCGACGCTTCGGCGCGCGGATGGCGGCGAAGAGACTGTGCAAGCGGATTGGCTCGCCGGATGCGATGGCGCGCACAGCATTGTGCGTCATACGCTCGCGGCTCCCTTCTCCGGGGAGACGATGAACAGCGACTGGATCCTCGCGGACGTCCATATGAAAGGATATCCGTTCCCCGATACCGAAGTCGCCGTCTATTGGGCGCGCGAGGGCGTTCTGCCAATCTTCCCGATCTCGCCGGGACGCTATCGCATCATTGCCAATATTCCGCCGAGCGGGGCGGACCAGCCTCACGACCCGACGCTTGAAGAGATTCAGACGATCGTCGAGCGGCGGGGTCCCAAGGGCGCGAACCTGTTCGATCCGATCTGGTTATCCGGCTTTAGAATCAATTCGCGCAAAGTCGCAAGCTATCGCTCGGGACGCGTTTTCCTGACCGGAGACGCTGCGCACGTTCATAGTCCAGCCGGCGGCGCGGGCATGAACACGGGGATGCAGGACGCGTTCAATCTCGCGTGGAAATTGGCTTTGGCCATCAAGGGGACTTGTGGCGAAGCGCTGCTCGACACCTATAGTCCGGAGCGAAGCGGCGTAGGCGACGAGGTGTTGAAGAACACCGCGCGCTTGACCGCCATCGGCGCCTTGCGCAATCCGATCGCCGAGGAACTGCGCAATATCGTCGGCCGCGTCGCGCTTGGGTTGGCGCCGGTCCAGCACGCTTTCGCCGACCAGATGTCGCAAGTGTCAGTCGGCTACCCGGAAAGCCCGATGAACGGGCAAAGGCGCGGCTCGCTTCGCCCAACCCCAGGCCAGCGCATGGCGCCGATCGCCGGCAGCCCGCCGTTTGGCGCAGGGGATGAGCCGCGCTTCACGCTTCTGGCTTCGTCCTCCCCGTCTGTCACGAGCCTTCTTGCGTCCTATCCTCAGCTCTTGAATGCCGCGCTCGGGACGCCGCCGGCGCCGGACGGCGCTTGGCTCATCCGACCCGACGGATACGTCGCCGCCAGCGCGCCTGCCTCGGACCTAACGGCGGTCTCGGACGTGCTGCGGCGCATGAGCGCCTGAGCGCGACACGGGCTTCATCCGGCTGGCTGATCCGCGAGGCTCACCGGCGGCCCGAGAACGCTCCGCCGCTCGCCGAGGGCGACATGTGGACAATGAGATCAAGTCCGATCGCTGGAATCGCGATGGGCGCGTCCGCGCCCTTGGAATGAACGGAGGAGACGCTCATGCTCGACCTTCCACTGTCGCCCCGCGCAGAGCGCCATAGGGATTTGCAACGCCTTTGTGAACAGCACAGGCCTCGCGTTCGCCGGTGTCGGGCGGAAGACCCTTGCTGTATGGTGCAGCTCTGGATTGGCTTCAATCTGGGAGGAAAGCGATGGAAACTCGATCTGCGGCGGTTCTCGCCTTGATGGCGGGTTTGGCGATCGGCGGCGGCGCCGTTCAGCGACTCCATGCAGCGGCCGGGCCGCCCGCCTACGTGATTACGGAGGTCGGCGTCAGCGATTTGGACGCGTACCAGAAGGAATATCTCCCTCTTGCCCAAGCCTCGATAAAGGCCGCGGGCGGACGGCTCGTCGCCGCGGGGCAAAATATTATTGTGTTCGAGGGGCCGTCGCCAGGCACGCGCGTCGCCATCAATGCGTTCGACAGCCTCGCCGCGGCGCAAGCGTGGCGCGCCTCTGATCAGTTCAAGCAGGCGCGGAAGGTCGGCGATAAGTACGCGAAGTTCCGATCCTTCGCGATTGAGGGGCTGCCGCAATAGCCCTTGCGTGAGAGGCCGCTCCTGGCGCTGCCGACACAGCCGCAATCGTCGCTGCGCCGCTCGGCGCGGCCGTTCGAGCCCGCCGTACGGCCTTGGGGACCCGTGTGAGAACGCAACCGGGCAGCCTCAGGCAAGGTTGGGGACGGACGCTTCGTCGACGCCGTTCCGTTCGTCCCTGGGGCCGATGATGCCGCGATTGTCTTCCCGCCGCGCCCTCCTGCGCGCAGCGTTCATGGCCTGGGTCGCGGCGGTCGCCGCGCCGCTCGCCGCCTGCCACGAATTCGGCGACGTCACCGGCTCGATCAATGGATCGTTGGCCACTCAGCCAACCGACGAGGCGAGGCTTAGGGCCTACGCCGATGAGGCCGGCAAGCGCTACCAGCGCAATCCCGGCGACAAGACGGCTTCGATCGAATACGCCCGCGCCTTGCGCGCCCTCACGCGCTACGACGAGGCGGTCGCGGTGATCCAAACCGCGGCCATCAGGGCGCCGAAGGACTTCGACGTGCTTGGCGAATACGGCAAGGCGTTAGCCGACGCCGGGCAACTCACCCAAGCCAAGGACGTGCTGAGCCATGCCTATACGCCGGACGTCCCGCGATGGGACGTCATGTCGGTGCAGGGAACGGTCGCCGACCGGCTCGGCGACCATGCGGCGGCGATGCAATTCTACCACGACGCGCTCAAGATCGCGCCCGGCGAGCCAAGCGTGCTCACCAACATGGGGCTCTCGCTCGTTCTGGCCAAGAAATTGCCTGAGGCCGAAGGCGCGCTGAAGCAAGCCGTCGCCAGCCCCAAAGCCGACGCCCGGATGCGCGGCGACCTTGCCCTGGTGCTGGCGCTGGAAGGGAAATACAGCGAGGCCCAGACGGTCGGGCAGACGGACCTGTCAGCGGACGCGGCGCGCGCCAACGTCGAGGCGATCCGCCAAATGATCGCGCAGGACGATTCCTTGCGCGCGCTCGGCAAGCCAGCGAAGGGTGTGAAGCCAAAGGCGCCGGCGAAGACCGAAGACGCGGGCTGACGGCCTCTCGCCCTCGCCTCTCCCGAGGCGAGAGGGGAACTGCGCCCGCCCGTCTCCGCCGGGAGAATGTGGACGCGCGCAGCGCGGCCGGATGAGGGAACAAGCGCCGAAGCCTGCGAGGGGCTTCGCCGGCGGAACCCCAACTTGAGCGGCCGGGGCGACACGCTCGAAACATCCGACCGCTGGCGTGGCCGCTCAATTCAATCTAGTTTCCGCCCGCCTGAACACTGAATTGAGAAGGAACACAGCCATGTCGGATATGACCCTCTGGGGCTTTGACGGCTCCACTTACGTCCGCACGGTCAAGATGGTCCTGGCTGAAAAGGGCGTGACCGACTTCAAGCAAGTGCCGCTCAATGTGCTCGCAGGCGAGCCGAAAACGCCCGAGCATCGGGAGCGTCATCCGTTCGGCAAGGTCCCGGTCCTCGATCACGACGGCATGCGCATTCTGGAGACGACCGCAATTACGCGCTACCTCAACGATGTCCTGCCCGGCAAGTCGTTGATCCCCTCGGCGCCGAAGGATCGCGCGCGGATGGACATGATCATCGGTCTGATCGATTCCTACGGCTACGGCGCTTTGACCGGCGGGGTGGCCGCCTATCACCTGTTTCCGGATTTCGTCGGCGGCAAGAACGAGGCGATGCGCAAAGGCGGCCTCGAAAACGGCCGCAAGGTGATCGAACTCGCCATGAAGACGAAGGGCTCTTCCCCCTTCATCGCGGGCGACTTGAGTTTTGCCGACCTCTATCTCGCGCCGATCGCCTTTTACGTCTCGCTGACGCCGGACAAGGACGCCCTCTTCAACGTCCCGGGCTTTGCGGAATGGTGGGCGAAGATACAAGCGTTGCAAAGCTACAAAGACACACAGCCCAATCTCGGTTGACGGAAACGCGCTCACTCCTCCGCAAACCCCGCCTTGCGCAGGCCTTCGGTACGCTTCGGAATGTCCTC
This sequence comes from uncultured Alphaproteobacteria bacterium, assembly GCA_963756955.1. Lineage (GTDB taxonomy): Bacteria > Pseudomonadota > Alphaproteobacteria > Rhizobiales > Beijerinckiaceae > Roseiarcus. Next base: position 10,704 of record CAVWPU010000022.1, read on the forward strand.
CGCGTGCTCGCGAAACCATTTGATGGTGAAGCTCGGATTGACGCGAAGGGTTTCGGCCACGTACGGCTTCGCCTCGTCCATCTTGCCCAGGAGCGCATAAGAAGCCGCGAGGTTTGCGTAGTTCCAGTAATTGCGATCGCCCGCGTCGAGCGACTTTTTATATTCGACGATTGCCGCTTCGGGGCGACCAGAGCCAATTTCAATGTCGCCGAGTTGGGTTTGAAGCACCGTCATGAGCGGATCGCGAGGGCTCAACCGAATCGCCTGTTGCACGTCGGATTTCGCCTCGTCGAAATGGCCGAGAGATATTTCCGCAGACGCTCGTGTAACGTGGAAACCCGGTCTGTTCGGATTGACGGCGAGGCCGGCGTCAGCGACCCGGATGCCCTCGTCATAACGGCGCGACGACGACAAGTAAGCGCTTTTCGCGTCGTACGGTAGATCGTAATCCGGCGCGAGCGCGATCGCTCGGTCTGCCTGACCGAGTATTTTGGCGTCGTAGTCGGTCCCGGGATTGCCGTATCCAAAGATGTACTCCAGGAAATAATTGAAAGCCAAGCCGGCGATTGCCGCCGCGTTGTTGGGGTCGATTGCGAGCGCCTGTTCATAGAAAGCCCGCGCCGCATCGTTCTTCTCCTTGCTAGGGTGAAAAGACTCCTCGTTAAAGAGCGCCAGACCCCGCATGGCGAGATCGATCGCGTCGGGGTTTTTCGAGCGGGCGCCCTTCTCCGCTTCCGCCTTGACAAGTTCATAGCCCAGACGTTGGCCAATCGCGCCACCACTTGATCTTGCAGCTTGAACAGGTCGGCGACGTCCTCCTCGAAGCGGTCGGCCCAGAGATGCGCGCCCGATTCCGCGTCGATGAGCTGCGCGTTGACGCGCACGCGGTTCTGGTCGCGCTGCACCGAGCCTTCGAGCACGTAGCGAACGCCGAGCTCCTTGCCGATCTCCTTGGCGTCGATGGCCTTGCCCTTGAAGGTGAAGGCGGTGTTGCGCGCGATGACGAAGCTGTTGCGGATGCGCGAAAGATCGGTGGTGAGGTTTTCGGTGACGCCGTCGGCGAAATAATCTTGGGCGGGATCGTCGGAGAGGTTGGTGAACGGCAGCACGACGATGGAGAGATGCGCGGCCTCGGCGCGGCGTGTCGCGACGGGCGCGGTTCGGTTCGCGCGAGGAAATACCAGGCGCCGCCCGCGATCACGATGAGCGCCGACGATCCCGGCGAGCAGCGGCGACAGAGTCGAGCGCTTTTTCGGCTCGGCGGCTTCGGCCTCAGTCGCAGGCTTCGCCTGCGCGGGGACGCCGACTTGCAGCGAATAGGCCCGGATCGGCCTCTGCGATGTTCTTGAGTTGCGTCGGGCCGAGATCGGTGACCGCCATGATCGAGCCTGCCGCTTCACCTGGCGATAGGCGTCCTCGGACAGACAGATCGCGCCGGGCGCGGCGATGCCTTCCAACCGCGCGGCGATGTTGACGCCGTCGCCCATCAGGTCGCCGTCGCTCTCCTCGACGACGTCGCCCAGATGAATGCCGATGCGAAACTCGATGCGCCGGTCGGCCGGCACGCCGGCGTTGCGCTCGACCATGGCGTTCTGCACTTCGATCGCGCAGCGCACGGCGTCGACGACGCTGCGGAACTCGACGATCGCGCCGTCGCCGGTGCGCTTGACGACGCGGCCGTTATGCACGGCGATGGTGGGATCGATCAGATCGCTGCGCAGCGCGCGCAGCCGCGCCAGCGTGCGATCCTCGTCCGCGCCGGCGAGCCGGCTGATAGCCGACCACGTCCGAGACCAGGATCGCCGCGATTTTCCGGGTTTCGCTCATGGCGCACCCTCACGCGTCAGGCAGACTAGCACAGGAAAGGCTTGAGCCGCGCGTCCTATCGAAAGAGGCCGGCGAGGAGCCAGGGGCGAGAGGAGGGCTTAAAAACGGGCGGGGCGTCACGCTAGTGACGACTCGTCGCGGCCGGGCAAGCGATCGGTTTTTCGCCTCGATTCCTGGCGCCTTCACAGTCGCTCGCACCAAACGCGAAGCGGGGGTTAGGCAATTTCTTGCGTAATCCGGAAATCTATGCTATAACTATTCCATTCGACAGATCAAAGGCCCGGGCGAGCGCTCGGCCAAAGAGAAGGAAAAGGCTGAGACAATTCCGACGCCCCGAAAACGAGGCCCAGATTTTTTTGTTTGAATCGGCTGTAACCCATTGAAAAGGCTCGATTTCGAAAAAATAAACGCAAGTAAAAGAAAGCAAATTTGCTTACGCTTATTTTCGTTTAGTTGCGTTTATTGGCGTTTATTGGCGTTTATTGGCGCGGCGAAAGCCCCGGTCTGTAGGGGCTCGCTTTGGGCTGCGGGTGAGTCGGACCGCCTAGACGCGCGCTAGTTGTCGTGGTCGCGGACCGACGACGTCGGGCTCGGATCGACGCTTGGACCCACGCCGGCCGGCAGGATGGGCGGCGCGGGTTCGCTCTCCCCCATCGGCGCTGGCGGCAAGGCGCCGTCGGGTCCGTCGCCTGGCCCCGACGCGGCGTCCGGGGGAACGGTGGGGCCGCCCGGCGCGCTCAGATGCGCGATGTCGAGAGGCTCGTCGATATCGGGGGCGGGCGGCAGGCCGTCGCGAGGTCCGGGCGCGGGCAGAAGGTCGGGCGCCGGCGTCGGCTTGCAGATGCGCCGGGGGCCCGTGTCGGTCGAGCCATGATTGGCGAGATCAAGGTGGATGTGGTTGTAGTGGAACACATCCGCGCCAGGCCCTAGGACGGTCGTGAAATATTGGCAGGCGCCGGCGTGGACCTCGTGCAGGAAGGCGGCTTCCTGGGTTCCGGTCGTCTTCCAGTCGCGGACGAATTCGATGTCTCGGCCGTCGGCAAGCGTGAAGCCGGCGACGTCGACCGCATTGCCGAAGGCGTGCTCGGAGAGCCGCGCCCCCGGCATATTATCAATGCCCCGGCAGCTATAGGCGCCGAACACTTTGACGGCCGCGACCCTTTGCCCGAAGCGGGTCTGCGCGTCGGGCTCGACGATCGCGTCGAGCCAGGCCTCGAGCGCCGGGATCATCGGGCAGTCGATGGTGAGGGTCTTGTCGACCGCGATCGTCCCGTTATCCAGAGCCGAGACTTTCAGCGGACGCGTCATGCCGCAAATGCCCGGACCGTCGATCTCGGGCGCCGAGACGATATTGTCCGAAAGCGTGACCTGCTTGCGGGCGAAGCAGGCGTTTTCGGCCTGAGCGCGCCAGACCGGCCGCTCGGGATGGCCGAGGAACCCGCAGCTCGTGAGACCCAGAGCCGCGGCGAACACGAACAAGACAGGCGGAACGCAACGCGCCATGACGCGAGATTTGCGCCGATTGCCTTAAGAATCGCTGAACCATGCGGCGTTAAGATTCGCTCAACCATGATTGAGCCGGCGCGCCATCTCGTCGCCGCACTTTGCCAGCAAGGAAGCGTCGCTATGGGCGCCCGACAGCGGAATTGGAGCAGCGTTGCGTTGAGCCTCGCGCTCGGGCTCGCGGCGACGCCGGCTTGCGCTCATCCGCATGTCTGGGTCACCGTCAAGAGCCAAATCGCGTTCACGCCTGACGGGAAGGTTTCGGCGGTGATTCACGACTGGGTTTTCGACGAGATGTATTCGTCCTTCGCCACGCAGGGCCTCGCGCCGGCTGGCCAGCTTGTGAAGAAAGAGCAATTCGCCCCGCTGGCCAAGGAGAACGCGGGCAGCCTCGCGGAAATCGGCTATTTCACGACGTTGAAGAACGGGGGCGCGGCCATGGATTTCGGCACGGTGACGGATTACTGGATGCAGGAGCGGCCCGACCATCTGGTCGAGTTCCATGTCACCCTGCCGCTGAAGAATCCGGTCCCGATCACCAAGTTTCTCACGTTGCGCGTCGCCGATCCGGAATATTTCATCGATTTCGAGTTCGACGACAAGGACCCGGTGACGCTGGTTTCCGCTCCATCAGGGTGCACGGCGACCGTGGCCAAGCCCAAGCCGATCGACGCCGGCGACAAGCAGAAGCTGAATGAGTCGTTCTTCACCAATCTCTCGCCCGGGACCAATTTCGGTTTCAAGATGGCGAGCGCCGCCATCGTCGCGTGCCCATGACGAAACGCGCGCTCGGACAATTCACAGTTGGATGCGCGACCTGGGCTGTATCGGCCGTCGGCGCGCTCGCCCAGCTTTCGCAGCGGCCGTTCGCTGTCGCGGGCGGCGAAGGCGGGGGCGGGGGCGAAGGCGGCGTCACCGGCTGGCTCATGGCGGAGCAATCCTCGCTCACCCACCTCATGGCCGCCAAAGTTCACGCACTGAACGGCAATCCCAGCGCCGCTTGGGGCCTCATCGGCCTCGGGCTTGCGTACGGGGTGGTTCATGCGGCCGGCCCTGGCCACGGGAAGGCGGTTCTCGCGTCTTACATGCTGGCGAATGAAACGTCGCTCAAACGCGGCGCGGCGATGGCGCTCATGGCGGCGCTGCTTCAGGCGCTGATCGCGGTCGCGCTCGTCGGCGCGGCCGGGTTTGTCTTTCGAGCGACCGCTTCGCAGATGACGCACGCCGCCGACTGGGTCGAGCTGGCAAGCTATTGCGGCGTCGCGGCCATTGGCGCCTGGCTCGTCTGGCGAAAGGGCGCTGCGCTCGCTGCGGCTCTGACCCAACATGCGGAACGCCGCCGCGCATTGGCTTCCACCCCTGCCTTCGCCGGCGTCGCATGGCGGCGGCCTGCATTCAGCCTTTCGGCGGCGGCCTATCGCGCCGGGCCCCCTGGCGCGATCGGCGGGACAGCGGACGAATGCGGGCACCTGCACGCGCCCGATCCGACCGAGCTCGATGGACCGTTCTCTTGGCGAGCCGCCGCTGGCGCGGTGATCGCCGCGGGCGCGCGTCCCTGCTCGGGCGCGATCCTAGTGCTGGTGTTCGCCATGGCGCAGGGCCTGTTCGCCGCTGGAGTCGCCGCCGCTTTCGCCATGGCGATCGGCACCGCAGTGACCACGGGCGCGCTCGCCTGGGTGGCCGTTTTCGCGAAATCGACCGCGATGCGGCTCGCGGCGGGCGAGAATTCGCGCCTTGCGCTGGTGGCGAAGGGGTTCGAATTCGCCGCTGCGCTGGCGGTGTTCGTCTTCGGCGTTGCGCTTCTGGTCGGTGTGCGCGGCGCCGCTTGAGCGCTGGGTGACGACGGCGAGCGCCGACAAAACAGCCGCCCCAAGGGGCGGCTTTTCTCTGTATGATATTGCCTGCGCTTAGACTAGGCGGCGAGCGCGGCAGCCTTGCGCGATGCGCGATAGCCGGCAAAACCGAGGCCTGCGAAGCCAAGAAGCGTCATCGCCCATGTCGAGGGCTCGGGGGCGGTCAGGGAGAGACCTCCCGCGCTCGTGAAATCCTTGGCCCCGTCGACCCAGATGACCACGCCGTAATCGCCGGGCGCATTGCCGCCGTTCGAATACAAGTCCAGGAGATCCCCATTGGCGAGCGTAAAGAGTATGCCATAGCCGTCTAAGTAGCCGCCAGGCGGCACGCCAAGGCAGGTAATGGGCGCATTTGCGCCCGCGTAAAACAGATTGTCGTAGGAGACGCTTCCAGGCGCCGGGTACCAGCCAAAGCTATATGGAATGGTTTGGTCATTGTCGAAGTGGTTTTGAGGATTTGTTGCGACAATGCCCGTGATTGCGACGTTATCGATGCTCAGAGCCACATCCGAGAAAGTGCCCGTCGCGTTGGTGACGGCCAGCGCATTCGCCGGATCGACCACGCCGTGGAAGTTCGGAGGAGGACCGGAGGAAGGGCCGATCTGATTGGCTGCGGTGCCGAAAATTCCCGTGGTGTCGGCGAACGGGTCGGGGCCGATTGTGAAGGTTCCGGAACCGCTCGCATTTCCATCCCCGCCGAACGAAAAAATGACCGAAGACGCCTGAGCGCTTCCGGCGAAGATGAGTCCCGCGACAAGCGGCAGAGCCGCCAAAATCCTGCGTGTCATGATGAAGTATTCGCTCCGCGTCAGCTCAAGCGCACGAGGAACATCCCCCGTGCATCTTCCGGCGTGGCATCTCGCCAAGGAAATCGCCCGGTAAACTCCCCCGGTCGGCATTTCGCCGAGCCAGCCCCACCTTCCAGCACGGGCGACCGTGATTGAAAGGTCTTCAACTGTCAACTTAGGTTTATTTGGCCGCCATTTGCGTCATGCCGAAACGACACTCAGAGCAGCATTTTGCTAGATCGCCGAGACAGCCTTAGCCGCAGCCGGCTCGTCCTGCGCACCCTCCGGCTCAGTCATAGGGTGGGCCAGATAGGCCTCGATCCGGGTTGCAAAGGCGCTCGGTGTTTCGGCGAACAGCCGCTCGAACTCGACGCGGGCCCGTCGCTTGAGCTTTTTCTGCTTCGACTCCACACGGGCGCCAAGCTCTTCCAGCGCTTGGGGCGATAATCCGCCGTGCGCCGCCGCGAAATTCTCCAGCACGTGCAGGTCATTGAAGTCGCCGAGCGCCTCGCGAAGATCGTTGAGGGCTTCGGCCTGCGCATTCAACGCCTCCGGCCACGCGCAGGCGAGAAGCGCGACCTGGTAGCGCAGATCGACGACGCGGGAGCGTGCAGCATGAAGCGCCGTTGGATCCTCGGTTTCGAAGGCAATAAGCCCGCGCCGCTGCGCCTGCCGATAGGTGCGCGCGACAGCGTCGACAATCTCCTCGGCGCCGACCGCGCTCAAGTCCCATGCCTCGAGGCGCCTGACGATCGCGTTGAGCCGCGCGCGGGGCGTACTGGCGGAAAGGCCACGACGAGCCCGCTGAGCGGCCTCTCGCTCGCGCGCGATCGCCGCCATCAGCGGCTCCGAAGCCTCTGGCGGAGGCTCAAGCCGCTGGACGCGAAGCGCCATCACATCGAGGTCGCGCGCCCGGCCGATCTGGCGGCGCGTCGCCGCTAGGGTCGTGATCGTCACTCGAGCCGGCTCGCCGACGCAGACAAGAAAGAGCCGAGCGATCGCGCGCGCTTCCTTCAGCGTCTTGCGCACATCATGGACCCGCTTCGGCGCCTCTTCGCCAGGACCAGGAAATTGCGCCGCCGCTGACCTGACCGCCCGGACGAGGGCGGCGCGGCAATGTTGAGGCCAGGCGTCGGAACGCGTCAACTAGGCTTTCTCCGCCTCGATCAGTTTGGCACGCTCGCGCAATGCGAACTTCTGCACCTTGCCGGTCGACGTCTTGGGAATTTCGGCGAAGACGATATGGCGCGGGCATTTGTAGCGGGCGAGCCGCGCCCGGCACCATTCGATGAGCTCGTCGGCGGTTGCGTCATGGCCAGGCTTCAATTCTACGAAAGCACAGGGCGTCTCGCCCCACTTGTCGTCCGGCCGCGCGACTACGGCGGCGAGCTGAACGCCTGGATGCGCGAACAGCGCGTCCTCGACTTCGATCGATGAAATGTTTTCCCCGCCGGAAATGATGATGTCCTTCGACCGGTCCCTGAGCTGCACATAGCCGTCCTTGTGCTTGACGCCAAGGTCGCCGGAATGGAACCAGCCGCCAGCCAGCGCCTTCTCCGTTCCAGACTTGTTCTTGAGGTAGCCTTTCATTACCACATTGCCGCGGAACATCACTTCGCCCATCGTTTCTCCATCGGCGGGGACAGGCTGCATCGTCTCGGGGTCCATCACGTCAAGCGCCTCGAGCGCATGATAGCGAACGCCCTGTCGCGCCTTGAGATGCGCCTGGGCCTCGGCGTCGAGTGCGTTCCATTCCTCTTTCCAGTCGTTGACTACGGCGGGTCCGTAGACCTCCGTCAGGCCGTAGAGATGGGTCACCGCGAAGCCGGCTTCACCCATCGCCTGGAGAACCGCGGCCGGCGGGGGGGCGGCGGCTGTGAAGAAGCGCACAATGTTCGGCAGCGGGCGCTTCTCATTGTCGCTCGCGTTGAGCAGAATCGACATCACAATCGGCGCCCCGCACATGTGGGTCACCTTGTGCTCCGCGATGAGATCGAAGATCGGCTTGGCGCGCACCTGGCGCAAGCAGACATGCACGCCGGCTTTCACGCTGATCGACCAGGGAAAGCACCAGCCGTTGCAATGGAACATCGGCAGCGTCCAGAGATAGACCGGGTGGCGGCCGACGTCGGCGGTAAGAATGTTGCCGGCGGAGAGCAGGTTGGCGCCGCGGTGGTGGTAGACGACGCCTTTGGGATCGCCGGTCGTGCCCGAGGTGTAGTTAAGCGCAATCGCATCCCATTCGTCGCGGGGGGCCGTGCGTTCGTAAGCTTCGTCGCCCTCGGCGATCAGATCCTCATAGTCGAGGCTCCCTACCGGTTGGCCGGGGCCGTCGTACTCGGCGTCGTCGTAGTCGATGAGCAGCGGCTGCGCCTTCGCCATCTTGAGCGCCGCGCCGATGACCACCGAGAATTCACGATCGACGATGATCGCCTTGGCCTCGCCGTGGTCGAGCATGAAAGCGATCGAGGGCGCGTCAAGCCGGGTATTGAGCGCGTTGAGCACGGCGCCGCACATCGGGACGCCATAGTGACATTCGAGCATCGCGGGCGTGTTGGCGAGCATGACCGCAACCGTGTCGCCGCGCACGAAGCCTCGCTTGGCGAGCGCGGAGGCGAGCTTCTTCGTGCGCGCGTGGAATTCGCGGTAGTTGCGGCGGATGGTTCCGTGAGCGATGGCAAGCCGATCCGGAAACACTGCGGCTGAGCGCTCAAGAAAGGTCAGTGGCGTCAGCGGCTGAAAATTAGCGGGGTTGCGATCGAGGTCGCGATCATAGGGCGAAAGGGACATTCGGGCTCCTCAAGACGGACGGCCCTACGAACCGTCTCTCCGCCAGGACAATCGCACAAAGGCGGACTGCAAGGTTTAAGGCCGAAAGCGCCAGACGGTCGAGTCCGACGGTGACTAGGAGACAAGCCGCGGCCGCCGAGAGCCGGTCTTCAGAGCGGCGGCCACGTTCACGCGCGGCGGCGGTGGCGCCAAACCAGGTTGGTGCTGACCGCGTAGTTCCAGACAACGCTCAACAGGGCGCCAGCCAGCCCTGAGAGCCACCAAGTTTGATTGGATTTGTAAAGCCAGGACGCGACGTCGATGTTCGCGAGCGCCCCGAGGCTGCACCCGATTGCGAAAGCGGCGAAACCTCCGAGCGCGCTTAAGCCCTGGAAGCGGTAAGGCCGGTAGGTGATCTCGTTGTTGAGCACAAAATTGCTCGCCATGGCGACCAGTGTTGCGAACAGCTGCTCCGAAATAAAATCCAACGTTCCGGACCAGGAACGCAGCGCAGCCAACGCTACGATGTGGACGACAAGCCCAATCGCGCCCACAAGCGCAAACAAGACGAACCGGATGGGCAACAAGCCGCCGCTTGCATGATGGCCGACAAGGCCCACAAAATCCAGAGCCACAAGCGGCGTCAATTTCGACTCGCCCGCCGCTCGCTTGCGGAAGCGATACGGCGCTTCGACGATCTTGAGTTCGTCGCCCGCGGAAAGAATGATATCGACCAGGATCTTGAAGCCGTCGGCCGACAGCCGCGGCGCGAGGCGAGCGACAATGTCGCGGCGGAGCATGAAAAAGCCGCTCATGGGATCCGTGATCGGCGCACCCACGACCCGGCGAAAGAACCAAGCGCCGAGATCGCTGAGCTTCCGCCGCGCCGGCGATAGGCCGTCGGTTTTGGCCTCAATACCGACCCTCGTGCCAATGGCTAGGTTCCCCTTCCCCTCCGCCAGCGCCCGGTACATGTCGGGAAGGATCGTTTCGTCGTGCTGCAAATCGCCGTCGATGACCGCCACAAAGTCGGCGCTCGAGGACATCCAACCTTCGACGACCGCGCCTGCAAGGCCGCTCCGGTTCACGCGTCTCAAGCAACGCAAGCGACGGTCGGCCGAAGCAAGCGCGAATGCGACGTCCGCCGTACCGTCGGGCGAATCGTCGTCGACGACAATCATCTCCCACGGGAGTTCCGTCGAGCGCGGTCTTGATGCGCTCGAACAACACTGGAATGTTGGCGGATTCTCATAGGTCGGAACGACGACGGAGAGAGTTGGGGCTCCGATTGCTGACGCTGTGTCTGAACGTGCTTCTATTCTCATGCGGATAAATTATCACGGATATACCGCGCGATCAGCCCGAGACGGGCGCGCTAGCGAGAACGCCAGCTTCCGCAGTTGATCCGCGCGACGACTGAGGCGGATGCCCGCTCACGGCCGAAAGGCGAAGAATTGAAAGCCGACGAAAGTCAGAGTCATCGCCACGCCGCTGCCCGCGGCTATGAACACCGGAAGGATCGCTGGCGTGACGGCGATCCCGGCGCTGGGAGCCAGAAAAACACAGGCCGAATAGACGGCGTAGTTGACCGCAAGCCCTGCTGAGGCGACCAGCAAATAACGCACGAACGAACTGGCCAGCCGGGAGCGCGCGTGGCGGAAGGTGATCCACCGGTTGAGAGCAAAATTGACAATCGTTGCGATGATGAAGCCTGGCGGCCGAGCGATTTCCGGAGACAAGCCTCCATATTTAGCTCCCAGGTAGGTGACCCCGGCATCGACGAGAAAGCCAATCACCCCGATGGCCGCGAAAGTCGGGACTTGCTCGACAATACGGCCGTGTGTCGGGACTGCAGGTTTGGCGGAGTTCATGCGCACCCAGTTCGAAGCGATTTCAGAGCCGCAGGCGATGAATTTGGGCCAACGACTAACCTTCCTCCTCAAACGAGCGCCGAAGCGGCGTCGTAGGTCAATTTGGCGCCAATCAGGAAGGTGAGCGCGCGGATAAGCGCGTAGAACCGGTCTGGCGCCGACCGTCGAACCAACCAGACGCCCGCGAAGGTCGACACGACCGCAAACCGAAGAAGCCTAAAGGACGAAATCACGTTATCGCGGCTGAACTGGCCAAGCAAAATATAAGGCGGAAGCTTGAGGAAGTTGACAGCGGCGAATAATATGGTCGCCGCGCCAGCGAATATTCGCGGCTCGAGATACTGAGGCATGACGTAGACCTGGAATGGCGGCGCCCCCGCAAGGCTGACAAAGCTCGTGAAGCCGGACAGCGAACCCCAGAGAACTCCGCTCGGGACGCCGGCCTTCTCGACCGGAGCGCATCCCAGCCGATCCCGGACCAGCATGTAGGCGACAAAAACAATCGAGATCACGAACCAAGGCCCGAAAAGCCGCCCTTTGAGCGGCCGAACAAGATAACCTCCGGGACCGCCACGAGGTAAAATTGCAACTCGCCTGACATTCGTCCTCGTTCCTTAGCACCGTCCAACGGGGCATTCGCCCAGCCCCTGCCTTGCGCTGACATTGCGTCCGGCCGCGTCAGGCGCGACAGTTCGCCCGCGAGTGAGACGCGCCGGGTTTCGGCGGCGAAGGGAGCGAAACAATGACCAGCGGATATCGGCAGACCTATGATCGCTGGCGCGCCGATCCGCAAGGCTTCTGGGCCGAGGCGGCCCGCGAGATCGACTGGACCCGGCCGCCGGAGCGCATTTTCGACCCGAACGCGGGCGTCTACGGCCGCTGGTTTCCCGACGCGCGCTGCAACGCCTGCTTCAACGCGCTGGACCGGCATGTCGAAGCCGGGCGCGGCGACCAGGCGGCGCTTTTCTACGACAGCCCGGTCACCGCGAACCAAGCGCGGCATCACCTACCGCGAACTGCTCGAGGAGACGGCGACGCTCGGCGCCGTGCTCGCGCGACCTCGGCGTCGTCAAGGGCGACCGGGTGATGATCTATATGCCGATGATCCCGGAGGCGATCGTCGCGATGCTCGCCTGCGCGCGCATCGGCGCCGTGCATTCGGTGGTGTTCGGCGGCTTCGCCGCCAAGGAGCTCGCGACCCGCATCGACGACGCCGAGCCGAAGCTGGTTCTCACCGCGAGCTGCGGCGTCGAGCCGGGCCGGATCGTCGAATACAAGCCGCTGCTCGATCTCGCGATCGCGCTCGCCCGGCACAAGCCAGCGACCTGCGTCGTCTTCCAGCGCCCGCAGGCCACTGCGCGAGATGATCGAGGGGCGGGACCACGATTGGACCGCGCTCGTCGCCGCGGCGCAAGCGGCGGGCAAGCGCGCGCCCTGCGCCGAGCTCGCCGCGACCGACCCGCTCTACATCCTCTATACCTCGGGAACGACCGGCGTGCCGAAGGGCGTCGTGCGCGACATCGGCGGCTATCTGGTCGCGCTGGAATGGTCGATGTCGAAGATCTATGACGTCAAGCCCGGCGAGACCTTCTGGACCGCCTCCGACATCGGCTGGGTGGTCGGCCATTCCTACATCGTCTACGGGCCGCTGCTGCACGGCTGCGCGAGCGTCCTCTACGAGGGCAAGCCGATCGGCACGCCGGACGCCGGCGCCTTCTGGCGCGTGATCGAGGACTACAAGGTCGCCGCCTTCTTCACCGCGCCGACGGCGTTCCGCGCCGTGCGCAAGGAGGACCCGCAGGCCAAGCTTCTCAAGACCTACGACATCTCGCTCGCTGCGCACGCTGTTCCTCGCCGGCGAGCGCGCCGATCCCGACACGGTCGCCTGGGCCGAGAAGGTGCTCGGGCGTCCCGGTCGTCGATCATTGGTGGCAGACCGAGACCGGCTGGCCGATCGCCGCCAATCCGGTCGGCCTGGGCATGCTGCCGATCAAGCGCGGCTCGCCCACCGTGCCGATGCCGGGCTACGACGTCGAGGTCGTCGACGAGGCCGCGCAGCCCGTCCCGACCGGCACGATGGGCTCGATCGTCATCAAGCTGCCGCTGCCGCCCGGCTGCCTGCCGACGCTCTACCGCCAGGACGAGCGGATGCGCGAGAGCTATCTCAAGGAGTTCCCCGGCTATTACAAGACCGCCGACGCCGGCTTCATGGACGAGGACGGCTATCTCACCATTCTCGGCCGCACCGACGACATCATCAACGTCGCCGGCCATCGGCTGTCGACCGGCGGCATGGAGGAGGTCGTCGCCTCGCATCCGGACGTCGCCGAATGCGCGGTGCTCGGCGTGAAGGACGAGATCAAGGGCGAGCAGCCCTGCGGCTTCCTCGTGCTGAAAGCCGGCGTCAACCGGCCGCCCGCAGGAGATCGAGAGCGAGGTCGTCACGCTGGTGCGCGACAGGATCGGCCCCGTCGCCGCCTTCAAGATCGCGCTTCGTCGTCGCCCGCCTGCCCAAGACCCGCTCGGGCAAGATCCTGCGCGGCACGATGAAGAAGATCGCCGACCACGACCCGTGGTCGACCCCGGCGACGATCGAGGACCCGAAGGTGCTGGACGAGATCAAGGAGGCGCTCGAGGCGCGAGGGCGCTAGCGGCGATGAGCCGGCCGCCGCCCGCGTCTAGCGGGAAGCCGGAAGGCGGTCTATATGTCGCGGGATCGTCATGATCGCGCCGTTTTGCGGCCGGTCGGGCGGGCCGCCGCAAATTCGATCGGACCGCGATGACGTCTTCCACATCCTCCACGCTGCAGGTCGCGAATTTCACGCTTCCGAACGGCCTCGACGTCGTGGTCATTCCCGATCATCGCGCCCCCGTCGTCACCCACATGGTCTGGTACCGCAACGGCGCGGCCGACGATCCGCCGGGCAAATCCGGCATCGCCCACTTCCTCGAACACCTGATGTTCAAGGGCACGAAGCGCCATCCCAAGGGCGCCTTCTCGGAATTCGTCTCCGAGGTCGGGGGCATGGAGAACGCCTTCACCGGCAACGATTTCACCGCCTATTTCCAGCAGATCGCCAAGCAGCACCTCAAGGCCTGCATGGCGTTCGAAGCCGACCGGATGACCGGCCTGACCCTCACCGACGACATCGTTGCGCCGGAGCGCGACGTGGTGCTCGAGGAGCGGCGCATGCATTGCGACACCGACCCCGGCGCGCAACTCGGCGAAGCGGTGCAAGCGGCCCTGTTCACTCACCACCCTTACGGAATCCCGGTTATCGGCTGGGGGCATGAGATCGAAGGCCTGAACCGAGAGGACGCGCTCGCCTATTACCAGCGCTTCTATACCCCCGAGAACGCGATTCTGGTGGTCGCGGGCGACGTCGAGCCCGAGGAAGCGCGCGCGCTTGCCGAGGAGACTTACGGCAAAATCAAGCCGCGCGGAGCGAAGCCCGAGCGTGTGCGCCCGATGGAGCCGCCGACGGTCGCCAACCGGTTGGTGACGGTCGCGGACGACAAGGTCGAACAGCCGGGATGGCAGCGGCATTATCTCGCGCCGTCGGCCCGCACCGCGCCCCCGGGCGAGGCGGAGGCGCTTGAACTGCTTGGCCATCTGTTCGGCGGCGGCCAGACAAGCTTCCTCTATCGAACGCTGGTTATGGAGGAGCGGATCGCCGTCTCGGCCTGGGCCTATTACCATGGCGCGGCGGTTGACCAGAGCCGCTTCATCGTCAACATGACGCCCGCGCCTGGCGTGTCGCTCGAGATGCTGGATAAGGCGTTTGACAGGGCTCTGGCTAAGTTTGTGAACGACGGGATCGAAGCTGGCGAGTTGGAGCGTGCGAAAACGCGCATGGTCGCCGACGCGATTTACGCCCGCGACAGCCAATCGGACCTCGCGCGCTGGTACGGTTCGTCGCTGGCGATCGGCCAGACCTTGCGCGACGTCGAGGAATGGCCAGCGAGGATCGAGCGAGTGAGCGCCGAGGAGGTGACCCAAGCGGCGCGGCGCTGGCTTGATCACAAGCCTGCGGTGACCGGGCACCTCATGCCTCTGATCGAGGAGGCGGCTTAGGAACTGCGACCTCTGCTCCGAGTCCGGAGCCAAGAAGACAAACTTATGGAAACGCTCATGCAAAAGCACCTCGCCAGTTCCCCCACTCATTCCGCCGTCAATGTCGACGTCGTCGTTAGCCCGCGCGGCTTGAAATTTTGGTTCGTTCCTTCTCACGCGGTGCCGCTCGTTTCGCTTGAATTCGCCATGCGCGGCGGCGCGGCGCAGGACCCCGCGGACAAGGCAGGCTTGGGCGCATTGATGTCGGCGCTCCTCGACGAGGGCGCGGGCGATCTCGATTCGCAAGGATTTCATCGCGCTCTAGACGAGAAAGCGGTCGAAATGTCGTTCCACTGCGACCGTGATCATTGGAGCGGGCGCATGCGCACGCTGACCAAGAACCTCGATCGCGCCGCCGAGTTGCTGCGTCTCGCGATCAACGCGCCGCGATTCGACGAGGAGCCGTTTGAGCGGGTCCGCGAGCATATGAATGCGCGCCTGCGCCATGACGCCAACGATCCCGGCACGCTTGCGAACCGCAACTGGAAGGCGAAGTCGTTCCCCGGCCACCCTTATGGCCAGTCGGCCAACGGGACGCTCGAAACCCTCGCCAACGTCGAGCGCGCCGATCTCATCAACGCCGCCAAGCGCGGGATCGCGCGCGACCAATTGCTGATCGCGGTCGTTGGCGCGATCGACGAACGGGCCGCGGCGGCTCTGGTTGACAAGGCCTTTGCCGATCTGCCGCCCAAGGGCGATCTGAAACCCATCGCCGAGGTCGGTTTCGCCGGCCTGGGCGCGATCGACCGGATCGATCTCGACGTGCCGCAATCGACGATTCGCTTCGGCCGGCCGGCTCTCAAGCGCGACGATCCAGACTTCATCGCCAGCATTGTCGCAGCCCACGTTCTGGGCGGGTCAGGCTCGATGACCTCGCGCCTGTTCCGTGAGGTGCGCGAGAAACGCGGCCTTGCTTATACGGTGTTCGGGACCTTCTATTCGCTCGAGCACGGGGCCTATTTCTACGGCGGGACCACGACCAAGAACGAGCGGGCGCGCGAATTGTTCGACGTCGCGTCGGCCGAGATTCGGGACGTCGCGCTGAACGGGATCAACGATGAGGAGCTGGAGAAGGGGAAGACCTATCTCATCGGCTCCTATCCGCTGCGCTTCGACACTTCCTCCAAAATCGCATCGCAGCTCGTCCACATCCAGCTTGAGCGCCGCCCGCCCGAGTGGCTCGTGGAGCGCAATCGCGAGATCGGTGGAGTGACGATGGAGAGCGTCAAGCGCGCCGCGCATCGCGCCTTCGGCGACGGCTCGCTGCACACGACGGTGGTCGGACGGCCGGAGGGGTTCTGAGGCCAAGCGAGCGCGCCCCGACGCCATTCTCTCGCGAATGCGAGCGCGTTCCTAAGGCGCAGCGTAAGCCAAAGGATCGCGCCCTCGAGACGCATCGCCGTCATCTCCAGACCGTCGTCGTAATCTCAGGCTGACTCCGTGGGCGCCGGCGCTTCCCCCTTTTTTCCGCCAATGCGATAAGATCAGGGCGAGGTCCGAAATCCCATGCCGATTCGCCGTCTCGACCCCTTGACCATCGACCGCATCGCCGCGGGCGAGGTGATCGAGCGGCCGGCGGCGGCGATCAAGGAACTGGTCGAGAACGCGCTCGACGCCGGCGCGAAATCGGTCGAAGTCACGATCGAAGCCGGCGGCCGCCGGCTGATCCGGGTCGTCGACGACGGGCATGGGCATGGACGAAGCCGATCTCGCGCTTGCCGTCGAACGGCACGCGACGTCGAAAATTCCCGACGGCGATCTCATGCAAATCGCCACTTTCGGCTTCCGCGGCGAGGCGCTGCCCTCGATCGCCTCGGTGTCGCGGCTCGAAATCCGCACCCGGCGCCAGGGCGCGCCGCACGGACTTAGGCTCCTGGTCGAGGACGGGATCAAAAGCGCGATCGAACCCTGCGCCTCGCGCGACCGGGCGCGCGGGTCGAGGCGCGCGACCTGTTCGCCGCCACGCCCGCGCGGCTCAAGTTCCTCAAATCCGACCGGGCCGAGGCGCTGGCCGCGGCCGATGCGGTCAAGCGCCTGGCGATGGCCGCGCCGGAGGTCCGCTTTTCGTTCGCGACCGATCTCGGCTCGGGCTTCGACTGGCCAGCCGCGGGCGCGGGCGAAGCCGGGCTTCACCGAGCGGCTGCGCCAGGCGTTCGGCGACGACTTCGCCTGGCAATTCGGTCGCGCTCGACGCGCGGCGCGAGGGCGCTGAGGCTCTCCGGCCGCGTCGGCCTGCCGACCTATCAGCCGGCCGAACGCCTCCCAGCAGTTCCTGTTCGTCAACGGGCGCGCGGTGCGCGACAAGACGCTCGCCGGCGCGCTCCGGGGCGCCTATCTCGATTTCTTGCCGCCGGACCGGCATGCGGTCGCGGCTTTGTTCGTCGAATGCGATCCAGCCGAAGTCGACGTCAACGTCCATCCTGCGAAAGCCGAAGTGCGCTTTCGCGACGCCGCCGCCGTCCGCGAGCCTCATCGTCGGCGCGATCAAGCAGCGCCTGAGCGAAGCGCTGCATCGCGCTTCGACCACCGGCGGGAACGGCGACCATCCTCGCCATGCGTCCCCCGCAACCCTACCGCGGAGCGTCCTATTCTCCGCGCTGGGACTGGCGCGCCTCGCCCGCGGCGCCGCGGCTTGCGGAGCCCGCTCAGGCGAGCTTCGCCGAAGTCGCGCCCTCCGCGCCCCGCCGGCGGCTTGGCCGAGCGAGCGCGACATCGCCGCTCCGCTCGGCGCGGCGCGGGCGCAGGTGCACGAGAACTACATCATCGCCCAGACCCGGGACGGCGTGGTCATCGTCGACCAGCACGCGGCGCATGAGCGCATCGTCTACGAGCGGCTCAAGCTCGAGCGCGAGAAGGGCGCGATCGAGCGGCAGGCGTTGTTGACGCCGCTGATCGTCGATCTCGATCCCGACGCCGCGGCGCTGCATCGACGCGCATGCGCGAGGAGCTGGCGGGGCTTGGCCTCATCGTCGAAGGCTTCGGCCCCGGCGCGATGATGGTGCGCGAGGCGCCCGCGGCGATCGCGCAAGGCGATCTCGCGGCGCTCGTGCGCGATCTCGCCGCCGATCTCGCGGCCGAGGACGGCGCCCAGACGCTGGCGCGGCGGCTCGACCAGCGGCTCGCGACCTTCGCCTGCCATCATTCGGTGCGCTCGGGCCGGCCGCTCAAGCCCGAGGAGATGAACGCGCTCCTGCGCGACGATGGAGGCGACGCCGGGCGCCGGCCAATGCAACCATGGCCGACCGACTTATGTGGAACTCAAGCTCGCCGACATCGAGCGGCTGTTCGGGCGGCGATAGGCTGGATTTGGGTTTCCTTGAAAGGGCCGTATTCGACGGCGTTTGACCCCCAAAAGTGGGGTTGGAAAAGCTTGGATTTCCTTGGATTCTCTCGTCCGAAATGAGCCTTTTCAATGGGTTACGGGCGAATTTCGCTGGCAATTTCTTTGCTGCGCCCTCTTGCGCCGCGAAGGTCGGAAGAGAGGCGCTATTCGTGAGCTGGCGCGTGTGAAGCAAAATTCAGCCATTGCGCAGATCATAGCATGGAATTCGGAATATCGGAAGTTTTTGCGTATCTCACACATCGCTGCTCATTGTCATGGCTGGGCTTGACCCGGCCATCGACGCAACGCCGCTTTAAAGTCGACTTCGACGTCGCGCGGCGATGGACAGCGACGACTCGCTCAGCACGATCTCGCTGACCCGCTCTGGCGCCGAACCACGTGGATGGCCGGGTCAAGCCCGGCCATGACGACAAGCGAAAGTCGCGGGCTCGGATTGGACGCGCCGCCGCTGAACGGCCGTTAAAGCTGGGCTTCGATCGCCGCCTTGTCGACCACCGACCAGACCTCCGCAATTCTCTCGTCGCGAAACTCGTAGAAAGACGTTCTCGGCGAAGACGACCCGCCTGCCGTTCACCGGGAGACCGAGAAAGAGGCCCTTCGGCCGGCAGTCGAAGCGGAGCCGGCTCGCGACATGGGGCGGGTCGCAGATCAAAAGCTCGATGGCGAACTGAAGGTCCGGGATCTCCTCGAAATCGCGCTCGAGCATGGCGCGATAGCCGGCGAGGCCGAACGGCCGGCCGTTATGGCGCGCGTCGTCGGCGACGAACGCATGCAGATTCGGCCAATCCTGCCGGTTCAGGCAGGCGATATAGGCGCGGTAGAGGTCGGCGAGGGCGGTTTCGGTCATGGGTGAGCCTCCAGGTCGCCCTTCAATAGGGTTCCAGGCGCGATCAATGCGCCGCATCCAGCGATCCCGCGCTGAATCCTTTTGACGAATTTCGGGCCTCAGGGTAGAAATGCACGTAAAGGTAGAATGTTTGACGATGAGTCTCAACATCAAAAATCCTGCGACGGTCGCGCTCGCGAGCGAACTCGCGCGCCGCCAAGGCCTCAGCAAAACGGCCGCAATTCATCAGGCGCTGAGCGAGCAGTTGCGACGGCTGGGCTATGGCGAGCGCGCTCAGGACCGCCTGCTCAGCGACCTGCGCGCGATTCGCGAGCGCATGGCGCGCCTGCCCGAATTGGACGCCCGAAGCGACGAGGACATCATCGGCTACGACGAGCACGGCGTTCCAGACTGATGGTGGTGGACACTTCCGCCGTCGTCGCAATCCTGCTCAGCGAACCGGACGCCGCAGCGCTCGAGCAGTCCCTGGTCGCGGATGACATTCGCCTCGTTCCCGCGACCTGTGTCCTCGAGGCGCGTATGGTGCTTGCCACCCGACGCGGCGAGCACGTGCTGGCGGAGATCGACCTCTGGCTGGCCACAATCGACGCCAGGATCATCCCCGTGGATGCTGAGCTTGTCGACATCGCGACCCAGGCCTGGCTTGCCTATGGCAAGGGCCGGCATCCCGCCGCCCTGAATTTTGCGGACTGCCTGTCCTACGCGCTTGCCAAACGAACGGGCGAACCCTTGTTGTTCAAGGGCGACGATTTCTCGCGGACAGACATCCGAGCGGCGTGAGTGGCCGGCCCCTGCCGATTGACGCAGTCGAGATACGCCCGGTAGCGGTCGGCAAGGGCGGCTTCTTCACGGGAATCCTCGCTCCGAGAGTCGGAGCGGGCTTCCTTTCAAGACGCGCGGCGAAAGCCGCGATCGCTGATCGGGCCTGCCGCGACCAGGAGTCGCGGCTACAGGGACGGCGCCCAGGCTTGAGCTTGCCGCCTCCGAACGCTAAAGCCCAAGCGTCTCCCCTAAGACTGAAAGCCGAAGGCCTTTGAGCGAAACCGAACCCAAGGTCGACGAAACGCTCGCCGTCGCGCATGGGCTGAAAGCCGGACGAATATGCGCGGCTCCTCAAGCTGATCGGGCGGATTCCGACCTTCACCGAGCTCGGCATCGTCTCGGCGATGTGGAACGAGCACTGCTCGTACAAGTCGTCGCGCCTTCACCTGCGCAAGCTGCCGACCAAGGGCCCTCATGTCATCTACGGGCCGGGCGAGAACGCGGGCGTGATCGACATCGGCGATGGCGACGTCTGCGTCTTCAAGATGGAGTCGCACAACCATCCCTCCTTTATCGAGCCTTATCAGGGCGCGGCGACCGGGGTCGGCGGCATTTTGCGCGACGTCTTCACCATGGGCGCGAGACCCGTCGCCGCGCTGAACTTCCTGCGCTTCGGCGCGCCCGAGCATCCAAAGACGCGGCGCCTGGTGGCGGGCGTCGTCGCCGGGATCGGCGGCTACGGCAATTCGTTCGGCGTGCCGACCGTCGGCGGCTCGACCGGCTTCCACCGGCGCTATGACGGCAACATCCTCGTCAATGCTTTTGCCGTCGGCGTCGCGAGGCGCGACGCGATCTTCACGTCGGCTGCGACCGGAATCGGCAATCCGATCGTCTATCTGGGCTCGAAGACCGGACGCGACGGCATCCACGGCGCGAGCATGGCCTCGGCCGCCTTCGAGGCGGACGCCGAAGAGAAGCGCCCGACCGTGCAGGTCGGCGATCCGTTCGCCGAGAAGCTGCTGCTCGAAGCCTGCCTCGAGCTGATGGCCTCGGGCGCGGTGATCGCCATTCAGGACATGGGCGCGGCGGGGCTCACGTCGTCGGCGGCCGAGATGGGCGCCAAGGGCGATCTCGGCATCGACCTCGACCTCGACCACGTGCCGTGCCGCGAAACGGGCATGAGCGCTTACGAGATGATGCTCTCGGAGAGCCAGGAGCGCATGCTGATGGTGCTCAAGCCCGAGAAAGAGCCGGAGGCCGAGGCCATCTTCCGCAAATGGGGGCTCGATTTCGCGATCATCGGCCAGACGACGGACACGCGCCGCTTCGTCGATCAGGCGCGGCGGGGAGGTCAAGGCGGACCTGCCGATCAAGGAGCTCGGCGACCAGGCGCCGCTTTACGACCGGCCGTGGATCCGGAACCCGCTCCCCCCATTCTCGACGCGGCGTCAATCAAGGCGCCGATGCCGACCGACGCGGCGCTGCTCAAGCTCATCGGTTCGCCCGATCTGTGCTCGAAGCGCTGGATCACTGAGCAATATGACACGCTGATCCTCGGCAACACGGTCCAGGGGCCGGGCGGCGACGCGGCGGTGATCAGGCTCGGCGACGGGCCCAAGGGCCTGGCGCTGACCACCGACTGCACCGAGCGCTATTGCTTGGCCGACCCGCGCGAAGGCGGGAAACAGGCGGTCGCCGAAGCCTGGCGCAATCTGATCGCAGTCGGCGCGCGCCCGCTCGCGCTGACCGACAATCTCAATTTTGGCAATCCGGAGCGGCCGGAGGCCATGGGCGAACTCGTCGGCTGCATCGAGGGCATTGGCGAGGCGGCGCGGGCGCTCGACTTCCCGGTCGTCTCCGGCAACGTGTCGCTCTACAACGAGACGATGGGTTCGGGCATTCCGCCGACGCCGGCGATCGGCGGCGTCGGCCTCGTCGAGGACGTGGCGAGGACAGCAAGCCTCGCCTTCAAGGCCGCTGGCGAGGACATTCTTCTCGTCGGCGGGGCGCCCGGCTGGCTCGGCCAATCGGCCTGGCTCGCGACGATCGCCGGCCGCGAAGAGGGCGCGCCGCCGCCGGTCGATCTCGCGGCCGAACGGCGCAACGGCGAGTTCGTCGCCTCGCTGATCCGAGACGGGCAAGGTCAGCGCGGTCCACGATCTCTCCGACGGCGGCCTCGCCGTCGCGCTGGCCGAGATGGCGATGGCGGGCGGAATCGGCGCGAGCGTCGAGGCGGAGGGCGGCGAGCATCGCATTTTTCTTCGGCGAGGATCAGGGGCGCTATGTTTTGACTGCGCCGGCAGCCGAAACGGCGGCGATCGCCGAGCAGGCGAAACGGCTCGCCGTTCCGCTCGCGCGCATCGGAGTCACGGGAGGCGACAGTCTCAGGCTCGGCGTCGCGGCGCCGGTCGCCCTTACGGCGCTCGTCGAAGCCTATGAAATCCTGGCTTCCGGACTTTATGAGCCATCCTCAGGGGACCTAAGTCATGATACCCTTCATCATCGTCAAGACCGTCAAGGGCTTCGCCTATATCCGGCCGGAACGCGTGATCGCCATCAATTCGTCGGACGAAACGGACTGCTTGATCCTCATGACCGACGGGGTCACGATCGCCGCGAACGAGCCCGCCGAGGATGTCGTGGCCCGGCTCGAGACGGAGGCCCACGAAGAAGACCAGGCGGCGGAAAACATCAAGGAGCGCAACGCCCATGGCCATGTCGCAAACCGAGATTGAGACGATGATCCGCGAGGCGTTTCCGGACGCGCGGGTCGAGGTGAAGGATCTGGCCGGCGACGGCAACCATTATGCGGCGACCGTCGTCACCGCCGCCTTCAAGGGCAAGAACCGGGTCCGCCAGCACCAGATGGTCTATGAGGCCCTCAAGGGCCGGATGGGCGGGGTGCTGCACGCGCTGGCGCTGACGACCTCGGAGAGCTGAAACCGCAACGGACCCTTCCGTCGTTACGGAAGGGCGCCCCACAGACGCTCGCGCTGATGCATGGGCCGTCCTACGCCCGGGATGGCGCGGCTGCGCTTCGCGCGCTTGGCGACGCCTATGACCGGCGGGTGCGGCAGATGACAGCCTGACGGCCTTAGCGCAGCACAATTTCGCCGCAAAGCGCCTCATTCCGGCTTGCATCATCGGCACGCCTGCCCCGATATGCGGTCCGCCGCGCCGTTTCGGCCGGCATTTCCGATTTCAACATGTCTCGAGAGGCTTCCCTTGACCGCCGACGCCCAGACCCCGACCACCGAAGCCGCGACCCAGAGCTTCGAGGCCGACGTTTCGCGCCTGCTGCAGCTGATGGTCCATTCGGTCTATTCCGACCGAGAGATTTTCGTCCGCGAACTCGTCTCGAACGCGGCCGACGCCTGCGAGAAGCTGCGCTACGAATCGATCGCCAAGCCCGAGCTGATCGAGGACGGCGCGCCGTTCGCGATCGAGATCACGATCAATCCCGACGCCAAGACGCTGACCTTTTCGGACAACGGCATTGGCATGACCCGCGAAGACCTGACGAACGGGCTTGGCACCATCGCCCGCTCCGGCACCAAGGCCTTCCTCGACAAGCTCGCGGCCGAAGACGCGAGCAAGGAAGCCTCCTCGCTCATCGGGCAGTTCGGCATCGGCTTCTATTCGTCCTTCATGGTGGCCGACGAAGTCACCGTCGACACCCGCCGCGCCGGAACGAACGAAGCCTGGCGCTGGACGTCGGACGGCAAGGGCGCGTTCACCATCGCGCCCTTGCCCCTCGAAAACGCGCCGAAGCGCGGAACCAGCGTCACCCTTCATCTGAACGACGCCTCGCAGGAATTCCTGCAGCCCCGCACCCTCGAGCGTATCGTGCGCGACCATTCCGGCGCGGTCGCGGTTCCGATCGACCTCATCGAGAAACTCGGCGCCGAGAAGCGCCGCATCGCGGACGGCGCGGCGATCTGGGCGAAGTCCAAGTCCGATGTGACGGAAGAGCAATACACCGAATTCTACCGCGGCCTTTCCGGCCAGTTCGACGAGCCGGCGCTGACCCTACACTGGCGCGCCGAGGGCCGGCACGAATATACGGTGCTCGCGTTCATTCCGGGCTCGCGGCCCTTCGACCTGTTCGATCCACAACGCAAAGGGCGCAACAAGCTTTATGTGCGCCGCGTCCTCATCACGGAAGACGCCGACATCCTTCCCGGGCTGGCTTCGTTTCGTGCGCCTCGTGGTCGACAGCGCCGATCTGCCGCTCAATGTCTCGCGCGAGCTGATCCAGAAGAGCGACGTGTTCGCGGCCATCCGCAAGGGCGTGACCAACCGCGTGGTGCAGGAACTCGGCAAGCTTGCCGAAGCCGAGCCGGAAAAATTCGCCAAGA
Source organism: uncultured Alphaproteobacteria bacterium (assembly GCA_963756955.1). GTDB lineage: Bacteria > Pseudomonadota > Alphaproteobacteria > Rhizobiales > Beijerinckiaceae > Roseiarcus. The sequence continues at coordinate 34,739 of CAVWPU010000022.1, forward strand.
TCTGGGAGCATTTCGGCTCGGTGATCAAGGAAGGCCTGTACGAGGACCCGGAACGCCGCGACGGCCTGTACAAGATCGCCCGCTTCGTCACCACGACCAATCCGGCCGGCGACCGGACGCTGGCGCAATATGTCGCGAGCTTACGCGAGAACCAGACGGCGATCTATTATCTGACCGGCGACGACGCCAAACGACTGGCGACGAGCCCGCAGCTCGAAGGGTTCAAGGCGCGAGGCGTCGAAGTGCTGCTGCTCGCCGACCCGGTCGACGCCTTCTGGGTGTCGACGGCGGCCGGCTTCGACGGCAAGCCCTTCAAATCGGTGAGCCAGGGCGGAGCCGACATCAAGTCGATTGCGCTTGTCGAGGGGGCGAACGCGCCGGCCGAGGCGTCCGGGGACGTTGCGACTTTGTTCGCCTTCTTCAAGCAGACGCTCGGCGACGAGGTCGCCGAGGTTCGCGCCTCCGAGCGGCTGACCGACAGCGTCGCCTGTCTGATCGCGCCCGAGTTCGGCCCCGATCGGCAGCTGGAAAAGATGCTCGCCGCGCACGGGCGGATCGGCGACCGCGCGAAGCCAATTCTGGAGCTCAACCCGACACATCCGCTGACCCTTGCGCTTGCCGGGCGCTTCAAGGAGGGCAAGGACAAGCCGCTGATCGAGGACGCGGCCTGGCTGGTTCTCGATGAGGCGCGGCTCATGGATGGCGCGAGCGTCGAGGACCCCGCGGCCTTCGGCGCGCGGCTGCGCCGGGTTATGGAGAAGGCGCTGGGATAGGGCGCGTCGACGCGCTCTGAACGATCGCGGGGAAGAGGCCTTGTTGCGCCAACCGGCGAGGTCTACCAGCTACTCGCCGCTGCGCGACGGCCTTTCTTCTGCTATTGATGAGCCCCGCGAGCCAGTCTTACTCGGGCATGCTGATGAGCTACAGTTTTTCGGTCATCTTGGAGCCGCAGCCTGACGGGGGCTTCACTGTGCTCGTTCCGGCTCTGCCGGAAGTGGTGACCGAGGGAGACACCGAAGGACAAGCACTCTTGAACGCCGAGGAGGCGATCCGCGCCGTTCTGGCATATCGGCGCGCTCAGGGCCTGACCATTCCCCCCGACGCGCTTCCTGAAATCCGCCGCGTGACTGTCGCGGCCTAAAGCGTGGCTGACGGAAAGCTGCCGGCCCTGGACGGCCGTCGCGTCGTTCGGGCCTTGACGCGCTCAGGATTCGTCACAGATCGGATCGTCGGCAGTCATCACGTTATGGTCTTCCCCGGGGATGGGACGCGGACGGTCACTGTGCCAGTCCATTCAAGCCGCGACCTCAAGCCGGGCACTCTCCGTTCTATCATCAAACAAGCCGGATTTAGCCTAGAGGAATTTAAGGCGCTGCTTTAGCCTTGAGGGTGGAGCGTCAAAAGCGGCCCTTGCTCCCTGGGCGCCGCTTTGCCAAAAGGAGCGCCCATCTCCGGAGACAGGAACCCCAGTGACCGCCATCAAGGCCGCCTTTGATCGCATCGGCGAGGAAAACGCCTTCGCCGTGCTGGCGCGGGCGGCGGAATTGCAGCGCCAGGGCCGCGACATCATCAATCTCGGCATCGGCCAGCCCGATTTCAAAACCCCGCCCCATATTGTCGAGGCCGCGGTCAAGGCTTTGCGGGACGGCGAGCACGGCTATACCGACGCGACGGGGATCGCGCCCTTGCGCGAGGCGGTGGCGGAGGACCTGCACCGCCGCCTTGGCGCGGATGTGTCGCCCGATCTCATCATGATCGTCCCCGGCGGCAAGGTGACCATGTTCATGGCGATCGAGATGTTCGGCGACAAGGGGGTCGACATCCTCTATCCCGATCCGGGCTTTCCCATCTATCGCTCGATGATCGAGTTCACCGGCGCGCGCCCGATCCCAATTCCCATGCGGGAGGAAAACGGCTTCGCCTTCTCCGCTGACGAGACCTTGGCGCTGATGACGCCGGAGACGCGGCTCATCATTCTCAATTCGCCGGCCAACCCGACCGGGGGCGTCACCCCGAAAGAAGAGATCGACAAGCTGGTCGCTGGCCTTGCGCGCTTTCCCAACGCGGCGATCCTGTCGGACGAGATTTACGGCCAGCTCACTTATGACGGCCTCGCCCATCAGACGCTGCTCGACTATCCGGAAATTCGCGATCGGCTCATCCTGCTCGACGGCTGGTCGAAGACCTACGCGATGACCGGCTGGCGGCTCGGCTATTCGGTGTGGCCCAAGGCGTGGCGCGATGTTGCGCGCAAGCTCGCGGTGAACTCCTATTCCTGCGTCAACGCGTCCGCCCAATTCGCGGGGATCGCGGCGCTCAAGGGTCCGCAGGACTCGGTCGCGACGATGCGAACGGAGTTCGACCGGCGGCGCAAGGCGGTGACCGCGGGGCTCAATCGGCTGCCCGGCGTGAGCGCGGCGACGCCGAAAGGCGCGTTCTACGCTTTTCCCAATATTTCCCGCACGGGCTGGAAGGCGAAGCCCCTCGCTTCGGCGCTCTTGCAGGACGCCGGAGTGGCGACAATCGGCGGCCCCGACTTTGGCGTCTACGGCGAGGGCTATTTGCGGCTCTCCTACGCCAACTCGCTCGAAAATATCGAGCGCGCGCTCGTACGCATCGGGGATTATCTGAGCCAGCCCGCACGCGCGGCGACGGGTTAGTGACGCGCTCTTTCCTGTCTCTCCGGTTGATCAAGGTGATCATGCGTTTCCTTGTCTTTGCCGCCGCCGTGATCGCCTTCGGCCCGTTGGGCCATGCCGAGGATGCGCATCCGTCGCAGGCCGCCTGCGACGCCGCCAAGATCGGCGCCCGCGAGCTCGCCGACTGCCTGAGAGCCGCCGCCGACAAGGCCGACAGGGAACTCGCGGTGGCCGTCGAGGCGGCGATCAAATCGATTGACGCCCGCCAAGGCCTGCTATCGTCGCAAAAGGCCCGTTGGCGCCGCTCGCTCAATGACGCTCAAGCGCAATGGGTCGCATGGCGCGATTCGGAATGTCAGGACGTCGCGCCCTTCGAATCGGGCATGGACGCGAAGGCCGGCGATCCGCGCCTGCGCTGCATCATCGACTACGATTCCGAGCGCGTATCGAGCCTCAAGGCGCGCTATCGTTGAGCCGCCCTCGCCGCGCTTCGCGTCGCGTTTTCGCACCCACGCCCATCGCGGCTCAGCCCCGCTGAAGGAGATCAGCTTTGGCAAGTCTTGAAGGTCTAGGCTATGTCGTCGACTGTTTTGATCGCGGATCCTATCGGCGCGAGGACCCGGTTGAGGTTGCCCGCCTTCGGGCCCGTGAGGATGCGCGCGCGCTCCTGATCGCGCGTGAGATGCCGGTATCGCGGAATACCGGGACGGGGCTCGATCCGCTCTTGCCGATGCGCGAGATCGCGGCGCTTGGCGGGGCGCAAGTCGAGGCGTTTCTGGGCCTTGCGCCAGACGGCGCGCCGATCTTCATCGGTCTGTTGTCTGATGACGCTGTCGAACTGCGCTCGGACACGAGCGACGGCTTTCTCGACCGGCGCATTCTGGTCGTGCCGGGCCGCGAAGACCTGAAGCTCGTCGACCTCAGATCGATCGCGATGGGCGGCCTCGTGCCGCCGGACCAGACGGCGATGCTGGCGGCGGCCAAGGCGCTCATGAACTGGCACGCGCGCCACCGCTTCTGCTCGAATTGCGGGTCGCCGACCGAGGTCGCGGTGGCGGGCTGGCGGCGGGATTGCCCCGTGTGCAAGGCAGTCCACTTCCCGCGCACCGATCCGGTCGTCATCATGCTCGCGGTCGATGGCGATGCATGCCTGCTCGGCCGCCAGCCGAGGTTCCCCAAGGGCATGTATTCCGCGCTGGCCGGTTTCGTCGAGCCTGGAGAAACCATCGAGGCTGCTGTGAGGCGCGAAATCCGCGAGGAGGCCGCCGTCGTCTGTCGCGCGGTCCAGTACTTTGCCTCGCAGCCGTGGCCTTTCCCCGCCTCGTTGATGATCGGCTGCTTTGCTGAAGCGGAAAGCCGAAGCCTCGAGGTCGATCGGGTCGAGTTGGAGGACGCCCGCTGGTTCAGCCGCGATGAAGCGATTGCGCTCATCGAGCGCCGCCACCCGGACGGCCTGCTGGCCCCAGCCTCAATGGCGATTGCGCATCATTTGCTGAAGCGGTGGGCCTATAAGGCGGTCACATTTGACAAATGATATCCGGATTTTGCTGCGGGCAAAAAAAAGCGGATCGGCTAGGAGGGGGCCCGCCGATCCGCTAGCTCTCGTGAAGTATCTTCGGCTCGTCTTGGCGCTCGGGGGCTGGGGGGCAAGAAAACCGAGCTAACCGCAAACCGACTCCACGGGGGCACTGTCTCTGTATGATCCCCCGTTGCGGCATGCGCTTGACGACAAACTGGCCAAACTAAGGCATCTCGCAAAAAAGTTCTCTGTCAGGTATCGATCAACTGATCGCCTGAATAAATAAGTAAGATCACAAATAGTTGAAATCTTTAATCGTCAGCTTAGCGGTCCCCGCGGCGATCTCAAATTCAGTTGGTGGAGACGTCCTTCTTTTCCAATTTTTTGGTCGCGCTCTTCACAGGGTTACGCGCCGCCATCTTTTTTTCCGAACGCCGGACAGCCTTGAGCTTGGATTTGGAGGAAGGCCCGCTCGCATCTCCCTGGGCCGTGGTTGCAACGGTGGACGCATTGTCGGCGGCCTCGGTCTTCGCGGCGGCTGGCGCGCCCGCAGTTTGAGTTGTCGTCGGGCGGGCGCCAAGCGCGGGCCCCTTCCAGCCCGGCGCCGGACCGATATAGACGGGAACCGGATCGAAACGGATTCGCTCATAGCTGAGTTCGGTGTGCGCGACTGACTGGGGTCAGAAGCGCCGCCAAAGGCGCGGGGAGCAGAGCCGCGCGCCCCGCTGATCCCGCCGCTGCCTGAGCAAGATCAGGAATGCCGTCGTCCTCGGCCGCGGCGATCGCGGCGGCGTTGCGATGCAGGCAGACGTCGGCGCGCATATTGGGCGGGCCGCCCGAGCCAGGCGGCAGCGATTCCAGCGAGCCGTTGTTCCCCCCGCTGGCGAAGCCGCGATCGAAGAGATCCGCCGCCTCTTGATTGCGCGACCTTGCCGAAGGCGCCCCAAGCACGACCACGATCAGGCGCCTCCCATTGTGGTTGGCGCTCGCCACGACATTGAATCCCGCCGGGCAGGTGAAGCCGGTCTTCATTCCGTCGGCGCCGGGATAGCGGCCAAGCAGGCCATTGTGATTGGGGATGTATTGCCTGCCCAACTGAATCGCGCCGATGCTGAAGAGATCGGCGTGATCCGGAAACTCGCGCAAGAGCGCGCGGGCGATGAGGGCCATGTCGCGGGCCGAGGACACGTGATCCGGATTGTGCAAGCCGTTGGGATTGACGAAATGCAACTCGTGCAGGCCCAGGCGCTGCGCGTCGGCGTTCATCTCGTCGGCAAAGGCTTCGATCGAGCCCGAAACGCCTTCGGCGACCATCACCGCGATATCGTTGGGCGACTTGACCATCAGCATCTTGAGCGCGTTGTCGAGGGTCACCTGGGTGCCGGGCCGGAACCCCATTTTCGACGGCGGCATTCGCGCGGCGCGCGCCGACATGACGAGCGGCGTATCGAGCGTAAGCTTGCCGCTTCGCACCGCGTCAAGAGCGACATAGACCGTCATCAGCTTGGTGAGCGACGCCGGGTACCACGGAGCGGTCGCCTCGTTCTCCATCAGCACCTGGTCGCTGTCCGCGTCGACGACGAGGTAAGGCGTCGCCTGCGCGGAGGCGGCGCCGAGCGCCAGCGCGGCGCCGAAGCCAAGCAGGGCGCGCCGTCCGATCGAGCGCCAGCCAAATGGCATGTTTGCGTTCCCCGCAATGTTCCGTGAACTCAGCCCTTCCTAGTGGAGAATGGCTGAAATCTCAAGAACGGAGAGCGTTTAGCAGGCGTTCCGGCACGGGAGCCAGGACGACAATAAAGGCTGAGGTTCGGTTGCGCAGAAGACGCTGACGCTCAAACGATATGGAACCGCTGCTTCGCTGGGTCCACCGGCGGCCCGGGAGGGAAATGTGCAGCAAGAATGTCGCCGCAGCTCGCGGCGAGACCGGTCAGCGCGGCCTCCGTCTCCCCGGCGGCGAGCGGTCCGAGCGCCTCATTGACGGCGGCCTGCCATTGCTCCTGGGGGATGACGCGCGCCGCATCCTCGGCCGGAACGATGCGGATGTAATGCTCGGCAAGCGACACATAGATGAGCGCGCCGCAACGCGACCGGTCGATCCCGCGCAGGACGAATTGCGCAAGCGCCGCCCGATGGCCGGCCGAGCGCGCGATGCGCTTCGGAGTGAGCCACCGCCGCAGCGGCGGCAGTGAGACCAGCACCGCCGCGAGAATGGCGACGAGCAGCTGGGCGACATAGATGCGGTGCGCGGAAAGCTCGGTGAACAAGAGCAGCGGCAGCGGCGTCGCGAGGGCGATGATGCAGGCGCCGAGCAGAAACTCCCCGTCCAGAGACGTCGAGGCGCCGGCGAGCACACAGACGAGCGGCGCCCGGGTCTCGAGCTGCGCAGTGTCGAACGCGGTCTCGACGCGCTCCGCCGCATCCGCGTCGAGGATCATCACCAGCCCCCCGAAGCGCCGCCGCCGCCGGAAGACCCGCCGCCGCCAGAAAAGCCGCCGCCGCCGAATCCCCCTCCTCCGCCGAAGCCGCCGCCGTCACGGAAGCCACCCCCGCCGCCAAACCCTCCCGTGCCCATCGGAATGAAGATGACGTTGCCGCCGCCGCCTCGCCGGCTGATGCGGCTGATCACGAACATGATGAAAAGAAAGATGAGGAAGGGCGCGAGCGTATCGAGCAGAGACGCTTCATGCTCGGCGCGCATGTCGGTCGGCTTCGGCTTCCATTCGGCCGAATCGGTGGTGAGCGCCGTGATGATGTCATCGACGCCGCGGGTGACGCCGCCGTTGAAGTCGCCAGCCTTGAATCGCGGCGCGATCGCGTTCGAAATGATGATGCTGGAGACCGCGTCGGTCAGCGTGCCTTCGAGGCCATAGCCGACCTCGATGCGCACCCGCCGCTCCTTCGGCGCGACCAGAAGGAGAGCGCCGTTGTTGTCTTTCGCATCCCCCAGTTTCCAGGCGCGGAAGAGCGCGTTGGCGTAGGGCTCGATCTCCTCGCCGTCGAGCGAGGGCACGGTCGCCACGACAAGCTGAATGCGCGACTTCTGCTCGAGATCGGCGAGCTTGCGTTCGAGGTCCGCCTTGGTGACCGGCGAAAGGATGTTCGCCTGGTCGACGACCCTTCCGGTCAGCGGCGGGAAAGCTGGCCGCCGCAAGCGCCACGCCGGCCACAGAGGCCGCGACGACGAGGACGATCAGCGCCCGCGGCCAGAGGCGAGGCATCCGGACGCTCCCGTTCGGCGGACTAGAACTTCACCTTCGGCGCGGCTTGCGCGTCGGAATCGGCGGTGAACGGAACCAGCGGCTTGATCGAGCGGAACACCGTCTGCGCCCAGATCACGCTCGGGAAGGTCCTCAGCGTCGTGTTGAAGTCCTGCACCGCGGCGATGTAGTCGCGCCGGGCGACGGCGATGCGGTTTTCCGTTCCCTCGAGCTGGGATTGCAGCGCGAGAAAATTCTGCGTTCGATTTGAGGTCCGGATAGTTCTCGCTGACCGCGAGCAGTCGCCCGAGGGCCCCCGACAGCGCGTTTTGCGCATCCTGCAGCTCTTTGACCTTCGCCGGGTCGGTCAGATCGTTGGCGTCGAGGTGAATCGAGGTCGCCTTGGCGCGCGCCTCGGTGACCTGGACGAACACGTCCTTTTCCTGCTTGGCGAAGCCCTGAACGGTCGCGACCAGATTGGGAACGAGGTCGGCGCGGCGCTGATATTGGTTCTGAACCTCCGCCCAGGCGGCGTTGGCGGCTTCCTGCTTGGTCGGGATGACATTGTAGCCGCAGGCGGAAACCGAAACGGCGATCAGCGCCAGAGCGGCGAGCGCTCGCAACCGACTAAGAAACCCCATTGCCAACCCCTCCCGAGAAGACCCCGCGGCGTTCGCGGGCCGGAGCCTAATCATAAGGCGCCGAACGCCACTAAGCCACCATCTATGACAAAGGCTTGACGGCCAAATCCTGCGGCCCGATCGGCAGGGCGCGCTTGATCGCAGTCCCTGCATTCACTAGAAGCCCTCGTCCGGCGTGGCGACGCTTGGCGTCGATTTCTCCGCAAAGCTGCGTTTCGCGAAGGCTGAACAAAACATGCGTGTGTATTACGATCGAGACTCCGACCTCAATCTGATCAAGGCCAAGAAGGTGGCGGTGGTCGGCTACGGCAGCCAGGGTCATGCGCATCTCCTCAATATGCGCGACAGCGGCGTGAAGGAGATCGCGGTCGCGCTGCGGCCCAGGCTCGGCCTCCGCCAAAAAGGCTGAAGCCGAAGGCATCAAAGTCCTCGACGTCCCCGCCGCCGCCAAATGGGCGGATATCGTGATGATGCTGACGCCGGACGAATTGCAGGCCGAGATCTACCGCGATCAGCTTGCGCCCAATATGAAACAGGGCGCGGCGCTGATGTTCGCCCATGGGCTCAACGTTCACTTCAATCTGATCGAGCCGCGCGCCGATCTCGACGTGCTGATGGTCGCGCCCAAGGGCCCCGGCCACACGGTGCGCTCCGAATACAAGCGCGGCGGCGGCGTGCCCTGCCTCATCGCGATCCACCAGAACGCGAGCGGCAACGCCCACGACGTCGGCCTGTCCTACGCTTCGGCGATCGGCGGCGGGCGCGCCGGCGTCATCGAGACGTCGTTCCGCGAGGAATGCGAGACCGACCTGTTCGGCGAGCAGACGGTGCTGTGCGGCGGCCTCGTCGAACTGATCCGCGCCGGCTACGAGACCCTGGTCGAGGCCGGCTATGCGCCGGAAATGGCCTATTTCGAGTGCCTGCACGAAGTGAAGCTGATCGTCGACCTCATTTACGAGGGCGGCATCGCCAACATGAACTACTCGATCTCCAACACCGCCGAATATGGCGAATATGTCTCGGGCCCGCGCCTCATCACGCCCGAGACGAAGGCCGAGATGAAGCGCGTGCTCGACGATATCCAGTCGGGCAAATTCACCCGCGACTGGATGCTGGAGAACCGGGTCAACCAGACCTCGTTCAAGGCGATGCGCGCCCGCGCCAACGCCCATCCGATCGAAGAGGTCGGCGAGAAATTGCGCGCCATGATGCCCTGGATCGGCAAGAACAAGCTCGTCGACAAAGCGAAAAACTGAGGCCGTCCGAGCCGGCGCAGGGCGAAGCGCGCGGGCGCGACGCAAGCGCCTGTTTGCGCTGGACAGGCTCACGCGCCTTTGCTAAACGCCGGCCCTTGCCGCGCGAAGCCGCGCGGCGGATGCGATGGGCGCATAGCTCAGTTGGTAGAGCAGCTGACTCTTAATCAGCGGGTCCAAGGTTCGAGCCCTTGTGCGCCCACCATCGATATCCGTTAAGCCCGCCATGCGTGTCCAGCGCCTCTGCCAAGAGCCTCTTCGCCTCGCGCTGCTGCGGGCCGTCGAAGAGGGCGACTGGCTCGATAGCGGCCGGGCGATCCCGTTCGGTTCAGCCTGGTCCGCAATTATCGGCTTAGCCTGAACGCCTACCGCACTGAACGCCTACCGCGCACTGCCATCAAGCGCCGCGGTAAGCCCATTTTCGAGTGAAGCGATCGCCGCGTCTCGTTGAGACTTCTTTAACCATCTCTGCGCGTCGACGGAAACATCCTGCTTACCTTTCTGGTTCGTTCGGCAAGCAACCGAGGATCGCACTCATGAAAGCAATGCTCATATCCGCCGCTTCTCTCATCTTTATTTCTGGAACGGCTTTGGCCCGCGAGGTCACCCTCAGCCCAATTGCGCCGCCTCATGGGGCAGGCGCCGTCGCCGAGCATCGCACCGTGCAATTGGAAGGCGCTGACCGCCAGGGCGGCGTACCGTGCACGACGAAGTACATTACGATCGCCCGCGGGGACGGGAGCAGCGAAACGCATAAATCCGTGAACTGTGAAGAATGAACGCGTAGCTGGCGACGAGGCGGGCGCGCGGCGGTTATATGCAAGCGGCCCGAAGCGGGCGAGGCCGATAAGCATCCTGGCGCAGGTCGAGGTCCCTCTGGCGTCGGCGCGGCGAACAGTGCAATCGTCGGCCGCGCAGTCGCTTGAGGAGGAGGAACTCTTGACCAGTCTGTTCGACCTGACCGGGCGGGTCGCGATCGTCACCGGCTCCTCGCGAGGCATCGGCCGCGCCATCGCCGAACGGCTGGCTGAACATGGCGCAACCGTCATCATCTCATCGCGCAAAGCCGACGCCTGCGCGGAGACCGCTGCCGCCATCAATCGCGCCTGCGGCCGGGAGGCGGCGAAGCCGATCGCGGCCAACATCTCGTCCAAGGAGGATCTTCAGCGGCTGGTCGACGAGACGAACAAGGCCTTTGGCCGGATCGACATTCTCGTGTGCAACGCGGCGTCAAATCCCTATTACGGGCCGATGGCCGGCATCTCGGACGAGCAATTCCGCAAGATTCTCGAAAACAACGTCCTCGCCAACCATTGGTTGATCCAGATGGCCGCTCCGGGCATGCTCGAGCGCAATGACGGCGCCATCATCATCATCTCATCGATCGGCGGGCTCAAAGGCTCGCCCGTCATCGGCGCCTACAACGTCTCCAAAGCCGCCGACATTCAGCTGGCGCGCAATCTCGCGGTCGAGTGGGGAAAGCACAATGTCCGCGTCAATTGCATCGCGCCCGGCTTGATCCGAACCGACTTCGCGCGCGCTTTGTGGGAGAATCCGGAGACGTTGAAGGCGGTCAATGCGAGGACGCCGCTCGGCCGCATCGGCGAAGTGGACGAGATCGCCGGCGCCGCCGTCTATCTCGCCTCGAAGGCTGGATCGTTTATGACCGGACAGACCATCGTCATCGATGGCGGCGCGACGATCGCCGGCTGAAGGCCGACAAGCTCGCCACGCTTAAACCAGAAGACAAGCGACGAAGCCGAGTGCTCAGGTCAGTTCCGGAATGAGCTGAAGCTGCCTATTCCGCCTTCGAGACGATTCCCAGGCGCGCTCGACAGTGGCGCGCTCATCATCTGCGATCACGCGTCCAACGCCATTCCGCCTGGCTACGGCGCGCTCGGGCTGCCGCGTGAAGCGCTCGAGCGTCACATCGCCTATGACATCGGCGCCGCCGACGTGACCCGCGCGCTTGCGGAGAGCTCGGCGCGCCGGCTGTGCTGTCGACCTATTCGCGCCTGCTCATCGATCCCAACCGCGGGCCTGGACGACCCGACGCTCGTCATGCGCTATTCCGACGGCGCGATCGTGCCCGGCAACGCCTATATCGACGCCGCTGAGATCGCCCGCCGCAGCGCGCGACTATTGGGCGCCCTATCGACAAGAGATCGCGGCGACGGTCGATGCGATGATCGCGACCGGCGAGCCTCCGGCGCTCATCTCGATCCATTCGTTCACCCCCGTCATGCGCTCGCTCGCGCGTCCATGGAAGATCGGGATCTTATGGGATCGCGACGACCGCGTGTCGAGACCGCTGATCGAGGCGATGCTGAGGGAGACCCGATCTTCGCGCTGACGAGGTCGGCGACAACGAGCCCTATGACGGCGCGTTGGCCGGCGACACGATCGACGAGATCGCGACTGCGCGCGGACTGGCCAACGCGCTGATCGAGATCAGGCAGGACCTGATCGCCGAGAGGCGCAACGCGATCGCATGGGCCGAACGCCTCGCTCGCGTGCTTGCGACCGATCATCGCCGATCGGCGGTCACGCGAGCCCGCCGGATCTTGGCAGCCGGGCGCGGGCGGTCGCTCATCGCCGGGGAAAACCCTCGTTCCGCAACTTGACGCGAAGCGACGTTCGGCGCGATCCGTCGCCCTCCACAAAATGGATCGAGGTCAGGAATGAACATGGCGAAGGCACCGGATACGGATACGATCAGTTCGAGCGAGGTCAACGCCGGTCATCTGCTCGCGTTCATCGAGCGGATCGAGCGCCTTGAAGAGGAGAAGAAGGCGCTCGCCAGCGACATCAAGGATGTCTATGGCGAGGCCAAGGCGAACGGATTCGACGTGAAGATCATGCGAAAGATCGTTTCGATCCGAAAGCAGGACCGCGACAGCCGAATCGAGGAGGAGACGATGCTCGATCTGTATCTGGCCGCGCTCGGGGATGAATTGACCGCGCCCGACGCGGGATTGCCGCGGCGTCCGAGGCGACCCAGCGCTTGTCTGTCGATCCTCATCGTGTCGACAATGGTTCGACCGTGATCGTGTGCGAGCGGATGCGGACGTCATCCCGGCGGGGCGATAGCAATGGTTCAGCAACGGGCGCGAGGCGGTTTCAGAGCGGCGATCGCGCGCTCGATCTCCTTCGCGATCCTTCTTGCCGATTTTTTGTCCGCGGCGCCCAATAGCTTCGCGGATCGAACTGGCCACGCTCACGGTCGAGCGCCCCCCGAGACAGACGATGGTGCTCACACAAGGGCTTCTCGACGACAATTCATAGCGAGCGCCCATTCGGAAAGATCTCCATAACCGATCCTGAAATCGTCGATCTCGTCTTGCGGACCGACAAGAGCGCCGTCCTGATCCCGCAGCGTCCCGGACGGACGAACATCGATTTTCTTGACGACCACGGAGCGCTGATCGGAAGCATGGACGTGACTGTCGTCCGGCAAAGCGCGAAGGATCGCGTCGTGATTTACAATCGTCCGTCTCTCGGGGCTTATTCGACGTTCCACTGCGGACAGAAGGGTTGCGAGCAGTTTGAGGAAATACCCAACAAGGAAGAAGCTTTGACGCCAAACCTTCCTCAGGACCGCAGTCCGAACGGTCATGCCGCCTCAATAGACCAGAGGCGCGTTCGGCGCCGGCGATTTGCCGACCTCGCCCCGTCAGCGATCCGAGCAATTCCCTCGCGCTTTGCCGCGTTAGGGACTGCAGTCGACGCTTCCGCAAGGCTCTCCGTTTGCAGAGCGCTCAATGAAGTTCTGGCTCGAGCCCAGCAGCTTTATGTTGTTCAACGTTGTCTCGATTGTTAGGGTCGCGTCGCAAAGCGGATTGAAACTTCGAGCGCGCGGCTTTGAGGTCGCCCCGCAGCATATACGAATACCCTTCATTGTTCAGAAGTTGGGTCGTTTCGCCTTCGAGTTTAGCGGCCGCCGCATAGGCTCGATCCGCAAGATCGAAGCGCCCCAGCCGATCGTAACTCGCCGCCAATCCCGTCCATGCGGTCACATCGTCGTGGCGACTTTTCAACCGCATCCTGGAAATATTGCTGCGCCAAGCCAAAGTTGCCCTCGTAAAACCGCTGGATGCCTAGCCTGACCGGCTGATCCGAGGGATAGTACTTGACGTCGCCTGGATTTTGCCCGGTGACCGGGATTGGGGACAGGCGATGGCGTCAGTCCGGTCTGGTTGCATCCAGCGGCCGACAGCGCAAACGACATCAATAGAATCGATCCGACCTACGGTCCCGACTCCCGCGCGGAGCTGCACTCTTCATTCCCTGCATTCTGGCGGCGCGTGAATCCCATGTTCCAACCCGCCTGTGAGCCGATCGTCGGCGGCGGCCGAAAACCGATAGATGCGGCTAAACGTATGGGTCGAACACAGCGGAAAGGAGGCGTCGGAACAATCCGTCTTGGAGCTGCGGCTAAAACGCTCGGTGCGCCTTTCGCATGCGCCAGCCCGTAAGGACGATGCGATCAACCCAACTCGAGAGGATCGAAGTTGGTCCACCTCGAGCCAACAGAACTCGCCAGTATGACTACTTTGGCTCGCGTCATTCCCGCTGAACCGCTGCTTAGCTTCCAATCAGGCGCACCAACTTCAGAATAACAGGGAGAAGAACAATCATCAAGATTACCGGAAAAATGCCCAGCGCCAACGGCAATACCATTTTGACCGGCAATTCATTGGCCTTTTTCTCAGCCAGCAACATTCTCTTCGAGCGCATATCTTCACTGAATTCCCGCAGCGTCGTGGCGACGTCGCCGCCGAGCTCCACAGAATGCCGCAACACAGCGACGAAGGATGCCGCTTCGTCCAATCCCAGCCGGTCCGCGAACGCGCCCAAGGCGTCGACAGAGCTTCTCCCCGCGCGCATCTCGGCCCCCATCAACGCAATGTTGTGGCCAAGCGCTGGGCTTCGCTTGCTGAGCCGGTCCCGTATCCTCTCGAATGACGCCTCCACGGTGAGACCCGCGGTGACGCAAACAGTCAACAGATCCAGGAGATCCGGAAAATTCAGGCGATACTCGGCAATTTGCCAAGACTGGCGACGAGACGAGATAGGCGTCAGGCCCAAGGACCCCAACGCCGACGGCGACCGCCGCCGGCGAGCGCAAACGTGCAGCGCCGAGAGATCGCGTAACAGCGCGCAAGCAACTGAGTAAAACCAGGGATGGCACGACAACGACAGCGCATACGCGCGCAAAGACGTAAAAGCGGACGGCGTGTGGGCTGAAATATCCCGCGCGCACCAGTTTCAGCCTCAGCTCTTTGCCGAGCTTCTGGCCGATGCCAAAGCGAGCCCTTCAGTGAAAGGCTCCGTCACCAGGGCGCCTACGGCGTCGCCTGAGGTAAGCGCCAGCGCTTCCGACAGTCTTGCGCCGGCCGGCAGCCGTCGCTGCAAGCGAGTTGCGGCTCGTGACCAGGTTGCCCGACGGCGAAAGTGATCCCGGCGACCGAAACGAACGCGGCCGAGACGAAGCACAACAAGCCAAATATCCATGTCCGAGCCTAGATCTTGAAGTTCACCATGCGGTAGATGACAAAATTCGCGACGACCAACGATACCCCTCCGTAAACGAGAGCCGGGACAAGGGCCGGACTGCCAGCCAGTTCGCCAAAGTAGTCCCTCGAAAGCAATCGGATCGCGCCATAAAGGATGAATGGCATGGCGGTGAGAAACCATGCCGAAAGCCGCCCTTCGGCGCTCAGCGCCTTGACCTTGAGCTGGAGCGTGCTGCGCTGGCGCATGAGCGTCGCGAGCCGTCGCGAGCACTTCCGCGAGATTGCCGCCAGTCTGGCTCTGCACGCTGACGGCGGTGACGAAGAACAGCAGATCATCCTGGCCGACCCGACGATGCAGATTGACGACGGCCGTCGTGACATCCTGGCCGAACGTAATTTCCTCGGCGGTTATGGCGAGCTCGGCCGCGATCGGGTCGCGCATTTCCCTGGCGGCAAGTCCGATCGCGCTCACGAACGGGTGGCCGATCCGCAGGCTGCGCACGATGATGTTGAGCGCGTCCGGCAGTTGGGCGGTGAAGGAATCGATCCGCCGTCGGCGAACGATGGCCAAATAAAGGACGACGCCCAACGAGCCGACAACCAAACCGACGCCCGCGGCCATCCACAGATGCGCGCAGAAGCGGAGACAGCGCCAATGCGACCGCCGCGCAAAGCAACGCCGTCCACAAGTCCGAGCGACAGACACGGAGATTCGTAAGGCCCGTCTGGGCCAGAAACTCATTCAAGCGCCGCGAGCGCAGGGTGATCAAAATTGGCGAGTCCCACGCTCCTGACGCAGAATGTCGACAGGCTCGCGCCTTGGCTCCGCCGGCCCTCGACGCTCAGTCGACGTTTGATCGCGTTGCGGTTGCGTTGCGCCCCGACCACCAGCCGATAGAGAGCTTGGACGGCGAGGATGACCCCGGCGCATACGATACCACTGATTATCCAGACGCTCGCTCATCGGACTCACAGGGTTCGAGCCGGATCGAAGCAGTTCGATTGCACATCGATGCCATAGGCCTTGAGGTCGGCGAGAAAGCGGGGGCGAATTCCCGTCGCCTTGAAACTGCCGTGCAGCGTTCCCTTGGCCGTCGGTGAAGTCCTTCACGAACTTGAAGATCTCATGCATCTGGATGACGTCCCCTTCCATGCCGGTGATCTCGCTGACGCTGGTCAGGCGGCGCGCGCCGTCTGGCAGCCTCTGCACTTGAACGACGAGCGTTATCGCGGAGGCGATCTGGCTGCGGATGGCGTCCAGCGTCATGGGCGTGCCGGCCATGCCGACCATTTGCTCGAGCCGTTTGAGCGCGTCGCGCGGCGAGTTGGCGTGGATCGTCGTCATCGACCCTTCGTGGCCGGTGTTCATCGCCTGCAGCATGTCGAACGCCTCCTCGCCGCGGCACTCGCCGATGATGATGCGGTCGGGGCGCATTCTGAGCGCGTTGCGAACGAGATCGCGCTGTCTGACTTCCCCTTTGCCCTCGACATTGGCGGGCCGGGTCTCCAGCCGGCCGACGTGAGGCTGTTGCAGCTGCAGTTCGGCCGCATCCTCGATGGTGATCAGGCGCTCGCGGGCCGGAATGAAATTCGACAGCGCGTTGAGCATCGTCGTCTTGCCGGAGCCGGTGCCGCCAGAGATGAGCGTCGAAACCTTGCCCGCGACCGCCGCCGCGAGAACCTCGGCGATCGCCGGCCGCAAGCTTCCCACTTCAACGAGCCGGTCCATATCGAAAACGCGCTCGGCGAATTTTCGAATCGAAACCAGCGGTCCGTCGATGGCGATCGGCCGGACCGCGACGTTGACGCGCGAGCCGTCGCGCAACCGCGCATCGACCATGGGCGACGATTCATCGACGCGCCGTCCGATCGCCGAGACGATCCGGTTGATGATGCGCAGGAGATGCGCTTCATCCTTGAAATGGACCTTGGTCTCCTGCAACTGCCCGAAGCGCTCAACGAAGCAGCGCCTGTGGGTGTTGATGAGAATGTCGGTGACCGTCGGATCCTTCAAGCAGCGGCTCGAGCGGACCGTAGCCCGTCATCTCGGCGATGATCTCGTTCGAGAAAATGTCGAGCTCTTTCTGATTGAGCGACAGGCTTTCGCGGCGAACATAATCGCCGACATAGGTTCGAACCTGCTTTGCAAGTTCATCCGCCGGCATCTTTTCCAGCGCCGTCAAATTGAACTCGTCGATGATGCGCTCGTGCAGTTTGAGCTTTTCGTCGACAAGCCCCGGCCGGCGCGCGATCAGATCGGCATAGAAGTCGTCGGGGCGCGGCCGAGGGCGCTTCGGGCTTCTTGTCCGCGACGGCCGGCTCGTTCGTTGATCGCGCTCTTGCTGCTGAGGAAATCCCATCGCTCTTATCCAATCGACCGGCGCGGAGCCGGATTGCCGATAGCCATGCTGAGCCTTGTCAATTCCACGCCCTCTGCCGAGTCGAAGCGACGTTCAGCCCCGCGCAGAACGCCGCGATCGCGGCGATATCCTTGACCGATTTGTCGGAGGGATGGGCCAGCGCAATCGGCGTTCCGACATTCACGCACTCCGTCGCGACGCGGGTGTTTCTGACGTACAAGCGCTTTTCCTCGCCGAGAATGCGCGCCACGTGATCGGCCCGCGCCACCTTGCCCAGGAAGCTCGAAATCGCAGCGGTTGATGACCGCTCGCACTTCGGCGGCGACGGTAGCTTCCTCGCGCAGCGCGCGCATGCGTCTCCTCGATCTGCCGCAAGCCTGGAATGGTGTTGAGGCCGGTGACCAGAATCCCCTTCGACGCCGCAAGCAAGGGAAGCGTCCAGGCATGAACGGAGAGCGGCAGATCGATGATGATGAAGGCGTAGCGCTGCGCCATGCGATCGAACAAAGCGGACAGAGCCTCGACGCTGAGATCGCGGGCGTGAAAGCGGCTGCGGCTCGCCGCGAGCACATCCAGTCCGCTCGAATGATGACTGATGAAGGCGCTCAGCAAATGATCGTCGAGACGGTCGGGCGCGGCGACGATTTCTTCGAACTGAAACTTGGGCGCGATGTCGAGATAGTCGCACACGTGGCTCGACTGGAAATCAAGATCGACCAGCGCGACCTTGGCGCCTTTCGTCGCCTTGTCTCTGACGAGGTGGATCGCGGTTTCGATCGCGAGCGTCGAATTGCCAACGCCGCCCGCGCTCGGCGTGAACGAAACCACGACAGGCGAATCGACAGCGACATTGTCTCTGCTCGGGGCGCCGACCCGTCCGACAATGTCGAGGATTTCCTGCGGCAGCCCGGCCTCGGCGACCCAATCGGCGTTGCCGGATTGAATGAGCCGCTTGTAATCGCGCGCGGAAATGTCGCCGCCCACAACGATGAAGAATATATTGCGTGGGTGGCGCTTGACGACCTCGATCAGATTGTCGGCGTTTGTATCCTTTGTCGCCCATGGAACCAGCACCACGATTGAGCGTCTCGCGCCGTTGTCCGATCGTCTGATCGATATCTTCAACTGTTCGAAACTCGCTTGAGGTCTGGAATCGTCGACTTGAGTTTGTCCTCGATCTCATCGACTCTTGTGTCTTCGTCGCCTCCCTGCGTGAGATAAATCGTCATCGGCGGGCCACCGCGGGTGTGGCGCGTCCGGCGCTCTGACGACAACCGAAATGGCCATCTCTATGCTGGCCGCGCCGATGGAATTGCGGTCTCGATGATTGGATCGCCATCCGCTCGATAGAACGGCCCGTATCGCTGCTTTTCGCGCTCCTTTTCATCAGCGGTACAGCTGGACGAGATTGAAGATTTTAACGTTGTCGGCTGGACCGACAGCGCCGGTGATCTCGCCGTAAAGATTGCCGTCCTTGAGCGCGCTGTAGGGCTGGGTCATGAAGAACTTGCCGAAGGCGGCCACAGGCGTCTTGGAGGACGCGCCGGCGCCCGCAATATTGCCGAGAGCCGTTTGAGCGAGGCAATTGATGATCGGCACGATCAGATTGCGCCGATCGACGCCGCCGGTCGTGGTGTCGACGCCGCTGACGCCCCGCGCTTTGGCGCAAAACGGCGCGCCGCTCTCAGTCTGGAAACGGCCTGCGGGATTCCGAGAGCCTTGTGGATCCGGTTGGCCGTTGCTCGCCCAACCGTTTCTTCCCGACCAGTCGTTGATTCCGCCCGCGCGCCGATCCTTGGCCAATTTCATATCGGTAGATCTGATAGCGGCTGACGGTTGTTTTCGCCGGCGTTCCGCACACGCCGCCGAGCGCGGTTCCGACGGTCGCCGCCGAGGGCCCATGGGGATGATTGATGGCCCAGTAGTTCGCACAATCCCACTGGCCGTTTCCCTCAGCGCCGCTGAGGTTGGGAAACGAGATATCCTCAGGCAATCCGCTGGTTGTCCATTCGATCGTCAGGCCGTCTGAAGCTTGTGTCTCGCTGGCTGGGGCGGAGAGCGTCATCGTCGAGCCGGAGGAATTGGCGATGGTGACGGGATTGTCTGCCGTGCTCGCGAAGACGCCGCCAGAGTCGATCACCGGCTCCCCAGTTGATGCTCCGATCGTGTCGGCGACATCGGTTACGGCGTGTGAATCCTTGGTCACCGTCCCAACGGTCCGATCCGAAGGATAGGTATAATAGAGGGTCGAGCCGCTGGCCGGGGCGGCGCTGCACCAGTCAACGGCGTTCGACTTGTGTCCTGGGAGATAGCCCTTTCGCACGTTGACCGCCGGCGGGTCGGCGCTGGGCACGGCGAGCGGCGGGTCCTGGTTGTAGATGTCAAATCGAGTGTCGAAATATTGCTCGACAGCGTTCTTGTTGCCGATGGCGAGGCTCACGCCCGCATCGCTGTAACAGGCGCCAGCTTGCGCCTCGCGACATTTTTCGCCATGCAAGCCGCATCGTCGCAGCCGTCGGTCGTCTTCAGCCAACCGAAGTGGCCGGGGCCGACGCCGTTTCTGTTGAGCTTGAGTTGGCGCCTCAAGATCGCTGGATCATCGAAAGCAGAATACAGCGCCTCCGTCGCCTGCGCGTCCGTCATCGATCCCGCGCTCTCTTCGTAGGGGTTGCAGACGAAGATCGGCGCGACCGAACAGACGCTCGTCCCGGCAAAACCAGCGACCGCCTCTGCGCCGATCGGCGAACGCGTTGGTTGAAATATTCGCCAGGAACGACGCCGGAAGGATGGTCGACCACGTCTGTGGCGTGATCTTCACCGCGACGTATTTCGCATCCGAATCCCCGGTCGCCACTGACGCCGCCGATTCCTTCGCTCGCCGCCGACAGGCTCGAATAGAAAGCAAACGTGTAAGCCAGCGTCGGCGACGATCCGACGCCGAAGAGCGTGTTGGACGATTTCGTCGATGCGTGCGCGTTCGCCATCGCGGAGATCGCCCGCGCTTCAGCGCCCGCTTGCTTGTTGAGTTCGCGCGCTCCGGCGAGCGCGAGGCTGTCGGCGGCGGCCTGCATCTGCGTCTGCAAGCTCATGCGGCGCGAGCCATCGAGGGCCAGGAGAGCGAAGCCAACGAGAACCGGCAGCATCACCGCCACATACGGGACCATCAATCCATCTGTGTCGCGCCACAGCGCCACAGCGCGGCCGCGCGAGACGCTTCCGGACTCTGCGACCTCACGAAGGCTCGGGCCACGCATCTTCAGTCGACGGCCGAAGCCGACAAGGCTTCCCCTGTTATCGTGGTCGTCACCTGCGGGATGTTGAGCATCGCGAACGGCAGGAAGAAAAATCTGAACGGCAGCTTCGTCTTGGACGAAGCGGCGTTGAGCGAAACTGTGATCGTCGGAACGGGCCCGAGAGCTTCGTCCGGCGTAGCCTAAGCCCGTCTGCTTATAGACCACCGTCACATATTGAGGCGCGATCGCTCGGATGGAGGTTGCACATGCCCGCGAAATATTGGGAGGCCGGAGGCCACGCAATTGCTGTTTCCGGCGCGCCCATAAACGATGAGCCCCATGGCGTCGGCCGAATATGCGCCCATGCCGTCGCATGCGCCGCTCGTGCAGGAGCAGGCCGCCGCGCCGCCGTCGCACGCAATGGTGAAGTCGGGCATCGGGCTTCCCGACGCCACGCCTGAACTCAGCGCATTGTCGGCAATCGAGCTCAGACCGGAGGCGACGGGATCGGACACCGCCGCGATGCGCGCGCCGATCTCAACCGCCTTGGCCGCGGCGTTCCACTGGTAAAGCGCATTCATGAAATCGACCCCGCCGAACAGAAACAGGATCAGAATCGGCAAGAGGATCGCGACCTCGACGAGCGGGCCGCCATCTTCATCTCGAGCCAGTCGCGCGACGAACGAGGACATAGTCATCAACCCGGCCCTATGAACCGCTCCTCATGGGAGAAGGACAGCATCGGCGGCTTCAATCCCAGAGATGCGAAGAGCCCGAGCGACGGATCGGCGAAGCGGGTCGCAACGTCGATGATCGTCATGCTTGTCGAACCGTCGGCGTAGTCTCCAGCGTCGAGCGCGGCGCTCGAAAAACAGCTGATCGTGACATCGGCTGCGCTCCAACCGTTAACTCGCGCCGAGCCGCCCGCGGCTTCGGCGGTGGTTGCGATGTTCGCCGCGTCCTCTGTGTACAGGACGCCGTTCTGATCCTTTTGGACGCAGGGATCGCGATTGCCGTCGGTGAGTTCGATCCGGGTCATGTAGCGCGCGGCGTCTCGCAGGCCCGACACGACCAGCTGCTGATTGTAGAAAAACCAGGAGAACTCGAACACGCCGAGAAAGAGGGCGATCAGCAGAGGCATGACGATTGTCGCCTCGACCAGCGCGGACCCGTCTTCGTCACGCCACAACGAGACCGCTTTTTCGCCCGCGCGCTCCGGCATCGAGAAGAGCCTTCGCCGTTTCTAATAGCCTCAGGGTTGGCCGGGAGGAGAGACCGTCATTCCGGTGGAGGCGCCGTTCGTTGCTCCGCCGCCGCGTGCTCCCGCCCGGATTCGCCGCGCTCGGCGTTGCGCTGTCGCCTCCGCTGGAGCTCGCCGAGCCGCTTTCATAGCGCGTGATCGCCTTCACGATCCGCGCCCCGTTCGCTGGAATGTTCGTGTCGTTGGAATAGCGCGGCCAGGGCGTCGCGGTTTGCATGGCGATATTCGCCGCCTGAGCGTCGCCGCCCGTTGTCGAGACCAGAGCGGTCCGCTGAAGATAGTCGGCGAACGGGTCGTCGAAGCCAACTGTGGAGGAGCAGCCGGCGACCGCCAGGGACGCGGCAAGGCGACAAGATCGCCAACAGCGCTTCGCAATGGCGACGCGTTGAGCGTTTCGAGCGATCCGGCCATCGAACTCACTGAGCCGCCGAGAATATGGCCGTAAGGGCCCTGGAGGCCCCCGCCGCTCGTCACGTAGTCGGTGTATCGCTTCTTGCGTTCGGTATCGCCCATCAGGAACAGGTCGACGTCATTCGACTGAAGCGCGGTGTCGAACGGCGTCGCCAAATGCTGCCCCGGACGCACGGGCTTCACGAGATGCGGCGAGACGATGATGACGAGATCGGTCTGGCTCTTCTGGAAGTCGGTGGATCGAAAGAGCGCGCCGATCACCGGCACGTTGCCGATCCAGGGAAGCTGATTGATGCTTTGAGAATCTTGCGCCTGGAGCAGGCCGGCGATCGCGAAGCTTTGTCCGTCTCGCAGTTCGACCGCGGTATGCGCTTTGCGCTCGGTCAATGAGGGGACGGTCGTTCCGTTGATGTTCAGGCTGTTGGCCGTGTTGATCTCGGTCACCGACGGATTGAGCTGCAGATTGATGATGCCGTTGTTGAGGACGGTGGGGGTGAAATCGAGGCCGACGCCGAACTGCTTCCATTCGATCGAAATGTTCGGCGTGTAGTTGACCCCGATCGCCAAGCGTGCCGTTGGTCGCGTTCGTGCCTTGCACGACCGGCACGGGAATTTCACCGCCGGCGAGGAACGTCGCCTTTTCTCCCGAAAGCGCAACGAGGTCCGGTTCAGCCAAACTCTTGACGAGGCCCTTGCTCTCGAGCGCGGACAGGAGCACGTCGATGCTGACGCCATGCGTGTTGACGACATTGGCGAGCAGCACGCCGAACGATGACGCCGTGGAGCCTGCCCCGGGAAACACGCCGCTGTTGTTTGCGGCTGTCGTCGGCAGCGTGCCGAGACCGGTGGCGAAACTCGTGCTGTTCGTCTTGCCGAACCAATTGACGCCGAGGTCGCGCCCGGCGTTGCGATCGACTTCGAGAATGCGCACCTTCAGCATGACTTGCTGCGAAGGGGAAACCTTCATTGCATTGACGACCGGCGCGTCCGGCGAGAGGCCCTTTGCGACTTCGACGGCGCGCGCGGCCGCCAAGCCGTCGCTCGCCTCGCCGCTCAGAACAATCTCGCCGTTGGCGCTGGTGACGTTGATGTCTCTGCCGCCGGTGCTGGCGGCGATCTTGTTTTGCAGCGACGTCGTGTCCGGCGTCACATCAAGGTCGATCACCGACACCAGGCGCCGCTGCTGATCGAAGACGGAAATGTTGGTCGCGCCGACTTTTTTGCCCTGGACGTAGAGCATCGACTCGGTCATCGGCAAAAGGTCGGCGATTTCGGGCGCGCCAATGACTGCCGTCGAGAACGGGTCAGGAAAACAGAGCGTCCGCGATTTGTTGAGCGTCACCTTCAGGGCGCTCACCTGCTCTCTTACCGCGTGGCATGGGCTGCCCTTTAGCGCCGCAGGCCGGGCTGCTCGCCTCCTGCACGAAGGCCGCAGCCAGCCGCGCGCCAGCTGCGCCAGCGGTCGCGCCGCATTGTTGACCCACGGCCTCGACGCCGACGGAACTGGGCTCGCATTCGGCTTTTCCGACACGCGGCTTCCGTCATTCGACCTCTTGGGGCACGTCGTATTGTTCGCTCTTGACCGACCGAACGACGGTGATCTTCCGCGTGGCCGCTTCGGGCGGAGGCGTTGGCGGTGGGCCAGCTCGGCGGCGGGTCGGGCTGGAAGGGCACGGGCTGGGCCTGCGCGGCGGCAGACTTGGATTGGGCAGCGGCTGGGGCGCTTGCGCCTCGTCACTCCCGAACAGGTCGCGATCGGTAACCTTCGCGTCGGGGGCCAACGCGACCTCCGCGGGCTGGCGCAAGATCAGCGATAGCTTTCCGACATTGGCGGCAAGCAGGATCCTCAGCGCCTGCTCGGGGTCCACCTCGACGGTAACCGCCTTGGCGACAGTCGGGTGTTCCTGGCGTTGACCAGCCATCTGATCGATCGCCAGCACTTTGACGTGCTGCAGGATCACTTCGGAGAAGTTCTGCGGACCATTGCTGTTATCGGTTCGCGTCAACGCGACGTCGACGAAATCGCCCGGAAAAATGAAGCCCGCCACTCCGCGCACGTCGTCAACCGCGACGGTCACGGCCCGCTTGCCCTTCTCGATGACCGTCGACAGCGATGCTCGCTGGTCCGGCGCGCTGACCTTCGAAGCGATGATCGGCTCGTCACGAACAAATGGCGAAAGAGTGATCCGTCGGCCGTCTTTGACGAGCTCCGCGAAGTTCTTGAACGCGCCATCCGGGCATCGATTTCGCGGGCCAATCGATTTCTCTCACATCCCCAGCGCCAATTGGCGCTCCAAAGGCAATCGCGCCATTTGCGACGAGAATTGTCACAGTCTTTTGAGCGTCTTCTCTGCCAGAATGGCTCTGAAGCCAGCTTCTTGCAAGAAAGCAGCAACTCCGCCAAGAATTACAGCCAATAGCGAGAATTACAAGATTTGTGCTCCGGCGCATGATATTGTCAATCCTTGCCTTAGCGACCCAATTTTTGCCGGACTCTACTTCATTATCTGTTGCTCATTCACCTCCCATATGCCAGCGTAACTTAGTGACCTCGGCGTAAATCGGCCGAGACTTTGCAGCGTTTCCGCGAACCACGGTCAGTTAACGCAAGAGAAATTATCCAAGCAACCACAGCATTGTCTCCACAAAATTGTCGTGAAGCGTATTCTCCCTCCAAATTCTGCCCAATTGGAGGCAAAATTCTTCAAAAGGACAACCTCTGGCGACTATGATGGCAAATTGAGCCAGCAACCGCAAGACAGTGCATCGAAAAAACACTACAGAGGACAACATATTAGGCTACCAACAAACGTAAAATCCGGAAGTTAGTGAAAGCACGAATAATAACAATATCATTATGACTTTGGATAACTCTTATTATCCGCAAAGCCGTTGAAATTAATCTTTTGCTTGACTGAAAGCGCTGCGGCGCACACGCAGTTTTGGGCAGCTAAGTGGTATACCTCGGTATTGACCAAGCCTCTCCCCAGCGGATAAGTCCTTGCGGATGCCTCCGGTAGGTTTTGCGTTATGAACGCGTCGGCGCCGGTAATTTCGAAACCCTCAAGGAGCTCCTATGTCCAAAGCTGTGAAGGTCTTCAGCCAGTTCCTGAAGGATGAAAACGGCGCTGCACTCATCGAATATACAGTGTTGCTTGGAATACTTTTGATCGCCGTCATCGCGACGATTGGCTTGGTTGGCACGTGGGTTTCAAAACAGTGGCTGGCGCTGGATAAGGCTCTGTCGCCCTGATTCCGCTGACGCGCCATGCGGCGGAGACGGTGAAGCGCCCGCGGCGCCAAGCGCGACGCACGATCAGCGACCGGGCGCTACAAGACCCAACGCAAGCGCTCCGATGAGCGCGCCTGCCAGCGGCGGCGCCAGCGGAATCCGTAAGCCGGCCGCGGTCTGCTTCGCCGCTGCAAATCCAAATCTGGCTGCGAGATAGTATGCGCCCGGTAAAAATCAGCAAGCAGGACTACGAACGGCGCGGCGAACCACGGGCCCGTCCAAAGAAAGGCGACCGCCAGCAGTTTCAGATCGCCCCCGCCGATCTGCTGGAGTGAATAAGCGTACGCCCCGCCCAGCAGCATCAATAACGCAAAGGCGAAATTCCATTGCATAGACACCCACGCTCCTGAACAGAGCGCATGGAGAAGATAGAGGACGACCAAGATCGCGACGAATTCGTTCCGGACCTTGAATTCTCTCAAATCTGTCAGGGCGACCCAAAACAAAGTCACCGCTGTGATGACCAAAATCCACAGCGAGAGCGTCGGATAGATCCTCATTGGCAATCGATGAACCACGAGCAATGGCGCTCCTACCACCATCGTTTCCGGGCCTGCGAGAACCCCGCAAAGGCTAGTCGTGGCAAAACTCGACGTGCATCAGCGTCGGCCCCCAGGGCGCGATAGCCTGGAAGAACCTTGCCCTCAGATGACCATCCCTAGTCTAAGCGGGCGCTAGCGCGCTCATCACGGATTTCGTACGCGGGAAGCGTCGAAGCCCTGAAACGACCAGGACGCCGAAGCTCTCAAGCGGCCTGTTCGATCTCGCCTGCCGCGACTTGGCGGGCCGGAAGGACCTTCGAATGCCCGACTTTGACCCTTCTGCAGTTGCGCCTCAACCGCCTTCAAAGCGTCGATTTCATTCGACTTCTGCACCGCGGCGATCTCGCGAACCATCCGATCGAGAGCGGCCTCGTACAATTGCCGCTCCGAATAGGACTGCTCGGGTTGCGCCTCGGACCGGTAAAGGTCGCGCACGACTTCAGCGATCGCATTGATATCGCCAGAGTTGATTTTGGTTTCGTATTCCTGCGCCCGCCGCGACCACATCGTGCGTTTTACGCGCGCGCGTCCAGTCAAAATCTCCAGCGAGCGCCTCGCGGTGTCGGGATCGGATATCTTGCGCATTCCAACGCCAGAAACCTTGGACGTCGGCACGCGCAACGTGAGCTTGTCCTTCGAGAAGTTAATCACAAACAGCTCAAGCTTAAAGCCAGCGACTTCCTGCTCCTCGATCGCGACGATCTGACCAACTCCATGAGCCGGATAGACGACGAACTCGTTGAGTTTGAAGCCTTGACGCTGGCCTGCGCCCTTCAACGCCTTGACAGCCGACGGCGCCTCTTCCGCGCTCCAGCCTTTTGGACCTTGATCGCGGGCGGGGTACGGCGCTGCTGCCGGCGGCGCCAACTCGATCGCCTGAGGGATACGGACACTGTGACCGGGACTCGGTCTTGATCCGGCGGGATGCGCCGCCCCTTTCTCTGCGACCGCTCGGGACCTCCTGGCGCGCTTCGGTTTTCTGTCGGCAACTTGGCTTCCTGTTCTTTCAAACGCGCCCGCACCGCGGACGCCGCCTTCGCGGCGGCGGCCGTCCTGGTCGTCTTGTTCACGCTCTTCGACGCTGCTGCTTTTCGGCGAGCGGCGCTCGCCGGCTTCTTCGCCGCGGTCGACTCGTGGGTCATCGGCTTTGACTTTAGGACTGGTGCGCTTTCGATTTCGAAAGTTTCGTGACGACATTTTTCACTTTGGCTCGATTAGTTTTGCTCGCTTTGCGCGCAACGCGCGTGTTCGACGCCGGCTTGCTCTTGCTGACCGGATTTCGGGCGCTGGACGAAGACGCCACCTTCGGGCCGCGCTTCGACCTCGGTTTCGCGCTGGAAGCGGCGACGGTTTTCTTTGTCTTTGATTTTGTAGTCTTCTTCGACTTATTACGCGCCGCCATCGTTAACCTCTCCACGCGCAAACTTTACCGCACACGCTCTAAATCCGCGCACGAACACTGCTCCAAACTCGTGCACGAATATTGCTTTTGGAAACGGCAAGTTGACTTTCCGTCCGACAAGACCACTTGCGTCTTCGCTAGAGACGCCCAGCGACTTCCACTCGACGATTAATTTGTCGTTTAGCACAAATTCGTCGAAAAATCAAAGAGGAAGATAAACAAACGAACTCGCCTATCGAGGCGCGCGCTTGACCTCAGTTAAACGGAGACAGGACGCGTATAGGTTCAATCGCCCTGTCCCGCGCTCGGCCGAAAAAAACTCAGCAAACTTGTTGGCGCGCCCGTCGAATTCCTTGCCGTCCGGCGGGGCTCTTTCTTACTGGTGATATTTGGCCAAGATTTGGCGTATTCAGCATTCAACTTTGAGCCAAAAAGCGAGGTCGGGTTCGGTGTCTGGCTTGATGGCTTCGGCAGGACATTCCGGTTCGCACACGCCGCAGTCGATGCATTCGTCGGGGTGAATGACGAGCATATTCTCGCCCTCGTAGAAACAATCGACCGGACAAACCTCGACACAATCCAAATACTTGCACTTTATGCAGTTTTCCACGACCACATAGGTCATACGTATATCCTCATGAGCTACCTAGCTCGACTAGGGATTTGCGCTCGTCTTCCTAGGGATTTCCGGACGATCTGCCGACACGTTTCGCTGTCGATTCCCACGGTGGCGGCGGCACAGCTAAGGCGTTTGTTGGCCTGTCCCTCAAGCAGCGAACGGAGCTCGAGAAGCTTGGCGAAGGGTGAGTTCGGGTCAACCTTTGCCTTTATGCTGCGGCGCCGTTGTTGGAGCGACCGGGGCATATCATAGTCGCTCGCCCGCTGGCGACGTTTTTCGTCGGGGCGGGTCGAGTTGGGCCGGTTTTCGCTCACGGGCGGACGCATTGCCGCCTTAGGCGACCGTTTGGGCATCGAGACCGGCTGGCGACCCTCACTATCTGGCGGAGGCCTTCCGTTTCTGGCTTGTCCGCCTTCCCGTCCGCCCCGGGTGAATGGGGGTCTCCGACGTTCGGGCCGCCAGACAACGATCATGTCGTCATTTTTTGCCGATTCGCCGCTTAAGCCTGACGTCTGGGGAGAGGCCGGTTGCGCACCGACGTCCGCTGCCAGGCTCTCGGATGGATCGGTGGGAGCGAGAGACGGAATCAGATCCTCAGAGCCGGCGCCATCCGTGAGCGGCTCCTCGGGCGAAGCCAAAACCGGATCGATCGCAGGCGCCGGATCTTCCACAAGCGCGGGCGCCTCAGCCTGTGCGAGCTCCTTGTCAGGTAATGAAGAGGCGAAGAATTCCGATCGTTTGACCTCGACCGGTCGGAATTCCATCGATCGCAAAATCGAAGCGAATGGCTCCCCGGAGCATCCGGTCAACGACGTCATCTCTCCCGTGACAACGAATCCCTTTGGACTTCGATGAGCCGGGCGCTCTTGCCCGACACCTGGCGGCTCGTCGGCCAACGCCGATCGAATTATGCCGGCCAGGCGTTCAACGACGTCCACGCGCACAATCCGCTCCCCGCATTGCCGATACCCGGCGATGCGATAGCCCTCTTTTGAAATCCCGTTATCTGACGGTAGGGAGGTCCGACCAGATGAGGCGATCGGGGCAAGCGTGCGCAGAAGCTCGCTGGCGTCGCCGGGCGCCTCGAAGACTCCACAACTGAAGGGCCAAAGCTCTCGGCGCGGGTTTAATCAGCGCCGGGACAAATATGTAATGTGCGCCGAACCGCACGCCTTGCTTCCTCAGTTCCGCCCGATCGTCCTGAGCCAGGGCCTTAATCTTGGCCTTGATCGGCTCGCGCTCCAGAACTCCAAGCGGCTCGCACCAGCTCGCGAGCCAAATCTCGAACGATCTCCGATCCTTCTTGAACGGCTTCAAGCGAGAATAGCGGCGCAAGAACGCGTCGCGTCGTCGCTGCGATCCAAAGCTCAATTCGCGCCTTTATCGTCTCTCGAGACTCAACCGGCAGCGCGTCGTCAGCGAGGATCACCGCGCTGGGGTTGAGGACGTCTGAGCCCGGCTGAGAGCCTCGCGACCGGATCCCCCAACCAACGAATGACGCCATCATTGGAAAGCACAATTGCGGCGTCGACGGCCTGATGAAGACGCGCAGCGCGCGCCTCCAATTCCAATCTCAGAGCGTCTCGCCAAGCTTGGTCGCCTGTTGCGGCGCCGGCATGATCCTCAGCGCCGACAACTTGGAAGCCTTGAACGACGGAAAAGTCGTGGCGCGCCTGTGGCTGCACGGCCGATGGATCTTGCTCCTCGGAGCTCGGCCCCACTTCCACCATCACAAGCTCCCTGATGCACGCAAACTGCACCCGATCACGACCGACGGCAACACCCCTGCTGCAGCCGCGCGACACTTGCCTATGCGACAGCTCCGCGCCCAAAAATGAGGGCGTCGCCGCGCACTTAGCGCCTCCATAGGCCATTGCTCAAGCGAGCGCACGATCGTCGTAGTCTGCCGGGCGACGTCTCATCGCCAGCGCGAGAACGCAGAGCCAATGAAAGCGTTGCCGCAACTAGGAAATTGACGACCACCGCGGTCAGCCCATTGTACGCGGCGAAGCCAAGGCCGAAGATCGAAATGGCCGAGAGCCGGGATGTCCCACTTCAACGCATGCACCGGAACCCAGGCTTTCCCGCTCCAGGAGAGGGAGGTGCCGACAATCATCCCCACCGCCCAGCCGATCAGCAGCGCCCAACCGCTGAACCAGCGGGTGAAGAGGCCCAGGATCATCGCCGGGAAGATCTGAACCATCCAGACGCCGCCCAGCAATTGCAGGTCGAGAGCAAACTGGGTCGGCACGAAGAAGATCACGGCGAGCGCGCCGACTTTCACCACCAGCGAAGCGAGCTTGGCGAGCACCGATTCTTCCTCGGGCGTCATGTCCGGGTTGACGAACGGCTTCCAGATGTTGCGGGTGAAAGTGTTGGCGGCGCCGATCGACATGACCGCCGCCGGCACAAGCGCGCCAAGCGCAATCGCCGCGAAACAAAAGCCCGCGAACCAATCCGGGAACGCCCAGAGCACGAGCTGCGGCACGGCGTCCTGAGGCGTATTGACCTTGACGCCGGCGGCGATCGCCATCAGCCCGAGCAACGCGATCAGCCCCAGCACCAGGGAATAGGCGGGCAGGGTCATGGTGTTGAAGCGGATCGCGCTTCCGCTGGAGGCCGCGAGCGAACCCGTCAGCGCGTGCGGATACATGAACAACGCCATCGCCGAACCGATCGCCAGCGTGATGTAGGGCCCGACTTGCGCGGGCTTCAGCGTCAGACCCGCGGCAAGGCTGGGATTTGCGGCGACCTTCGCGTCGAACGCCTTGCCCGCCGCCTCGAAAATGGCGCCGAAGCCGCCGAGCTCATAGGGAATGACGATAATGGCGGCGATGATGAAAACATAAATCATCGCGTCTTTGACGAAGGCGATCATGGCGGGCGCGCGCAAGCCGCTCTTGTAGGTGAAGAGCGCGAGAATCACGAAGGCGATGGTGATCGGCGCGTGCGCCATGATTCCCGTGGCCGGCGAAGCCGAGCGCCAGGATGACTTTCTCGAGGCCGACCAGTTGCAGCGCGATATAGGGCATCGTCGCCAGGATGCCGGTCGCCGCAACCGCAAGCTCCAAACCTTTGTGTCCGTACCGGCCAAGCACGAAATCGGCGGCGGTGATGTAGCCATGTTTGTTGCAGACCGCCCACAGCCGCGGAAACGTCAGATACAGAAACGGATAAATGATGATCGTATAGGGCACCGCGAAGAAGCCATAGGCGCCGATGGCGAAGACGACCGCGGGAATCGCGATGACCGTATAGGCGGTATAGAGATCGCCCCCGAGCAGGAACCAGGTGATCCAGCGGCCGAAGCGCCGGCCTCCAAGGCCCCATTCGTGGATGTGGCCGAGATCGCCCGCCTTCCAGCGCGCCGCGACGAAGCCGAGCACCGACACGAGGCCGAAAAAGAACACGAAGACGACGGTCGCGACGACGTTGAGGTGGTCGAACATGCTCAGTTCTTACCGATCGCGGTCCGCGGCAAGAATCGCCAGCGCCGAGATCGGAACGAGCGCGAGCTGGAACCAGAAGAAAAACGGAACTCCGAACAGGACGGCGGAACCGAGTTGTAGAGCGGAACCCAGAGCGCCAGAACGACAGGGGACAAGCAAAAGAAAGAACTTCATTGTCCCCCCAAGGATCGGCGAAAGCGCCGCGATCAGCGCCGCCGACACGATGTCTTCGGCCCTCTATCGGGTTTCCTTGGCCCGGTCGAGAGGCCCGGTTTCAACCGGGAACGAAGAGCTCCGCCTTCAGGCGCCCCTCGCAGCCCTTGCTTTCGCGATTCTGCGTCATCGTGATAACGAGCAGCCCATGACCGCACGCCTCGATTTGCGCTTTCAACGGGTCGCCGCCGAACGCCGCGCGGCGCTTGTGACCTTCACCATGGCCGGCGACCCGGACGCCGAGACCTCCTCGGCGATCCTCGCGGCTTTGCCGGCGGCCGGAGCGGACATTGTCGAACTCGGCATGCCCTTCACCGACCCGATCGCCGACGGTCCCGGCAATTCAAGCCGCCGGCCGTCGCGCTCTTGACGCCAAGCAGACCCTGCCCGCGACGCTCAAGATGGTGAAGCAATTCCGCGCCGGGGATCCGGACACGCCGCTCATCTTGATGGGCTATTACAACCCCATTTATATCTATGGCGTCGAGACGTTCTTGAGCGACGCGAAAGCCGCGGGCGTCGACGGGCTGATCATCGTCGATTGCCCGCCTGAAGAAGACGACGAGATCTGCCTGCCCGCGCGCCGGGCCGGGCTCGCGTTCGTTCGACTGGTGGCGCCGACCACAAGAGAAGATCGTCTGCCGGCGATTCTCGAGAACGCCGGCGGCTTTGTCTATTTTGTTTCGATCACGGGCGTGACCGGCGCCGCCGCGCCGGACGTCAAGCTGGTGGCCGAAGGCGTGGCGCGCCTGAAGCGGCGGACGGATCTGCCAGTCGCAGTCGGGTTCGGGGTGAGGAACGCCGAAAGCGCCCGGGCGATCGCCGAAACCGCCGACGGCGTGGTGGTGGGATCATCCATTGTCGAGGCGATAAGACTTTCGCTTCACGGTGGCGCCGCGACCCCGTCGACCGTCGTCGCCGCGACGGAACTCGTCAAGAACCTGGCGCAAGGCGTGCGGGCCGCGCAGAAGTGAGCTGGTCTTCGACGGCCGCCGCAACAGAAGCAAGGCAGCGCATGAATTGGATCTCGAACGTTGTGCCGCCGAAGATTCGTTCGTTGCTGCGTCGCGACACGCCCGAAAATCTTTGGGTCAAGTGCCCGGAGAGCGGAGAACTGGTCTTCCACAAGGATCTGGAAGCCAATCTTATGGTTGTTCCCGGGTTCGGGATATCATATGCCGATCACCCCAAAAGCTCGCCTATCCTCCCTCTTCGACGAGGGCCGATACGAGGAATTCGCCACGCCGGAAACGCCGACCGATCCGCTCAAATTTCGCGACGTCAAACGCTACACGGAACGGCTGAAGGAAAATCGCGCCAAAGCCGGAACCGCCGATGCGGTCACGGTCGCCTTTGGCAAGCTTGAGGGACAGGACGTCACCGTCGCCATCCAGGACTTTGCGTTTCAGGGCGGAACGCTCGGGCTTGCGGCCGGAGAAGCGATCGTTTCCGGCATCACGACCGCGATCGACCGGAGGACGCCCTTTCTCATATTCACGACGTCTGGCGGCGCGCGCATGCAAGAGGGCATGTTTGCGCTCGCGCAAATGGTCCGCACCACCGTCGCCGTCCGGCGCCTCCGCGCCGCGATGCTCCCCTATCTCGTGATCCTGACCAATCCCACCACCGGCGGCGTGACCGCCTCCTACGCCATGCTCGGAGACGTGCATATTGCCGAGCCTGGGGCAGTGATCGGCTTTGCCGGCGCGCGGGTGATCGAGCAGACCATTCGCGAGCGTCTGCCGGAAGGCTTCCAGCGCGCCGAATATCTGCGCGACCACGGCATGGTCGACATGGTTGTGCCGCGGCCACGGCAGCGCGAGACCCTCGCGCGTCTCTGCAGGTTGCTCAGTCGCGCCCCGGCGAGGCGCCTGGAGCACTCGACCGACGCTCGCCGCCTGATCAGGCGAATCCCCTTCCCGTTCAACTCGCCAAGAAAAAGCGCACCATCACGCGAGACGCGTCGAGGCCCACGGTCTGCGTATAGCTGCCGCGCTTGTCGCCGCCGAACCAGGCGTGCCCGCCGCCTTCGACGAGCCATTGTTCCGCGACCGGTCGGCCGTCGGCGTCCTTCAGCGACGTTCGGCTGACGCGGCCGCCCTCGATTGGCCAGTCGAGATCGCTTCGCGTAAGCGAGGTTTCCCGCTCGACCTCATCGAGGATGCGTTCGCCGTTGACGGGAGCGACCGTCCCGTCCGCCAGCCCATGAACAATGATCTTGCGGCAAGGTCTGCCGCTTGAGGGGAAGCGGCGCGGGGTCAAAGGCCGCCGTTCCCTTCATCGCGGCGAAGGCGGAGGGGACGTCGCCGGCTGACTTATACGGCAGGCCGGAATGGATCCCGACCGCGTCGAACACATCCGGGTAGGTTGCGGCGAGAATCTCCGCCATCGCGCCGCCCGCCGACAGACCCGCCGCGAAAACGCGCTCCCTGCGGACATCGAACTCCTTGGCTAGCGCCTGCGCCAGCCCCGCGAGTTTGGCCGGCTCGCCGGAGCCGCGGTTCTGATGGCGCCGGTCGAACCAGTTCCAGCAGCCATTGGCGTTGGCGCGTCGAGGCTGGAGCGGATAGGCGACGATGAGGCCGAACTCCTCCGCAAGCGCGTTCATCCTGGTGCCAATGGCGAAATCTTCCGGGTCCTGGGAGCAGCCATGCAGCATGACCACCAGCGCCAGTTCCCGCCGCTCGTGATCGGCCGGGACATAGAGGCGGTAGTCGAGCGAGCCCGCGGGTCCGCTATAGGCGCGCTTCAGAAATCGTTCGCCGAGATCCGGCGCTGGCGCAGGCTCGGGCGCCTCTGGCAAGCTGGGCGGCATGATCGGCCGGGCGCGAAGAGCGCGCAGAGTCTCGCCCAATGGGCGCCGCGGCGGCAGCGGAATAACCTTCGCCGATGGACGGTAAGTGGGCGCTTTCGAATCGCCGCCTCGTCCTCGGGCGCGGTCTCGCCGGACAGCGCCTTGCGAAGAAGGGCCGTCGCCCCGCCAAGATCGGATTTTTTCACAAGCCCCAAAACATCGCCCATAACGTCGAGAACGCGTGATTTCATGATTGTGTTCCTTGCCGGAATGTTTCAGTGCAAGCGATCGGCGAGCGCGGCTTTGACTTCCGCCGAGGCATGGAGCGCGCCGAGGACGGTGATCGATTCGATGCTCGCCCGGGCGAGATCGGGCGTGACGTCGTCGGCGATGACCGCCAACCCAAGGACCCGAATTCGAAGCTTTTCGCCTGCCGCCTGAACGGCTTCGAGGTCCTGGCGGGCGTAGGTCCGGAGGCCCAGTTCAAGCGTCAGCCGCGAGGCCGCCTGCTTCGCTGTTTCGGCGTGGGTTGCGAGCTGGTTGCGGACGGCCGTGCGGATGAAATCCGAGCGATTGGAATAGAAGCCGTCGCGCACCAGAAGATCGATCGATCCGAGATCGACGAAGCCAAGGTTGAGGGTCAGCTTCTCGCTATCGGGCGGCTTGGCGTGTTGCGGGCGCGGCGGCAAAGTTGTTTACCATCCATTTGGAGGTCAAGTGGATGGTATATGGATGGTCAGTCGCAGACTTCAAGGCCCGATCTTGCCCTTGGCAAGGATCGCGCCGCCGGGGAGGACTGACTCGCTAATCGCGCCGCAAAGCGTTGAAAAGACTGAATCCGGACTCGCTAACGGGCTTGGGGCGAACAGGCCTCACGGCTTCACCCACTTGCCATTGGCCTTCGACGACTTGACCGCGGCCTCGACGAACGCGAGGCCCTTGACCCCGTCGTCGATGGTCGGAAAATGGGCGGACTTGAGCGGCTTCTTCCCGACGCGCGCCGCTTTGATGGCCAAGCGCAACCTCCGAATAGATGTTGGCGAAACCTTCGAGATAGCCTTCCGGATGGCCAGGCGGGACGCGCGTCACCCGCGCCGCGGCCTCTCCCGCATCCGGCCCGCCGCGGGTGATGATGCGGGTCGATTGTCTCGAACGGCGACCAAAAGAGGGCGTTCGGATTGTCCTGCCTCCAGTGGAATCCGCCCTTCGTTCCGTAAACGCGCAGCATGAGGCCGTTCTCGTTGCCCGGAGCGACCTGGCTCGCCCAGATCGCGCCGCGCGCGCCATTGGCGTAGCGCAGCATGATCTGCGCATTGTCGTCGAGCTTGCGGCCAGCGCCGAACGAGCTGAGGTCAGCGGCGAGCTCGGCAACCTCGAGCCCGGTCACGTAGTCGGCAAGGTTATAGGCGTGCGTGCCGATGTCGCCAAGCGCCCCGCCCGCGCCCGAACGTTTCGGATCGACGCGCCATTCGGCCTGCTTGTTGCCCGTGGTCTCGGTCGCGCCGGTCAGCCAATCCTGCGGATATTCCGCTTGAACGAGACGGATTTCGCCGAGATCGCCGGCGCGGACCATCTCCCGCATCCGGCGCACCAGCGGATAGCCGGTGTAATTGTGGGTCAGCGCGAAAATGAGGCCTGCCTTCTCAACCGCGGCGCGCATCTTTTTCGCTTCCGCCAGGCTC
Organism: uncultured Alphaproteobacteria bacterium; assembly: GCA_963756955.1. GTDB lineage: Bacteria > Pseudomonadota > Alphaproteobacteria > Rhizobiales > Beijerinckiaceae > Roseiarcus. The sequence goes on from CAVWPU010000022.1 coordinate 70,762, forward strand.
AGGGTCAGCGGCTTGTCGCAGATGACATGAATCCCAGCCTTGAGGAACGCATAGGTCGGCCCGGCGTGGACGTCATTCGGGGTGACGATGGCGACCGCCTCGATCCCGTCGGCGCGCTTGGACTCGGCCTTCGCCATGCTCTCGTAATCGTCGTAGATCCGGTCGGCGGCGAGACCCAGCGCCTGGCCCGAGCGCCGCGCTTTCTCTGGCGTCGACGACAGGGCGCCGGCAACGAGCTCGTAATGGTCGTCGATGCGCGAAGCGATGCGGTGAACCGCGCCGATAAAGGCGCCCTCGCCGCCGCCGACCATGCCCAATCGGATCCTGCCGCCCTTTTTCTCGTCAGTGCGTCCCTCGATGGCCATGCTCTCCTCCCTGGCGCGGCGTAAAGCTCGCGCTCAATGTGCTTTCTCATTGTCTTGCCGTCGGCGCTTCGCCCCGCACGCCCGACCCCTCAGATGCCCGGGCCAGTTCCCTTGCAAGCGCTGCGGAGACGCGCCATGCGACGGCGCATCTCAGTCGAAAACGGGCGCCGCCAAGGCGCGCATCGATCGTCGCACAGTCCCGACGAACCCGGCAAGAGCCGCGTCGCGCTTACTGAACAGTAACCTGAAGGCGGTAAAACAGGTCTGGTCCGAATGATTTGGACCTCTTCGTCGCGTCGCCGCCACACCAAAGCGCGCCCGCGCCACGCCATGATGGCCGCCAAAGCGCATTGATCATAGGTCGGCTGGAATGCGTCACGCAGAATATGAAACTGTCCTTCGAGTGTGCTCTCGGGCGTTGGCGAGGCGCGCGCCGCGCCTTTCCCGCGCGCGCTCCTCAACGAGATCGGCGCGATCATGAAAATTCTGCGGTTCGTCCGATCGCAGGCCCATGCGATTTACGCTCTGGTCGCCGTCTTCCTTGGCGCCGCTGCCCTCACTGGGCTGGAGCCCTTGGTTCCGAATCAGGCGCTCAATGCGTTGCGCTCCGTGATTCCGGGCGACACTCCGTTCTTGGAGCTGCTTCTGCTCGGCTGGATCGGCGTCTGGCTCGGCCGTTTGACGATCAAGGCGGCGCCGAGCGGAGCCGACGCCGGCGGTCAAGCCGCGACGATGCGCCGAGATACAGCCGGCAAGGACGAAAAACTCGAAGGGGTGCTTCGCCAGGTCGCAAAGGTGCTGCAGGCCCATGTGACCGATAGCGAGAGCTTTTCAGAGCGACTCGACGGCGCCAACCAGCGCCTGTCGCGGCATGAATCCGTTGGCCCAATCAAGGAAATCGTGTTGGCCCTCATTGAGGACAATCGCGACATGCGCGATAGGCTCTACAACGTGAGGAACCAGCTCGAGGAGTTGCGCCTCCAGGTCATGCAGTTGCAGACAAACCTCGAGCGGGCGGAAGACGCTGGGCTGCGCGACGTGGTGACCGCAATTGGCAATCGTCGCTTCTTTGACGCCTCTCTTGCGGAGGAGGTGGAGAAGGCGAGAAGGCTCGGCGACAACATTTGCCTCGCGCTTGCCGACATCGACAAGTTCAAGCATGTCAACGACCGTTTCGGCCATCTGGTCGGCGACCGCCTGTTGCGGCTGTTCGCCAACATCCTCGTGCAAAACGTGCGCGGACAAGACAAGGTCGCGCGCTTCGGCGGCGAGGAGTTCGCGCTGATATTTCCTGGCGCGCGCCTCGTCGAAGCCGTGACCGCCGCCGACCGGATCCGAGGCATTCTCGAGTCCAAACACTGGACGATTGAGCCGAGCGGCGAGCGTATCAGCAAAGTGACCGCGTCGTTCGGGGTCGCGAAGCTGAGGGCTGACGAGTCGGCGAACGACCTGCTGCAGCGCGCTGATCAACTCCTTTATGCGGCCAAGAGCCGAGGGCGAAACTGCGTCGTGGCCGACGATCAAGGTGATGAAACCTCGGGCCGACCGCCATCCTACAGCAGGCGCGCCACGTCGGGCTAACCGGCCGATCGAGATCGCGCAACCATGTCCGTGCGCCAAGGCGATACCTTCCAGCACGCTCTCGACGACGCGCGGCGGAAGGATCACGCTTCGAACGACGAGGACTTAGCGCCAATCCAGAGACCTCGCGTGGGCGTCGGCGTCCCGCTTGGCCCGCCGCCAGGGTCCGGCGGGAAGGGGCGGTTTGGCCTGGCTTTGGACTGGACTGACGAGCCGACAGACCGGGCCGCGCCATCGCAGCAACCTCTGCGACGGGAAGCGGCCGAACGCTCCAGCGACACGCCCGCCGAAATCGCGATAGACCTCGGCCTGTTCGCGCCGCAAACACTCGATCAGCTCACCGCCCGCTGGCGCGATTTCGTCTGGCGCAACCATCCAGACCGCCAACCGCTTGAGGCGCGGGAGCGCGCCAACGCTCGGGTGGCGATCGCCAACACGCTTTACGACCGAGCGCGGCAGGATTTCGCGAAGGCGAGATAGTCGTGGTCCCGGGCCCGAATAAGCGCCAGCAAACACCACAACCGCCTTCTCTCTCTCTTCCGTTGGGTTCGCTGTCCGACCACTGGGAGCTCGCTCGTCGCGCGACGAAGCGGCGAAACGGTTATCGGGGAGGTCGTTTCGACAAAAGATCTATGCCCGCTTCACCGTCAACGAGACGCTCGACCGGGCGATTGGGTTTTCACCTAGCCGATTACTCGAAGATTCGCCTTCGGGCGAACAGCGAGGCGCCGTTCGCGCCTTTCGCCACGCCAAGGAGCTCCTTGCCCTTGTCGTCGAGCAAGACCCAGCCGCCGTCGCGCGCGACGATCGCCGCGATGCGGCCAAGGCCCGCTACAGTGTCGCCGGGCGCGGCCGTTCGGATCGCGCCATCGATCTTCAACCACACCCGGTCGGCTTGGGCGGCGACGATTTGGACCGGCCTCGCCTCTGGCGCGCCTTTGGCTGAAGACGCAGCCAGCGAACCTGTCGCTGCCATATCGACAACAGGCGCGCCCTCTACCGACGGAGGCGCAGGGTCTCGAACAGCGCCTCCCGGCCCGCGCGGCTGGGCGAAGATCGCCAAGTGCTCGATACCGTTGACGCGCGTTTTTCCCGCGCCATAAGCGAGCATATAAATAGCAAACGCGGCAGAAAGGCCGGCTAAGGCCGACCCGACCGCGCGGATGACAATTTCGTGGCTGGACGCCATCGCTTCCTCACGAATCCGTGGTTTTGCCGTCGCTGCGCAGCGCGGCGGCGAGGTCCATGAAGGGGTCCTCGCAGCGCGGCGCATCCATCGACTGGTTCATCGCCTCGTAAATACGCGGCGTCGATTTGATCGCCTTGTCGAGAACGGGATCGGCCCCGGCCGTGTAGCCGCCCATGAGCCGCAGTTCGCGGGTTTCCTCGTACCGCGCGATCAGCGCGCGCAGATTCCCGGCCAGCTTCCGCTGTTCCGGCCTCCACAGCGGGTTGCTCAGCCGCGACACCGACGAGAGAATGTTGACCGCCGGATAGCGCCCTTCGTCGGCTATGGCGCGATCCAACACGATGTGCCCGTCGAGGGTTCCGCGAATCGCATCAGCGACCGGATCGTTGTGGTCGTCGCCGTCGACCAGAACGGAAAAGACGCCGGTAATCGACCCTGACCCTTCGACGCCCGGTCCCGCGCGCTCGAGCAACCGCGGCAGATCGCTGAAGACGCTCGGCGCATAACCTCGAGCGACCGCGGGCTCTCCCGCCGCCAGGGCCACATCTCGCGCAGCGTGGGCAAAGCGGGTGACCGAATCGACGATCAGCAGCACCGAATTCGCCCAAATCGCGGAAATATTCGGCGACCGCCATCGCCGTCTTCGGAGCGAGTCGGCGCATCATCGGGCTTTCGTCGCCGGTCGAGACGACGGTGACCGCGCGGCCGCTGTTTTCCCCCATTGTGTCCTGAATAAATTCCCTCACCTCGCGGCCCCGTTCGCCAACGAGCGCGATGACGACAGTGTCGATCGGGGTCGCCCGGGCCAGCATCGCCAGAAGCGACGACTTGCCGACGCCTGAGCCGGCGAATATGCCCGATTCTCTGTCCAATGCAGAGCGGCGTGAACAGATCGACGACGCGCACGCCGGTGCGCAGCGGCGCGTGAACGCGTCCGCGGCGTAACGGCGGTGGCGGAGGAGCGTCGAGCGGCGCCGGCCGGTCTCCCGCGGGAAGCTCGCCCGCGCCGTCAATTGGCCGCCCGAGCGCGTCGATGACGCGTCCCTTCCAGCCGGGATGTGGCGACAGTGACAGGGTTTCGGCGCGAAAGGCGCGCGCGCCGATCGCCGCGTCGCTGCGCGCGTCGAAAGGCTTCAGCGTGGCGGAGGCCTCGTCGATCCTGACCACTTCGCCCATCTGTATGCGATCGCCGACATCGACGCCGACACATTCGCCAAGCTTAAGGAAGCGCGACAGCCCGGCGACGCGATAGTGGGACATCGAGACCTCGACCACGAGCGCCGCTAACCCGCGCCGCCGGAAGATCGCGCAATCCCCGCGCGACCCCCTGTTCGAGGCGCTGGAGCGGGGATAGAACGCTTGAACGAGCCTCGCTCATGCGGAGGATCCGAGAGCTTTAATGGCGTCTTGCAGCGACGACTCGGACTGCGACGTCTCGGCTGCGACGCCGTCAAAGGCTGCGCGTCACCTCGATAAGTCTGGTCATCTCGCGCACCGGATCGACGTTCGAACTTTCCACGGCGCCCTGAACAACTCCGTCGCGTGTGAATTCAAGGATCGGCGTCGCCGGCTTATCAGGCACGACGCTCGAGTTCTCCGCCCGTTTCAAGGACGCGTTGGGGTCGATCGCGAATAGACCGATCGCGCCAACCTGCCGTCCGTTCTGTGTGATCATTCCGTCGGCGGAAACGTTCAAAGGCCCAGCCGCGCTGTCGATGAGGAGGGGAGCGCCTCCTGCGTCGAGGATCGGGTCGCCGTTCAGCGTGCGCAGGGTTCCAGACTCGTCGATCTGGGTCCGGCCGTCGCGCGTGTAGGCCGGCCCCTGCGGCGTCTGGATCCCGAACCAGCCATCGCCCTGCACGGCGAAATCGAGCGAATTGTCCGTCTTCACCAGTCCCCCGAGGCGTCGGGAAATAAAGTCGGCGCCGTTCGAGACGTAGTGCAGCCTCGCATCGCCGGCCTTGGCCATTTCCGATTCAAAGGACACGCCCGTTCCCCGGTAGCCAACGGTGTTCATGTTGGCGATGTTGTCAGCGATGGTTTCCAGCCGCCGCTCCAGCGCCACTTGAGCTGAGAGAGCGACGTAAAGCCCGTTCTGCATGCTGCTATTCTGTTAGGCCACAAGCTTCCGCCCGCCTTTCGCAGGAACGATGGTTCGGCCGGCTTGTCCGTGGCTGACTTCGTCGCGCACAGCCTCGCGTAAGTCTCGGGCGGCAAACCTTGCCAACCCTTCGTGACCTGGAGCGAATCTTGAATTTCGCCATCGGTCTCGTGATCACCGTCGGATGCATCCTCGGCGGCTATGCGGCGCTTGGCGGCCATCTCGAGGTGCTGTTCCAGCCGTACGAATTCGTCATCATCGCCGGATCGTCGCTCGGCATTTTTATCGTCGCCAACGCAACCTCGACGATCAAGGACTGCGGCAAGGCGTTCATGGAGGCCGTACTCGACAAGGCGCCGAAACCGCGTGACTTCCTCGACGTGCTCTCAGCCCTGCACGCCCTGATGCGCGAGCTTCGAGCCAAGTCGCGGAGCGAAGTCGAAGCCCACTTCGACAACCCGCAGGAATCCGAGATCTTCAAGAATTTCCCAAGCTGCTCGCCGACAAAGATCTGGTGACGTTCATTTGCGACTACGGCCGACTCATCATCATCGGCAACGCGCGAACGCACGAGATCGAAGCGCTGATGGATGAGGAAATCGAGACGCTGGCGCACGACCGATACAAGCCCGTGCATGCCTATCAGGCGGTCGCCGACGGCCTGCCCGCGCTCGGCATCGTGGCCGCGGTTCTCGGCATCATCCACGCCATGGGGGCGCTCGACCAATCTCCAGAGATTCTCGGCGGTCTCATCGGCGCGGCGCTGGTCGGCACCTTCGCTGGAATTTTTCTGTCCTACGCGATCGTCGCGCCGATCGCTCAGAAGATCAAAACGGTGCGGCAAAAGCAGCTCAGACTGTTCACGCTGGTGAAGCAAAGCCTGCTCGCCTTCATGAACGGAGCGATGCCGCAGGTGGCTGTCGAATTTGGCCGCAAGACGATCCCCTCCAAGGAGCGGCCAACGATCGACGTCGTGGAGAACGAGACGACGCCCGGCGGCAGCGGCGAGACCGCGATCAAGGAGGCCGCGTGAGCGCTGACGGCGAAACACGCGAGTTCGATCATGGCGCACGCCGCTTGCAAGGCGCGATGCTCGAACACCCAAATCTCGCCATCGAACGGATGCCGGGACTCATCTATGCTCTCAACCGCTTCATCGGCGAAGCGCCCGCGCGTCTATCTTCGCTCGCCGCCCCTCCTTCCGGCGGGTCGATCGGTGAGATTCAGGCAACGACGCTGTTTCAGGCGATTGGCGAGTGCTCTGGCCTCACCGCGGCGATCTATGAGAGCGTCGAACCCGAGGCGCGGCTTATGATCGCATTCGACGAGCGTATCGACAGTCTGATCGTCTCCTCGATTTTCGGCGAAGCCGTCGACGCGGACGATCCCTACAAGCCGGGAAGTGAAGTCCAAAGATCTCGCACGGCGATCGAGGTCGCGCTTATCGAGGCGTTCGCGCGCGCGTTGGGAGAGGCGCTCGAAGCGGCCTTCGCTCCCATTGCCCGGGTCGTACTGAGCTTCGAACGGCTTCTGACGCTCAAGGATCCATTCGCGCTTGGCCGGCGGGACGGCGCGGCCGCGGCGGCGCGTTTCTCGCTCAACATGAACGGGGGCGTCTGCGAGAACCTCCTCTTGCTGCCGCAGCCCTTTCTTCTTCCTGTTCGGGCCGAGCTCGGCCACGATCCCGAGGCCGAAGCGCCCGCGGCGGATCGACGCTGGTCCCGGCTGATGGAGGCCGGCGTTCAACAAACGCGGCTGCCGGTGACCGCTGTCTTGGAGGAGGTTCCGATGAGTCTCGGCGACGTCGCCAATTTTGAAGTTGGCGGGCTCTTGCCCCTGCAATGCACTGATTTCACCGCCATTCGCCTCGAATGTTCCGGCCGCGGGATGTTCACCTGCAAACTCGGCCAGGCGGACGGACGCTACCGTCTCGAAGTTGAGAGCCCGATTGTACAAGGACAGGAAGCGGCCAAGCCCTAAACCCAGGCGACTCGTCTGGTCGCCTACGACTCAGACATCATCGAGCAAGACCTTCCATGGACGCAGCCGACATCACTTCCGAGCCGCAGAGCGCCATCGACTCTCCGAAACCGGAGCCGGTTGGGGGCCCCTCCAATCTCGGCGCGATCCTGTCGATCCCAGTCACGGTGCAAGTCGTGCTCGGCTCGACATCGCTGCCGGTCTCCGGGCTCATGAAGCTCGCGCGCGGCGCCATCGTCTCGCTTGACCAGCGGGTCGGCGATCCGGTCGATGTTATCGTCAACGGCACGGTGATCGCGCGCGGCGAGATTGTCGTCGTCGACGACGCCAGCCAGCGCTTCGGCGTGTCGCTGCTCGAGGTCGTCACGGGCTCAGGCCTCAAACAGCCGCCAAGGCCTTCCCAGGAGAACGGCTATGCCTGAGGCGGCGATCAGCGGCGAAAGAACCCTAACCGGGGCCGAAAAGGCCGCGGCCCTGTTGTTGATAATGGGCAAGCCGCCCGCGGCTCGGCTGCTCAAACAATTCGACCAACCCGACTTGCAGGCGGTGGCGCGCGCCGCAGCCGGGCTCGGCGCCATTTCGGCGACGACGCTGGATCGCCTCGTCGATGAGTTCGCAGCCGACTTCTCCGCTGGAGCCGATCTGTTTAGCGACGCAGGCCAGGTCAAGAACCTGCTCGCCGATAGCCTGCCTCCGGAGCAGATCGCCGACATTCTGGGCATTGAATCCAGCGAAACAGGTGAGGTTGATGTCTGGCAAGCCCTGGCCCGAGCGCCAGAAAGCGCAATCGTCGCTTTGTTAATGTCGGAGCGCGCGACGACAGCCACCTATATACTCTCCAAGCTCGACCCCGCAGTCGCGACAAAGATTATCGCGGCGCTGCCGCGCGATCGGCGCAATGCGGCTCTCTGCGGACTCGTCGCGCCGTTCGACGTCACGCCGCTCGCCGCGCGGCTCATCGAGCAGGCGGTGGGGAGCGCTTTGAAACAGACGCCAAAGTCGGCCGACAGGGGCCGATGGACGCTCGCGTCTCGCCGGCATCATCAACGGCCTCGATCCGGAGGAGGCGGAGGACGCCATGCGGGCGCTCGAACTCGCCCGCCCGAAAGACGCGGCCGATTGTAAAAACGATGCTGTTCTCCTTCAACGATCTGCCGAAACTCTCCGAACGCGCCCGGGCGCTCTTGTTCGACCGCGCCTCGATCGACATTGTCGTCATGGCGCTCAGGGGGACGGATACGGACTTCCGCAACACGGTCCTGTCGTCCATGCCGTCGCGCGGACGCCGTCTGGTCGAAGGCGAACTCAGTTCTGGCGCGGATGCGCCGCCTCGGGACATCGCCAAGGCGCGCAAAGCCATTGCCGATATCGTGCTCGGCATGGCGAGCCGCAATGAGATCGAGCTTGGCGGTCCGCCAGCCGAAGCCGCCTAAGGTTGGAGGCGGCTCGCGATAAGCGCCGGCAGTTGAGCGATGAGCGGCGACGTCGATCCGGAAGACAAAACTGAGGAGCCGACAGAAAAGCGGCTCCAAGACGCGACCGAGCGCGGCGAAGTCGCTTTTTCCCGCGAAGCGCCGCTGTTCGCCTCGCTGTCTGCGACGTCTCGTCGTGCTCATGTTCGTCATTCCGACGCACGCCGAAGCTCTCCTTACCGCGCTCGTCGGCCTCATCGACGATCCCGCAGGCTGGCGCATCGAGCGCGGCGAAGACGTCCTTGCTCTCGCCGGCCCTCTCGTGGACGCTGGCGTGCGTTTCCTTTTGCCGACAGTGATTATTCTCACTGCCGCGGGCGTCATCGCTTCTGTCGCTCAGAGTCCGCCTCGCATCGTGCCTGAGCGAATCCTGCCCAACGCCTCACGCATCTCATTGCGCAATGGCTTGAGCCGAGTGTTTGGCGTCCGTGGCTGGACGGAGTTTTTGAAGAGCCTCTCAAACTCGCCGCGGTGATCGCGGTCGCAGCGATGATGCTGATCGGCCAGAAGGGTCATTCTTCTTACCGCGATGGAGGTTGATCCCAGGCATGCTGCCGCAGCGCGTGCTCGACCTATGCGTCAAGACGATCGCCGCCGTGCTGGTCGCGACGCTAGTCGTCGCGGCCGCCGACCTCGCTTGGTCGCGTATCCTCTGGCGACGCGACCATCGAATGAGCAAGCAAGAAGTCAAGGAAGAGCTTCGGCAGGCCGAAGGCGACCGGATGATCAAAGCGCGCTTGCGCTCGCTTCGCCTTGATCGCTCGCGCAAGCGCATGCTTTCCGCGGTGCCGCGCGCGACAATGGTCGTCGTCAATCCCACCCATTACGCGGTCGCCATGCGATACGTCCGCGCCGAGGGCGGCGCGCCGATGGTCGTCGCCAAGGGCGCCGATTTCATTGCGTTGAAGATCCGCTCGATCGCCGAGGAGAACGATATTCCGGTGGTCGAGGACAAGCCGCTCGCGCGCTCGCTGTACGCGGCTGTCGACGTCGATCGTCCAATTCCGGCGGAATTCTATCGGGCCGTCGCCGAGATCGTGCACTTGATCCAGCAAAGGAAGGGTCAATGGGCCCAACGAAGACAGTGAACGCGCCTGGACGAACGTTTGCGGACAGCGCCGGCCGCGCTCGAACGCGAGCAAATCATCGCCGATGCGCTGGTGGATTTCGCGAGCGAGCTTAGGCTCACCGACGCGGCGGAGCTGATGTCGATGATCCGAAACGACCACGCTGCGAATCATCGCGGACCTCGTCAATTCATCGACCGAGCTTTTCTTCAAGAGCGGAACTCTGCGCTATGCTCTGTCGGCGAGCTTCAAGGCGCCGTGGGACGCGACGCCGATTGTCGAGATCGACATGGAGTTCCGTCACGCCGCTGTCTGCGCGTTCTTCCGCCTGAAGATCGGCCAGCGCCGCGCCGGGGTCGAAATCATCGACATTCTTTTCGAGGAGCGCGGGCTGGACGATTTCGCCAAGGCCGAACGCCTGTCCGCCGCCCTTGAGAGCGCGCGGCTGCGGCCCCACTAGTCTAGCGCGGCTCCGCCGCAAGCCCCGTGCAAGGCCTGTCGCGCAGGGTTGCTCCAGTCCCTGTCCAGGAATGCGTGCAATTGTCATCGATCTATCTCTTCGAGCTCGGCTCCCAGAAGGCGCAATGGCTGTCCGCGCGCCAAACCGCGATCGCCGGCAACGTCGCCAACGCGAATACGCCTGGCTATCGCGCGGTCGACATCCAGCCGTTTTCTGCCGTCCTCGACTCCTCGCCGATCGAGTTGGCGACGACCGAACCCTGCTCACCTATCGCTGCCGCAGTCGGAGGCGGGCGCGTTGCGCGAAATCGAGGTCGACCCGACGGAACAGACGTTGTCCGGCAACACGGTCAATCTCGAACAGCAAATGATCAATCTCGGCGACGTCAATCGGGACTATACGATGAGCGCCAACATCCGCCGCGCCTTCCATCAGCTTCTCCTGTCTGCGTTGAAGTGAGGAACCATGCAGGATTCGCTGCAGACCGCGCTCCGCATCGCCGCCTCCGGGCTTCAGGCGCAATCGACGCGCCTGCGCATCGTCTCGCAGAATATCGCCAACGCCCAATCGACCGGCTCGACGCCCGGCGCCGACCCTTATGCCCGCCAGACCGTCTCGTTCGAAAGCGAGATGGACCGAACGCTCGGCGCCAATCTGGTGGGGGTCAAGTCGATCGGCGTCGAACTCGTCGCCTTTCAAGCTCGAGCGCGACCCCGGCAATCCCGCGGCGGACGAAAACGGCATGGTGAAGATGCCGAATGTCGACGTGCTGGTGGAACTGGCGGACATGCGGGAAGCCAACCGCAGCTACGAGGCCAACCTTCAGGTCGCCAAGCAGTCGGCTGACATGCTGAACACCACCATCAGCCTGATGAAGGACGCCTGAATGGCGAGCGCCGGCATCACGAGGATGAAACGATGATCGAGAGCGTTTCCGGGATTGGCTCCGCCAGCGCTGAGCGCAGGCGTTCGAATCGCCGACTGCGGCCGCAGCGCCGACCCAAGGGCCGAGCTTCGAGCAGGCGCTCTCGCAGGTGATCGGCTCCGCGGTCGACACGCTGCAAACCGGGGAGGCTGTCGCCATCCAGGGCGTCGAGGGCGCCGTGTCGCCGATGAAGGTGGTCGAATCGGTGATGGCGGCGCAGCGCTCGCTCCAGACCGTTCTCGCGATCCGCGACAAGGCGGTCTCCGCTTATCAAGAGGTTGCGCGCATGGCGATCTGATCGAGTTCGATCTTGATGCGCGCGATCTTAGGCGGAAAGCGAAGGATGTTGACATGAGAGCGTTGGCGATCGCGGCGACGGGCATGAGCGCCCAGGAACAAAATCTTGAGGTGATCGCGAACAACGTCGCCAACATCAACACGACCGGCTTCAAACGCTCGCGCGCGGAATTCACCGATCTCATCTATCAGACCGAGCGCCTGATGGGCGTTTCAAATCGGGGCCGCGACGCGACCGTTCCCGAAGGCGCGCAGATCGGCCTTGGCGTTCGCACCGCGGCGATCCGCAGCGTCAACATTCAGGGCGCCCTGACCAATACCGGCAACCAGCTCGATCTCGCGATCAAAGGGCGCGGTTGGTTCCAGGTGACGACGCCGAATGGCGACACCGTCTACACCCGCGACGGCGCGTTCAACACCAACGCGAATGGCCAGCTCGTCACTATGGACGGCTACAACGTGACCCCGTCGATTCTCGTTCCTCAGACGGCGACCGCGGTCACCGTCAGCCAGACCGGTCTCGTCACCGCGACCGTCCCCGGCCAGACGACGCCGCAGCAACTCGGCCAATTGACGATCGCGAACTTTCGTCAACGAAGCCGGCCTCTTGGCGCTCGGCGGCAACTACTTCCAGCAGACGGCCGCGTCCGGCCAGCCGACGGTCGGCGTTCCGGGCGACACGGCTTTCGGCATCATCCAGCAGGGCTATGTCGAGGCTTCCAACGTCGATCCGGTCACCGAGATCACCAACCTCATCGCGGCCCAGCGCGCCTATGAAATGAACTCCAAGGTGATCCAGGCCGCGGACCAGATGTCCGGCACAATCTCCAACATGCGCAGCTAGGCTCAACCCCGGAGAATCGACCATGCGCCTCACGCAGGCCCGACTCGGCTCTCAAAGCCGCGATCGTCGTGCTCGCGGCTGCTTGCGCCGCCCCTTGCTTTCGGCGCAGGAAGCTGGCGTCCCAACCCCGAAGGCGGTCATCTATCCCGGCGACGTCATCCTCGACGAGATGCTCGCCGACGTCCCCGACGCCGCGCGGGACGGATCGGGACCGTTCGTCAATTCGCGCTCGCTCATCGTCGGCAAGGTCGCGCGGCTCACTCTGCTTCCGGGGCACGCGATTCCCTTTTCCGGCGTCTCCAATCGCAAGCTCGTTTCCAACGGCGCCGAGGTCAAGCTCGTCTTTTCCGAGGGCGACCTCGTCATCATGACGACCGGCTCCGCGCTGCAAGACGGCTCGATCGGGGACATTGTGCAGGGTTCGCAACAACGATAGCGGCGTCACGGTGTCCGGCGCCGTCCAGCCGGACGGCTCGGTCCAAGTGAGCGGGGGATGATGCGGCGGCTGATTTCTAGCGCTCGCGCTTTGCCTCGCCGCCGCGCCGGCCTTTGCGGCCCGGATCAAGGATATCTCGGTCCTGCGCAGCGCGCGCGACACTCAGCTTGTCGGCTATGGCCTCGTGGTTGGTCTGCAGGGGTCCGGCGACACCTTGCGCAACGCGCCTTTCACCGAGCAGTCCGTCCAGGCGATGCTCACGCACCTGGGTCTTGACGTCCACGGCGCCTCGCTCCGCAACCGCAATGTCGCCTCGGTCATCGTCACCGCGGATCTCTCCGCAGGAGTGGAGACGGCCTCGCGGCTCGACGTCACCGTCTCGGCCCTCGGCGACGCGCCGTCGTTGATGGGCGGAACGCTGCTGCTCACCCAGCTTCAGGCGGCCGATGGAACGGTCTACGCGAGCGCGCAGGGCGCGGTCTCGGTGACCGGCTTCGACGCCGTCGGCCAGGGCGAGACGCTGTCGCAAGGCGTGCCGACCGCAGGCCGCATTCCGAACGGCGCGATCGTCGAGCACGAGCTCCCCGGCTTCGCCGACGAATTGCGCTCGATGCTCGAATTGAAGAATCCCGACTACGCGACCGCGGTCAGGATCGTCGACGCGATCAACGCCTATTCCCGCGAGCGCTTCCGCGCGAGCGCGGCCTACGAGGTCGACAGCCGGACGGGTCGAATTGTTCCGACCCCGCAGGATCTCGTTCGCGCGGTTCATGGCCGAGATTGGAGAGCTTCAGGTCGCCCCGGACATGGCCGCGCGCGTCGTTCTCGACGCGCGGACCGGCACTGTCGTCGTCGGCCAGGACGTGCAGATTTCGACCGTGGCGGTTACCTACGGAACACTCACGGTTCGGGTCGCCGAGCGGCCCCGCGTCTCGCAGCCGGCGCCCATTCTCGAACGGCCGAACGGTCGTCACGCCCGATACGCGAATCGACGTCGAGCAGGGGGGCGGACCCGTCGCCATCCTCGGCGGGTCGAGCCTCCGAGCGCTGGTCGCCGGCCTCAATCGCATCGGCGTCAAGCCGCCGGGAATCATCGCGATCCTTCAGGCGATCAAGACTGCCGGGGCGCTGCAGGCCGATCTCGTCATTCAGTGACCAGCCTCGGCCAGTGCGACTGCCGGCGCCGTTAACTTAAGTCAGCCCAGCGCAAGCCGCGCGATCGAGGATTGCGCCCATCCTCGAGGCCGACACATGCCCTCTCTTTCTCTGTCGCAACGCCTGACGGCTCGATCGTGTCGCGCGCGCGTGGCGCTGAGCGTCGCCGCCGTTCTCCTTGCCTGTCCGGCCTTCGCTCAGGACGGGCGGGCGCCCGAGAAGGAAAAGCCAAAAGCCGCTGCGAACAAGGCGTCAGACAAGGCCATCGCGGACAAAGCGCCGGATATCGAGGCCAGTCGCTTCTGCGCCAACGCCGCGCCATCGATCGCCGAGGCGCGCATCGCCTGGGAGACAAAACGCCTCAGCGAACTCGACGCGCAGGTCAAGCAGCGGCTCGCCGATCTCGAAAAAGCGGAAGCGTCGATTCAAGAATGGGTGGCCAAGCGGGACGCGATGCTCAAGTCGGCAAGCGACGACCTCGTCGCCATCTACGCCAGGATGGAGCCGGAGACCGCCGCCACTCAGATCGCCGCAATGGACGATCAGATGGCGGCCGCGATTCTCGGCAAACTCAAGGCGAGCGCGGCGGGGGCCATTCTCAATGAGATGGAGGCGGACCGGGCGAGCAAGCTTGCAGTCGTTCTCTCGGGCGCACGTGACGCGGGAAAAAAATCCTGATGCGGCTCGTTCTCCCGCCGCTGTTGCTGGTGATCGCGGTGTCGATGACGGGCTGCTGGACGAGCGCCAACGAATTCATGCGCGAGCCCTTCTTCTCGCCCGTCGGCTCGGGCCTCGTGACAGACGAGACAGCGAGCATCCAGAGCGCGAAAGTGCTTCCCCCTCCGCCGCCTTCCGGAAATGGGACCGCCGCCGTCGCTTTACAGCCAGCCGCGCATCGCCAACGTCGGCGACATCGTACGCGTGCTGATTTCGATGAACGACAAGGCGACCCTTGGCAACGCATCCGGCCGCTCGCAGACAACCAAGGACGGCGTCGTCATCGACTTTGGCTACAACAGCGGCTCGTCGTCGGCGTCGTCCAACCAGCCCGCCAAACTTCTCGGCGACCTCTCGTCCTCCGCCTCAACTCAGGGCACGGGCAACATCGACCGGTCCGAGCAGATTCAAGTGTCGGTGGCGGCGGTCGTCACCCGCGTCCTTCCCAACGGCAATCTCGTCATCTCGGGATCGCAGGAGGTGCGCGTCAATTACGAGATGCGCCAGCTGACCGTCGCGGGGATCGTCAACCCGCTCGACATCTCGCTGAACAACACCGTCGCCTATGACCGGATCGCCGAGGCCCGCATCTCCTATGGCGGGCGCGGACGTCAGAGCGACTTTCAGCAGCCGGCTTGGGGGCAGCAGGTTTACGACGCTGTCAGGCCATTCTAGCCGGAGCGCTGATGTCCGAGTCCGCCTTGCCGCAAGGCGCCGCCGTGAAGGAGTCCGTCGAGAGGATCGTTGATCGAATTGGCGATCGTGATCTGCCTCGCCGCCTGCGCCGGCGCCGCCTTCGAGGCGTTGCGTCCGCGCCGCCGCGCCAGCGGCCGGACAAGCCCGCGGAATCGTCGGCCAGCGCCGCCGGCGCAACCTCGACGATTGTCGATCTGCCGCCGATCGTCACCAATCTCGGCGCGCCGCAGGACACCTGGGTTCGGCTCGAAGGCTCGATCATTTTTGATCCCGAAGACCTTGCCGCATCCCGAAGCCGTGGCGGCGCAGATTGGCGACGACGTCCTCGCCTATCTCGAACCGTCTCGTTGCGCCAGCTCGAAGGGCCGATCGGCCTCGAAAACATCCGCCAGGACCTCAACGAGCGAGCGGCGACCCGCAGCGGCGGCAAGGTGCGCGCGTTCGTGATCCGAACATTGGTGGTGCAATGAAACGGGCAATCTGCGCAGGCGTCGCGCTCCTGGCGGCAAGCTGTCCGGCGGCGGCGCAGACCGTCGACCTCAACGCGTTGATCCCGGCCGGCGGCGCCACGGCGAGCGGCCGCATCATCGAGCTCGTCGCGATTCTGACCGTGCTTTCGGTCGCGCCGGGCCTTCTCATCATGGTCACGAGCTTCACGCGGTTCATCGTCGCGCTTTCGTTCCTGCGCTCGGGCCTCGGCTTGCAGAGCGCGCCGGCCAATCTCGTCCTGATCAGCCTGTCGCTGTTCATGACCTTCTTCGTCATGGCGCCGACCTTCGACCGCGCCTGGCAGAACGGCCTCAAGCCGCTGATGGACAATCAGATCAGCCAGCAGGACGCGCTCGCCGCAGTCGTCGAGCCGTTCCGGGAATTCATGCTCGGTCAGGTTCGGGAAAAGGACATGGCGCTGTTCGAGGGCCTGTCGAAAGGGCGCTTCGAGGTCGCCGACCGATCCAAAGCGGATTTGCGGCTGCTCATCCCCGCCTTCATGATTTCCGAGCTCCGTCGCGGCTTCGAGATCGGGTTCCTCATCGTGCTGCCGTTTCTGGTCATCGACATGATCGTTGCGACGCTGACGATGTCGATGGGCATGATGATGCTGCCGCCTTCGGTCATCTCGCTGCCGGTCAAGATCCTGTTCTTCGTGCTGATCGACGGCTGGAACCTGCTGATCGGAAGCCTGGTGCGCTCGGCGAGCTGACGCGAGCGCCGTCGAACTTCGATCGGCGCCAGCCTCGCGCAAGGCCGCGCGCCTCAAATGGATCCATCCGCCGAGGACCCTTCATGAGCATTCTGAACACCAGCGTCTCGGGCATGCAGGCCAATTCGAACTGGCTGTCGTCGATTTCCCAGAATGTCGCCAACGCCAACACCAGCGGGTTACAAGAACGTCGAGACCGATTTCTCGAGCCTGGTCGATCAGATTTCGCAACGGCGATCCGGATTTCGGCGGCGTCGCGACGCAGCCAGGTCTCGCTCAATTCGCTGCAGGGCAACGTCGTCTCCACCTCGACCCCGACCAACCTCGCCGTCCAGGGCGCCGGGTTCTTCGTCGTATCCGACTCCAGCGGGACGCTGTATCTGACGCGCAACGGCTCCTTCACGCCCGACGCTTCCGGCAATCTCGTCAACAGCGCCGGCTATTATCTCGATGGCGGCGAACGTCCAGAACGGCGTTTCGCCGCTCGCGGCGAATTCGCTGACCGGGCCTTCAGAAGGTCAATGTCGTCAACGCCGGCCAGACCGCGACGGCGACCACGACCGCGCTCGCTGACCGCCAATCTGCCGTCCACCGCGACGCCGGTCGCCGCCGCCAATCTGCCGTCCGCCAATTCGGCAAGCTCGACCTATACCGAGGCGACGTCGCTTGTCGTCTACGACAATCTCGGCGGCTCGCACACGATCAATCTCTATTTCACCAACACCGGGCCGAACACCTGGGAGGTCGACGCCTTCGATGCGTCGAAAGCGTCCGCCAGCGGCGGTTTTCCCTATTCGTCAGGTCCGCTCGCGACGCAGACCCTCACTTTCAATCCGACGACCGGCGCGCTGTCCTCCGGCTCGCCGCTCTCGCTTACGGTGCCGAACGGCCAGCCGATGAACCTCGATCTCAGCAACATGACCCAGCTTGCCGCGGGCTTCAACGTGACCGCCGCGACCGCGAACGGGAACGCGCCGAGCGGCATCAGCGGCGTCTCCATCTCGACCAGTGGATCCTTGACCTTCAACTATGCGAACGGAACGTCCAACGTCGCCTACGACATTCCGCTCGCCAATGTGGTGAGCCCCGACAATCTCGCCTCGGTCAACGGCGGCGCCTATTTGCAGACGTCGGCTTCGGGCCCGGTTTATCTCGGAACCGCCGGCGGCGCGGGCTTCGGCACGATCGAATCCTCATCGCTCGAAAGCTCGACGGTCGACCTGGCCACGGAGCTGACCGACATGATCCAGGCGCAGAGCGCCTACGAGGCCAACTCCAAAGTGTTTCAGACGGGCGCCGACATTCTCGACGTCCTGAACGGGCTGAAGCCGTGAGCTCGAATAAGCCTGGGAACCTTCGATGAGCCTGTCGACCGCGTTCAACGTCATCAGCTCTTCCTTCGCCGCCAATGCGGCGCAGACCGCCGTCGTCTCGAACAACATCGCCAACGTCAATACCCCCGGCTATTCGCGCGAGATCGCGAATGTCGTGACAAACTCCTACGGCGGCGCGGACGTCGACTTCGATCACCCGCGAGGCCAACGCCGCGCTCCTGGAGCAGGTCTCGAGCTCGACCTCCCAGGCGGCGGCGCAGCAGGCGATCTCCGACGGGCTGACGACGCTCGCCCAAACCGTCGACGACAGTTCGTCGACCTCGTCGACCTCGGGCGCGAGCCAGAACGGCGCCTCGCCCTCCGCCATGCTCGCCAATCTGCAAAGCGCGCTCACGACCTACGCGGACTCGCCGACCTCGTCGTCCGCCGCCGACGCCGTCGTGTCGGCGGCCTCCGATCTCGCCTCGTCGCTGAACAGCGCGAGCGCGACGGTCCAGCAGGTGCGCGAGACGGCCGACCAGAACATGGCCTCGTCGGTCGGCACGATCAATTCGCTGCTCAATCAGTTCACGGCGGCCAACAACGCCGTCGTCACCGGACTTCAGACCGGCGCCAACGTCTCCAGCGCCGAGGACACGCGCGACTCGATCGTAACCCAGCTCGCCCAGCAGACTCGGCGTCTCGACCACCGTCGGCCGCCAACGGCTCGGAGTCGATCTACACCGACAGCGGCGTCACCCTGTTCCAGGATACGCCGCGCACCGTTTCTTTCACCGCCGACGCCGACGCTGGTCGACGGCGCGAATGGCGGGGCGGTCACCGTCGACGGCGTGCCGATCACCGGCGCCAATTCGCCGATGCCCATTCAATCGGGCGCGCTCGCCGGCTACGCGGCGTTGCGCGATACGCTCGCGCCCGAATATCAGGCCCAGCTCGACCAGATCGCCGGCGGCCTCATCAACGCCTTCGCCGAAAGCGATCAATCGGCGACCCCCACGCTGCCATCGCTGCCGGGCCTGTTCACGACGCCGGGCGCGACCAGCCTGCCCTCGATGTCGGCGACGACGGGTCTCGCCGCCGCGATCGAGGTCAATCCGAACGTCGATCCGTCGCAGGGCGGCAATCCGAATCTGCTGCGCGACGGCGGCATCTCCGACCCCGGAAACCCGGCCTATACCTACAACACGACCGGCGCGGCGAGCTATACGGGACGCATCCAGGAGCTCATCGGCCAGATCAGCGCGACGCAGAGCTTCGACCCGTCCGCAGGCCTCGACTCCTCGGCCAGCCTCACCGACTACGCCAACGCCTCGGTGAGCTGGCTGCAAGCCGCAGAACCAGCAGGCGAGCGACGCCTCCTCCTATCAGAACGCGCTCGCAACCCAGGCGACCTCAGCGCTGTCGAACGCGACCGGCGTCAATCTCGACGCCGAGATGACCAACATGCTGAACCTCGAAAACTCCTACGCTTCGACCGCGAAGCTGCTGACGACCGTCACCAGCATGTTCTCAGCCCTGCTGCAGGCGGCATGACCACCGTGGGCGCAAACTTCGTTTCGACCAACTACCTGGCCAACAGCCTGGTGGGGCCGGTCATGCAGGCCCAGTCGTCAGCTCACCACGCGCGATGACCGAGGAGTCGACCGGCCAGTACGCCAATCTCGGTCTGCAGCTCGGCGACCAGTCCGGCTACGAACTTTCGCTGAAGGAGCAGGTCGGTCAGCTGCAGACGCTGACCACCGGCAACAGCGTCGTCTCGACCAGCCTGTCGACGGCGCAGAGCGCGCTGTCGGCCATCCAGTCAAGCGCCCAGACGACCCTCAACAATCTGGCGGCCTGGACGCCAAGTCGGCGATTCGGGCGCCTCGCTTCAGAGCATGGGCCAATCGGCGCTGCAGTCGTTGATCAGCGCGGGCCAACACGACATCAGGCGATCAATATGTGTTCGGCGGAATCAATTCCGCCGTCGCGCCGATGGCGGACTATTATTCGACTCCCACGTCGAGCCGCCAAGACGGCGATCGACCAGGCTTTTCAGACCACATTCGGCGTTCTGCCGAGCGATCCTGCCGCGGCGAACATCTCGGCGTCGGACGATGCAGAGCTTTCTTTCCGGGCCGTTCGCGGCGCTGTTCCAGGGCGCTTCGTGGAGCGCGGACTGGTCGTCGGCTTCGAGCGTCAACACGAGCGCCGAGATTGCGCCCGGTCAGACCGTCACAACATCGACCAACGCCAATCAGCCGGGCTTTCAACAGCTGGCCCAGGCTTATGCGATGCTGAGCGAATTCGGCGGATCCGCGCTCAGCGGCGATGCGCAGCAGGCCGTCGCCACGGCCGCCGCCTCGCTCGTTTCGCAGGGCGTCAATTCGATGATCAACACTCAGGCGGAGCTCGGCTCGACGCCAGAGCGCCGTCACCAGCGCCAACAGCTCGATGAGCTCGCAGCTCACGATCCTGCAAGGCCAGGTCGGCAATCTCGACAACGTCAACGCCACAGCGACGGCCGCTCAGATCAGCAGTCTGACCAACCAGATCCAGATGGCCTACGAACTCACAGCGCGCCTGCAGCAGCTCAATCTGGCGCAGTACCTGCCCGTCGCCTGACGCGCAAAGGGTCGCAATGTACGAATTCGCCTACAACGATGTGATCGAAGATTCCCACCAGACCCTGCGCGCCCGCGAGCGCGCGGCGATGGATCGCGTGATCGCGATGCTGCGCGCGGCCCAGGAGAAGGGCCCGCAATCGCGCGAGCGCATTGACGCGCTGTTCTATCTCCGCCGCCTATGGATCGATTTTCATCGACGACCTCAACGACCCGAACAACGAGCTGCCCGACCAGCTCCGGGCCGGGATCATCTCGATCGGCATCTGGATGATGAAGGAGATCGACCGCGTGCGCGGCGGCCTGACCGACGATCTGACGCCGATGATCGAAATCAACGAGTTGATCCGCGACGGGCTGAAGTGAGGGCGTCGCCGCATGAACATCACGCTTAGAGCCGGGGAACGGTTCTTCATCAACGGCGCGGTCATCCGCATCGACCGGAAGGCCTCGATCGAACTCTTGAACGAAGTGACCTTCCTGCTCGAGAACCATGTCATGCAGGCCGAAGAGGCGACGACGCTCGTCCGGCAGATCTATTTCGCCGTCCAGATCATGCTGATGGACCCAACGGCCGCCGGCAGCGCGGCGCCGCTCGCCCGTTCGCTGATCGAATCGGCGACTCGGCGCCTATCGCGCGCCCGAGCTGACGGCGGGCCTCAGAGGCGTCGACGCGTCACTTCTCCGCGGCCGCAATTTCGAGGCGCTGAAGGCGCTGCGCGGCCTCTTCGCCGCTCGAGGACAAGGAGCTTCAGCCGCTCGCCGTAGCGCCGAGCGCCGCCTGAAACAGGAGAACGCCATGACCGTCAACGCCACGTCCCCCGTCGCGTCTTCCGCCGCATCGAATTCGACCGCCTCGTCAGCGGCGAGCGCGGCGACCCAGAGCCTCAGCTACAACGATTTTCTGACCCTGCTGATGGCGGAGATGAAGAACCAGGACCCGACCCAGCCGATGGACCCGTCGCAGATGGTGTCGCAACTCGCCACCGTCTCCGAGGTCGGGCAGGCGGTGCAGACCAACACGACCCTGGCCTCGCTGTTGACCGCGACCTCGCTCGGCCAGGCCGAGCAGCTGGTCGGCCGGACGGTCACCTCCGCCGACGGTTCAACCTCGGGCGAGGTCGCCTCGGTCAGCGTCACCAGCACGGGCGCGGTCGCAACGCTCACCAATGGCGCGACCGTGTCGCTCGCCAATGGCGCGAGCGTGCAATGAACGAAGGCGACGCGATCGATCTCGTCCAGTCGGCGATCTGGATGGTCGTGGTCGGCGCGGGGCCTTGCGTCGGCGCGGCGATGGCGGTCGGCGTCGTGATCGCGCTCTTGCAGGCGTTGACCCAGATCCAGGAGATGACGCTTACCTTCGTGCCGAAGATGATCGCGGTCTTTGTCGCCGCGAGCCTTACGGCGTCGTTCGTCGGAGCCAAGTTCTCAATCTTCACCCAGTCGATCTACGCGCGGATCGAGCAGGGATACAAATAGACGTTCACCGCAAGCGGGCGCTTCCTTAGCCGGGCGGAATTGCGTCGGCATTGCGGGGGAGCGGAAGCGCCGCCCACAACATTGGAAACTGGGAACCAACCCATCTCGCTAGCGCTGCATTGACCTCAACTGGCTTCTCCTGCGCCATCCAATGCCCCGAGGCGATCGTTGTCTCGGTCAAGTTGGCGCAGTTGGCGCGCATCGGCTCCGCGAGACGCGAGACAAGCGTTTCGCAGATATAATCGTACGCGGCGTGCAGAAAGAGCACTGGCAGGTTAAGGCGCCAGTTGGCTTTCGCGCGCTCGGCATAGGCAAGATTGGCCTTCCAGTTCATGTACCAGCTGCCGGGCCCGAAGAACCCATTGCGTTGGAGCGCCGCCACATAGTGGTGCTCGTCTTCTTCGCCCAGCACCGCCGGGTCGCGCGGAAGGTCGGGCGCCGTCGAATTTCCAGGGCCAAAGTAGCTTCTGTTGACGCTGACGAACGCGGTGCGTGCGGGCTTGCCTTTGCCGGCAGGATTGCCGGCGCGGAAAAGAGCTCGGACGGTCGCGCCGACATTGCTCTCGAAACCAGCCTCGGCGAGCGCGAAATTCTCACGGTAGAACATTTGATAGTCCCATTGCGCCACAGGAAACTCGTCGGCCGGATAGACGGTCCGGTCGGCCAACGGAACAACAGTCTCAACCGCGAAGCCGGCGGGGATGTAAGGCACACAAAGGTTGGCGACGCCGTGGCAGCGTTCCGGATGATGCTGGGCGATCGACCAGACGACTGGCGCGCCCCAGTCGTGCCCCACCCAGATCGCCTTCTCCACCCCGAGTGAACTCAAGAGTTCGATCATGTCGGTGACAATTTCCTCGAGCGCGTAGTCTTCGTGTCGGGGATGGACAGCCGAGCGTCCGTAGCCGCGCATGTCCGGCGCGATTGCCCGAAAGCCCAAGCCAGCGAAAACGGGAAGTTGCCCGCGCCAGGACACCGACAGCTCCGGCCAGCCGTGCAGGAAGATGATTGGCGTCGCTTCCGCCGTCGCCGCAAGACAGAAAGAAGGTCGTATGCCGTGAGGTCTTGGCGACATGCTCGAAAATAGGGAAGCTCATGTGGTCTCCGAAGCTCCGACCAGCGCAGCCTTCATTCGGCTTGGCTTGACGTTGCCCGTCTCAGTCGAGCGGGCAAAGGAAATCAACGGCTCCGGCCGAACTGACGAATGCCCGCTGACCAGATCGAGGCGCGGCTGTCAACCGATCGTTCGATCCTCGCGCAAGGTTCGCCGCCCACTCTCCGCGCAGGGAGCCGCGCGCTTGGCCGCCCTCCATGAGCGAGGGCGGCGATGTCATTGACGGCGGTGGGAACCGCGCCGGCGGCGAACCGCGGCGGCAAGGACATCGCCTTCGCCGTCGGCATCGTCCTCATTCTTTGCCTGTTCTTCCTGCCCGTTCCGGCGGTGATGATCGACTTCGGCCTCGCGCTGTCGATCGCGCTCTCCGTCCTCATCCTGATGGTGGCGCTCTGGATCCAGAAGCCGCTCGAGTTCTCGGCCTTCCCGACCGTGCTCCTGGTGGCGACGATCCTGAGGCTCGCGCTCAACATTTCGACCACGCGGCTCATCCTTTCGCACGGCGAACAGGGGCCGACGTCGGCCGGCTACATCATCGGCGGCTTCGCCCATCTGGTGATGGGCGGCGATTTCGTCATCGGCATCATCGTCTTTCTCATCCTGGTGACGATCAACTTCCTGGTCATCACCAAGGGCGCGACCCGCATCGCCGAGGTCGGGGCGCGCTTCACCCTCGACGCCATTCCCGGCAAGCAGATGGCGATCGACGCCGACCTCTCGGCCGGCCTCATCGACGAGAAGGTGGCGCAGGCGCGCAGGCGCGAGCTCGAGGAGGAAAGCGCCTTCTTCGGCTCGATGGACGGCGCATCGAAATTCGTCCGCGGCGACGCGATCGCCGGCCTCATCATTCTCGCCGTCAACATCTTCGGCGGCATCGTCATCGGCGTCACCCGGCACGGGCTGACGCTCGGCGCCGCGGCCGACGTCTTCACCAAGCTCTCGGTCGGCGACGGCCTGGTGACGCAGATTCCGGCGCTCATCATTTCGCTCGCCGCCGGCCTGCTCGTGGCCAAGGGCGGCACGCGCGGCTCGGCCGACAAAGCGGTCATCGACCAGTTGAGCGGCTATCCCAACGCGCTCTTTCTCGCCGCGCTGGCGATGGCGGTGCTCGGCGTCGTTCCCGGCCTGCCGTTCCTGCCCTTCGCGCTCATCGGCGGGCTGATGGCTTTCGTCGGCATCGCCATCCCACGGCGCATCGAGAGGGATCGCGTCGCCGAGGCGGCGAAGGCTGCGGCGAAGGACGAGCGGGCGAAGGCTGAGGCGCGCGCCTCGATCAAGGAGCAGCTCAAGTCATTCGAGATCGAACTGGTCCTGAGCAAGGAGCTCAACGCCGCGCTGCTGCCGTCGCGCGACGAGATCGGCTCCCGCATCGCCAAGATGCGACGCAAGTTCGCGCGCCAATACGGCTTCGTGGTTCCGGAGATCCGTCTCTCCGACGATATCAAGGCGGCGCCGAGGACCTATCAGATCAAGATTCACGGCGCCGCGGTCGCGACCCAGGAACTGCGGGTCACGGACCATCTCATCGTCATCGGCGACGGACCGCGCCCCAATCTGCCGGGCGACGAAGTGCGCGAACCCGCCTTCGGCATTCGGGCGATCGCGATTCCCGAGGCGTTCGTCAAGGACGCCAAGCGCGCGGGCTTCAAGCCGGTCGATCCGGTCTCGGTGCTGCTCACCCATCTGAGCGAGGTCATCCACAACAACCTCGCTCAACTCCTGTCGTACAAGGACATGCGCGCGCTGCTCGATCGGCTCGAGCCCGAGTACAAGCGGCTGCTCGACGACATGTGTCCCTCGCAAATCTCGCAGTCCGGGCTGCTGGCGACGCTGAAGCTCCTGCTCGCCGAGCGCGTCTCGATCCGCAATCTCAGTCTGATCCTCGAGGCGGTGGCGGAAGTCGCGCCGCATGTGCGGCGGCCCGAGCAGATTGTCGAGCAGGTGCGCATCCGGCTCTCCCAGCAGATCTGCGGCGACCTCGCCGACGAACGGCGCGCTCGCCGTCTTGAGGCTCGGCAATCGCTGGGATCTCGCGTTCCATCAGAGCCTCAAGCGCGACGCCAAGGGCGATGTGATCGAATTCGACATCGACCCGCGGCTGATGGAGCAATTCGCCGCCGAGGCGTCGGCGGCGATCCGCAAGCGGATGGACGAGCGGCGCTTGTTCGCCCTCGTCACCGCCGCCGAGACGCGGCCCTACGTGCGCATGATCATCGAGCGCATGTTCCCGACCCTCGCGGTCTTGTCGCAGCTCGAAATCGCGCGCGGCTTCGAGGTGAAGTCGCTCGGCACGATCGCGTGACCGCGCTCGATCTCCGGGGCGATGGCGGCGCCGCACGAGGCGCTCGCGCCGAGAGCGGCGATCGGCGCCTTCGTGCTGTTTTGCCGCATCGGCGGCTGCCTGATGCTGGCGCCGGGATTCTCGAACACGCAAATTCCGACGCAGGTTCGCTTGTTCGTCGCGCTCGCGGTCACCTTGACGCTGACGCCGCTGCTGCTCGAGCGCGTGCCCGCCGCCGCGCTGGGCGACGATCCGATCCTCACGCTCAGGATGATCGCCGTCGAATCGCTGGTCGGCGGCATGATCGGCGTTCTGGCGAGGCTATTCTATTTCGCGCTCGAAGCCTTGGCTGTGGGCGCGGCGACCATGCTCGGATTCGCCAGTCCGTCCGGATTCCAGGTCGAGGGCGACGAGCCGATGGCGCCATTGGCGACGCTGATCTCCCTCGCCGCGATCGCGCTCCTGTTCGCGGCCAACCTTCATTGGGAGCTGCTGCGCGGCCTCGTGGCCTCCTACGACGTCATGCCGGTCGGCGCTGACTTCAACGCGCGCCTGGCGCTGAAGCAGATCGCCGACGTTCTCGGCGAATCGTTCCGGCTCGCGCTCAGGATCGCCTCGCCCTATGTGATCTACGCGCTCGTGGTCAATCTGGCGCTGGCGCTGGTCAACCGGCTCACCCCGCAGGTCCAGGTCTTCTTCGTCGCCACGCCGTTTGTCGCCGCGGGCGGCCTGCTCTTGCTCTACTTCACCATCAAACCCGCGATCGAAGCGTTCATCAGCGGCTTCGGCGTCTGGCTCATTTCCGGATAGCCGATGAAGAGACGTCTCGACGCGCTGACCCGTATCGGCCGGTTTCAGGCGCTCATGCACGATCTCGGCCGCTGGCGGCTTCATTCGCTCGAACGCCAGCAGGCGGAATTGAATGACGATCTCAAGGCGGTCTTCGAGGCTCTTGGAGGCGGACGAGATCGCTTATGGCGCTCAGGCCGGACTGGTTGCGCGCCGCATTCGGGCGTTGCAGGTGAAGCTCGATCAGCTGGCGCGCGAGCAGGAAAGCGCGCGTCGCAGCGTGCTTACGCAGGGGACGCGGGCGAAGCTTGCCGAACTCGCGATCGAATCCGCGGCCCTCGACGATCGGCGTTTGAACGAGCGCAAGGAGCTCGCCGAGATCATCGAACGTGCACTCGCCCGGAGCGCAAGCTCGACGTAAGGCTAAAGGAGGACGCTTGGCCTCCTACGCATCTTTCGCGGCGCCCAATGGCCTTCAATCCTCGTACAGATGTCGTCCTTGAAGTGGCCAGCGCGGCCGATCCGTCGCGCGCGAGCCTCGCCGCCCAGCGGCTCAGCGCGCTTGCGGGCTCGAACGCCCCAGCGGCCGACTTTGCCGCCGACCTGGACCGCGCGGCGGGCGCCAGCGAGCGCAACGACCGCGCCGCTCGCGAACGCCGCCGACGCGCGCTCGCGTCTCGCAGAGGTGTCGGGCGGATCGGACAAGCTTGGCAAAGCGAAGACCCAGTTCGAGGCGATGATGCTGAATTCGTTCGTCAGCGAACTCCTGCCGAAGGACACCGGCGAGGTCTTCGGCCAGGGAATGGCTGGCGACATGTGGCGATCGATGCTCGCCGAGCAGGTTTCGACGCAAATCGCCAAATCCGGCAAGCTCGGCCTCGCCAGGCGCCTGTTCGCGACCCACGAGGTCGCCTCACATCCGGGGCGCATTGGCGAAGCGGCGAAGACGGTCGGCGAGCCTGCGGCCCAAATGAGCGCCAACATCCTGTCGGCGCCGGCCGCCGCCGAGCCTGAGAATGGCGCGGTTCTGTTTGCCGGACGCAAACCGACATGAGCCAACCGCCGCGCCGCGCGCAACTCTCCGGCCGCCGCCGCGGCGTTGCCGATCATCGAACGCCTCATTGCGACCATCGACGCGGAGAACCGCGACCTCGAGCAGGGTCGGAGGGTCAAATACGAGGCCTATAGTCTGAGCAAGAACCAGGGCCTGCTCGAGCTCAATCGCCTCATTCCGGCGCTCGCCGGCGCGGCAGCGGCAGGACCGCTGCGCGATGCGCTGGCTGACCTTCACGCCAAGCTTGAGATCAATCGCCGGGCGCTCGCGGTTCAGCTCAAGGCCTGCGAAGCCGTTTCGGAGATCATCACCCGCGCCATCCAGGACGGCCAATCCGACGGAACCTACACCGCCCTCGCCTGGAGCCGGTCGCGCGAATGATCAAGGCGCGTGCTCGTCGGCGTCGTGGCGGTCGCCGCCGTGATCGCGGGCGAGATGGGCGCCGACAAGGTCCTCGCCATGCGCGAGGCGCGCTCCGACCGCCGCCGTCAGCGAGGCGACGGAGGCGCGCAAGACACACGAGATCAACGTGCCTCGCATCAAGGACGGCGCGATCAAGGGCTACGCGGTGATGCTGCTTGAGCTACACCGTCGACCTGAACGCGCTCAAGACGGCGGCGATGGCGCCGGACTCGATCCTGGTCGACGAGGCGTTTCGCTATGTCTACAGCGACGACACGATCGACTTCGACCACCTCGACCGCTTCGATTTCGCGAAGATGAGCAAGGCGCTCGTTGGCGGCGATCAACGCGCGCGTGAAGAGCGACGTGGTCGTCGACGTCGGCGTGCAGGAATTCACCTACGAACCGGTCAGCGAGATGCGCGGGCGCCCGGGCCCTTAGGCCGCTCGCGTCGCCTCTGCCTTCGAGGCGGCGATCAGATCGACGAACCGCTGGAAGAGATAATGGCTGTCGCGCGGGCCCGGCGAAGCCTCGGGATGATATTGCACCGAGAAAGCCGGCCGGTCGGCGAGCGCAATGCCGCAATTCGAGCCGTCGAACAGCGACACATGCGTTTCCTCGGCGTTCGCGGGCAGGCTCGCCCGATCGACCGCGAAGCCGTGGTTCATCGACACGACCTCGACCTTGCCGGTGGTGAAGTCCTTGACCGGATGGTTCGCGCCGTGATGGCCCTGCGGCATCTTGACGGTCCGCGCGCCGACCGCGAGCCCCAGGAGCTGATGGCCGAGACAGACGCCGAACAGCGGAACCTTCGTCTCCAGGAGCGCCTGGATCGTCGGCACGGCGTATTCGCCGGTGGCCGCCGGATCGCCGGGCCCGTTGGAGAGCACGACGCCGTCGGGCTTGAGCGCCATGATGTCCTCGGCGCTCGCCGTCGCCGGAACCACCGTCACCGCGCAGCCGCCGTCGTTGAGGAGTCTGAGGATATTGCGCTTGGTCCCGTAGTCGATCGCGACGACGTGAAAGCGCGTCGCCTCGCCGCCGGCTATAGCCGTCTTCCAGCGTCCAGCTCGTCTCGTCCCAGTCGTAGCGCTGGGTCGAGCCCACCGCCGGAACGAGGTCCATCCCGTCGATGCCGGGCCAGGCGGCCGCCTTGGCGCGCAAAGCGTCGAGGTCGAAGGCGCCGTCGGGCGAATGGGCGATGACCGCGTTCGGCATGCCGCGCTCGCGGATGAGCGTGGTCAGCGCGCGGGTGTCGACCCCCGTCACGCCGATGATCCCGCGCGCTTTGAGCCAGCTGTCGAGCCGCCCGTGAGCGCGAAAATTCGACGGGCCCGCGATGTCGGCGCGCATGATCGCGCCGATCGCGGCCGAACCCGCAGGCGTTGACGACCTCGATGTCCTCGTCGTTGACGCCGACGATCCCGATATGGGGGAAGGTGAAGGTGATGATCTGGGCGGCGTAGGAGGGATCGGTCAGGATTTCCTCGTAGCCGGTCATCGCGGTGTTGAAGCAGACCTCGCCGACCGCCGAGCCGGTCGCGCCGACCCCGAAGCCCTCGATCACCGCGCCGTCGGCGAGCACGATCACGCCGGTCGCGATGCGCGGGCGTCCAGCCGGAAGACGGATCATCCGGGGCCGCGCGAGAGGTCCGGGCGTGTTGCGCTTGACATGCGGCTGTGCTTAAGCGCCGCCCTTGCTGCGCGTCAAGCTTGACGCGCCGGTTCGAACCATCGAGGAGACTCATGCCCGATTCAGCGCCGTTGCGCGATTCCGTGGCCACGCTGATGAAAGAGGCGATGAAGGGCGGCGACAAGGTTCGCGTCGGCGCGCTGCGCCTCATCATGGCGGCGCTGAAGGAGCGGGAGATCGAGGCGCGCGGCGCGGGCAAGATCGTCAGCCGCGCCGACGAACTGGCGCTCCTCACCAAGATGGTGAAATCCCGCCAGGAATCGGCGGCGATCTACGCCGAGGCCGGACGCGCGGAGCTCGCGAGCCAGGAGAACGCGGAGATCGCGGTGATCAGCGAATTCCTGCCGAAGCAGATGGACGAAGCGGCGGTGATCGCCGCCGCCAAGGCCGCCATCGCCTCGACCGGCGCGGCGAGCATCAAGGACATGGGCAAGGTCGTCAACGCGCTGAAGGCGGCTCATGCCGGCGAAATGGATTTCGCCAAGGCGAGCGCGATCGTGAAGGGGCTGCTCGCCGGTTAGGGTCGCAAGGTCTGCGCACTACGTTACGCGCGCCAATGATTTCAGGAGCTTAAGTGCGCTTTCGTGCAACTTTCGAGCGCTTCTTTGCGCTCGAGCGCGGGGACCCCTCATTTCGCGAAGCGAAACAAATCGTTTCGCTTCAAGCTGCCTTAAGTCTCTGAAATCATTGAGGGCGGCGAATCAGCCATTTCGCGGTTTTGCGTGATATCAAGGGCTTGCGGCCCGTTTCGTTTCGCCGAATTCTCGCGAAGCCCTGGCGAGGCCTGTCTCACCGCCAAAGCCTCGCGCGCCGCGTCGAGGCGGCCGAGCCTGTCTTCCATCTTGTCGACCTCGCGGCCGATGCCCTGGAACGGACGCTTGAGCCGCAGGCGGTCGGGCGCGAGGCGGTTCAGATGGTCGAGAATGCGAACGTAGGCATGCGCCGCCGACGGCTTTGCCCGCATCGATCTGGGCGCCGATCAGGTCGAGCGCCCGCTCGAGCCGCGCGATCTGCAGGAGCGCAAAATCGTCGGCGGGATTGGCGTTGCGCCGATCGAGCTGCTCGCGGACGATCTGCTGGACCCGGCGGAGGCTGAGATTCTCCGAGGCCGCAATGGCGCGCATCAACTCCCCGCCCATGAGGCGGGCGAAGATTCTTTGCGCGCGCTGATGCTCTTCGGTCAGGAAGGGGTCGGGGTTGGGCGCGTGCGGGCATGGGGCTTTCCTTCGGCGAAACCGGAAAGTATAGCCCGCGATGTGGTATTTTGAAAGGATTTGTCGAAAAATCGACCGCGAGGTCGTCTTCGCCCGAATCGGGACCGCTCACTGCTCCGGCATCCCGGCTTTGCGCAGGCCGTCGTACGTCCGTTCGTTCATCTCGACGAAGCGTGGATCGCCGCCCTGTGCGGACGTCAGGTACGCCTTCCATGCCGCGATCGTCTTGAGCGGCGCGGTGGAGGGCAGCGCGAGGTAGCGCTGCAGCGCCTCGCGCGCTTCGGCATCATGACCGGTCAAGGCGAGCGCCGCCACAAGGGCCACATGCGCAAACGGGTTGTAAGTCGGATTGATCGCGATCGCCCGGCGAGCCAGTTCAATCGCCTGGTCATAATGCTTCAGCCCGAAATTGGCCCACGCCTTGCCGCCGTACCAATAGGCGAGCGCCGGATCGTGACGGGCTCGCCAGAATCGCCTTGTCGAAATATTCAAGGCTTTTGTCGAATTGCCCGAGGCATCAGGTAGTCGAAGCCCAGGTCGGCGGCGGCGTCCACGTTGGACGGGTCCAGGGCGAGCGCGCGCTCGTGTTCGGCGACGGCTTCCTCGGTGCGCCCCTGGAACCGAAGGATGCTGCCCTTCAAGTCGTGAGGCCAAGTCGCAATCTGGATCGAGGGCGAGCGCCTTCGACTCCAATTCGTCGGCCCGCTCGAGGTCGCCTTTGGGGTCGCCGGAAACGCCAAGCGCCGCCGGCATCAAGAACTTGACTCGCCAACGCCATCAGGGCGCGGACATTGTTGGGATCGATGGCGAGCGCCTGTTCGCAGAGCGCGTATGCCGCATCCGCCTCCTTGCCGATAAATCCGGCCTTCCATTGGCCCGCGACGCATTGGAGAGCCAAGTCCTCGGCGTCGCGATTGGCCGCGGGCGTCCGTTTGAGACGGGCGGCCTCGGCCTCGGTGAGCTGAAAGTCCATTGCGTGCGCCAGATGCGTGACGATCGCGTCCTGCGTCTGCAACAGATCGGCGCGGGGCGTGTCGAATTGTTCGGCCCAGAGGTGAGCGCCGCTGTCGGCGTCGATGAGCTGGGCGTTGACCCTCATCCGATCGCCGCTCGGCTGCACCGAGCCTTCGAGAACATAGCGCACGCCCAAATCCTTGCCGATCGCCTTGGCGTCGACCGGCTTGCCCTTGAAGGTCATGGCCGTGTTGCGCGCGATGACGAAGGTGTCGCGGATGCGCGCGAGACTGGTGGTCAGTTCGTCGGTCAGGGCGTCGACGAGGTAGTCCTGCCCCGGATCGCCCGAGAGATTGGCGAAGGGCAGCACGACGATCGAAAGCCGCGCGGCCTCGGCGGGCGCCTTCGCGGCGACGCTTGCGGGCCGGTTCGCATTGAGGAACCACCACGCGCCGCCCGCGATCACGATCAGCAGCGCCGCGAGCGCGGCGGCGAGCGGCGCGAGCCCGAAACGCCTCTTCTGCGGCGCGGGCGCGCAGCGTCACGCGGTTCCGCCGGCTTCGCCTGCGCGGGGACGCCGACCTGCAGCGAATAGGCCCGGATCGGCTCGGCGATGTTCTTGAGCTGGGTCGGGCCGAGATCGGTGACCGCGAGATCGAGCCGCCCCTTGACCTGCCGGTAGGCGTCCTCGGACAGGCAGATCGCGCCCGGCGTCGGCGATGCCTTCCAGTCGCGCGGCGATGTTGACGCCGTCGCCCATCAGGTCGCCGTCGCTCTCCTCGACGACGTCGCCGAGATGAATGCCGATGCGAAACTCGATGCGGCGGTCCGGCGGCACGCCGGCGTTGCGCTCGACCATGGCGTTCTGCACTTCGATGGCGCAGCGCACCGCGTCGACCACGCTGCGGAACTCGACGAGGATGCCGTCGCCGGTGCGCTTGACGATGCGCCCGTGATGCACGGCGATGGTCGGATCGATCAGATCGCTGCGCAGCGCCCGCAGCCGCGCCAGGATGCGATCCTCGTCCGCGCCGGCGAGCCGGCTGTAGCCGACCACGTCGGCGACCAGGATCGCCGCGAGTTTCCGGGTCTCGCTCATCGCGCCCCTCCGGCCGTTGACAGGCTAACAGAAATGCCAGTCGGAGTCTGCCGGTTTCGACGGAAGGACGCTCATGGCGGATTCCTTCTGTACCGGGCGCCAAGCGAGAAGGCGTATTAGTTGCCCCGCAGCGTAGGCGCCAATCGACGCCCCGCGCGCCATCCGCGCACTTTTGCGCTAATATCCCCCCATGACGGACAAGGTCAGGCGGCGGCTGACGACGCTTCTTTGCGCGGATGCTGCGGGATACACCCGCCTCATGGGGGCGGATGAAGCGGGCACGCTGGCGACGCTGCGCCGGCGCCGCGCCGCCATGGCGACGCTGATCGAGCGCCACGAGGGGCGGATCGTCAACACCTGGGGCGACGCAATCATCGCCGAATTTTCGAGCGTCGTCGAGGCCGTGCAATGCGCGGTCGAGACGCAGCAGGAACTCTCCGGCCATAACGACGAACTGCCCGAAGCGCAGCGGATGAATTTCCGCATCGGCATCAATCTGGGCGACGTGATGCTGGAGGGCGACGACGTCTATGGCGACGGCGTCAACATCGCGGCGCGCCTGCAGGAACTGGCCGAGCCCGGGGGCATCTTGATCTCCGGCCCGGTCTACGACCAGGTGCGCAACAAGCTCTCGATCGGCTTCGAGCCCCTCGGCGAACAAAGCCTGAAGAACGTCGCCCATCCGGTGACGGGCTACCGCGTCCTTCCAGGGGGCGCGGCGGCGCGGCCTGAGGCGCGGCCGCCCGAGCCGATGCGGAATCCTCCGGCGCCTCCAGAAAGCGCCGCGTCCGGCTTGGGCGGCGCCTGGGGATGGTTCATGCGGCTGCCGCGCGTCAGCCGGGTGATGATCGCGATCACAATCTTCCTGTTTGCGATCAACGTGTTCAGCGGCCTGCACGAAATCTGGTTTCAATGGCCCGCGGCGGTGCTGCTGCTGATCGCCTTTCTGCGGGCGGCGCGCGGGCGCGGATCGTCATAGGCGGGGCCGCCCCGCCGCCGAAGCTTCGCGCCTGCGTCAAGACAGCCGAGCCCGCGGGCGGGCGCCTTTGCCAGCAGCCCAGGGGGAACGGTCCGCGCGTCCATGCGTTTGAGACCGCATGAGAACCATCTGCTCACGACTTTGCCTGCTGGCCGCCGGCGTCACGCTCGCCGCCAGCGCGGCCTTCGCCCAGGCGACCAGCCCCGCGTCCAATGGGACCATTCCCGACGCCAACCCGAAAGCGCCGGCTGAGAGCCTGAGCAAGGAGCTCAGCCAGTCGAACGAAATCATTCATCCGAAAGAGGTGGACCCGGCCATCCAAAAGCCGGCGCCCAAGACCGGAGATCCGAACGTCGTGCCCCCGCCGGGGAGTTCGGGAGGCGCTGCCGCGCCGCAGCCAAAATAAGCGTCGTTCGAATTGTGGACCCGGTCTCCTACTCGAACACAATGACCTGCCGGACCCCCACCCCCTCGCGCAGCCGGTCGAAGCCCTCGTTGATCTCCTCGAGCTTCAGGCGATGGGTGAGCAACTGGTCGACGGGCAGGCGGCCGGCGCGGAAGAGGGCGATCATCCGCGGCACGTCGCGCTGGGGCGCCGACGAGCCGACATAGGAGCCCTTGAGGGTCCGCTCCTCGGCGACCAAAGCGAGCGGCGAGAGAGCTCATGCGCTTGTCGGGATGGGGCAGGCCGGCGGTCACGGTCATGCCGCCCCGCGCGGTCGCGGCGTAAGCGAGTTCGAGCGCCGGAACCGAGCCCGCCATCTCGAAGGCGACATCGACGCCATCGCCGGAGATGCGTCTGATTTCGCCGACCGCGTCGTTCGAGCGGGCGTTCACCGTGTGGCTCGCGCCGAGTTTGGTCGCGAAGGCGAGCTTGTCGTCCGAAAGATCGACGGCGATGATCTGGCGCGCGCCGGCGAGCCTCGCGCCGAGGACAACGCTCAGGCCCACGCCGCCCAAGCCCACCACCGCGACCGATTGGCCCGGCTCGAGTTTGGCGGTGTTGACGACCGCGCCAACCCCGGTCAGCACCGCGCAGCCGAACAAAGCCGCGAGTTCCAGCGGCAGGTCGGGGTCGATCTTCACGCAGGATTCGCGCGCCACCACCGCGTGGGTTGAAAAAGCCGCAACGCCGAGAAGGTGATTGACGGGCTCGGCATGGAAGGAAAGCCGGCGCTCGCCCGAAAGCAGCGTTCCGGCGGCGTTCGCCTTGGCTCGCCGGCTCGCAGAGCGCGGGACGTCCCGAAGCGCAGGGGCCGCAGCGGCCGCAGCTGGGCACGAACACCAGCACCACGTGATCGCCGGGGACGAGGTCGGTCACCCCGTCGCCGACCGCCTCGACAATTCCCGCAGCCTCGTGGCCGAGCGCCATCGGCGTCGGGCGCGGGCGAGAGCCGTCGATCACCGACAGGTCCGAATGGCACAGGCCCGCCGCCGCGATCTTGACCAGGAGTTCGCCCCGGCCGGGCGGGGCAAGGTCGAGCTCGATGATTTCGAGCGGCTTCGATGCGGCGTAGGGCGGTGGACAGGCCAGGCTGGCGAAGAACGGCGGCTTGGATGCGCATGGGATCAGGATCTCGAACCGGAAACGTCCGATGCTTGAGCGAGATCGGCGGACGGGGCAACTGGAAATTTGACCAAGCGGCCCGCCCGCTCTTGCGCCCCCGAGCTGCGCTCGCGCCACATACGGCGTGACGCCCGCTTCGCCTGCCGCGGGCTGCGCCCGGAGCTTGAGCCATGCCGCAGACCAACAGCCGCTTTTTCGACGACCTCTCTCGCCTCATGACCGACGCCGCGGGTCTCGCCGACGGCGCAAGGCGCGAGGCCCAGACCTTCGCCCGCTCGCAGATGGAGCGGATGATGTCCGGCATGAACGTCGTCACCCGCGAGGAGTTCGAGGCGGTCAAGGAGATGGCGGCGCGGGCGCGGGACGAGAACGAGAAGCTTGCCGCAAGGGTCGCGGCGCTCGAGGCGAAGCTCAACGAGCCAAGGCCTTGATCGGACTCGCTTTCACGCTTAGCAGAGCCTTGATTCCGTTTACTGTTTTTGTGGATCGGAAGGGTCGTCGGTTTACGAACGGGCGCGAATCAGCAAGGTTGCGACGCGTTGCGCGGCCTGAAAGGTCGAGGCGGCTTCCCGCCTCGTTCCTTGATCCGCCGAAAGACCCTTGATGACCTTCATCGAAACCGACACCAGCGCCGACGAGCGTCGCGAGCATCCCGTCGACGTCGTCGAGCGGCTGGCCGCCGTCAACGAATGGGCCTTCGATCGGGCCGAGACGGACGAGATCTCCATTCTGGTCTCGGGCAGGTTCGCCAATTACGACGTCGCGTTCACCTGGCTGCCGGATATGGAATCGCTGCATGTCAGCTGTTCGTTCGATCTCAAGACGCCCGTCGCACAAACGCGCCGCGATCGGCGAACTGACGCAACTCATCAACGAACAATTGTGGCTTGGGCATTTCGACCAGTGGAGCCAGCAGGACGTGGTGATGTTTCGCCACGCCCTGTGCCTGGCGGGGGGCGCGGGCGCGAACGACGCGCAATGCGGCGCCGTGGTCAAGGCGGCTCTCGACGCCTGCGAGACCTATTATCAGGCGTTCCAGTTCGTCCTGTGGGCCAATCGCGCAGCCGCGCGAGGCGATGGCGTTCGCCACGTTCGAGACCCGCGGAGTGGCCTGAAGCGCGCGCCAGCCGGGGGACTGGCGCTTCGGGCTCGATTGCGTGTATGAGCCGCGCCTTCTCATTCCGGGCCTCGCCGCCCGCATCCGAATTGGAGTTCCCCCGATGGCCGTTCCCAGACGCAAAACGTCGCCCTCCCGCCGCGGCATGCGCCGCTCGGCCGACGCGCTCAAGGCGCCGACCTATGTCGAGGACAAGGATTCGGGCGAACTGCGCCGCCCGCACCACATCGACCTCAAGAGCGGCATGTATCGCGGCCGCCAGGTCCTGAAGCCGAAGACCAAGACCGTCGACGCCTGACCGTCGTGAGACGCGGTCCCGCTTCGACCCGTCCTGAGCGGTGGCCCCACGGCGACAGCCGCTGGCGGCTCGCACGCCTAGACCACGGCTAGTCCGCGGCCCGCGATGTCGCTGACTCTGGCGCG
The DNA here is from genome assembly GCA_963756955.1 of uncultured Alphaproteobacteria bacterium. Taxonomy (GTDB): domain Bacteria; phylum Pseudomonadota; class Alphaproteobacteria; order Rhizobiales; family Beijerinckiaceae; genus Roseiarcus. The sequence goes on from CAVWPU010000022.1 coordinate 107,350, forward strand.
CCGATGCGGACGCACTCCGGCCTAGGCGACGGCCACATTACAAAGCTTTCATGTTCGCGCCATCGCGCTGTTTAGGCGGACGGGCGCATTCTCCTTGTCATGAGGCGGCGGGGACGTCTCCGCAGCACAGATTCGGATGCTCGGAGCTCTTGATGTCGTTTGATCGGCCCTCCTATTCTCTTCGTGCGGCGCTTCTGGGCGCTGTGGCGCTGGCCGCCCTCGGCGGCGTTGCGTTCGAAGCCTCGGTCGCTCCCGTCGACGCCGCCGCGACCACCGCGCAAGCGCCCGCCGGCCCGGCCTCGTTCGCCGATGTCGTCGACCGCGTGAAGCCGGCCGTCGTTTCGGTCAAGGTCAAGCTCAGCGACGCCGACCAGGTCGATGACGAGGACTCGGACGGGATGCCGCCGGGAATGCCGGACATTCCCAAGAACAGCCCGTTCTACCATTTCTTCCGCCACTTCGGCATGCCCGGAGACAACAACGACGGCGCCGACCGCGGCGACCAGCGCGCCGCGCCATCATTTCTCGCCAGGCTCAAGGGTCGGGATTCTTCATTTCCGGCGACGGCTACATCGTCACCAATGACCACGTCGTCGATCACGCGACCGAAGTGACCATCACCACCTCCGACGGCAAGTCGATGCCGGCCAAGGTGATCGGCGTCGACACGAAAACCGATCTTGCGCTTCTGAAGGCGCAGGGCTCCGATTTCCCCTACGTCACGTTCGCCTCCCACACGCCGCGCGTCGGCGATTGGGTGATCGCGGTCGGCAACCCGTTCGGCCTCGGCGGCACGGTGACCGCCGGCATCGTCTCGGCGCGCGGCCGCGACATCGGCTCGGGACCCTATGACGACTTCCTGCAGATCGACGCGCCGGTCAACCACGGCAATTCCGGCGGCCCGACCTTCAACGCCGAAGGCGAGGTGGTCGGCGTCAACACCGCGATCTTCTCGCCGTCGGGCGGCAGCGTCGGCATCGGCTTCGCCATCGCCAGCGACGTGGTCAAGAACGTCGTGCAGCAGCTCAAGGACAATGGCTCGGTCACGCGCGGCTGGATCGGCGTTCAGATCCAGAATGTGACCGCGGATCTGGCCGACGACCTTGGCCTCAAGGAGCAGACCGGCGCGCTGGTCGCTGCGGCGACGAAGGATTCGCCCGCCGCCGCCGCGGGCGTGAAGAGCGGCGACGTCATCACGGCGGTCGACGGCGAAACCGTCGCCGATCCGCACGATCTCGCCCGCCGGATCGCGGCGCTCGGCCCGAAGAAGACGGTCAAGCTCGCGCTCATCCGGAACGGCTCGCCGATGACCATCGACGTGACGCTCGGAACGATGCCTGCCGACAAGACGGCGGCCGCGGAATCGCGAAACTCGGACGACGACAACGGCGCTTCGGCGCTCGCCAAGCTCGGGCTGACGTTGCGCGCGGCGCACGGACAGGACGGCGTCGTCGTTGCGGAGGTCGACCCGGACGGCGCCGCGGCCGACAAGGGCCTGAAGCAGGGCGACGTGATCCTCGAGGTCGCCGGCAAGTCGGTCAGCCGGCCGGCCGATGTCGCGGACGCGATCGACGCCGCCAAGTCGGGCGGCAAGAAGTCGGTTCTCGTGCGCGTCAAGTCTAACGATGGAGAGCGATTACCTGACGCTGCCCACGCGCGCGTCCTGAATACCCGGCGTCCCACGGCTCTCCGTGGGACGCCGACATGAAATGGACGGAAGGGTTCATGGGCATGTCCCCGGCCCGCGCATAGCGCGCTCTTCCGTCCAAGTCGGCGTCGCACAATCCCCCGCCCGCGCGACTCCGACAAAGGTGGCGGCAGGTCTCATCAAGCCCCCCGAGGACCTGCCGCCATACCTTTTTTGGCCTTAGCGCCCGGGATTCGCTATATGTCCGACATGCGCATCCTCATTATCGAAGACGATCGCGACGCGGCTGCGTATCTCGCCAAGGCGTTCCGCGAAGCCGGTCATGTCGCCGACCAGGCGAATGACGGCGTCACCGGATACGATCTGGCGCTCGAAGGCGCCTATGACGTCGCCATCGTCGATCGCATGTTGCCGAAAATGGACGGCCTCACGCTGGTCGGCGCGCTTCGCGAGCAGAAAAACGAGACGCCGGTCCTGATCCTCTCGGCGCTCGGCCAGGTCGACGACCGGGTCAAGGGCCTGCGCGCCGGCGGCGACGATTATCTGTCCAAGCCTTACGCGTTCTCCGAGCTTCTGGCCCGGGTTGAAGCGCTTGTCGCGCCGCGGCCCCAAAGGCGCGCCGGAGGAGACGGTGCTGCGGGTCGCCGACCTGACGCTTGACCGGCTGTCGCACAAGGTCACGCGCCGGGCCGAGGAAATCGTCCTGCAGCCGCGCGAATTCCGGTTGCTCGAATTTCTGATGCAGAACGCCGGCAAGGTGGTCACGCGCACCATGCTGCTCGAACATGTGTGGGACTATCACTTCGATCCGCAGACCAACGTGATCGATGTGCATGTGTCGCGCCTGCGCGCCAAGATCGATCGCGATTTCGACGCGCCGCTGCTCAGCACGGTTCGCGGCGCCGGTTACATGATTCGTGACGGCGCTCGGTAAGCTCTTTGGCGCCACCGCTTTTCGCCTCGCGCTGGCGATTCTTCTCCTCAGCGCGGTCGGCGCCGGCATCGTCCTCTACATCATCGCCTGGCAGGTCGATCTCGGTGGTGGACGGGGAGATCGCGCGGACCATCGACGCCGAGGCCCAGGGCCTCATCGACGCCTTCGACAATGCAGGGATAAGACGGCTCGAGGCCGTCATCGAGGCGCGCAAACGCGAACCCGGCGCCTCCCTCTACCTTCTCACCAACCCGATCGGCGAACCGCTCGCCGGCAATGTCGAGCAGGTTCCGGCCGAGGTGCTGCTGCACCGCGGCTTTCTGCCGATCATCCTATCGCGGCAGCGGGAGCAGCGAGCGCGGGCGGCAGGCGCTCGTTGGAGTCTACGTTCTGCCGGGCGGCTTCCGGCTGTTGATCGGACATGACCTCGGCGACCGGGCCCGCATCGGCAAGGTGATGGTGCGGGCGCTGGCGATTTCGCTGGTGTTCTTCGCCGCGCTCGGGGCGATCGGCGCGCTGTTCGTCGCCCGGCGGGTGCTCAAGCGCATCGACGACATCAACACCTCGGCGCACGGGATCATGGCCGGCGACCTCACCCGTCGCCTGCCGGTGTCCGGCTCCGGCGACGAATTGGACCGGCTGGCGGAAGGCCTGAACGAGATGCTCGGCCGGATCTCCGAACTGATGGAGGGCCTGCAGGAGGTATCCGACAATATCGCGCATGACTTGCGCACGCCGCTCACGCGCTTGCGCAACCACGCCGAAGCGGCGCTCGCCTTCGGCGGCGACGCCGCGGCCTATCGTCAAGCGCTGGAGAAGACGATCGAGGAATCGGACCAGCTCATCCGCATCTTCAACGCGCTCCTGTTGATCGCGCGCGCGGAAGCGGGCGGCGACCTCGGACCGCTTCAGCCTCTCGACATCGGCGAAGCGGCGCAACAGCGTCGCCGAGCTTTACGAGCCGATCGCCGAGGAAGAGGGCGTGACGCTGACTGTCCACGCCGAGGATGGACTCACAGTTCGCGGCAATCGCGAACTGATCGGCCAGGCGATCGCCAATCTCGTCGACAACGCGATCAAATATGGCGCGCCGAACAAGGGCGCGGCGGCCGAGGCGGAGGCGAAGCCGGACGTCGTCATCACGGCGCGAGCGCGCCGGCGGATCCGTCGTCGCTCACGGTCGCCGACCGCGGTCCGGGAATTGCGGCCGCAGACCGGGCGCGGGTGCTCGACCGTTTCGTCCGGCTCGAGGGCTCGCGCTCGCGGCCGGGCTCCGGCTTCGGCCTTTCGCTCGCCGCCGCGGTCGCGCGCATGCACGGCGGAACTGTCGAGCTCGAGGACAATCAGCCCGGGCTTCGCGTGCGCCTCACCTTGCCGCTGCGGCGGACGAGCGGCCTCAATCGCGGGCGCCCGCCGAACTGGTCTTGAATGACCGCAACGCTCGCTGAGCGCCTCGTCGAGGCGCCGCGGCTTTCCGCGCCGGCCGAAGCGCGGCGCCGCCTCGCGGCGCTGCTCGATGACTTCGCCGGCCGGGCGGCTCGGGCCCGAACTCGAACGCGGCCGGACGCGCGATGTTCTGCTCGGTCTCGCCGATCATTCGCCTTACCTGTGGGCGCTGGTCCAGGAAGACCCGGAGCGGCTCGTCCGGCTGCTCGAGGCGTCCGCCCGGCGACGTCGCTCGATGCGCTCATTCAAGCGCTCGGCCTCGCGGCGTGACGAGCACGAGGCGGACCTCATGCCGGCGCTGCGCCGCGCCAAACGCGAAGCGGCGCTTCTGATCGCGCTCGCCGACATCGGCGGCGTCTGGGACGTCGTCGCGGCGACCGAGGCGCTGACCCGTTTCGCCGACGCCGCTGTCCGCGCCGCGCTCGCCTTCCTGCTGCGCAAGCATGCGCGCGCGGGCCTCTTGGCGCTCGATGCGGACGCGCCTGATCTTGAGAACGGCTGCCGGAGTGGTCGTGCTGGCGCTCGGCAAGCATGGCGCGCGCGAGCTCAATTATTCGAGCGACATCGACCTCATCGTGCTCTACGACCCCGCGGCAGCCTCGATTCCATTAGGACGCGGAGCCGGGGCCGCTGTTCGCGCGCTTGACACGAGCGCTGGCGCGCCTCCTGCAGGAGCGGACGGGCGAAGGCTACGTGCTGAGGGTCGACTTGCGCCTGCGGCCTGATCCCGCCTCGACGCCGGTCGCGCTCTCGACCGTCAGCGCCTATCAATACTACGAGACGGTCGGCCAGAACTGGGAGCGCGCCGCGCTGATCAAGGCGCGTCCGGCGGCGGGCGACCTCAAGCTTGGCGAGCGGTTCCTGGCCGATCTCGCGCCATTCATCTGGCGCAAGTATTTCGACTATGCGGCGATCGCCGACATCCACGCGATGAAGCGCCAGATCCACGCCGTGCGCGGCCACGAGCAGGTCGTCGTCCCCGGCCACGACGTCAAACTTGGGCGCGGCGGCATCCGCGAGATCGAGTTTTTCGTCCAGACGCAGCAGCTCATTTTTGGCGGACGCCGCCCCCAGATGCGCGGGTCGCGCACGCTCGACATGCTCGCAGCAGCTTTGCGCCGACAAATGGATCAGCGCGGAGGCGGTCGATGACCTCACGCCAGGCCTATGCGTTCCTGCGCCGGGTCGAACATCGGCTGCAGATGGTGGCCGACGAGCAGACGCAGCGGCTTCCTTTCGAGCGCGCAGGCGCTCACGCGCTTCGCCAAATTCTGCGGCTACGCCGCGGCTCGACGGTTTCGCCGCCGACCTCACCCATCACTTGACGCGGGTCGAGCGGCACTACGCGCGGCTGTTCGAGGATGCGCCGGAGCTCAGCGTCGCCTCGGGCGACCTCGTCTTCACCGGCGTCGCCGACGATCCGGCGACGCTCGCCACCTTGCGCGCGCTCGGGTTTCAGCGCCCGGAAGCCGCGGCGGAGACCGTTCGCGGCTGGCATTTTGGCCGGCGCGCGGCGGTCCGCAGCGCCCGCGCGCGCGAGGTGCTGACGGAGTTGACGCCGGCGCTGCTCGAAGCCTTCGCCGGATCGGGCGACGCCGACGCCGCGCTTTCCGCCTTCGACGAAGCGCTGGCGCACATGCCCGCAAGCGTCGAGCTCCTGTCGATCCTGCGCTCGAACGCCGCCTTGCGCGAATTGTTCGGCGACGTGCTCGGCAGCGCCCCCCGGCTCGCGCAGGTGATCGCGACCCGCCCGCACGTGCTCGACGCGGCGATCGATCCGTCGCGCAGCCTCGACTTCGACTCGAGTTTCGACGACGAGGCGATGGGCGCGCGGGTCGAGACGTTCGTGTCCCAGGGGCAGAGCTTCGAGGACGCGCTGAACCGGGCGCGCGACTTCGCCGCCGAGGAGATGTTTCATATCGGCCTCAATCTTCTGTCGGAGCGCCTCGATCCCGACCGCGCCGGGCGCGCCTATAGCGCGCTCGCGCAAGGGTTGATCGCAGCGCTGCTCAAGCGCGTGATCGAGGCCTTCGCCGCCGAGCACGGCCGCGTTCGCGGCGGCCGGGTCGCGGTCGTCGCGCTCGGCAAGCTCGGCTCGCGCGAAATGACCGCGGCCTCCGATCTCGACCTCATGCTCATCTACGATTTTCCCGCCGACGCGAGCGAGTCGGACGGCCGCAAGCCGCTCGGTCCCGACGCTCTACTATGCGCGGCTGACGCAGCGGCTCATCTCGGCCTTGACCGCGCCGACCAAAGCGGGCCGCCTGTACGAAGTCGACATGCGGCTCAGGCCCTCCGGGCGCCAGGGGCCGCTCGCGACCCAGTTCGCGTCGTTCAAGCTTTACCAACAGGACGAGGCGGAGACCTGGGAGCACATGGCGCTGACCCGCGCCCGCTTCGTCGCCGGGCGACGCGAGCCTCGGCGCCGACATCGCCAAGACGGTGCGACAGACGCTGACCCGCGAGCGCGACGCCGCGCAAGGTCGCTCAGCGAAACGCGCGCGATGCGCGCGCTGATCGCCAGGGAAAAGGGCGACAGCGACGTCTGGGACCTGAAGCTCGCCGCAGGCGGGCTGATCGACATCGAATTCATCGCCCAGTATCTGCAGCTGGCCTTCGCGCACCAGCATCCCGGGCATCCTCGACGTCTCAACCCGCAAGGTCGTGGAAGAGGCGGGCCGCGCGGGCCTGATCACGCCCGAGCAGGCTGAAGTCCTCATCGACGCGCACCGGCTTTATACCGACGCGACGCAGTTCATGCGCCTGTCGATCTCCGGCCCGTTCGATCCCGCCAAGGCCGCGGCCGGCGTCAAGCGCCGCATCGCGGCGGCCATGGGCTTTCCCGATTTCGAGGCGTTCGCCGCGGCGCTCGGCGAAGCGCGCAAGCGCGTGCGGGCGGCTTTCGAAACGATCGTCAACGTCTAGCTGAAGGGCTGACGAACGTCCGCCTCAGGCGCGCAATTCCTCGAGCAGCGCGCCAGCCTGCTTCAAGTCCGACGTGTCGAATCCCTCGGCGAACGAGCGGTACACGGGCGCGAGGAGGTCATGAGCTTCACCGCGCCTGCCCTGATCGCGCCAGAGCCGCGCGAGACTCGTTGCGGCGCGTAGCTCCCAGGAGCGGGCCTGTTGCGCGCGGGCGAGTTCGAGCGCGCGTTCGAAGCGGCGCTCTGCTTCCGCGACGTCACGATCCGGCGACAGCAGCGCGATTTCGCCGGAAAACCGATGGATGTCGGCCTCGAGCCACTTGCTCCCCGTCAATTGCAGGGTTGTCAGCGCTTCGCCGATGCAGCGCTGCGCGTCGTCAAATTGTTCGAGATGGGCATGAGCCAGCGCCAAGTAGGAGAGATAGAACGGCATGTACAGGGTTGCGCCTGTCGATCGGTAAGGGACGATTGCGGAAGCAATCGACGACACCGCCCTTGCGGGTTCTCCGGTCATGGCGAAAAGGCAGCCCTCAAAAATGGTTCCCATGGCCTTCCAGAACGAGGCGCCAATCTCGTTCGCCAATCCGAGAGCCCTCGTCGAGATGGGCCTTCGCCGTTGCGTAACGTCCGGACAGAATATAGGTCGGCTGCGTGCCGATAAGGGCGACCATCAAATCGAGCGCACGCCCAGTCTCGCGCGCGATTTTAAGCGCGTGGCCAAGGTCGGCAAGCGCGGCCTCTGGATAGCCAAGCATCCAGGAGGCAACCCCGCGCCAGCCTAAGCTCATCATTCTGAGGTCAGGGGCGAACCGCGCCGCCGCCTGGTGACGCTCGACCGAACTGTGAAGCGCGATCGCTTGATTGAAATGAGGCAGGCTCGCGGCGATATCGCCGCTGCTCAATAAGGTGCAACCGACAAGACGATGTCCGATCGTGATCGGGACGGTTTCACCCTGCTTGTGCGCCAGCGCCAAGAACTGCGTCGCAAGGTCCGGCGCCACGTTCTCGTTGAACGCCACATAGTTCACGGCCCAGAACCCGTACAGAACCCAGAACAATGTCACCGGGTCCTCAGGAGGCTCGCCCAGCGCTTCGACGCGTTCCATCGAGAGACGCGCCTGTTCGAAGGCTCGCTTTGTCTCCGGAGCGGCGTAGCCTTCGCTGTACATAAGCGCCTGTGCGAGCCCCGTCTGGAGCCTGATCTGCTCCCGCCGCAACGCAGGCGTGCCCGGCAGCGACGCAATCTGCGCGAGCCCCCGCGACAGATGCGCTTTGGCCTCAACGAGCGCGGAGCGCGCCAATGACCGAAGTCCCGCTTTGCCCCACTGGCGCGAAGCCTTCTCGATCAAACCCGCCTCGGTGCAATGGCGGGCCAGCAGCTCAGGTTCCCTTTCGGCTACGTCGGCGAACTGGCTTTCCAAAACTTCCGCGATGCGGGCGTGCAGCGCGCGGCGAGGCTCACGCAGCAGGGTTCCGTAGGCCGCATCCTGAACCAGCGCGTGCTTGAAGAGATAGGTCGCCTGCGGCGGCAAGCCTTCTCGCAGACGCCAGTCCGGAATGAACGAGCCGTTCGAGCGCGGAATTGAGATCCAATTCGGGGAGAGCGGCGGCAGAGGCGAGCAGCGCATGAGAAAAAACACGGCCGATCGCCGCGCCAACTTGCGCCACGCCCTTGGCCGGTCCCAATCTGTCGAGGCGAGCCATCAACGAGGCATGGAGGCTGGCGGGGACCGCGAGCGCCGGCGATTTTACCGTCGCGATGGCGAGAGTCGCGGCGCTTTCACTCCGGGCCTCCAGCACCGCTTTTGTAATCTCCTCGGCGAATAGGGGCACGCAATCCGAGCGGTCGAAGATGTCGCGCCGGATATTCTCAGGCAGCGGCCCGCTGCTGGCGGCGACGTGGTCGATCAGGGCCAAAACCGAGTTGGCCGCGAGCCGGCTGATTGTCAGCGCCGTCACATTGGAGCGGCCAAGCCAAGGCGCTCCAAACTCCACTCGGGATGTCAACAGCAGCATCCCCCGCAGGGACCCAATCTTGTCGATGACCTGGCCAAACGCCTCGAGGCTTGAAGGATCGGCCCAGTGCGCGTCCTCCAAAATCATCAGGACCGGAGACTGGCGCGACAGGATTTCGACGCGGTCCGTCAAAGCCTCTATCGTTCTCTGCCGACGCTGAGGCGCGGGGAGGCGCAACTCGGGATAACGGCCATCGCTTGGCAGCGACAGCATATCGACGAGGAGCGCCGACGTCTTCGCGAGAAGCCGCAGACATTGCAAGCAGCGCGTCGAGCTTGTCGAGCTTCGTCTTCGCGTCGTCGTCACGCGAAAGCCCGGCGCGCCGTATCATTTGGCCGATGATCGGGTAGAATGCGCTGTCCGTATGCTGGGGTGAGCAGAAATAGCGCAGCCGCGCATGCGGCTCGTCTCCCAGCGTCTCAAGGAGCGCCGCGGTCAGCCGCGACTTGCCGATGCCAGCCTCGCCCGAGAGCAGGACAACCTGCCCGTGTCCTCCCTTTGCCTTGGCCCAACACTGCTGCAGAAGCCCGATCTCTTCGTCGCGGCCCACAAGGGGCGTAAGGCCGCCGGAATGCAGCGCCTCGAACCGACTCGCCTTGGAACTCTGCCGGACCGCAGCCCAGGCGTGAGCCTGCCCGGCGACACTCTTGAGTTCCTGGAAACCGAGGTCGGTCAGCTCGAACAACTCGCCCACGAGCCGGCGAGTGCCTTCAGCTATGACGACCTGGCCTGGTTCGGCGATCTCCTGCATCCGCGCGGCGAGGTTCGGCGTGTCGCCGACGACGCCCAGGTCGCGTGCTGCTCCCGACCCTAAAAGATCGCCCACGACGACGATCCCGGTGGCTATTCCCAACCGCACCCGGAGCGGAGCTTGTGCAACAGTCTTGAGCTTCGGCGCGGCCTCCGCGATCTCGAGCCCAGCCCGCACCGCGCGCTCCGCGTCGTGCTCGTGCGCCCGCGGATATCCGAAACAGGCAAGCACGCCGTCGCCCGCGTACTGGGCGACGAGGCCGCCGTTCGCTTCAATCCTGTCCGCGCAACATTGGTGATAGGTCGCGATGACTTCGCGCATGTCCTCCGGATCAAGCCGCGCAGAAAGCCGGGTCGATCCGACGAGATCGACGAACATCACGGTCAATTGCCTGCGCTCGGCGGCGTCCTGGATGGCGACGGAGACGGCCGCGGACGCTTCCCGATTCGGGCCAAGGGCCGCAAGCGCCTTTAGCATCCTCTTCCGGTCGCCGAGCAATGCGACGCCGATATCCTTCAGATCCTCATTGGACAGCCGGCTCAGGAGTTCGCCGTCGATCTGATTGGCGCGGAAATTCTCAGCATACTGGGGAAGACCGATGTCACGCAGCCACAGGTCGATATCCAACTTCAGTCCCCTGGCTCGTTTCAGCGGCATATCCGAGAATGTTGTCGCCGCCGTGATTCCAAGGAATATCCCGATCTTCAAGTAAGATTCGGCGTCAGCCCATCGATAAGGGCCTTTAGCGTCGCCATCGTTGAAGCGTCCGCTTCGCCATCGACGCGCTCCGGCCGGAAGTGCCGCTGGAAGGCCAAGACCACCAGCCGAGTCTGGCGATCGTAGACCCCTGTGATCTCGACGCCATAACCGTAGAGCGCGAGCATCGCCTGCACCGCCCGGACGGACGGGCTTTCCTCCTCATGAGCGAACAGCGGCGGGCCAACAAGCGGCGCAGGCTCGGCCCAATGGCCGACGCCGCCTCGCCAGAGCGTCGCCCAAGGGAACGCCTCGCCCGGATCGCGCTTGCGCGCCGGCGCAACGTCGGAATGGGCGAGGACCCGCTCGGGCGCAATCGTCCAGCGCGCGCCGATGTCTTGCGCGAGCGCAATCGTGGCCTCGATCTGGCGGTCAGGAAAGGGCGGCGAGCCGCCGTCATGGCCAGGATTGACGATCTCGATCCCGATCGAGGCCGAGTTGAGATCGCTTTCGCCTTTCCACCACGACCTGCCTGCGTGCCAAGCCCGGTCGCTCTCCGCCACCAATTGGTCGATCGCCCCGTCTTCCCAGATCAAATAATGCGCCGAGACTTCGGAGGCCGGGTCGGTAAGCGCCCTCAGCGCCGCCTCGCCGGTCGCCATGCCCGTATAATGCAAGATGAGGCAATTGGGCCCGCCATAGCCGCGCCGCTCGCCATGGTTAGGCGAGGCCACAACACGATCAACGAGCGGGCTGTCCGGGGAAGGGCGAGTGGTCATATCCCGCGGCCGGAGCCGCGCGCTGGGCCTGAAAGCGCCATGGCGAGAACTCTAGCCATGGCGCGTCAAGCGCGGATCGCTCAGTACCAGGCGCGGCAGACGCGATGACCGTAGCCGTCCCAGCCCCAGCGCGCGCAGCGCCCGTGATAGCGAGGCGCCGTCACAGAATTGCCGATCAGCGCGCCCGTGCCGGCGCCGATAATGCCGCCAGCAATCGCCCCGCCGGCGCTGCCGCCGGTGAGCGCTGATCCGATGAGCGCGCCGCCGCCGGCGCCGAGCGCGCCGCCGACCAACGTGCCCTGTTGTTGTTGGGGCGTGTAGCAGCCAGAAAGCGACAGCCCGCCAACCAGGGCGAGCGTGACAGCCAATTTCTTTTTCATGTTTCCCCCCTTTGGGTTCAATAGAAAGCGGTGCAGACGCGATTGCCGTTGTAATCATAGCCAAACTGCGCGCATCGGCCGCTTGGCTGCGGCGCCGTCACGGCATTCCCGATTAAAGCTCCGGTCCCGGCGCCGAGCAAACCGCCGGCAATGGCGCCGCCCGCGCTGCCATGGGTAAGCGCCGATCCGATCAGCGCGCCGCCGCCGGCGCCGATCGCGCCGCCGGCAAGGGTGCCTGTCTGCTGTTGCGGCGTGTAGCAGCCCGAAACGGACAGCCCGCCGACCAGCGCGACCGCAAGCGTGAGAGTTTTCTTCATGGTTCCCCTTTTGGATCAATAGAAAGCGGTGCAGACACGGTTGCCGTTGTAATCATACGCCCACTGGGCGCAGCGGCGGGGCGGCGGCCCGCCATAATAGCCAGGCGGCGGGCCGCCGTAGTACCCCGGACCAGGCGTCGAAGCCGAGCCGATCAGTGCGCCTGAGCCGGCGCCGATGGCGGCGCCCGCCAGCGCGCCGCCCGCGCTGCCGCCAGACACCGCCGAACCGATGAGCGCGCCGGCGCCAGCGCCCAACGCCCCGCCGACCAGCGCGTTCTGCTGCTGCGGCGTTTCGCATGCCGAGACGGAAAGAGCGGCGGAGAGCGCCAGCGAAAGCGCCACAATTGTCTTCATATGATGCAACCTCCCGTCCCGCCTCCATGAGGCCCGAAAGCGTCTTTCGTCTCGCCTCGAAGCCCTTAACCCGAAAAATGAGGCGGCGGAAGCGGATACAGTCCGCTAATCCCACACTCCCATAATTCGAATGAAGCTTCAATGAACGAGCCAGGCAGGCCATTGGTTCCCCAGCCGGCGCATGGAGAGGTTCGTTCTATCGGGCCCAAGTCCGATTATGCTTGACCCTTCGTGCGTCGGCCCCCTAGACGGTCATCCGCCAGTCGGCCGGACGGCCGCCGTTTCGAAACGGAGGAAAGTCCGGGCTCCATACGGATACGGCGCCGGATAACGTCCGGCGGGGGCGACCCCAGGGAAAGCGCCACAGAAAGCAAACCGCCGGATTGCGGGCCGCAAGCCCGTACAGCAAGACGGCAAGGGTGAAAGGGTGCGGTAAGAGCGCACCGCGCGGGCGGCAACGTCGGCGGCATGGCAAGCCCCGCCGGGAGCAAAACCGAATAGGAGCGACGCGCGGCGCCTCGGCGTCGCAAGGCCATATCCGTTGGCCCTGTCGCTCGGGTTGGTTGCTTGAGGCGCCCGGCAACGGGCGTCCCAGAGGAATGGCCGTCACGTCGGGGCGATCAGCCCCGGCCATACAGAACCCGGCTTACAGGCCGACTGGCGTTTGCTTCGCTTCTCGTTCAAACTCGGCCATGCGGGACGCGATCTTCAATGACGCGGCCGCCCAAGCCGAGGACATGCAACGATGCTGCGCGCTGACAGAGTCATCCCGGCTGGCCATTGGACGGGCGCTCCCGCCGACACGGTGGTGCTCGACTTCGACGAACGCTATCGCCGACGCGTCGCCATGACGGCCGTCGGCGGGCTCGAGTTCCTGCTCGACCTCGCCGAAGCGGCGATGCTGCGCGGCGGCGACGGGCTGCGCCTCGAGGACGGTCGCGTGGTCGAAGTGGTCGCCGAGGCGGAACCGCTGGCCGAGCTCCGGGCTGCCGACCCGCTCACGCTGATCCGTGTTGCTTGGCACCTTGGCAACCGCCATCTGCCGACCGAGATGCTCCCGAAGGCGTTGCGCGTCCGGCGCGATCCTCTCATCGAGGCGATGGCCGAAGGGCTCGGGGCCCGGGTGATCGCGCTCGAGGCGCCGTTCAACCCCGAGGGCGGCGCTTATGTGCAGGCCGGGCCGGGCGCGGAGCATGACCACGGCCATCAGCACGGTCATGGCCATGACCATGCGCACGGCCATCACGACGGCGGTCATGCGCACCACGACCATGATCACGATCACGCCGGCTGCGATCATCCAGATCATCAGCACGACCATGGGCATCGGCATTGACCTCGAACCCGGTCGACCTGCGCTCCCCATGATGGCTGTGCCGATGACGATCTCGCGCGCTCCTCCATTGGAGCCAGCCGACGCCGGCGCGGCGTTGCTTCCCCTGATGCTCTGGCTGTCGCCGGCTTTCCCGATTGGCTCGTTCGCCTATTCCCAAGGGCTGGAATGGGCGGTGGAGAACGGCGACATCCACGACGCCCGCTCGCTTGGCGGCTGGTTGGTCGACCTCTTGTCCTTCGGCGCGCCGCGCGCCGACGCCATCCTGTTCGGGACATGCTTTCGCGCCGCTGAGGGGGAAGACTGGGAGGCGCTTGCGGAGGCGAACGCGTTCGCCATCGCGCTCGCCAATTCCGCCGAACGTCGCCTGGAGACGACGGCTCAAGGCGGCGCCTTTGTTCTCGCCGCACGCGCCGCATGGGATTGCGAGCCTCTGCGCCAGCTTTCCCTCGCGGAGCGCGTGGCCTATCCGGCGGCGGTCGCCTCCGCCAGCGCGGGTCACGGGCTGCCGCTCGAGGCGAGCCTTCAGGCCTTCATTCTGGCCCAGATCGCCGCCGCCGTCTCTGCCGTGGTGCGCCTCGGGCCGATCGGCCAGACCGACGGCCAGAAGATCCAGGCGACGCTCATCCCCCGCATACGCGCGCTCGCCCGCGAGGCGTCGGTCTCCAAACTCACTGAACTTGGCTCCTGCGCCTTCCGTGCGGATATCGCCGCAATGCGACACGAAAGCCAATATTCGAGATTGTTCCGATCATGACCATGAGCAAACAACCCCTTCGCGTCGGCATCGGCGGACCGGTCGGCTCCGGCAAAACGGCGCTCATGGAGCAGCTTTGCAAACGCCTGCGCGACCAAATCGACATCGCCGCCATCACAAACGACATCTACACCAAGGAGGACGCTCGCATTCTGGTCGAGGCGGGAGCGCTTTCACCTGATCGGATCATGGGCGTCGAAACCGGCGGTTGCCCCCATACCGCGATCCGCGAGGACGCCTCGATCAACCTCGCCGCGATCTCGGAGATGCGCAAACGCTTCGGCAACCTCGACCTCATCCTCATCGAATCGGGCGGCGACAATCTCGCCGCGACCTTTTCCCCCGAGCTCGCCGACCTCACGATCTATGTCATCGACGCGTCGGGCGGCGAGAAAATCCCACGCAAAGGGGGACCCGGCGTCACCCGCTCGGATCTGCTTGTGATCAACAAGATCGACCTTGCCCCTTACGTCGGCGCCTCGCTCGAGGTGATGAAGACCGACTCGATCACGATGCGGAAAGGCCGTCCGTTCGTCCTGGCCAACATGAAAACCGGCGATGGCGTGGAGGCGATTATCGCCTTTCTAAAACTCCGGGGTGGCCTCGAGGTCGCTGACCCCTGGTTATGATGGACCGATCTCACTGGAATGCCAGAGCTTGTAAGGACATCGGAACCTTAGCCGGCGGCGCGCGTTTACACTGTGAACTCCACGCGACAGTTGAGCATTGAATGCATTCCACCCGGCCCTATCGCCATGGAAACCTCCCAGCCGCGCTTTTGGCCGCAGCCCGTCAGATTCTAGACGAAAATGGCATGCAAGCCGTTGGCTTGCGGGAGACGGCCCGACGCGTTGGCGTTTCGGCCACGGCCGCATACCGGCATTTCACCAGCAAGGAAGACCTTCTTGCTTCTCTGGCCGCCGAGGGTTTCCGCGAGCTCGCCGCGGCGATGCAGGGCGCGACACGGGGCGCGACCCCTCTCGTCCGGGCGGGTCTTGCTTACATCGCGTTCGCCAGCGAGAACCCCGGCCTCTTTCGACTCATGTTTGGGCCCGTTCTCGCCGAACGGTCGAAATATCCGGCGCTCCAGGCCGCGACTGCGGGCGTCGAAGCGTTGCTGTTGCGCGGCGTCAACGACCTCGATCAGCGGCCGCTCGACAACAACCATGCGGCGATGGCGGCGTGGGGCCTTGTGCATGGACTGGCGCATCTGATTGTCGATGGCTTCTTCCCCGCGGCGCGAGCCGCGGTCCAGGCAGAGGAAATCCTGGCCAAAATCAGATTGCCGAGGCCGCCGACTGCGGAGGCCGCTCGATAGGGTCGCGTGAGTGGAGAACAGCCGGGCGCGAGCCGCTCTACTCGGCTGGACGCGGTCAAAAACCTCACAGAGGTCCGCACTTAAAGCGATTGTCGAAAAATCTGAGGCGCCTGACGCCCTTCTCCCGGAAACCCTCTATGCCCCATTGCTCGGATATCCTTTTTGGATATATCTAGTTTCCAGTGGAGGATAGCCAATGCCGCTCTACATCAAGAATCCAAGGGCCGCCGAGATGGCTGACCGACTGCGGAGGCTTACCGACGCCGCGTCCAAGACCGAGGCTGTGATGAAGGCGCTGGAGAGCGCCATCGAGGAGGCGCAACGCGACCTCCTGGCGCCGCGGCTCGAGCGCGCGGTCGCTATCGCCCGGCGGATCGGCCAGCATGACGATGGGTTCGATCAGAAGGCTTTCAGCGACGAGATGTGGGGTCTTTAGTGGTCGTCGACGCCTCCGCCATCATCGCCGTTCTCGCCGAGGAGCCCAAAGGGTCAGAGGTCGTGCGAGCTCTGAAAAGCCATGGAGGTCCGTTCGCGGTTCCCCCGATGAGCATGTTCGAAGCGACGCTGGGGCTGGCGCGAGCTCGCGTCGGGCGAAAACGCGCTGTCACGAGCGAAGATCTCGCGACGGCGCTGGCGTCGGTCGTAGAGTTTTGCGAAGCGCTGCAGGCCGAAGAGCCTGCCGTCACGGCACATCTGGCCCGCAAGGCTGTCGAGGCCGCCGCCCGCTTCGGCAAGATCGTGGGTCACAAGGCCGATCTCAACTTCGGCGATTGCTTCGCCTATGCTCAGGCGCAAGCCCGAGGCGAATCGCTGATGTTCGTCGGCGATGACTTCACTCATACCGACCTTCGCAGCGCGCTGCCCCCACCCGCGACCGCTCGGCTGAGCGATGGGCGATCGTGAATTTGGGCAGGGTCGGTCGGCTTACGCTCGCGATGACGGCTAGCGCTCGGGCAAGCTGACTCTCCTCGCTCGCTTGCCTACTGGCTCGCCGGTTGGCTACTAACCCGGCCGAACGCCGCCGAGGCGGCGACGCCCCGTCAGACGCTTTTTGGAGGAAACATGGAAACGCGACGCATCAAGGCTCGGAACGGCGAGGGGCTGACTTTCTCGGTCGTGGGCGAGGGGACCGGGCCGCTTGGCGACTTCTATGAACTGCTCGACGAGAAAACGTCGATCGCGACGATTGAGCAAGCGCTCGCGAGCGGCGTCAGGGTGTTCAACTCGTCGCCTCACTACGGCAACGGATTGGCGGAGGCCCGGATGGGCGCCGGCTTGAGGCGCGCCAAGCGCGACGAGATCCTGGTCTCGACCAAAATCGGCCGCATCATGGACCCCTTCACGAAGCCCCCCAAGCCGCGCAGCGACGTGGTGTCGCCCGGGTTCGCTGGCGGGCATCCGCACGCGCCGCGCTTCGATTATTCCTATGACGGCGCCATGCGTTCGATCGAGCATTCTCTCCTGCGCATGGGGCTCGATCGCCTCGACATCGTTCTCATCCACGATTGCGACGTCTGGACACATGGCAAGGAGGAAGCGCCGGGGCGCTTCAAGGAAGCAATGGAAGGCGCCTACAAGGCGCTCGACAAGCTGCGCAACGAAAAGGTCGTGAAGGCGATCGGTTTTGGCATCAACGAGGCCGACACCTGCGTCAAATTCGCCAAGGCCGGCGATTTCGACGTCGCGATGATGGCCGGACGCTACACGCTGATCGACCAGGGGGGCTTGAAGGAATTCCTGCCCCTCGCGCTCGAGAAGAACATGGGCGTTATGCTGGCCGGCGTGTTCAATTCCGGCATTCTGGCGACGGGATCGGGCGCCGGCGCCAAGTACGACTACACCGACGCTCCGAAGGCGGTTGTCGACAAGGTGAAGGCGATCGAGGCGATCTGCGCCAAGCACAAGGTCACTCTGCGCCAGGCGGCGATCCAATTCGCGCTTGGCCATCCCGCCGTCGTCTCGGTCGTCCTGGGCGCGGTGAAGCCAGAGGAAGTGAAGTCGAACGTCCACGACGCGGCGGTCGAAATCCCGGCGAGCCTTTGGTCAGAGCTCAAGACCGCAAAGCTTCTGGATTCGGCCGCGCCGACGAAGGGCTAGCCTCGGAGCGGACGCGAAGCGATCGGCTACGGAGCGGCCTTCGCTGCTTCCTGCGGCAGCGGCTTGACCGGTGAACCCGGGCCGATCTTCTGCAAGTTGCCGACGATGATGCGTTCGCCTTCGTTCAGGCCCTTGGTCACGCTCACAAGCTCGCCGTCCATCGGCCCAAGCGTGAGGAGGCGCATTTCGGCCTTGTCGCCCGCGCCCACGACATAGACGAATTTGCCCATCTGGTTCGAGCCGAGCGCCGTCTGCGGCGCCATGAACGCGTCCGGCTCGTCCCTGATGTGCAGCCGAACCCGCACATACTGGCCGGGCAGCAGGACGAAGTCGGGATTGGCGATGGTGACGCGCGCGGCGATCGTGCCGGTCGCCTTGTCGACGGTGTTGTCGAGGAAGGTCAGCGTCGCCCTTACGGATCGTATCGGAGCCTGCGAGCGAAATCTCGGCGTCGACTTTGCCAGCGGCCCGCGCCGTCGCGATCTCGACGAGATCCGATTCGCTCGGGTTGAAGGTCACGTAAATCGGGTCGAGCTCGACGAGCGTATTGAGCGCCCCGCTCGCCGGACCGACCAGCGCGCCCTTAGCGGCCTGGTTACGCCCGAGCCTGCCTGCGAAAGGCGCGCGGATCTCGGTGTAGCCAAGATTGAGCTTCGCAGCGTCGATCGCCGCGTGGTCGAGCACCAGTTGCGCCTCGACCTGATGCATCGAGCTCGCCCTCTGATCGTAGGCGTCCTTGGTCACGAAACCGCTTTTGACCAATTCCTCGCCGCGGCCGAAATTGGCCTTCGCATATTCGAGCGACGCCTGATCGCGCTGCGCCTGCGCGTTCGCCTGATCGAGCGCCGCCTGAAGGTCGCGCGGATCGATCTGGTACAGAAGATCGCCGCTCTTGACGTCGGCGCCGTCTGCCGCGGGTTGCGCGTCAATGTAGCCCGACACACGCGCCTGCAAGGCGATGCTGCGGATCGATTCGATCCGTCCGGGATAGTCGAGATAGATCGGCAGCGTCTTTTTGACGACTGGAACGACCGGCACCGGCATCGCCATCATCTGCGGCGCGGACGCGGATTCCGTCGCGCCGTCCGCGTGGTCGCCCGCGATCGCGGAAGCCGACGACGGCGGCAACGCCGATGGCGGCGAGCGCTGCGAGAGAGATCTTGAGGCGCATGGAGGAACTCCTGGGCTTCATTCGGCCGCTTCGGCGTGGGGCGCAAGATGAGCGCCGGCGATGCGGCGCGACCGCAGCCGCGGCCGCCTCGCGCCCCTCGCGAGCGCGTTCAATAAGGGCGTAGAAAACGGGCACGAAGATCAGCGTCAGCAAGGTCGCCGCGACCATGCCGCCGAAGACGGCCGTGCCGAGCGACTGCCGGCTGGCCGCGCCTGCCCCGCTTGCGAACATCAGCGGAAGCACGCCGAAAATGAAGGCGAAGGCGGTCATCAGGATCGGCCGCAGACGCAGCCGTCCCGCCTCCATCGCCGCCTCGACGACAGGCAAGCCCTCCTCGCGACGCCGTTTGGCGAATTCAACGATCAGGATCGCGTTCTTCGCCGCGAGGCCGATCAGCATGACGAAGCCGATCTGCGAATAGACGTCGACCTGCATCCCGCGGACATAGATCGCGCCCAGCGCGCCCGACCAGCGCAAGAGGCGCGGACGACAGCACCATGAAGGGCATCGACCAGCTCTCGTATTGCGCGGCCAGGATCATGAACACGAAGAAGATCGCGAGCGCGAGCACGATCGTGGCGAGCGAGCCGGCGCTCAGCTCCTGAAAGGTCACACCTGTCCATTCGTAGCCGAAATCGCGCGGCAACGCTTCGGCCGCGGCGCGCTGCATCGCGACCACCGCCTGGCTCGAGCTGAAGCCCGGCGCAGGCGCGCCGTTGATCAGCGCGGAGGCGTAGTTGTTGTAGTGCGGCACGGTCTCCGGCCCAACGATCGGCTTGAGGGTCCCGAGCACGTTCAACGGAATCATGCCCCCGGTGCTGTTGCGGACGTAGAGCTTGCTGAGATCGGACGGAGAGGCGCGCGATTTGGTGTCGGCCTGCATCGTGACGCGGAACGTGTGGCCGAACAGGTTGAAGTCGTTCACATAGAGCGAGCCCAGATAGATTTGCAGCGTGTTGAACACGTCCGGCAGGCTGAGGCCGAGCAGCTTCGCCTTCGTCCGGTCGAGGTCATAGAAGAGCTGCGGGGTCGAAGCGGAGAACGAAGTGAACAACGATTGCGGATTGAGCTCAGGCTGCTTGCGCGCCGCGGCGATCAGCGCCTGCGTGGCTTCGCTGAGCTGCGCGCCGCCGCGACCCGCCAGATCCTCGACCTCGAATTCGAAGCCGCCCGTCGTGCCAAGCCCATTCACTGAAGGCGGATCGAAGCTCAGCGCGAAGGCTTCCGGGAATCGCGAGCAGCTTCGGGCGCACCGAGGCGACCAGAGCGGACGCGTTCTCTTCCGGCCCGCGCTGATCCCACGGCTTCAGAACCGCAAATTCGACCGCCGAGTTGGACTGCGCCGCGTTGGTCAGAAAATTGAGGCCGCTGATGAAGCCGGCGATCTGAACGCCTGGCGTCGCCTGCAGGATGTCGCGCACTTTCTGCGCCACGGCGTCGGTGCGCTCGAGCGACGATCCGTCCGGCAATTGCACGATGACGAAGAAATAGCCTTGATCCTCGACCGGCAGGAAGGTGGTCGGGATCGCCCGCGACAGCATGTAGGCGCCGCCGACGAACAGAAAGAATACGCCAACCAGCGCCCACCCGAACCGAATGAACTGCCTCACGCAGCGCGCATAAAAGTTCGCCAGCCAGTCGAAGCCGGCGTTGAACCAGCGGAACAGAATGAACTGCCCTTTCGGCCCATGCCGCAGGAACGCGGCGCTGAGCGCCGGGCTTAGCGTCAGCGAGTTGAAGGCGGAGATACCGACGGAGATCGCGACCGTCAGCGCGAATTGGTTATAGAGCCGGCCGGCGACGCCAGGGATGAAGGCGACGGGGATGAAAACGGCCATCAGCACAGCGGTGGTCGCGATGATCGGCCCGGTCACTTCCGACATGGCTTTTCTCGCCGCCTCGAAGCGGCGGCAAACCGGCCTCGAGCTGGCGCTCGACATTCTCCACCACGACGATCGCGTCGTCGACGACGAGACCGATGGCGAGCACCATGCCGAGCAGGCTCAGCATGTTCAGCGAGAAGCCGAAGATCTGCATCACCGCCAGCGTCGCGATAAGCGAAACGGGGATGGCGATCGTCGGGATGATGGTCGCGCGCCAGCTCTGGAGAAAGACGAAGACGACCATCACGACGAGGAGAAGCGCCTCGATCAGGGTGATGACGACGTCGTGCATCGCCGCGGACACGAAGCGCGTCGTGTCATAATGCATCGCATAGGCAATTCCGGGCGGGAAGCGCTTCGAAAGCTCTTCCATCTTCGTCTTGACCTGCTTCTGCAGGTCGAGGGCGTTCGAGCCCGGCATCTGGAAGATCGCCATCACCACGGTCGGATCTTTGCCGAAGAATGCGGACGACGAATATTGCAAGGCGCCGAGTTCAACCCGCGCGATATCCCGCAGGCGCACCACGGCGCCGCTGACCGGGTCGGCGCGCACGATGATGTTGGAGAATTCCTGCGGATCGGTGAGCCGCCCCTGGGCGTTGACCTGCAATTCAAAGGAGGTCCCGGCAGGCGCCGGCGATTGGCCGATCTTGCCGGCCGCGACCTGAACGTTCTGCTCGGCGATCGCGTTCTGGACCTCGACGGCGGTCACGCCGAGATTGGCGAGCTTGTCCGGATCGAGCCAGACTCGCATCGAATAGCGGCGCTCGCCGAACATCTGGACGTCGCCGACGCCGGGAAGCCGCTTCAACTGGTCGACGATCTGCAGATAGGCGTAGTTCGACAGCGTGACCGAATCGACGGATTTGTCCGGCGAAACGAGGTTGACGATGAGAACGAAGTTCGGATTCTGCTTCTTGATCGTCACGCCGCCCTGGTTGACGATCGCCGGAAGCGACGACGACGCCTGCGACACCCGGTTCTGCACGTCGACCGCGGCGATGTTGAGCGGGTAGCCAACCTTAAAAGTGACGGTGATCGTCGAGGAGCCGTCGTTCGAGCTCGCCGAGGACATGTAGGTCATGCCCTCGACGCCGTTGATCTGCTCCTCGAGCGGGGTCGTCACCGTGTCGGCGACGACCTGCGCGCTCGCGCCAGGGTAATTGGCGCTGACGACGACCTGGGGCGGCGTAATCTCCGGAAACTGCGAGACCGGCAGCAGAAAAAAGCAGATCGCGCCCGCGAGCACGAGGATCGCGGCGATCGCCGAGGCGAAGATCGGGCGTTGGATGAAAAAGCCGACCACGGGATCGCCTCGGCTTTATCGGAACAGGGTCAGCCGCAGAGCGATGCTCCGCATCCGCCGCCCGTCGTACGCGCCGTGGGCCGCGCTAGGAGGAGCGGTCCGCGAAACCAGCCGCGCCGACCGAGATCCTGCCCCACCTGTACGGTCGCGGCGCGCCGCGAATCGGCGAGGCGGCGGGCGGTTCCGTCCAGCAGCGTCCTCAGAGCCTCGAGGCTCCACATGGTCGGCGAGCATGACCTTCTGAATCAGCGAGTCCGCCAGAAGGTCGTCGATTGTCTGGGCGCTTCGCATACGCCATAGCGGATATCCTTTCGACTAGGCCCGGCTGTTACCGCACGGCAGTTTGACTCTGCTAGCGCGGGGTGGTACCGGTCGGTATCGCTAACTGATACCGATCGGTAACGGGTTCGTCAAGCACCATGAACAAAGAAAAATCGAATTCGGGTCCTGATGCGCCAATCAGCAGGGCCGGGAAGCCCCGCGACCGCATCTTCGACTGCGCGCAAGACCTCTTCCACCGCCGTGGCATCCGTGGGGTCGGCGTCGAAGCGATTGCTGAAGCTGCGGGCACCAGCAAGATGGCGCTTTACCGCCACTTCGATTCCAAGGACGAGCTCATCATCGAGTATCTGAATTACAAAGGGCGAAAGTCGGACGAAATCTGGGCCGAAATCGAGGCCCAGAATCCCGGGGACCCAGGTGGTCAACTTTACGGTTTCGTGGACAAGGTCGCAATGTTTATCGCAAGCGACGAGCGCGGCTGCGATCTCGCCAACGCCGCCATCGAATTGACAGAGCAGGGCCATCCCGGTCTTCGCGTGATCGAGGAATTCAAGATGCGTCAGCGTGAGCGCCTGACGAATCTCTGTAGGGCCGCCGGCGCCTCGCAGCCGGACCTCCTTGCCGACACGCTCTTTCTCTTGATCGAGGGCGCGCGCGTGAGCCGCCGCAGCGTTGGAACCAATGGCCCCAGCGCCAATCTCGTGCGCACAAGTCGGGCCGTCATCGCCTCGTTTGGCGTTCGACCTCCAGAGGCTCTCCCGCCGATCCTCGAGCCAGAAACGCGGGCGCATTAAAGAGCGGCTCTCGCCGCCGAGCCTGCCGATGCTTCGAAAGACGAGAACCGCTCCTCCCATCACCGCAGGACCCTTGGCGGCGAGCCGTCAGGCGCGCTCGATCGCCTTGGCCGCCGTGTCGAGCGCGTCGACGATCGCCTGGATCTGCTCTGGCGTCGCGTCCCGGCCGCGCAGGCGTAGCTGAAGCGCGGCGCGCAGATTGAGCATCGCCCGCTTGACCGAGATGAAACCCGCAAAGCGCGAGTCGCTATCGCCGAAGCGGGCGAAGATGGCGTCGATCTGGCCTTTGTTGTCGGCGAGGACTTTCTCGCCCTCTGGCGTCAGTCCATAGAGCTTGCGTCCCTGCGGGTCCTGGCTGGCTTGAGCGTAGCCCATCTCTTCGAGCATGGTCAGAGTCGGGTAGACGACGCCCGGGCTTGGCGAATAGTCGCCGCCGACCCGCTCGCCGAGCTCCTTGATGATCTCGTAGCCGTAGCGGGGCTTCTCGGCGATGAGCGCCAGGATCACGAGCCTGAGCTCGCCGCCGTCGAACATGCGGCCTTCGCGTCCACCGAGGCGCCGCCGCGGGAACGCCAGCCGCGAAACGGGCCGCGGTCGAAGCCATGCCGGCCGGGGCCGCCGTGGCTGTGGCGAATATGGTCGTCAAAATGACGATGGAACATTGTTAGTCTCCTTTTGTGTTAAAGACATATCACGATATGTCGTGACAAAGATATATCTTATGCAGAAGCGCGCAAGGGGCTATCGAGAAATTTTTGCATTCATAGATCCGTAGTGGGAATTCGGCTTCGAGCGGCAGTGTGAGAAGCAGTCGCTCGGTCGCGAGCGGAGGCGTGATTGCGAACGCTCCGCTCCGCGCTGAAGGCTCGCGAAGGCGCTGTCGCGCAAGCGAGGGCCTCGAAAGACCGTCGAGATGGCGCGGGTCGGGCGACGCCACGTCGAGAATTCCTCGAGGCTCAACCGCCGCGTGGCGCCGCACAACAGGCGAAAAACACGCCCTTCCCGCTCAGGATAGATTGGGAAGAGCCGATGCGGCGAAGCCTTACGCCCGCACCTGCCCGTCGCCGCGCACGCGGTACTTGAAGGTGCAGAGCTGCTCGACCCCGACCGGCCCGCGCGCGTGCATGCGCCCGGTGGCGATGCCGATCTCGGCGCCGAAGCCGAACTCGCCGCCGTCGGCGAACTGGGTCGAGGCGTTGTGCATGACGATCGCCGAATCGACCTCCTTCAGGAACCGCTCGGCCGCGGCCTTGTCCTCGGTCACGATGCAGTCGGTGTGATGCGAGCCGTAGGTCTCGATGTGGTGGATCGCCGCGTCGAGACTGTCGACGACGCCGACCGCGATGATCGCGTCGAGATATTCGGTGCGCCAGTCCTCCTCGCTCGCAGGCGTGACCCGCGCGATCGGCTTCGCGCGCCGCCGCGTCGCCGCGCACCGCGCAGCCGGCCTTGATCAGCGCGTCGATCAGCGGCCCAAGCAGGAAGGGAGCGACAGCGCGATGCACGAGCAGCGTCTCGGCCGCGCCGCAAACTCCCGTGCGCCGCATCTTGGCGTTGACGACGATCTTCGAGCGCCTTGTCGAAATCGGCCGCTCGATCGACGTAGACGTGCACGACGCCTTCGAGATGGGCGAACACCGGCACGCGCGCCTCGCGCTGCACCCGCTCGACCAGGCTTTTTCCCCCGCGCGGCACGATGACGTCGAGCGCGCCGCCGAGGCCCTCGAGCATCTCGCCGACCGCCTCGCGCGCGGCGAAGGGGGCGCGCGAAATCGCCGCCTCCGGCAGACCGGCTTCCCTTAGGCCTGCGACGAGGCAGGCTTGAATTGCCGCCGACGAGCGAAGACTGTCCGAGCCGCCGCGCAGCACCACCGCATTGCCGCTCTTGAGGCAGAGCGCGCCGGCGTCGGCGGTCACATTCGGCCGGCTCTCGTAGATCACGCCGACGACGCCGAGCGGCGTCGCCACGCGCTCGATGACGAGGCCGTTGGGCCGGGTGAAGGTCGCGAGCACCCGCCCGACCGGATCGGGCAAGGCGGCGACCTCTTCGAGCCCGCGCGCGATCGCCTCGATCCGGGCCGGATTGAGCGTGAGCCGGTCGATCAACGCCGCGCTCAGGTTCTTCGCGCGGGCCTCCGCGCAATCGAGCCCGTTGGCGGCCAGAATCTCGTCCGCGCGCTCGCGCAAGATTCGCGCCGCGGCGAAAAGCGCGCGGTTCTTCCTCTCCGCCGGCGCATTGGCGACCTCCCGCGCGGCGGCGCGCGCCTTCGCCCCGACTTCGCGCATCGCGGCGCGAATATCGGTTTCCGGCTCGAAGATCTGAGCGACCGACATAGAGCTCCCCACGTCGCCCTGACGCTCCGACTTAGTAACCGCAGCAGAAAAGACCATTCCCCCAATTTGGCGAGCCAGCCCTGGAAAAGCACAGGCTTTCAGACGTGGCGAGTTCAACGCGGATGCCGCGAATGAATGGCGCCAGACAAGATCGTCGAAATACCCAGCGCGTCCGTTTCACCCCTTGGGCCGAAAGGCCGTTGCAGAACTGGGGGTTCGTCTCCAGCCGCGCGCCGCCGATGAGGTCGATGCAATAGGGCACGGCGGCGAACACCGCATCGAGGCAGGTGCGGATCGCCGCCGGCTTGCCCGGCAGATTGATGATGAGGCTCGAGCCGCGCGTGCCGGCGACCTGGCGCGACAGAATCGCGGTCGGCACCTCGGCCAGGCTCTTTGAAGCGCATGAGTTCGCCGAAGCCGGGCAGCATCCGGTCGCAGACCGCCTCCGTCGCTTCCGGCGTCACGTCGCGCGGCGCGGGCCCGGTGCCGCCTGTCGTGAGGATCAGCGAGCAGCGCGCGTCATCGGCGAGCGCGATCAGCGCCGCTTCGATCGCCGGCCGCTCGTCGGGCACGATCCGCCGCTCCGGCCGCCACGGCGTGGCCAGAAGCTCCCTCAGCGCCGCCTCGATGCCCGGGCCGCCCTTGTCCTCATACACGCCTCGCGAGGCGCGATCGGATATGGTGACGACGCCAATGGGAATGTCCGCCATGGGACGCTCGTTCACGACTTAATCCTCAAGCCGCGAACGTCGGCGCCTGGACGCGACGCCTATGAGCGGCTTCGACACATCATAGCGCCATTTGATCGGCGGCAAAATTGCGGTTCGCGTGCGTGCATCAACCAGCGCGCGGCCCGCCCAACGCGTCGATCGCCTCCTGCACGCTGCGGAAACACATGGTCGCGGCCGATCAGCGCCGAACAATCCGAGCCGCGCGAAGCTTTCCTGCGCGCGCACGGATTCGAGCCGCGCGACGGCGACGTCCACGCCCCGCTCGCGCAGCCGACCGATCAGCTCGGCGAGCACCGTCGCGCCGGTATAGTCGATCTCGACCAGCGCATTCGCCTCGATCACGATCAGCTTCGGCGGCGGATCTTGACTGCGAAGCGCTCGACGGCGCGGCGAAAATTGTAGGCGTTGAGAAACGACAGCGGCGCTTGCAGCGCGATCACCCGAACGGCGGGAACGAACTCGCCTTTCGTGTCCTTGTCGCGCGGCCACCAGACCGACGTGCCCGGAATGCGTTCAAACTCGATCGTCTCGGGCGCGCGTCGTCGTCCACACGCCGTGCAGCACTGAAAGGAGGACGCCGACGGCCCACGCCCTCCTCGATCGGGAGCGCCAGGATCGCAAGCGCAGTCGCGAGGATCAGCAGAAACTCGGCCGGGCTTCGTCTCCACACGTCTCGCATCACGCCGACCCGCACCAGGCGCACCGCGACAAAGAGGAGGACGCCCGCCAGCGCCGCGGACGGCAGATGAGCGAGCGCTTTGCCGGCGAACAGGAGAACGCAGAGCGCCGCCACGGCTGAAAGCAAGCCCCGCGAACTGCGACCTGCAGCCCGCCTCCGCGGCGACCGCCGTCGACGGAGGGCTCGCATCCACGGGGAAGGCGCCGATGACGCCCGCGAATGCGTTGGCTGCTCCGACGCCGATGAAATCGCGATTAACGTCCGGGCCGTCGGCGCTATTGGGGAAAGAGCGCGTCGTCGCTGCTGTCTGCACCATCACCACGACCGCAATGAGCACGGCGAGCGGCGCGACGACGCGAATGTCGCCCCAGGAAACCACCGGCAGCGAAAGATGGGGCGCCGCGCCGGCGAGCGACCCGAGCGTCGCCACCCCCCGCGCCTCGAGACCGAGCGCGACTGTCGCCAATCCCGCGAGACAGAGGCCAATCAGAGCCCCGGGAAACCGTGGGCTTACGGCTTCGCCCGCGACCATGATGGCAGGCACGCCCAAGCCGATCGCCAGCGTCCAGGGATTGGCCGCTGGAGCGCTCGCGATCAGAGACAGCGCCTCTTCAGCAAGCGAGCCGTGGCCCAGTTCGACGCCAAGCACCACCGGCGCCTGCAGAAAAAGAATGTGGCCGGCGATGCCGATAAGAAACCCCGTCGTCACCGGAATGGACAAAAGATCAGCGACGAAGCCGAACTTGAAGGCGCCGGCGCAAATGAGAATGAGCCCGACGGCGAGGCTGAGCGTCGCTGCGGCCGCTGCGTAATGCTCGGGTCCCGTTGACGCTAGCGCTGCAAGCGCGCCAGCGAAAATCGGCGCGATGGTTGAATCGGCGCCGACTGAGAGGCGTCGGCTGTCGCCGAACAGGGCGAACCCAATCGCGGCGGCGATCAGAGCCAGCAAACCGACCTGAGGCGTCAGGTTGGCGAGGCGAGCGGTCGCCATTTGCGAGGGAATGGCGATAGCGGCCAAGGTCACGCCCGCGACGACGTCGGCGCCCAAGTCGCGCAGACGCCAGCCGGTGAAAGACCGGAAGAGAAACCAGGGGCGATGAGGATTTGCGGGCGCAGCCGAGGCTCTTTTGTCCAGCGCGATCACCTTTCGGTCAGCCGGAATCGTTTCAAGGTCGACAAAGGTTAGGACTAAATCGGCGCGCCGCGTCAACGCGGGCCCTTTAGGCTCTCGCCGAGCGTCCCTGCCGCTCGATCCGGCGGCCGATCCGCGACGCCGGACCGAGCGGATCGGCTGTAGACCCCGAGCGGCTCCATCGCCGCCCCGAATGTCAGAGGGACGAGTCTCGTCGCGAACAAATAAAAACCGATCAAGCCCCAGCTTTGTGTCAAGTGTATTGGGCTTTGGTCGGTTTTGCGCGCCCATCGGGACTCGAGGGGGCGCCGTCGCACGGGATCGCTTGCTCGCGTGACGCGTTACGGTCCCCAGGGTCCATCAGACGGGTCGCTCAATGTTCGCGCGTCGACTTGCCTTGGCGATCGCCCTGCTGGCCGGACTGATCGGCTCGCAGGGGCCTGAATTCGCGCAACAGTACCGTCAGCGCCTGGGCGGCGGACTCGACGAGCTCAACCGGATGGTGTCGGAGTTCGACGGCGAGGTTCAGCGGCAGAATCTCACCCGCGCCGAGGGTTTGAGCCGGCTCGAGAAGAACGACGACCCGTTGGCGCGCGAACGCGGCCAAGACATGAGCAAGGCGATCGATCGCGCCAGGCGACTCAGCGAGCAGATTGACGCCATGAACTCGGCCGGTCCAATCATGCGCCTCTATGTGGTCGCCACGAACTTCGATCCTGAGATCGCGCACAGCGCGCTGGATAATTATGAACCCGCCGCGCCTCTCTCGCTCGAAGCGCTCACGGCCACCGGACTCGCTGCCCTCTGGGGATGGGCGGCGACCCGTCTCGTCGCGTGGCCGTTCAGCCGCCGCGCCCGCCTTCGCGCCGCACGCGCACAATCGCGGACGGCGAATGCCGGATGAGCCGGCTCTATCGCTCCTGCTATTCGGGCAGCTTAAGTGAATTCGATCATGGCGGGGTTGGCGGCGATCATCGAGGGAGTCACGCCCGTAAGCGTCAGGCTGTCGCCATGCGAGTCGGTGAGCGTCAGGCCGGATGGCCCCCTCGTGGCTTGGGACAATACGTTCGCCAGGTCCTCGGCCTGCGTCATGGCGGGGGTCAGATAGGAAAATGCCGACTTCGCCAGCTGGAGCGAGTCCGGACTGGCGCCGGAAGCGGAAAAGCCATTGATCGTTTCGTTGCCGAAACCCGCGCTGAAGGCGAACGTCTCGCTGCCGCTGGTGGTCGCGTCGACCGTCTCGACCGCGTGATAGCTGAGCGGGTCGGCGCCGCCTGTTCCCGCCTGCAGAGTTTCGCTGCCGCCGCCTCTCGTGACTGTCAAGCTTGGGTCATAGAGGACGAGTTCGTTCGCGCTTGAACTGAGATTGAGATCGTCCGCCGCCAGGTCTTCATAGGCGGAGCCGTAGAACGATTCGTACGAGGTATAGGCGCGGCCTTGAACGTTCGAATAGGCGTATTCTGTTGGGGCGCCGGCAGCCGTCTTTACCTTGCTGTAGGTCAAGGCCGCGCCATTCGCCATGTCCGCCGAGGACTGGGACGGGGTGAGCGCGAAATTGGCGGCGGTCAGCGGAACCAGTCCTTGGAGCGTGATGGTGAAATCGGCGAATGGATCGCCGGCGAGCGCCGCCTGGACGGTGGTGACGTCCGTAGCGGGGTTCAGTTGATAGCGGACCTGAGCGCCGCTGGTGAAAGGCCCGGATCCGATGAAGGTGAAATTCTGGACGCCGGCCGTGCTGATGTCGGCGTCGATGCCGCTGAGGTCGATCACGTCCTTGGCCGGATCGAACCCCGACACGCGGTCGCCGCCATCGCCAATGGAAAGATAGGTGAGGATGTTCGCGTCCTGACCGCCGAACAACAATTGCGCGCCGAAACCGCCGACAAAGTTCGTTTCGCCGGTCGCAGCCGCAAGGTGGGCGCCGTTTACACCGTTGCCCAGGATCGTCGTCGCCGCCGATCCGGTAGCGGAGGCAGTAGGATTGGTGCTGGTCGCGGAGACCACAGCCGCCGTAGGCAGTCCAGCTGCCTGGTAGGCCGTCAGGGCCTGAGTGGAAGAGGTCGGATTCGTGAAGTCGACGATCGTGTTCCCAGTCACGGTCGCGTAAGCGTCGGTGCCGGCCAAATAAGGGCCGTACCAAGCGAAGCCGATATAGTTGTTGGCGACCGACACATTGGTGGTCTGGTACGTGCTGCCCGCCGGGCCGCCCCCGACTTCAACCGTATACCCGCCCCCGAGCAGGTAATTCCCGGAAACTGTCACATCGTTCAGGCTGCCCAACTCCGATGTCAACCGAAGATCACTGTTGGGTTGGCCGGGAGCGTCGGCGTTCTGCGTCCCATCAATGAAATTATCGGTGATAGTGGTGGGCCCGGTCGAAGCCGTCACATAGATCGCATCGGCATGAGCCCCGGGCAAATACGCCGCCGCGGAGAAATAGTTGCCGGTAACGACGCCCGAGTGGATGCCGATGGCGTCGGTCGGCGAATTCAGAAAATTATTGTCCTCGATGGTTATCGGCAGAGTGGAGGCGATCCAGACATTGCCTTCGGTCGGCGATTTGGTGCCTTGAAGGTCGAGTTTTCCACCGTGGCGCCGCTATAGGCGGGCGATTGATACACGGCCCAGAAATTGGTCGTCCCGGTGAACGTGCAGTCCTTGATCGTGACGTTGTTGGCGTTGATGACCACCGTCGCCGTGCCAAAATTGATGCCGCTGAGCACCGCGCCGTTCTGAGTGACGTATACGATGTTTTGGGAGGGTGAATAATAGTAAGGCGCCTTGGAATTCTGGGTGATCTTGGTGACGTCGAGCAGCGACGACGTGGCATAGGGATTGCCGGTCACTGTATCGATGCCCGGCAGAACTGCGCCTGGGTCCGCGTTGCGGATCGTTTGGATTTCTGCGGCGGTGATCATGCTGGCCTGCCTCGGTCCACGGCAGGACGACCCGCCGAGGCCGAGGAATAGGCGCGCCGCAATTGTCAGCGGCTGAACTCGACTGTTAAATTTCAACTTGTAGCGGCTTTTGCCGTTGACTCGGGCTCGTTCTCGCAAGCTCGCTTCGAACAGCGGCTCTATTCTCAGACCTTTTTCACTCGAATTGGATCGGACTTGCGTCAAGGCGACCGCAAGCTCTGATTTGCCGCTCTCATCGCTCGGACGCGCGGCAAACGTTGCGCGAAGAATTGCGCATTCAGATCGGCGAAACGCCTCCACGGGGACCGGCCGCGCTCGCGGATCAGGTGGGACTATGTCGGACGATCATGAAGGTGTAGCCGATCCCGGCGACGATCAGGATGACCGCCAAGACGTTCATCGGCAGGTCGTTTCCGGCATGGTTGCCGACTTGATTGGCGATCGCGAAAGCCGCGGCAGGCAGCATGAAATGGCGCTAGCACCTTCATGCCCCCTTCGGTGAACATGAAGTAGGTGATGACAATGCATATGAAGCATATGACGTAACAAAATCATAGACGGTCTGCATTCTGTGACGTCCAACATGTTCGGCCGCAGCCCGATGTCCGGCCTTTCCCTTATCCCACCTTGGTCCGAAACCTGAAGCAACTGCCAATCCGAGAGCATAGCGCTCAAAAGAACTTGCCAGCACTCGCGCCTGAGCGTCGAACATTCCGCTCACGCATCTCAGGCCGTCAGGCTGCGCCTCGCGCGTCGCCCCTGGATCCAAACGCGCGTCCGGTCATGAATTCGACACCGATGAGGACACGATCCAGGAGGAAGAACAGGACCAGCGCGAAGATGAACAACGCTATGCCGGTCAGGTCGTGGAACAGGCCCTCGATCGTATCGACCCCGATGTAGTAAGCCCCCAAGACCAGCGTCACGACGCGAAAGACGTTCGCCAGGATCGGTGATCGGGACAATGGACAGGATCAAGATCACCTTCCGGATCGGGTGGTCACGCACAAACTCGTGAACGTAGAAGACGCCGATCGCCGACAGAGCGAATATCGAATTCATGCCGGAACAGGCGTCTTTGACCATCAGTTCGTAAGAACCGATCATGATCATGGCGCCGTTCTGCGCCACCGGGTAGCCGAGATCGTAGAGAAAGTTCGATACGATATCGGAAATCCATACCTTCAGCGGCACGGTGAACGCGTCAAGCAGCCAGTTGGGCGGAGGCACAGAAAAGATAAGAAAGGCAAGAGGAAAGGCGAAAATGCGGGCCAGCGGCCAACCGCCGATAAGCAGCAGGCATCCCAAAAGCACCGGGATTTGGCGTCGCAACCTCGATCATCGGGATGTCTTGCGACCGCGTGACCGCCATCAGCAGGAGGGAAAGGAGCAAAATAATCCAGCCGGCGACGGGCGCGGGGCGCAATTCGATGGTGCGCAGCTTGTCGCGCTGCTGCCAAGCGAGCCACGCCGCCGCCAGCATGATGAGGGGGCCGTGCCCCTCCTGCTCGGTGCGCCACGCGCCCGCCGGCGAGCTTCAGGTAGGTCGGCAGGTAGGCGACAACGAATGACGCCGCCAGCGCTGCAAGGAAGGCCAAGATTGACGCCGCGACTTTCGGCGCTCGCCGACAGCGAGGCCGGCCGAGGAGGCCCGGTTTTTAGCGACTCGATCGACATGCCCGGCTTCTCTTGCGCTCCCTCAATATAGCTCAAACCGTTCGCGCCGCTGATCGCGTTGGACGATCCCGGCGCGCGCCCCGTCAATGCGCATTGTCGCTTGTAAAGACGACAAGCACTGTCCTTATCATGATGGAGAAGTCGAGCCAAATACTCCAATTGTTGATGTACCAGATGTCGAGCTCGACCCGTCGCTGCATCTTATCGAGCGTATCCGTTTCGCCGCGAGCGCCGTGAACCTGCGCCCAGCCGGTAACTCCGGATTTAACGTGGTGGCGGAACGCATATTTCTCGATAACCGAAGTGAAATGACGTTCGTGCGCCGACGCGTGCGGTCGCGGGCCCACCAGCGACATGTCGCCGAGAAACACGTTAAGCAATTGTGGCAGTTCGTCGATGCTGAACCGACGCAGCCACCGGCCGACCCTCGTCACCCGCTTGTCGCTCTTTTTCGCCTGCTCAACGACGTCGCCATTTTCCATCACGGTCATGGTGCGAAACTTGTAGATCCGAAACGGCCGCCCATTGAAACCGTGCCGGGTCTGCCGGAACAGCGCCGGGCCCGGACGAGTCCAGCCGGATCGCAATCGCGGCGGCGAGCAAGATCGGCGACAGGACGATCAGACCGACCAGCGAAGAAGACGATGTCGATCCCGCGCTTGACCGCCTGCTCCGTCGGCGACAGCGCCGCGCGCTGAAGCTCGATCGCAACCGTATCGCCAATGTCGGAGCGCGCGCGCTGGAACAATTGCGCGAGGGTTCCGAACGGAACCAGCGTGACCGGCAACGGCAGCACCCTGAGCCGTCGCGCCACCCACCGGACGTTCGACATGTGCTCGGGATCGACGAACAGCATGATCTCTTCGATATCGGACGTGCGGCAGAGCGAAATGACGCTTTCGATG
Organism: uncultured Alphaproteobacteria bacterium; assembly: GCA_963756955.1. Taxonomy (GTDB): domain Bacteria; phylum Pseudomonadota; class Alphaproteobacteria; order Rhizobiales; family Beijerinckiaceae; genus Roseiarcus. The sequence continues at coordinate 140,912 of CAVWPU010000022.1, forward strand.
ACCTCGTCGGCGTGCGCTCCGCTCATCGGGCATGTGGAAGTGGGCCACGGCATGGTAGCCGTGGCGGGTCAGATTGTCGGTGAATTGGGGCGGAACGCCTTCCTCGCAGGTCAGGCTGACGATCGTGCGGCCCCGCAGCGCCCCGCTTTCCAGCGCGCGCGGCAGCGCAAACCTCCACGCCGCGCGGTGTGCAAGAAGCGCCACGACGCCGATCGCCCAGAACAGGAGAACGTCGCCACGCGAAAGGTCGTGGCTCACGCCCCAGCTGAAAACGCCCGAAGCCAGGATCAGGAAGGCTCCGCACCAGGCGCCCAGCACGCTGCGCGCCTGGTCGTCCCACACCATCAGCCGGGTCGGGCTATAGAGCTTCTGCACCCGCATCGCGGCGACGAACAGAATGGCGACGAAGATGGCCGCCGCAATGGTGTGAGAATATTCGCCCTCGAATTCGTCGGGAATCCTGTGATAAATCGCCTCGGCGAACGTCGCGCTGCCGAGGATCAGCGCCAAGTCGATGCCAAGCGCGGTCGACGCGATCGACCCATAGGCGATCGGCAGGCGCCAGCGGTTTCCCGGCGCAATCAGCGCCCGGCTGACCGGCGCCCGCGAGCCCGGTTGCCGATTCGGGCGCGGTTTGACTCTCAGTCGTCATTTGCGGGCTCACAACTCATCAAGGAACGCCGCCCGACGCTGGTCTTCGCACATCCCCGAGTCCTTAATTGATAAATTCAGCGGCGACGGTAAACTCCACCGTCTTGCTCGGCTGATCAGCGGTCCTGATGCGCAGAGCCGCAAGCCGCGCCGCCGTCGACCGCCGCGCAATTGACGCAGCGCAGTGTAAGCGAATCTCGGTCCAAAACAAGCCGCCTAGGGGTCAATGACGGCGCTTCGCGACGGCGCCGAGCCCAATTCTCCAACCGTGAGAAGCGCTTGGATCGCGCAGGAATTTTGTCTGTCCGGCTCGGGCGATCTGGACAAGCAAATTCTGCCGAGATATGGGATTGTCCCGTCGCCGCCGACGGTTTGATTAAGAACAATATGAACACAAACTGGTGCCCCTCATGTTTAGCGCGCTGGTGGTTTTGTTCCGACTTGTCGCCGGGCTCGTTATACTGGCAGGAACATGGTTTGTTTTCGACAAAATTCACGATCAGAAATACGGAAATTATCGTGGCGACGATTGGCTTGCTATATTCATTTATATTCATTATTTCAGGTCGACTGCAGTATTTTGGCCTTACGGTATTTTCGTTTTTCGGAAGAACGTCGTCATATGTCCAGAAAATTCCATACGATCATGTGATGCGTGACGAGGTGGGACTGCGAACGCCCCGAGGATCTACCTTCCTCAACGTTATTTTTGCGGCGTTGATCGAGATGCTTTGCCTGTTTCGCCTTTTCTCCTCGCTTTTGGCCGTGGCTGGGATACGCTGTCCGAGCCGATCCGCACGCTTCTCCAATCGGCCGAATTTCTAGAGATGTGCTTAACGGTCAGTCTTGGAGAATAGATTTCTGTCCTATCGACCCGGAGCGGACGTAACGCGCCATGGGCGGCGCACGGCGAGCATCGGAGATTTATGACGTTTCGGGGTGAAAGCCTTCTGCGTTAGCGGCGCTGCGCTTGGCGGGGCGCTCACCTGCGACTCTCGCTCGGGCGCAATCCGATCCGGCCGACCTCAAGGCGTTCGCCGTTCACATCAACCGCACGCCGCAGCAGTCATGGCCTGGCTACGGCGTTTATCTCGGCAACGGCCTCATCCTAACGGCGGCGCATGTGGCCGGAGACGTCGCGCAAGACGAAGCCCCATGTCGTCATCGCCGGGCAGGATCTGCCCGCTGCGCTCGTCAAGCAAGGCAGCCTTGAGGGCGTGGATCTGACGCTGTTGTCGATTGACGGAACGAAACTGCCGGTCAGCCTGCAGATGCGACGGACGCCGCTGTGCGAGCGCCCGCCTTATCGCCGGCCAGAAGCGTCGTCGTCGCCATTCCCGAGGGAACGGCGCCCTCGAGGGTTTTGCCTCGCCAGAGCGATTCCGGCCGAGTCTGCGCCGGCAGTTCGACACCGCGATCGCCGATGTCGCCACGCACCGGCAATTCTGGCTCGGGCGTGTTTGACGCCGCGGACCTGTGCCTGCTGGGGATTATAAGCCGCAAGATTTCGGTCACGCGGCAGCCGATAAAACTCGGCGCGCCCGGCTCGCACGACCGATATCGCCAAGTATTTCGTCCCGGCGGCGCACGATCAAAGCTTTCATCCCGCAGAGCGTCTCATTTTAGATCGCTTTAGACGCGCCGAACGACTGCGTCGGCGACCGCGGACTGCGGCCGGTCAAATTTGGTTGATGACGCCCCGTCGCGACCAAAAGGATGGTATTGGCGGGTTTCCCACAAGAACCGGCGCCCGGAAAGCGCTGCGTGCTGGGGAGTCCGGCGCAGCGCGCGCCGCCGCGTCGCCTTGAGGCGGGCGGGCGGCGTTTCGGCTTGCGCAGTTGATGTGGTTCGAAGAAGGGCTTTCGGCGATGAAATTCGCCGGGTTCGCGTGGATTGCCATATTGGCGTGCGGCGCAGCCGCCGCCTATGGCGTTTACGCGCCCGAGACGGCGGACCGTTGGGTTCCCGCCGCCGGCGGGCTCGCCCACGAGTTGCACGACAAGATCTGGACTCCTCCCGCCCAGACCGCGTCGGCGCCCGGCCAGGCCAGCAGGCGCAACCGACCGGCCCAGCGCCGATCGTCGTCACAGTGACGCCGGTCAAGCGCGCGGATTTTCCGGTCGTCCTCCAGAGCATCGGACAGGTCCAGGCCTACAACACCGTTCTGGTCCGGGCCCGAGTCGACGGCCAGATCATGAAGATCGGCTTCAACGAAGGCCAGATGGTCAAGCAGGGCGATCTTCTGGCCCAGATCGACGCCAGACCGTTTCAGGCGGCGCTCGAGCAGGCCGCCGCCAAGAAAGCGCAGGACGAGGCCAATCTCGCCAACGCCAAGCTCGATCTCACGCGCTTCGCCACGCTCGCCAAGCAGGATTTCGCGACCAAGCAGCAGCTCGACACCCAGAACGCCATGGTGCTGCAGCTCACCGCCTCGATCGCCGCCGACACGGCCGCGGTCGACGCCGCAAAGACGCAGCTCGACTACACGACCATCCGCGCCCCGATCTCGGGACGCGCCGGGTTCCGCCTCATCGACGAGGGCAATCTCGTCAACGCCGGCCAGCAGACCGGAATCGTGTCGATCGCCCAATTGCAGCCGATCACCGTCGTCTTCGCCGAGCCGCAGGAATTTGTGCCGCGCATCAACCAGGAGCTGGCCGCCGGCGCGCCCCCGGTCACGGTGATGGACGCGGAAGGCCACAAGCTCGCGGCCGGGCGCTTGTCGATCAGCGACAATCAGGTGGACGCCGCGACCGGGACAATCCGGCTCAAGGCTGAGTTCGACAACAAGGACAACGCGCTCTGGCCGGGGTTGGCGGTCACGACGGGGTTGCAGCTCGGCGTGGAGAAGGATGTGTTGATTGTCCCCACTGAAGTGGTGCAACATGGCCAGAACGGCTTATACGTGTTCATCGTCGACGATCAGAACCGCGCCCAGTTGCGTCAGGTGAAGATCGCGCATGAGGACACGGCGACGGCTGTCATCTCGGAGGGCCTGAAGGATGGCGACCGCGTGGTGACGTCGGGTCAGTTCCTGCTTCAGCCTGGGTCGATCGTTTCGATCGACACGGGCAGCGGAACTTAAGCCCGATGTACAAGGGCCTCTCCGCCCCCTTCATCAACCGTCCGATCGCGACCACCCTCATCATGGTCGCGGTGCTTCTCGTCGGCCTCGTCGCGTTCCCGTCGCTGCCGGTTGCGCCCCTGCCGCAGGTCGACTTTCCGACCATCGCCGTCTCGGCTTCGCTGCCGGGCGCTTCCCCCGACACGATGGCGTCCTCGGTCGCGCAGCCGCTCGAACGGCAGATCGCGCAAATTCCAGGCGTCTCGCAGATGACGTCGACCAGTTCGCTCGGCGCGACCGCGATCACCGTCCAGTTCGATCTCAACCGCAATATCGACGCCGCCGCCAACGACATTCAGGCGGCGATCAACGCCGCCTCCGGCCAACTGCCCAAGGATCTGCCGAGCCCGCCCACCTATCGCAAGGTCAACCCCTCCGACACGCCGATCCTCATCCTGTCCGTCCAGTCGGACGTCGCCCCGATCATCGACGTCGACGACGCGGCGGAGAACATCCTCGCGCAGCACTTGAGCCAGATCTCCGGCGTCTCCCTCGTGCGCATCGGCGGCCAGCAGACGCCCGCGATCCGCATCCAGATCGACCCCGCGAAGCTGGTCGAAAAGGGCATGCAGCTCGAAGACGTTCGCACGCAGATCGGCATCGCCACCGCCGACAGCCCCAAGGGCGCGCTCATTGGTCCGAAGCAGACCTTCACCATTCAGGCCAACGACCAGCTGACGCTCGCCAAGGACTGGAACGACGTCATCGTCGCCTATCGCAACGGGGCCCCGGTGCGCGTGCGCGACATCGGCCACGCGATCGCCGGACCGCAGGATACGACCCAGGCCGCGTGGAGCAACGGCAAGCGCAGCGTCTTCCTCGTCGTATTCAAGATCCCCGGCGCGAACGTCATCAACACGGTCGAGGCGATCAAGAGCACCTTGACGACGCTGCAAGCGTCGATCCCGCCCACCATTCACGTCAGCATTCTTTCCGACCGCACCATGACCATCCGCGCCTCGGTGCGCGACGTCGAATTCACGCTCGTGCTCACCATCGCGCTCGTCGTGATGGTGATCTTCGTCTTTCTGCGAAATCTCTGGGCGACGATCATTCCCAGCGTCACCGTGCCGCTCGCCCTGCTCGGCTCCTGCGCGCTCATGTGGGTCGCCGGCTACAGTCTCGACAATCTGTCGCTGATGGCCTTCACCATCGCGGTCGGCTTCGTCGTCGACGACGCGATCGTGATGCTCGAAAACATCACGCGCCACATCGAAGAGGGCGAAAAGCCGTTTCAGGCGGCGCTCAAGGGCTCCGCCGAGATCGGCTTCACCATCATATCGATCTCCGTCTCGCTGGTCGCGGTGCTGATTCCGCTCCTGATGATGAGCGGCATCATCGGGCGCCTGTTCCGGGAATTCTCGGTCACGATCGCGATGACGATCTTCGTCTCGGCCTTCGTCTCGCTGACGCTGACCCCGATGATGGCGTCGCGCTTTCTCAAGAGCCACGACGAGGAGAAGCACGGGCGGCTCTATAAGCTCAGCGAGAAAGGCTTCGTCGCGCTGGCCAACGGCTACGCGCGCGGCGTCGATTTCGTGCTGCGCCACCGCTTCGCCACGCTGCTCACCTTCATCGCGCACCGTGATCGCGACCGGCTATCTGTTCGTCATCATTCCCAAAGGCTTCTTTCCGCAGCAGGACACCGGCATTCTGTTTGGCACGACGGAGGCTGGCCAGGATGTCTCGTTCCACGACATGTATCGCCTGCAGCAGCAGGTCGGGAAGATCGTCCAGGACGATCCCGCCGTCCAGGCGATGGCGATGGGGCTCGGCGTCGGCGTCGGCAATGCGGCGCAAAACAACGGGCGCATGTTCATCCAGCTGAAGCCTCAGGAGGACCGTGACGCGAACGCGTTTCAGGTGATCGCCCGGTTGCGTCCGAAGCTCGCTCAAGTGCCGGGCATGCGCGTCTATCTGCAGGCGGCGCAAGACGTCACCGTCGGCGCGCGCTTCGCCAAGACTCAGTTCCAGTACACGCTGCAGGACGCCAATTTCGACGAACTCAACGCCTGGGCGGCCAAGATCCTCGACAAGCTGAAATCGCTGCCACAATTGCGCGACGTCGCGACCGACCAGCAGAGCTCCGGCACGACGCTGACGCTGAAGATCGATCGCGACATGGCTTCGCGCTTTGGCATTCAGCCGCAGCTCATCGACGACACGCTGTACGACGCTTTCGGCCAGCGGCAGGTGACGCAATATTTCACGCAGGTGAACACTTATTACGTGATCGAGGAGGTGTTGCCGCAGCTCCTTGGCGATCCCGCGACCCTCGACAAGATCTATATTCGCTCGCCGGTCTCCGGCGAGATGGTGCCCGTCAGCACCTTCGCCAAATGGACGACCGCTCCGGTCGCTCCGCTGTCGATCAGCCACCAGGGACAATTCCCGGCGATCACCATCAGCTTCAACCTCGCGCAAGGGGTGGCGCTCGGCCCCGCGACCGCGGCGGTCCAGCAGGCCATGCAGCAGCTACAATTGCCGACGGGTCTGACGACGACCTTCCAGGGCAATGCGCAAGCTTTCCAGGATTCGCTGACCAGCGTGCCGCTGCTCATTCTCGCCGCGCTCGTCTGCGTCTATCTGATCCTCGGCGTGCTCTATGAGAGCTTCATCCACCCGCTGACCATCCTGTCGACGCTGCCTTCGGCGGGCCTTGGCGCGCTCGCCACGCTCATGCTGTTCGGCTACGAGTTCAGTCTCGTCGCCCTCATCGGCACGATCCTCTTGATCGGCATCGTGAAGAAGAACGGCATCATGATGGTCGATTTCGCCATCTCCGCCGAGCGCGACGAAGGCCTCACGCCGACCGAGGCGATCCGCCAGGCGGCGCTCTTGCGCTTCCGTCCGATCATGATGACGACGATGGCCGCGTTGCTCGGCGGCGTGCCGCTTGATGCTGAGCCACGGCAGCGGCTCGGAGCTGCGCCAGCCGCTCGGCTATACGATGGTCGGCGGCCTTATCGTCAGTCAGGCGCTGACCCTGTTCACGACCCCGGTCATCTACTTTATCTCGATCAGCTTTCGAAGTGGCTGTCGGGCTCCAAGACGAAAGCCAAGGCGCGCGCGCCGAAAGCGCAGCCCGAACCCGAGCGCGAGCGAGCGGCCGTGGGAGCCGGCGCAAGCGGCGGAGTGACGATAACGCCCCGGCTGGCCTCGAGACGAACGCCGGCGCGATGACAGTCGGCAAGTCCTGGACGAACGCACTGAGGAATGGACAAGAGGCGCCGCAATGACTTCGCTTTCCGCGATTCCGCCCGACGACCCTAACCGTCAATTGACGCTCGCCGATCCTGACGGCGCCGGAATGCGGCATGTCTCGGTCGCGGGCGGCGCGTACACAATTCTTCGTGTCCGGAGCGGAGACGGCCGGTCGTTATTGCCTCATCGACATGCTCGTGCCGGACGGCGGCGGTCCGCCCCCACATCGGCACGATTTCGAGGAGATGTTCACGCTTCTCGAGGGAGAGCTCGAATTCACCTTCCGCGGCCAGACGCAGACCGTCCGCGCCGGTTCGACCGTCAACATCCCCGCAAACGCTCCGCATGCGTTCAAGAACAGGTCGGGAAAGACGGCGCGCATGCTCTGTCTTTGCGCGCCGGCGGGACAGGAGGAGCTGTTCCTTGCCATCGGCTTCCCCATCGACAGCCGCACCGCGCCGCCGCCGAAAGTGAGCGCCTGAAGCGCAGGCCGAGAAGGGCAAGCTGCTCGCCGCGCTGGCGTCCCAATATCGCACCGAAATCCTGCCGCGATAAGGCCGGCGCTCTCTCTCAGCGAGGCCGGTCAGGCTTTCAGGGCGATCGGCCCGGCCGGGTCAGAGGTCTTGCGCGATCCAGAACGCCAGCGCCCGCCCCGCCGCGGACACTCGGGTATGATTGGCTTCAGCGATCATCGCCGGATCGATCGCCGAAGCCCAATATCGCGACGTCGCCCGCACGGGCCGTTCGACGCCCCCGACCGTCATGACGCCGCTGATGTCGTCCCAAGCGCGGCTGTCCTTGTTCGGCCCGAGCGTGAGAGAGTCGATCCGCACGCTGAGCGTCGCGCCCTTCGGCGTCAGGCGGCCGGACAGCGCCTGAGCGAGCTGACGCGGCAGCTCCTGCTCGACCCAGGTCGCGGTCGGATCGCCGGCGTTAGCGCGCAAGGGCGCAACGTCGACCCGAACATTGCCAACCGCGAGGCCCGCGTCCGCCAGCGCGGTCTTGCTCCTCATCGCGGCGCCAATCGCAAACGCGCCGCAGGCCCCAATCGCGGCGCGACGGTCCAATCCGGGGGTTGACATGATGCAGCCTCCAATCCGCACGCGGCCGCTCCACTGCGGGACGCTCCGGCGCATTACTCCTATATACGCGGAGCGCCTGGTCGCGGTTTCGCCGTGTCGCCGGGAAAAGAACCGCCTGATTTCGGGCGGTCCTTTTCTCGGCCTTCCCCCCTTAGCCGATGGCGGCGGCGGCGCGGCGTCGACTCCCGGCAAACAGCGCGAGTCCCCCAAACCCAAGCAGCATCATGGCCCAAGTCGATGGCTCAGGAACGGGAGCCGTCGAGGATTCGGCGGTTATCGCCGCGAATAGGCCGTGCGTCTCGCCGTCGATGCCGTCCGTCAGGTAGAGGGTCATCGGATCGCCGGTTCCCCCGCTGCCAAAAATCAGGTCCCAAAGACCGCCCGGCGAGTGCCCGGGGCCGACATTGACGTCGATCGTGCCCTCGAACGCCCCTGTCGTCGCATTGAAGGCGTTGATTTCGCTGTCGGCGAAGCTGAAATTGCCAACCAGCAGGTCGCCGCCGAACGCGCCAAACCCCGCTGGCGCAATGGCCATGCCCCAGGGCGCGGCGAGTTCGCCGCCCGCCGGCACAAGGTTCTGCAGGAAGTCGCCGCTTTCATCAAAAACCGCAACCGCCCCCATGCCCTCAACTGCGCCCGTCTGCGCGGCGCGCCCCGCTGGCGCATAGGCGACATAGACTTTGCCGCCTATGTCCTCGACGTTGAAGGGGACGAATCCGGGGGGAAGGGTCGGATCGAAAAATCCGCCCGCGACGGTCGTCGGCGCGAATGAACCATTGAAGACATCGATGGCGCCGGTCGCTCCATTGGCGGCGTAGAGCATATCGCCCGCGCTGTTGATGGCCAATCCGGTATAAAGGGCGCCCGGCGTGGTTGCGACGACTGTCGCTGCGTTTTTGGTCGCGGGATTTGCGTTGGATCCATTCCAAGCGGAAATTGTGCCGTTCAAATTGGCGAAAATGAAAGCAGCCGGTCCCGTCATCGCGACATCAAAAGAGGACATCGCCGGGTTTGCGACTTGGCCGGTCGGTCCTTGCGCCGGACCGCCTCCGACCGTGGGAATGGCCGCGAAGTTCGTCGCAGGCGGGGGAAAGAAGTTTGCCGGGGAGACGCCAGTGCTGCCGGTCACGGTATAGAGGCTTGTCGTGCTCGTGCCCTGGTTCGAGATCCAGAAGGGACTGCCTGGAAGGTTGGACACGCCCCAGGTGTTCACCAGGTTGGGGTCGGTTATGGCCGCAAGGCCGGGCACGTCCGAGACCAGGTTGGTCTGCTTGAACTGAGCCTGGGCGATCCCGCCGCCAGCGCACAGGGCGCCAAAACTGACGGTCGCTGATATGACAGCGTGAAATGGCGATAGTCTGGACATACCATCACTCCCCTACGATTTTGCAGTAAAACATGACCCAGCGGCCGGTCTTGGACAGACCGTCCACTGCTCTATAAGCACCGAAGGTGCGATCCGCCTGGGTCGACCAGCAGTGAACACCGCGCAGGACTATTTATTCAGGACCAAATTTGAAATGACGCAGTTAACGATCGCATGACAGTTTGCCTGCACAAATAAACTTGCGGGCGTTGCTATAAGGCAGGCGGATCAAGAAGGCGGGCATTACGAAACGACCGGCCCTCTTAGCGTTAGGCGCGAGATGTTCTTCGGAATATTATACATATATTATATGTTGAGAATGGCTGCGCCGTGTTCGCGTTGCAGAAAAAGAGGCTTAAGCCATTGAAAAGGCTTCCTCGCGCGCAGAAATGAACACGTCCGCCAGCGGTTGAATTGCTTCGACAGTCAAGTCCTGCCCGCGCCGCGCCGCTGGCGCGCTTTGGCCGTCGCTGCAGCTCGAAGCGCGGTCGCGGCATCGACGATTTTGGCGCCGCTCGCCGCGCGAGATTCACCGGCGCCAGGGCTCCCAGGTCCTCTGCTGGCCAGAGCCGGCCTTTGACATCGCCGGCGTCAGCTCCCTGACACGCGTCGGCGACGACAAAGACCTGATAGCCGAGGTCGCCGGCATGCCGTGCCGACGCTTCGAGCGCGTGGGCCGCGAGCGCCCCGCAAAAGACCAGCGTCGTCGCGCCGAGTTCGTCGAGCCTGGCTTCAAGGTCGGCGCCGACGAAGGCGCTTGCGTCTTTGCGGACGAGGACGAACTCGTTGGCCCCTGGCGGGACGGCCGGCGCGTGAGAGGCGGCGGGGTCGGTCGGTTGCTCGGCGGACATGGACCAGCGGCAGCCCCTCGGCTCGCCACGCGGCGATGAGGGCCGCGATGTTCGTCTCGTCTCTTGGGCTTCGCCAGCGCCATGGCGCGGATCGATCGACCGCCTGCGGCATCGATGATGAGCAGGACGGCGTCCGCCGGCAACCGCATGGCGGTCAGGCCCGCCGCGGCGCAAGCGCCCAATAGTCGAGCTCGAGCACGACATGCGGGCTCGTAGCCGTCGCCCTCGCGCCAGGGAAAGTCGGCGCAAGGGCGGTTCTTGGTCGCGACGTGCGCAGTCTCAGCGCGCCGACGTCGTCGCGGCCGAGGCAGCGCCGCGGTCTCGACAACCTCGCTCCAGGCGAACACAGTGTCGCCGGCGAACAGCGGCGCGACATGCCGGCCGCCGTTGATCGCCGCGATATGGAAGGCGTTGGCGAGGCCGTTGAAACTCAGAGCGCGCGCGAGCGAGATCACGTGGCCGCCATAGATGAGCCGCCGCCCGAAGCGCCCCTGCCCCTCGCTGAACTGGTTGAAATGCACCTTGGCGGCGTTCTGATAGAGCCGGGTCGCCGTCTGGTGCTCGGCCTCCTCGACGGTGACGCCGTCGACATGATCGATCCGTTCGCCGGCGCAATAGTCCTCGAACCGATAGGGCGATCCGCTGAGGTCTCCGTCGAACGCGGCGCGGTCGATCCGCGGACAGGCCGCGCCAAGGCTGGCGACGGCGACCGTCTCGGGCAGTTTGGGAACGTGGGTCTCGGGCGCGGGGGCGCTCGGATCGCGCTTTCGCACCATCACCCAGCGGACGTAATCGACGACCGTCTCGCCGCGCTGGTTGAACCCCTTCGAGCGCACATGGACGACGCCGCTCTGCCGGTTCGAGTTCTCCTTGAGCCCGATCACCTGCGAGACGGCGGAAAGCGTATCGCCGGGAAAAACCGGCTTCAAGAACCGGCAATCGGCATAGCCGAGATTGGCGACCGCGTTCAGCGAGACGTCGAGGCACCGTCTTGCCGAATACGACATGGAAGGCGAGCAGATCGTCGATCGGGCTCGCCGGATAGCCGATGGCGCGAGCGAAGGTCTCGGCGCTTTGCGGCGCGAAACGCGCGCCGGTGAGCGCCGAATAGAGCGAGGCGTCGCCGCTGTTCAGCGTGCGCGGCGTCGCGTGACGGATCGTCTCGCCGAGGCGAAAGTCCTCGAAGAACCGGCCCGCGGCGGTCTTGGCCGCGACAGCAGCAGGCATCCGACGGTCAGAAAACGTTGGGGTAGATGTAATAGATGATGATCCGCTCGATCAGCATGACCGCGAGCAGCAGGATGATCGGCGAAATGTCGATGCCGCCGGTGCCGGGCAGAAAGTTGCGGATCGGGCGCAGGAACGGCTCGGTGAGCGCCAGGAACAGGTTCCAGATCGAGCGAACGAAATCGTTGCGGATGTTCACGACGCCGAACGCGATCAGCCAGGACAGGACGGCGCCCGGCGATGATCACCAGCTTGTAAAGGTCGAGCGACGTACGATCACGATGTCGAGGATCGCACGCATGAATTCTCCCAGATCTTGAGAGGCTGCCGTTGAAGCGGAGAAGCCCCGACCCTCCACGCCGACGTCGTTGACACGGCTCGGACGCGCACGTAAACAGCCGCGCGACGGGGCTGTAGCTCAGATGGGAGAGCGCTGCAATCGCACTGCAGAGGTCAGGGGTTCGAATCCCCTCAGCTCCACCAGGCAGTCCCCACGCCCCGGCGTGATTTCCTTCGCCAGCAGAATAGCGCGATATTTCCGCAGCTTGCGGCGGCAAAGGCGGATTTACCAAGTCAGTCCCGCGTTTCTACCGGGAACGCCTGCTTTCCGCCTGAGAGCGCCCTTTTGTCGGCTTCACCGTTTCGGCGATTTTCGCGACTGGTGTTCGAGTCTTCGAATGCGCTTTGCGTTTCCTTGACGTCCTCATCCGACCACGGACCGCCGCTCGGCTAGAGTTGACCCAGCAGTTCCGCCTTCTTCGCGGAAAATTCCGCCTCGGTTAAAATGCGCCGGGCATGCAGCTCGGCCAGCCGCTCTATTGCAGCGAGTATGTCCTCATGTCCAGCAGCCGCTTTGTTGATCGCCGCTTGTTGCTCGGCGGCCGCCTGATGCCCTGGTTCGGGCGATGGCCTCGCTCCGCCTGCGCCGAAGACAACCGGCAGGCGGCTGACGTCAATCCCGCCGAGCTGACTCGAGAAACTAAGAGAACCTGATCCCGGTTGTTGCTGCGAGAACCCACTAATCTGATGGTGCTGCGTGTCGTAAACGGTCACTTTCCCGTTGATCTCGATGGCGAGGCGCCGGGTGGCGGGAAAATAGGCGTAGCGAACTTCGTTCTGTGCTCCAAGGCTGGATGGAACGCCAAGATCCGTAGGCCACCAATTCGCTTGATCGAGCCCGTCAGTCACCAGAAGGCTCGACACTTCGCGTTGACGATTCCCACGCGCGCCCTGACCTTGCGATTGAAACGAGTCCGCAGCGGCGGAGTCCGGCTCGCTCCGGATCAGGGCCGACAATTCGTTGCACAACGCGTCGACCCGCGCCTTGAGCGCATTGTTGAACATGTCCGAGATCATAATCGCGCCGCCGGCCATCCATTGTCCCGAACCTCCGAACTCGGGATGGCTAAACTGCGCCATGCCGCCGCGACCGGCTACAATCGAGGACAGCATCGTCGTCACCGCAGCCTGAGTGAAGCCGGTGCGGTGGGCGATCTCTTCAACGGCGCGAAGACCTTTCGGGGAGAGCTGTGTCATGAGAGGAGCGTATCCTTACGCGCGTCGGCGAGCGGCGTCGATCCCCAGTAGTTCCCGGCGCGATATCCTGTCCACGTCGCCTCGCCGGGCTTTGCGCGCCAAAATTCTCGACACCACAGGCGCTGGCGACTGTTTCGCCGCCGCCTGCCTCCATGCGCGCCTTGCCGCAAAGCTGGACTGGCGGGACGCCCTTCGCTTCGCCAATTGCGCCGCGGCCATCTCGACGACCGGACTCGGCGCGCAGTCGGCATTGCCGACTTCCGATCTAGTCGCCGCGCATCTTCGGGCGGAGCTAACCGGGAGCTGAAGAGCAGGCGGCTCGACGTAGCGAGTCCATTTTGAGTGATTCCAATTGGTTGCAACGCAATTAGCGAGTCACTTTGCGACCCCAGCCCTCGCGCCTTAAGGCGCCGGGACGAGCCAGCCACGCTGCGGGGGTTTCTGAAAAACAATAGACCGTCCGGGCCGGATTGGCAAGAAATTGTCAACTCTTTTCATCGAGCGTCCCCGCTCCTCACCTGCGCAATCGCCGCTCCTGCGAAGCGCCGAGCGATCTCATAGATCGCCCCACATAGCCGAGCCCCCTCGCCGCGGTGTCCCCGAAGCCATCCCTCGTCGGCGCCCCAACGTGGCGCGACGCCAAGCGAAGCGAACGCTCCGACGAACGCCTCAGGCCTTCACGAAGGGACAGCCGCCTCTGTCGAGCGGGCGGAACGCGTCTTCGGGCTTGATCGTCGAGACGAGCTTGAAATAGTCCCAATCGTATTTCGATTCGTCCGGGCTCTTGGCTCTGTAGAGATACATCGGGTGAAGCTTGCGCCCGTCAACGCGGATCGACCCCTTGCCGAACAGCGCGTCGTCGGTCTGGAGCGCTTTCATCTCGTCGACGAGCTTGACGCCATCCGACGCGCTCTTGGTCACGGCGAGCGCCTTGATCAGATGCTCGGTCGCTGCATACATGCCCGCATGCATGTCGTTCGGCATCATGTGCTTGGGATGGGCCGCCTGGAACCGTTTGGCGAAAGCGCGCGTGCCGTCGTTGGCGTCCCAATAGAAGCCAGTGCAAATCGTCGCGCCCTGAACGATTTCGAGCCCGAGCGAGGGGATGTTGGTCACATTGAGTGACAGGCTTGCAAGCTTCTGCTTGTCCGCCAGACCGAATTCATGGGCTTGCTTCAGGCAATTGCTGGTATCGCCGCCGGCATTTGCGAGGGCTACGACATCGGCGCCGGAATTCTGGGCCTGAAGGACGAAGGACGAGAAATCGGACGTGTTGATCGGATGACGGACCGCTCCGACAACGTCCCCGCCCGCAGCCTTAACAGCGGCGGCGCAGTTGGCTTCGATATCCTTGCCGAAGGCGTAGTCGGCAGTGATGAAGAACCATTTTTTGCCGCCCGCTTCGGTCAGAGCCTTCCCTAAGCCCGCGCCCCAGGCGTAGGTATCGTAAGTCCAGTGGACGAAATTGCGGGAGCATTTCGGGCCTGTCAGCACCGATGATCCGGCGCCAGAGCCGATCACGGCTTTGTTCTTCTCTTCGCAAACCGCAAGAACCGCCAGCGCGACGGCCGAGTTCGGCAGATCCATGATCACGTCGACATTCTCAGCATCGATCCACCGCCGGGCGATGGCTGAACCTACGTCGGGCTTGTTTTGATGATCTGCGTACACGATCTCGATTGGCGCTCCCATCTTGGCTGAAAAGTCGTCGACCGCGAGCCGAGCTGCGACAACCGAGCCAATTCCCTGGTAGTCCGAATAGACGCTCGACATGTCGTTCATGATGCCGATCTTGGTCGGGCGGGCGTCCTCAGCCCATCCCAACCGCGGCGCGACCGCGAGCGCGAGTCCGGACAACAGAATGTGCCGCCGATTCGGCGCCTTCAGCATTCTCATTCGTTCCTCCCTCAAGGCGTCAGGCGCCTCGACCGGGCACAACGCATCCGAAGGATTGTGAAGCAAGCATGGGCGAGTCACAACTCGTTCGATATCGGGCCACAGCGGAGTTGATTACGGACGCGCCGACCGCCGATCCCTCCATCGCGTACCGTTTGCCTCACCGAGGAGACAGCTGAGCCCCACCCGCCAGGCAGTTCGCTGCAAATAGCGGCCACCCATTCGGCATCAGTCAACTTCTCATCGATACTCTCGAAAACCGTCCGGAGCACATCGACGTAGTCATGGATGAAGTAGGATTGGACAAGTGAGGATTTGCTGGCAAGCTGAGCTCGGTGGCGTCAGCAATCCGACAGAAATGAAGGCGACGACGGGCGCCAAATCGGCCCGCGAACGACAGAGTCGATGCGAGGAAGGAAATGCGCAATGCCTGCCGCCGGCGCCGATGATCTCGCCAACGTTCATGTGGAGCTGAAGGACGAGATCGCCATCGTGCATCTCGCGCGGCCGGCGAAGCGCAATGCGCTCAACGACGAGACCGTCTTTTCGCTCGAGCGCTGGTTCAGCCGGCCTCCGGAACAGGTCAAGGCCGTTGTGCTTGTCGGCGATGGGGACCATTTCTGCGCGGGCCTCGACCTCTCCGAACTGAAGGAGCGCAGCGTCGCCGAGGGCATGCTGCATTCGCGATCTTGGCATAAAGCCTTCGAGCCGATCGAGTTCGGCGCGCTGCCGGTGGTCGCGGTGCTGCATGGCGCAGTGGTCGGCGGGGGGCTCGAACTGGCGGCCGCAGCGCATATCCGAGTCGCGGAAGCGTCAACGTTCTACGCGCTCCCGGAAGGCAGCCGCGGGATCTACGTTGGCGGCGGCGCGTCGGTGCGCGTGCCAAAGCTCATCGGTGTCGCGCGCATGATGGACATGATGCTGACAGGGCGCACCTACGGCGCCGACGAAGGTTTTGCGATCGGCCTTTCGCAATATGTCGTGCCGAACGGCGAAGGATTGCAGAAGGGCGTCGAACTCGCGAAGAGGATAGCCGGCAATACGCCGCTCACCAACTTCGCGCTGATCCAAGCGCTGCCGCGCATCGCCGAAAGCGCCCCGGCGGCGGGGTATCTGCTTGAGGCGCTGATGGCTGGCGTCGCGCAGGGCGATCCCGCCGCGAAGGCAAGGCTCAGCGCGTTCCTGGAGGGGCGCGCGGCCAAAGTGCAGCATCGCTGACGGCCGGGTCGGAGATGAACACTGTCGTCACCCTCGCGCCTTTGCGTAGGATTTCGAGATGAACACTCCCATCACACGCGTCGCGATCATCGGCGCCGGCGTCATCGGCGCGAGCTGGGCAACGACTTTTCTTGGGCGCGGCATGGACGTCGTCGCCAGCGATCCGGCCCCGGGCGCGGAAGAGGCCCTGCGCAAAACCGTCGACGCGCAATGGCCGGCGATGCGGCAGATCGGCCTGTCGCCCGGCGCGTCGACGGAGCGCCTGCGGTTCGCCGCCTCGCCGGAAGACGCGGTCGCCGACGCCAGCTTCGTGCAAGAGAATGGGCCCGAGCGGCTCGACATCAAGCGGGATCTCTTCCGGCGCCTCGACGAGGCCGCGCCACCCGATGCGCCGCTGGCCTCGAGCACATCGACGATCCCGATCAGCAAATTCCAAGACGCCTGTGCGCGCCACCCGGAGCGCGTCGTGCTCGGCCATCCGTTCAACCCGCCGCACCTCATTCCGCTCGTCGAGGTGGGCGGCGGCAGCCAGACCGCGCCGGATGCGATCGAACGAGCCTTGAACTTCTATCGCGCGATGGGCAAGCACCCGATCCATCTGCGCCATGAGATTGTGGGTCACGTCGCCAACCGTCTGCAAGCGGCCTTGTGGCAGGAGGCGTTCAACCTCGTAAAGGCCGGGGTCGCGAGCGTCGCTGACGTCGACGCCGCGATCGCGCATGGGCCGGGATTGCGCTGGTCGCTGCTTGGCCCGTTCATGAACCTGCATCTCTCGGGAGGCGCGGGCGGCGTGGGCGCGCTGTTCGACAAGCCGCTGTGGCAGGCGACCGAGGGCATGTGGCGCGACCTCGGCAGCGTGACGGTCGACGCCGATCTCGGCGCGCGCGTCGCCGCCGGCGTGAGCGACGAGCTTGGCGAGCGCGACCTAACCGAGGTCGTCCGTCAGCGCGACGAAGCGCTCGTGAAGCTGCTGAAACTGAAAAGCGAGCAGAACGCGCTGCCATAAGCGAGGCGCTGAGAGCGAACTGAGGGACGCGAGCTATGCCAGGGTTTATCTCGCATGATGTCATCCGCGAGGACCGCCCGGACGGCGCAATCCTGCTGCGAACGCGCGTGCCGCTCGGCCCCGTGGCGCGGAACACCGGCGCGTGGCTGCACCGCTGGGCCAAGGACGCGCCCAATCGCGTCTTCCTCGCGGAGCGGTCGGGCCATGGCTGGCGCGAGCTGCGCTACGTTGACGCGCTTCAGCAGGTCCGATCTCTGGCGTCAGCTCTGCTCGGCCGCGGACTCGGAACGGAAACGCCGATCGTCATCATCTCCGGCAACAGTGTCGACCACGGGCTTTTAGCGCTCGCGGCGCAATATGTGGGCGTTCCGATCGTTCCGCTCGCAGAGCAATACTCGCTCGTGCCGGACGCCTATCCGCGCTTGCAGTACGCGATCGAAACAGTGCGCCCGAAAATGGTCTTTGCGGACGACGGCGCGGCTTACGGAGCGGCGCTGGCGCTGCCGTTTCTCGATGGCGTCGAAAAGGTTGTCGCGCGGAACGCCCCGGGCGGCGCGACGACGTTCGTCGATCTTCTGCAGGGCGACGCGAGCGCCGATGTCGACGCGGCCCATGCGAAGGTTGGGCCGGACACTCTGGCAAAAATCATCTTCACCTCAGGATCGACCGCGAACCCGAAGGGCGTGATGACGACGCATGGGATGCTGTGCGTCAATCAGGCGCAGATCGTCGCCGCTATGCCTGTCGTGGCGGCGCGTCCGCCGAAGATGCTCGACTGGCTGCCATGGAGCCACGTCTTTGGCGGCAATCACAATTTCAATCTCATGCTTGCCAACGGCGGCAGCCTCTACCTCGACGAGGGCAAGCCGACGAAAGCCGGATTTGCGGCGTCTGTCCGCAACATCCGCGAACACGCCGGAAACCTTGCCTTCAATGTGCCGATTGGTTTTGCGCAGCTCGTCGCCGCGATGGAGAAGGACGAGGGGCTCAAGCACGCCTATCTCGGCGATTGCGATCTGATCTTTTATGCGGCCGCCTCTGTCACGCCCGAGATCTGGTCCGCGCTCGAGAAGTTCGCGAAAGAGGTTCGTGGCGAGGCGCCGCTGATGTTCTCCGGATGGGGCTTGTCGGAAACTGCGCCCTCCGCGACGCAGACGCATCAGCCCGTCGACCGGCCGGGCAACATCGGCGTGCCTTTGCCGGAGATTACGCTGAAGCTGATACCCGATGAGGACGGACGCTTCGAGCTGCGTCTCAAGGGACCGAACGTGCTCAAGGGTTACTATCGCGACCCCGAGAAAACGGAGGAGGCGTTCGATGACGAAGGCTTCCTTATCACCAAGGACGCCGTGAAACTCGTCGATCCGAACGATGCGAATGCGGGGCTGAGCTTTGACGGCCGCATCGCCGAAGATTTCAAGCTGACGAGCGGGACGTGGGTGCGCGCCACCAACATCCGGCTCGAGGCGCTCAAGCATTTCGCGGACATCGCGTTCGACGTCGTCGTCACCGGCCACGACCGCAACGAAATCGGACTCTTGGTATTCCCTCATCCTGGGTCCATCAACGACATGGCCCTCACCGCGGGCGATACGGGCGGGGCGTTCGGCGCCGATGCCGTGCGTCAGCTGATCCAGCCCCGCCTCGCCGCTATGGCGAAACACGCAACGGGTTCATCGACGCGTGTGGCGCGCGCCCTCGTGCTCGCGACGCCGCCGTCGATGAGCGAGGGCGAGCTCACCGCCAAAGGCACCGTCAACGCCCGCAAGGTGCTGACGCTCCGCAAGGCGTTGTTGGAGCGGCTCTACGACGACAACGATCCTCTAGTCGTGCGCTTGTGAGGAACTGACATGGTCGACATTTCAAAGGTGCGGGCGATCGACATCCACACGCATGCGGAAGAGCCATGCGGCTGCCATCCCGATGACGGCTACGACGAACTTCAGAGCACGATGGCGAAATATTTCGGCGCGCCGTGGCGACATCCGCCGACCATTCCGGAAACGGCGGCGCACTTTCGCGAGAAGAATGTCGCAGCCGTGATCTTTCCCGTGGACGCCGAACGCGAGACCGGCTACCGGCGTTACAAGAACGAGGAGGTCGCGCAACTCGCGGCGGAAAACAGCGATATCCTGATTCCGTTCGCATCCATCGATCCGCACAAGGGCAAGTTGGGGGCGCGCGAGGCGCGCCGGCTCGTCAAGGAGTTCGGCGTTCAGGGCTTCAAGTTTCATCCGACGATGCAGGGTTTTTTCCCGAACGATCGCCTTGCCTACCCGCTTTACGAGGCGATCCAGGAGACCGGCAAGCCGGCGCTGTTCCATACCGGGCAGACAGGTGTCGGCTCGGGCATGCGCGGCAGGCAACAACATGCGGCTCAAATATTCGAACCCGATGTATCTCGACGATGTCGCCGTCGATTTCCCGGACATGACGATCATCATGGCGCATCCGTCCTTCCCTTGGCAGGAAGAGGCGCTCGCCGTCGCCAACCACAAGCCGAACGTCTACATCGACCTGTCTGGCTGGTCGCCAAAGTATTTTCCGAAGATTCTCGTCCAGTACTGCAACACGCTTCTCAAGAAGAAGGTGCTCTTTGGTTCCGACTGGCCGATGATCAGCCCGGAGCGCTGGCTGTCCGACTTCGAGAAGATCGAGATCAAGGACGAGGTGCGCCCGCTCATTCTGAAAGAGAATGCGGCGCGACTTCTCAAGCTCGCGTAACCACTCTCAGCGTCCAACTTGGGGCGACGTTCCGGACCGGTCACCCTGACGCGGAGGACAGTTGACCGTTCGTGATCTTGGGCGGTTACGGCAAAACCGCGAGAGGGCGAAGGCGGCCGAGCGGCGCGATTCGAGCCGTCCGCGTGCGCAAACACCTGCCATCCGTCGACTGCGTGACGAACGCGTCCCATCGGATTGAAGCTGGCATTTGGACGGCGTTTTGGAGAGCCGAAACAGAGGCGCGATCGGCTCCTTGCAAAAATACTCGTCCGGGTGAAAGATTACTCCAGACAAGGAACAACACGGGAGGAAAGCCAGGATATTCGCTGCCGCAACTTCGGCGGTCGCGATTGAGCAGGACTTCGCCGACGAGTAGAGTCGATCGTCTCAAGCTGACGCAATATCAGGCGCCACCCTGATCCAACGACCGTCCGGCGTGCACCAAATGTTTGGTCGAAGGCAGCGTCCGTCTTGTTGGATGCGAAGGCGGCTCTGCACCCGGAATCCTCAGGGAGGATCGAAACTCTCTCACTGATTCAAGTAAGAAAACTGGAGGACGCACATGGCTAGCACAGCTCAACATTTCGACGCTGTCGTGATCGGCGCGGGCTTTTCCGGCCTGCACATGCTGAAGTCGCTGAGGGATAGATTGGGACTGAAGGCGCGCGTGTATGAAGCCGGCGAAACCGTCGGCGGCACCTGGTACTGGAACCGCTACCCGGGCGCGCGTTGCGATTCCGACGCCTACATTTACTGCTTCACTTGGGACAAGCAACTCCTGCAGGAGTGGCACTGGTCCGAACGCTATCCCGAGCAGCCCGAAATTTTGCGGTACCTCGAAGAGGTCGCAAAACGCCATGACCTCAAACGCGACATCCAGTTCAAGACGCGCGTGACCGGGGCCGAATTCGACGAAGGAACCAACCTTTGGACGAGTGCGCACCGACAAGGGAGAAGAGGTCACAGCAAGCTACCTCATCTCAGCGGTCGGCACGCTTGTCGACCACCAACATGCCTTCGTTCAAGGGCTTGGAGACATTCAAGGGCAAGTGGTATCACACAAGCCGCTTCCCCCATACCGGCGTTGACTTCACGGGCAAGCGCGTCGGCGTGGTCGGCACTGGCGCCACTGCAGTGCAGGCTATTCCCGAAATCGCCCAGCAGGCCAAGCAACTCACCGTATTCCAGCGCACGGCCAACTATTGCGTCCCGGCGCGCAACGGCAAGGTGGACCCCGAATTGGTCAGCGCCCGAAAGGCCGACTATGACGGCATCGTCAAGCGCGATTCGCGAATCGTTCTTCGGCCAGGAGCATTACTTCATTCCGAAGTCTGTGCTCGAGGAGACGCCCGAGGAGCGGGAGCGCGTGTTCGACCGCATGTGGGATGCCGGCGGCTTCGCCTTTTGGCTGGCGAACTATCAGGACATGTTCTTCTCGCAGGAGGCCAACGACGTCTGCGCCGACTACATCAAGCGCAAGATCCGCAAGACTGTGAAAGACCCGGTCGTTGCCGAAAAACTGATCCCGAAAGGGTACGCCTACGGCACCAAGCGCCAGCCGCTGGACACCAACTACTACGAGACCTTCAACAGGGATAACGTGCTCTTGGTCGATGCGAAAACCGACGGGGCGATTGAGGAAATCACCGAAGCTGGAATCCGCGCCGGCGGCAAGGAATACCCGCTCGACATCATCGTGTTCGCCACCGGGTTTGACGCGATGACCGGCCCTCTGAAGGCGCTGAACCTGAAAGGCCGCGGCGGACG
This sequence comes from uncultured Alphaproteobacteria bacterium, assembly GCA_963756955.1. Lineage (GTDB taxonomy): Bacteria > Pseudomonadota > Alphaproteobacteria > Rhizobiales > Beijerinckiaceae > Roseiarcus. The sequence goes on from CAVWPU010000022.1 coordinate 162,564, forward strand.
CACACTCTGGATCAGGAGTGGCGGGACGGCCCGCACACCTATCTGGGCGTCTCGGTCGCCGGCTTTCCAAACTTGTTCACCATCACCGGACCGCAAAGCCCTTCGGTGCTTACGAACATGCCGGTCGCGATCGAGCAGCATGTCGAGTGGATCACCGACTGCATCGCGACGATGCGCAAGGTCGGAAAGACCACCATCGAAGCGACGCCATCGGCGCAGGATCAATGGGTCGCCCACGTCAACGAGGTCGTCAACGCGACGCTGATGACCGGCGCCAACTCCTGGTACATGAGCGCCAACATTCCGGGCAAACCGCGCGCTTTCCTGCCCTATCTGGGGCCGGAGGGAGTGGGCGGCTACAGGAAGAAGTGCGACGAGATCGCGGCTAAGGGCTACGAGGGATTCGAACTCGCGTAGACGAGCATCGAACCAGGAAGAACGGGCGGGAAGGGCTTCAGTCCTACCGCTCCAATAACCCGCATGGGAGGCGACATGATCGAGAACAGCTATTACTCGCAGGACGTTCACGGCCCTTACGAGCTTCACGACATCGGCAATCTCGAACTCGAGGAAGGCGGCACGATCCGCGCCTGCAAACTGGCCTACGCCACTTTCGGCAAGCTCAATGCCGCGAAAGACAACGCCATCCTCGTTCCCACCTGGTACTCCGGCACCAGCAAGATCATGGAGCAGGTCTATATTGGTCAGGGTCGAGCGCTTGATCCCGACAAGTATTTCATCATCGTCGTCAATCAGATCGGAAACGGCCTTTCGACGTCCCCACACAACACGCCGGCGCCAGGCGGGATGGCGAACTTTCCCAAAGTCCGCATCGGCGATGACGTGCGGGCGCAACATAAATTTGTCGCAGAAAAATTCGACATAAAGAGCCTCGCGCTCGTGGTCGGCGGCTCCATGGGCGCGCAGCAAACCTACGAATGGGCGGTGCGCTACCCCGATATGGTGAAGCGCGCCGCGCCGATCGCCGGCACCGCGAAGAACACCATCCACGATTCCCTATTCACGGAAACGCTGGTCGACGCCATCACCTCCGACCCCGGCTTCAACAAGGGCTTCTATGCATCGTCGGCCGACGTGAGGGAAGGTTTGTTGCGCCACGCAAAAATGTGGGCGGTGATGGGCTGGAGCACGGAGTTCTTCCAGCAGGACCGGCATAAGGCGCTGGGCTTTTCGTCGATGGACGATTTCATCATGAACTTCATGACCAACTATTTCTCCGTCATGGACCCAACGATTTGCTGTGCATGGCGTGGAAATGGCAGCGCGGCGACGTGAGCCGACTAGACCGGCGGCGACTTGCGGGCCGCGTTGGGCCGCATTAAGGCCAAGACCTTCGTCATGCCGATGTCGTCGGACATGTTCTTCCCTCCGTCCGATTGCCAGGCCGAATGGCGGCTCATTCCCAATGCCGAGTTCCGGCCGATCCAGACGGTCGACGGTCATCTTGCGCTGTTCGGCGCCGATCCCAATGCGATCGGTCAGCTCGATAAGAATTTGAGCGAGTTGCTCGCGACAAAAGCCTAGCCGCAAAGGAATTCAGGCGCCGCGCGCCAAATGGAAGCCGTTCGCGGCATGAACGCGCTCGTTTCCCTTGTTCATCAGGCCAAACTTAAGACTCTTGGTGCAATCACGCGGTGACGAATCGGGCGACGCCTGGACACGTTGATAGCGCTGCACGCAGGCGGCAATTCTGCTCTTATAGCGTTAACTCTTGGTCTTGGGCTGAATATTGGCGAGGGCCGGCCGTTTGCCGGCCATCCACGCGCCGCCGCAAATCTCTCGGCCTTTTAGACTTTCCGTCAGTTCAGAGGCTTACGATGTTCCCGTAGATGGCCGGGTCACCCCCGGACTAAGATCCGGGGGCGGCCAGGACGGAGACAGGTTCTCAGATCTCACCCACAGCTAGACTCACGCTATAAGAGCGGACAATCTCTTGCGGAAAATCAGAAATTGAGTTATGCTTAACCCCATGAGCGATCCGTCCCTTCCGCTGGCCGATCGTCGGCTCGCGTCTTCGCGCTATTTCCGAGGCAAACGCGTAAAGGAAAATCACGGCTCCTGAAAATCGCGTGTAACCCATTGATAAGTCACGATTCGGACGAGAGAATCCAAGCAAATCCAAGGAAATCCAACACCCTGAAACAGGGGATTAGCCGCGAAACGGGACGTTTCAAGAAAACACAAACCGGGTGGACGAACGGGGTCGCGCCCGCCGTCGAGACGGAGCCAAACCCCAAGCGCCCCGACTAGTGAATGGCTGCGTACATGATCTTCTCCTCGGTGGCCTCGAGCGCCGAGAATTCCTCGACGACCTTGCCTTGCCGCGAGACCAGGATGCGGTCCGAGAGCGCCAGGATCTCCGGCAGGTAGGATGAGATGACCACAACGGCCTTGCCTTCGTCGGCGAGCCGGTTGATCACGTCGTGGATTTCGACGATCGCGCCAACATCGACGCCGCGGGTCGGCTCGTCGAAGATGATCAGGTCGGGCTCCTGGATGAGCGACTTGGCGATCACCACCTTCTGCTGGTTGCCGCCCGACAGTTCGACCACTTTCGCCGCGTCGTCGATCGCGCGAACGTTCAGGCGCTTGATCCAGTCGGTTCCAACCGCGTTGGCTTCGCGCTTCGACAGCAGCGCCCGCCCGCGCGGGAACTTCGCGAGCAGCCCGAGATAAAGGTTGCGCGCGATCGACGTCGTTTCGAAAAAGCCCTCGACCTTGCGGTCTTCCGTGACATAGGCGACGCCCGCCCGGACCGCGGTCGCGGGCACGCGATAACCGCACCGGTTTGTCGCGCAGGAGGATCTCCCCGCCGTGGAAGAAGTCGCGCTTCAGGACGCCCGAGACGATCTTGAAGGTTTCGGTCCGCCCGGCGCCGACAAGGCCGAAGACGCCGGTGATCTGTCCGGCGAAGACCGAGAGCGAATTGTTTTTCACCATCGGCGCCATTTTCAGGTTTTGCACCGTCAGCACGCGCTCGCCGACCGGGCGCACGGTCGTCTTGCGCACGCCGTAGAGACTCTGCGACAGGTCGCGCCCGACCATCGCCTGGACAATGCGCGCGCGATCGAATTTCGCCGCGTCGTCAGTAACGACGTTTTTGCCGTCGCGCAGCACCGTGATGCGGTCGGCGAGCATCAACGCTTCTTCGAGCGCATGCGAGATGAAGACGATCGATACGCCGCGCTTCTGGAGATCGCGGACGAGATCGAAGAAGTATTTCTTCTCTTCCGGAGTGAGAGAGGCGGTCGGCTCGTCGAAGATGATCACCTTGGCGCGATGAAGCACGGCGCGCGCAATCTCGACCATTTGCTTCTTGGCCGCGCCGAGCGCGCCGACAGTGACGGTCGGATCGACGTCGAAGTTCAGCGACTGCAGGAACTGCTGCGCGGCGATGTAGATGCCGCGCAGACGATTGTAAAAGCGCTCCTGGCCGAGAAACAGGTTCTGCGCCACGGTCATCGTCGGCACGAGACTGTTCTCCTGAAACACCATGCCGATGCCGAGACGGCGGGCTTCTAGCGGCGACCTCGGCGAGACCTCGACTCCATCGAGGATCATCGTCCCCGACGTCAGAGTGACGACTCCGGCCATAACCTTGGTGAGCGTCGACTTTCCGGCCCCGTTCTCGCCGACCAGCGCATGGATCTCCCGCGCGCTCAAGGTCAAAATCGACACCGTCGATCGCGGGAACGCCGGCATAGAGCTTGGTCGCCTTGTTCAGGGCGAGAATCGTGTCGCTCATGCGCCAAACTCCGCGGCGAGCGGGGCGATCGGGAGCCTCAAGATGCGCCCGGGCCCCTTCGCGATCATGATAAGGTCGCCGTTGAACTCGATCGCCGACACGACGCCATGGTTCGTTCCGTCGACGCGACTGTGCAGCGAATAGAGCGGCGCGCCGTCCTCCCTCAGGCGGACGACGAGGCCGTAGGATCGCGGCGGCGCCCAAGGCTTGATAACCCCCATCGTCTTGATATGCGCGCCCTGCAACGGCTCTTTGAACGACTGGCCTGAGCGCAAACGCGGAACAATCCAGTACTCCGGCTCGATTTCGGCCATCATGCGCCGCCGATAGGCCGGTTCTCGCAGCACAAACTCGACCAGAAGGCTGCGGGCGATAAAGGCTGTCAGCCAGTACCCGCCACCGGCGGCCGGCGAAAGCCGCGACGGATAGGCAGGAAGATGGGGGAGAGCGACGGCGGTCGACCCGTCACGCTCCAGGGCAATGACCCGATGCCGCCAGCTCTCGCTGACCAGCATTGCATCGCGTCTCGCTGCCGCCCCAAAGGCGTAGCTGAGCCCGCTTGCGACCGTCTTGACCGATCCGGTGGCCGGGTCGAGGAGCAGCACCCGCCCGCTCCGACCGCGATCCAGGAGATCGGTCGGCCATTGATCGACGCCGCGCCTTTGCGAACCGTCGGTCGCGATCAGCATGCCATCGGGGGCGGCCGCAAGGGAATTGACGGCGCTAAGCCCGCTGGCAAAGATCGTTCGCGGCTTCGACGCAGAGGGATCGGCGTAGATGCGCGCCTCGCGTCCGCCCAGCGCAACCGCAAGCGCGCCGCCGGCCATACACGCAAGCGCCGAGATAGGCTGATCGAAGGCGCGGATTTCGGTCGCTGCGCCGCGCTCGAGACGCAGAAGCCTCGGACCGTCAGCGAGGTAAAGGTTGGCGCCGTCGGTCGCCAGATCCTCCGGCGCTGCGCATTCGAGAAGGATCTCCGCCTCCTCCAGCTTCTGATTCGGCTTGAGCGCACCGTCGAACGACGGCACGGTGATCGTCGCCTCGCCGCGCCCCAAAATCTGGTTGGCGAATTCCCTGATCGCCGCAATCAAGCGAGCCGTCCCCATCGCTTATCGTATTGGATGAAATTCGGATCGGCGCCTTGAAGCTTGTACCGCCCGATACGATTGTTGGCGATGCCGCCGAGGTAGAGATAACCGCGATGCTCGCGCATCGACGTGATCATCGGGTGGTTGAGGCCTTTGAGGTCCCATAGGGAATCAAGGATCTCGCCCTTCTCATTGAATTTGACGACGCAGCCGGTGTTGATGTTCGGGAACAGCCATTCGTCGACCGGAACGCGCTTGGCCATGCGGTTCCGAAACCCGGGCATCTTCCAGGCCAGGTCGAGGGAGGGACTGCGCATGCCGACGAGCGCCAGCCAGTAATTGCCGTCGGAAGCGAGGTTGATGTTGTCGGGATAGCCCGGAAGATTGTCCATGACGACTTCTATCGCGCCTTTCTTCGGACCATCGAACCAGTATCGCTTGACGGAGCAGCCAAACGTCTCGGCGAACAGGATCGACTGGCCGTCGCTCGCGACGCAGATGCCGTTCGGAAACTTCAGTCCGCGGATCGCCGTGTGGGTGCGCCCTGTGTTTGTGTCGTAGCAGATGATGCGGCCGTTTCCGCGCCCCTCGAGCCCGTCGACCGGCCACTCGTCCATCTCGTAGCGGATCGTCGCCTCGGAGAAGAAGATGAGCCCGTTGTCCGTGATATCGAGGTCGTCGGCGAGGCGTAGGCGGCTGTCATCGTTGACCGATCTCAGGCTGCGGTTGGTTTCGTCTGTCGCCTTTTCGACGGCGCCGTCCGGCGCGATGCGATAGAGGCCCATGCCGCCGATGCAGATATAGAGATTGTCTTTGCGATCGAACGCCATGCCGAGCGGCTGCCCGCCGATATGGGCGAAGACTTCCATTGTCTCATAGTCGGGGGCGAGAAACCGGATGACATCTCCGTGGCGCGAGCCGGCGTAAAGATTGTCGTGCCGATCGAGAATGACGTCCTCCGGCGCTTCGATTCGGCCCAGTCCAATCAGCGTCACGTCGCGCAACTTGTCGTTCTGCTCGAACGGCCCGCCCTTGCCGATCTCGGTCGGCGGCGGCGGCGGCAGTTCGTGGAAGGTCGGGCTGACATAGACCTTGCTGATGATGCGGGCGCGGTTCTTTTGCCAGCGTATGTCGACCGTCGCGGCGACAAGCAGAATGCCGGCCAGCGCCATGCGGTTGAAGCCGCCGCGCGCGTTCATGGTCGTGAGGCCATTGGTGATAAGCAAGACGATGAGGGTGCCGACGGCCGATTTGGTGACCGACCCCTTGCCGCCGCCGAGCGTGATGCCGCCAAGCACCGTCGCCGTGAGCACGATGACTTCCAGCCCGACGCCAATGTCGCCGCCGACCGTTCCGAGCCGAGCAGCGAAGAAGAGCGCCCCGACTCCGGTTAGCGCGCCACAGGCGACGTAGCAGAGCGCAATCGTGCGCCGGACCGGAATGCCAGAATTATAGGCAGAGCGCCGGGAGCCGCCGATGGCAGTGATGTGCCAGCCGGGCCGCAAGCGCGTCAGGAAGATATGCCCGAAGATTGCGACCGCCAGATAGACAATGGCGATGCTCGGAACTCCGAACACGTCGCCCCCGCCGACGAAGTTCCAGGTCGGAAAGTCGGGAAACGCCGAGGCGATCTGGTTCGAGTAACGTTGGATGAGAAGATCGAAGGCTGAGCGGTAGACGATCAGGGTAATGAGAGTAGTGATGAAGGCGCGCAGCCTCAGATATCCGATCAGGAAGCCGTTGATAGCGCCGAGCAGCGCGCCGACCACGATGGTTGCGGCGGCGACTGCAACGACCGGCCAGCCCAGAACATCGAGCGTATAGAGCGCGCAGAAATCGGTCAGCGCGAACATCGATCCGACCGAAAGGTCGATGCCGCCGACGATCACGACGAGACCCTCGCCGAGCGCGATGAAGCCGATTTCGCCAGCCTGACGGGCGGTGTCCGCCAGGCTGGACGGCGACAGGAAGTTGTCGATCATGCGGCTCAGCGCGAAGCCGACGATCAAGAGGACGATGACCGGAATAGCGGTTTCGGTCCAACGCTTCGATAGGATCTCGCCGACTAGATGATCCGGCCAGTAGCGGTATCGCCAGCGGGTGAGGGTATCGCGCATTGAGTGCCGAAAGGTTGGCTGAAAGCAGTTCGCGAAGGCTAACTCGGGGCGCGACGATCCGCCCCGAGAGCCACTGAAGGGACCGCTACTTCTTCAGATCGCTGAGATTCCAGCACGCCGTCTCGCTGTCGGCGTTGGCTTTGGTGATGGGGATCAGCGTCGTGTAGGACGACCCCTTGACCGAACCGGGCTTCACGCCCGACGAGATCAGCCACTTGATCATCCCCGCCATCTGGGCAGCCTGCGTCGGAACGTCATAGCTCATGTCCAGATCGAGGCCGCCGGCCTTGACCAGTTCGCAAGCGCCCTTACGCTCCCCGCCGCCCGACGTCGCAACGAACACCTTGCCGGTGAGGCCCGCTTCCTTGACCGCGGCCGCTGTGCCGATGTCCATGCCGTCCCAGAAACCGACGATTCCGCAAAGATCGGGGTTCTGCTTTAACACCGTCTGCGTGATCGCCTTGGCCTTGGCTGCGTCCCAGTCCGCCGCCTGGCTTGAGACAACCTTGATTTCCGGGTGCTTGGCGAGCACGTTCTCGACGCCCTTCAGGGTATAGGCGCTGGCCGCGGCCGACAGCGCGCCCTGAACGATCGCGATCTTGTTCGACTTGCCCTCGCAGGCTTTGACGACCGCCTCTGCATCCTTTTCGCCAATCTCGATCCAGTTCGCGCCGACGAAGCCCGTGCTGCGATAGGCCGAGCCCATGTTGATCTGGATGACGTAGATTCCTTCGTTCTCCGCTCTCTGCAGGAGCTTCGCATAGGTCTGCACGTCAGGATTGTGCACAACAATGACGGCCGGTTTCTCGGAGATCAGCGAGGTTACCGCCTGCGCGCCCGAATTGGTGTTCCAGTTCGGATCGCGGAGCTCGAATTTGACGCCATAGGGCTCCAGCTCCTTCTTGAGGCCCGCATACCACCCCTCCGTCAGATCGAAGTTCATCGCGACCGGGACGAAAGCGACCGTCTTGCCCTCGAGCGCCTCCTTGAACGGCTTCTGGAAAGGCTCATCGAGTCCCTGCTGTGCGAGCGCCGGAGCGGTTGCCCCGACCGCCAGTCCCAGGCCCACCAGCATCACTTTCAGTGTCTTATTAAGCGCCATTGTTTCCTCCTGTTTGTTTTACTTTCACTAAATGTCGCCCTGCTGGGCCGTCTCCTCATTGCGCGGATTGAGAAACGAGTCCGTGATAACGGCGAGCAGCAGCACAACGCCCTTGATGAGATTCTGGCCGGCATAGGGGATGTCCATGATCGTCATCCCATTAAGCATCGTGCCGATCAACAGCGTTCCGATAATGACGTTGAGGACGCCGCCGCGGCCTCCCGTGAGCCCGATGCCGCCCAGAACCACGACCAGGATGACGTCGTATATGAGGGTCGAATTGAAGATGCGGGTCGGCATCGAATTGACCGACGCCGCCAGGACGAGGCCGGCGAAGCATCCGATCAACGCGGCGAGCACATATTGCAGAACGATGATCGGGCGCGTCGGAATCCCCGTCACGCGCGCTGCATTCGGGTTGTCGCCGATCGAATAGATGTAGGCGCCCCAACGCGTCTGACGCAAGAAGAGCGCTACTACGACGCAGGCGATCGCAAACATCACAATCGACGTCGGCACACCCAGGATTGAACCCTGCCCCAGCCGCTGGAAGCCGTCCATTCCGGGGCTCCACTGAACGACGTCGAGCTGGAACAGGAAGGCCTGTCCGAGCCCTGCGAGGAACAGGCCGGTCGCCAGCGTCGCGAACAGCGATGGCACGTCGGCATAGGCGATAAGCCAGCCATTGACGAGCCCAAACCCGATCGCCAACACAAGCGCAACGGCGACCGAGGCGGGAAGGGAATGGCCGTCCTGCACCATTTGCAAGACGAGGCCCGGGGGCACCGCGAGCGTTGCGATCAGGGAAATGTCGATTCCGCGGCCCAGCACCACGATCGCCATCGCGAGGCCAAGAATGCCGAGCACAGCGACGTTCTGCAGCAGGGTCAACATATTGTCGGCGCTGAGGAACCCCGGAAGGAAGATAGAGAACGCAACGAATAGGACGGCGAAGACCGCGAATACGATCTCCTGTTGTCCCAGACGGACTCGGCGCTTCGATCCTTCGCTCATGCTCCCCGAGCCTATCATTGTCTTCGAACTATGGAAAAGTCAGATCCGGATCGCCGATCTTGCGCCTCTTACGATTGGCCATGTCCGAGCGCTACCGGCTGAGGAGGGTCGTCCCGGAGGAAGAATAGCGGCGATGAGCAGGCTCGGGCTCGCAAAATTCCGTTTCTAAGGTTGCCTTTTGCCGAGTGCCCATCGCGCTCGATTCGAACGGCCAAAGGTAGTCCGAGCGTGGGCCACTGATCCAACCAGGCCGCCGGCAGGTCGACGAGACGCTTTGGGCCAAAGCCGCGTGGCAGGCATCTTGCCACTGCCGCCAATACGATCTCCGCCGCGAGGAAAGCGAGCGACAGGGTTCATCCGGATCGAACGCACAGTCCTGCCCTACAGCGACGCAAGCGACTTCGTGGGGATCGGAGAGAAGTTCGTCCACCCATCAATGGCCAATTCTTCCGTTCGCAGGGAAAGCCGGTCGTTTCTCGGCGCAGGGACGCTGTAACGTCTGGAACGTCTCTGCCCGCCGCTGCTCGAAGAGCCGATGTTTTGCCTCCACGCAGATGCATCTCAAGCCTGCCCGGCGCGCAGGCAAGTTTCTTCAGCGGCTAATCTCGAAAGACAAACGCGTCGCGCCGATCGGCTAAAATCGGCTGGCCGTGAGATAGCCGATCGTCGCGGCGAATGCGGCGAGCGCGGAGCCCCAAGCGAGGTCGATGAGGGTCAACTGCGTCGGCCAATTGCGCAATGTCGCTTGGTTGGTCAGGTCGTAAGTGGCATAAGCAAAAAAGCCGAAGAGAGCGCCAAAAAGCGCAGCGTGGGTCGCCGACTGATCCTTCACAGCCGGAAGCACTGCGAAGATAGTCAATCCGACCGGGAAGATGAGATAGAATACGATAGCCGCGGGCAGGTTCACAGATGCGGAGAGGATGTCGCCAATCGCCGGCCGGTAGAGCCGCTCTACCGTTATTCCGAGCCAGACCATATCAACGGCCACAAAAGCGACGAGGGTTGCTACGTAGCCCGCGACAAAGGTCATTTGCTCTCCCAGTGGAATCTTCGCGTTACGAGCAATGTCGTGCTCAGATTGGTTTTCGACGTACGCCACGCCAATTCGTAATTGCCTATTCACGAGGGGCCCCGACCAGCCACCTCCTATCAACTCGAGCCTAAATCGCCTCAGGGCCGCTTCCGCTGCGGCGTTCCTCGGCGCCAGGTCCAAGCTCGGAGGCTCGATGCCAGCGAGACCTCGGAGCGGCGCTTCGACACATTTCGCACTCGCCGGCTCCTCCGATCCGTTTGTCCGGCGCACATTTCCGGCTTTTACGCTGAAGAGCGCACAATGGATCACCGTCGCTGCGCGCCGCACAACTCGACAGCCTGACAACGAGCCGGCTCAGTCCGAGGCCTCCGATCACGTCCCTGAACACTCGGTCCAGGTTCACATCTTGATCGGAATCATCACCTCGTTGCGACGCATGAACCACAGGGTCCACGGCGGATCGTATTGCGCGACGATCGGCGGTCCGGCAGGCACGAGATCGCGAGCCTTCAGCATCGACTTCGAGCTCGGCTGTCTTCGCCGCGATGGCGGCGTCGCCAGCGAGACCCGAGAAGCGGAGGACCGCGAAGCGGGTCGGGGGTTCTTCCCGCAGCCTGATGGAAAGATCGTCGGGCTTCGGCAGAGCGGCGAGCGAGAACCCGCGCGGCATGACGAAGCGGATCACCCAACTGGGGCTCGAACCAGCCGGCTCAGTGAGCGCGCTCGTCGCCATCGCACCGTCGGCGCGCGCTTCGATGACCGGCGCGGTCATTTCAATGCTCTGCTTGCGCGAGTTCGCTCCGAAAATAAATCCTGCCAGTTTACGAAAACCCGCATAGGCCGCTGAATTCCGGTCACCGTGGACGGTCACTTCCGCAACCGGGAGAGCCGGGATAGTCGCGGATTTCAAAATCTCCATCGCGCGCCTCCACTCTATGCGGCGGCTCCTCCACGGCCGAAGCGACCCCGCCTAGCAGCACGAGAGCGGCCACGGCGCTCGCTGAAACCGCAACAAGAATGGGCTGCGCAAAGCGCATGATCTGCTGCCTAACCTTGGTGTCTGATTCACAGCGGGCCATATTTCACAGCCAAGAGCGAGGCTGGAACGTGTCGGAACTTGGACTTTACCCGGCCAGCTCTTTCGCGCACCTCACCGCCCGGCGCCCCCTTGCAGCATGTAGTCGGACAGATCTTCGAAATGATCGAACACGTAAAGCGGCCCGAACGCTTCGACGGACCCCCGCAGATACCCGCCAGAGTACAGCGCGAAGGGCACTTTTGCGCGAAAAGCAGTTTCGGCGTCGATCTCGCTGTCGCCGACATAGAGTGTGGACGTGGGGGCAGCGCCGAGCCGATCGAGGCAGAGCAAAAGCGGCGCAGGGTCTGGTTTCAGTTTCGGCGATGTGTCACCCCCCACGACGGCGCCGATAAACCTCATCATCCCCAGTTGTTCTAGAATCGTGACGGCAAACTCATAAGGCTTGTTCGTGCATACGCCGAGCGCAAACCCAAATTCGGTAAGCTGCCGGAGCATCATGTCGACGCCAACATACGGCCGTGTCAGATGAGCTGGCGCCCGGGCATAGTGCTCGCGAAATCTGGAAATGGCATAGTCCAAATCCGTCGCCGGACCACCGGTCGCCGCAAGGCAGCGCGCGACCAACGTGGGGATGCCATTGCCGACGAAACTCAGCAACCGTCTCAAGCGTCAATGGCGGTCGGCGAAGGTCGTCGAGCATGCGGTTTGCCGCCGTATGCAAGTCCGGCGCACTGTCGATCAGGGTGCCATCAAGATCGAAAACGACAGCTTTCATATATTTGCACTCGACGGACTCAGCGGCAGAGATTGAATTTCGTTTGCTTGTGCTGTTTGGGGACGTCAATCAGCTCGAAATGCTTGTGATGCGACGTGGCGCAGCCCACCGAACCACGGTGACCCTGCTTATCCCGCGCTGCTCTCTGTTTGCTGAAACACCCGGCTCCGGCGAATGTCTTCGGCCTCGATGGTTGTCAGCGCGTCGAGAGTCAACTCGCGGTCGCCCTCCGCAAAGAGTCGATTGGCCTGGCGCAGGCGCGCCCGGTCCAACGCGTTGCGGATCGAACGCGCGTTCGCGAACAGCGGCTGCGTTCGGCGCCGCGAAATATACTCGCCGAGCGCAAGCTTCGCATCGGGGCTTAGCTTGTAGTTGAGCGAAGCGAGCATGTTCTCTCCGATCGCCAGGAGATCGGAATCGTCGTAGTCGGGAAAATCGATGTGATGGGCGACGCGCGACCGGAAGCCCGGGTTGGAATGAAAGAAGCGGTCCATCTTGTCGGCGTAGCCCGCGAGGATCACGACGAGATCGTCGCGGTTGTTCTCCATGATCTGCAGCAGAATCTCGATCGATTCCTGCCCGTAATCGCGTTCGTTCTCCTGGCGATAGAGGTAATAGGCCTCGTCGATGAACAACACGCCGCCCATCGCCTTCTTGAGCACCTCTTTCGTTTTGGGCGCCGTGTGGCCGATATATTGGCCCACGAGATCGTCACGCGTCACCGCGACGAGGTGTCCGCGGCGCACATAGCCCAGCCGGTGGAGGATCTCGGCCATGCGCACCGCGACGGTCGTCTTGCCGGTGCCGGGATTGCCGGTGAAGCTCATGTGCAAGGTCGGCGCTTGCGAGGCGAGTCCGAATTTGGATCGCACGCGATCGACCAGCAGGAGCGCCGCGATCTCGCGGATGCGCTCCTTGACCGGCGCGAGGCCAACGAGCTCATCGTCAAGCTGCTGAAGCACAGGACCGACGCCCGACTGGGCGAACTCTTCCGCCAGGTTGGTCTTGACCGGGGCGGCGGGAACGCCCTCGTTCATGTGTAGCGCTTTCCTTCCGGCCGGTCGGTCGCGTAGGGCCTCGTCGTATAGCGCATGACGCGGCTTTGGGCTTCCGATCGATCGAGGCGAAAGCCCTCCTCGTTCTTCGGCCGGTTGACGATGAAGGATATGCGCACCGATTCCCACCCGTGCGTGGAATCAAAGGCGGACAGGCGGATGTACTGGTCGCCATAAATCTTGCGGCAGGCATGCAGCTCCAAGAGCACGCCCTTCGCATCATGCAGGTCGAACATCGGTAGGCCCCACATCTCCCAGTATGTGTTGCGGGGATGCGGATCGTCGGTGAACTCCAGATTCACCGCCCAGCCTTTTTCGAGGCAATATTGGATCTGGATGAGGATCTGATCGTCAGTGAGATCAGGCAGAAACGAGAAGCAGCCTTGTGTGATGCGCATCGAAAAGTCTCCTTGAGTTCGCGACGGCGGTCAGCCGACTTGTCCGGGTTGGGCGAAGCGCAGAAAAGGATTGCGCCCGCCGGATCACGGTCACGCCACCGTCAACGACGGCACGAAGTCGGGCTGATCGGTTGAGGCATAGTTGAAGGTCACGTCGCCCCAGACGTCGAGCGCCTGGCGAAGCGGCGTGCAGGTCTTGGCGGCGTCCGCGAGGATCGTTGGACCGTCGTTGACATAGTCGCGGCCTGCGTTGCGTGCGAAGACCATCGCTTCGAGAGCCACGCGGTTGGCGGTTGCGCCAGCCTGAATTCCGCCCGGATGACCGATCGTGCCGCCGCCGAACTGCAGCACCACGTCATCGCCCAGCAGATGAAGAAGCTGGTGCATCTGACCGGCGTGAATGCCGCCCGAGGCGACCGGCATCAGCTTGTTGAGCGAAGCCCAGTGCTGGTCGAAGAAGACGCCGTGCTCGAGCTGCGTCGGATTGAATTCCTCGCGGCAGATGTCGTAATAGCCCCTGGTCGTGGCGGGATCGCCCTCGAGCTTACCGACGACCGTGCCAGCGTGGATGTGGTCGACACCGGCAAGCCGCATCCATTTCGCGATCACGCGGAACGAAACGCCGTGAATCCTCTGTCGAGTGTAGGTCGCGTGGCCGGCGCGGTGCAGGTGGAGGATCATGTCGTTCCTGCGCGCCCACTTCGCCATCGACTGGATCGCCGTGTAGCCGATGACGAGGTCGATCATCACGATGACGGAGCCGAGCTCCTTGGCGAATTCGGCGCGCTCGTACATCTCCTCCATCGTCCCAGCCGTGACGTTGAGATAGGAGCCCTTGACCTCGCCTGTCGCCGCCTGCGCCTTGTTCACCGCCTCCATCACATAGAGGTAGCGGTCGCGCCAATGCATGAACGGTTGCGAATTGATATTCTCATCGTCCTTGGTGAAGTCGAGGCCGCCCTTCAGCGCTTCGTAGACAACGCGCCCATAGTTGCGGCCGGAAAGGCCGAGCTTCGGCTTGACGGTCGCTCCGAGCAGCGGCCGGCCGAACTTGTCGAGCCGCTCACGCTCAACAACGATGCCGGTCGCCGGGCCTTGGAATGTCTTCACATAAGCAACGGGAAACCGCATGTCCTCCAGCCGCAGCGCCTTGAGCGGCTTGAAACCGAACACGTTGCCGATGATCGAGGCCGACATATTCGCGATCGAGCCCGGCTCGAACAGGTCGAGATCGTAGGCGATGTAGGCGAAATATTGCCCTTCCGATCCCGGCGCCGGATCGACGCGGAAACATTTGCCGCGATACTTCTCGGCCGCGGTCAGCCGGTCGGTCCACACCACCGTCCAGGTCGCGGTCGAGGATTCGCCCGCGACCGCCGCCGAGGCTTCGATCGGATCGACCCCTTCCTGCGGCGTCACCCGGAAGCATGCGATGATGTCGGTGTCTTTCGGCACGTAGTCGGGCTCCCAATAGCCCATCTTGCGGTACTCCATCACGCCGGACTTGTAGCGATCCTTGCCTGTGACTGTCTGCGACGTTTGCTTGTTCATGGCTCTTCTCCTCGTCGCGAGGTTAGATTCAAACCGCTTATTCTTGAGGTTCAATTACGCAGCGTACGGCGGCCGACGCTCCACCAGTTTCAGGATCATCGGGGTCATGATGAGCTGCATCGCGATGTCGAGCTTGCCGCCAGGGATCACGATCGAATTCGCCCGGCTCATGAAACTGTTGTGGATCATCGACAGGAGATAGGGGAAGTCGATGCCGCGCGGATCGGCGAAGCGGATGACGACCATCGATTCGTCAGGCGTCGGTATCCATCGGGCAATGAACGGATTGGAGGTGTCGACCGTCGGCACGCGCTGGAAATTGATGTTCGTCTGCCGCGAACTGCGGGATGATATAGTTTATGTAGTCGGGCATTCGGCGCAGGATCGTGTCGGTCACCGCCTCCGTGGTGTAGCCGCGCGACGGCCCTGTCGCGATGGATCTTCTGGATCCACTCGAGATTGATCACCGGCACCACGCCGATCTTGAGATCGCCGTATTGGGCGACGTTGATCGTGCCGTTCACGACCGCGCCGTGCAAGCCTTCATAGAAGAGAAGGTCCGAGCCGGGCTCGAACTCACGCCAGGGCGTGAAAGTCCCTGGCGGGCAGCCGTGCTGCTCGGCCTCGAGCATGTCGTGGACGTAGGCGCGCGTGCGCCCGCCGCCGGTTTCGGAATAGGCGCGAAACGTCGCCTCGAGTTCCTCGAACAGATTGGCGTCGGCGCCGAAGTGGCTGTAGTGGTGGTCGCCTTTGGCCGCTGCTTCTTTCATTCGCTCGCGCATGTCGGCGCGGTTCCAGCGATGGAAGGCGTCGCCCTCGATGTAGACAGGGTTGATCTTCTCGCGGCGAAAAATCTGCTCGAACGTATTCTTGACCGATGTCGTGCCGGCGCCGGACGAGCCGGTGATCACGATGATCGGATGCTTGATCGACATCGTTGGTCAGAGTCCAAGGTTCGGGGATTACCGGCGAAGGAGGCCGCGCTTGGCGAAGAGCGGCGCTTCGTGCCGCGCAGCTGCTGTCGCTGTAGTATCCGGCAATACGCTCGACCTTGTCCTTCGAGCCGAAGATCAGCGGCGTCCGCGCGTGGAGAGACTGCGGCGTGACGTCGAGGATGCGATTGAATCCGTCGATGGCGGCTCCGCCGGCCTGTTCGATGAGCAATGCGATCGGGTTGGCCTCGTAAAGCAGGCGCAGGCGGCCATGCTCGTAGCCCTCGCGCGAATCCTGCGGATAGAGATAGACGCCGCCGCGGAACAGAATGCGATAGACGTCGGCGACGACCGAACCAACCCAGCGCATGTTGAAGTTCCGGCGGCGCGGCCCTTCGTCGCCTTCGAGGCAGTCGTCGATATAGGCGCGGACGGGCGCCGGCCAATAGCGGGAATTCGAGGCGTTGATCGCGAATTCGGCCGATCCCGCAGGAATGCGCAGATCGAAGCCGGTCATTCTGAACGCGTTGGAGTCCGGGTCGAGCGTCGCCATGTGGACCCCGGAGCCAGTCGTGAAGACGAAGTCGGTATGCGGGCCCATAGAGGACGAAGCCGGCGGCGCGCTGACGTGACGCCGCGTTGAAGAAAGGCCGACGGCTCGAACTCTTTCGCCGGCGAGTCCAGAACCGAGAACAGGGTCCCGATCGAAACATTGGCGTCGATGTTGTTGGAGCCGTCCAGCGGATCGATCGCCACGAGCAGCGTGCCTTCGTCGTCAAGCGCGACGGGCTCGTCGCGCTCCTCGGAAACGACACCGCGCACGCCCGCGCCTTTCAGGCCGTTGACAAAGGACTTCGTCGGCGAAAACATCGAGCGCCTTCTGGGCGATCCCGTCGTGCGCCGGGCCGACCGCGGCGTCGAGAGCGCCGCCGAGCGAGCCGCCGCGACGGATGAGATGCGCGACGGGCAGCGACGCGCTGGCCAGCGCGCTCAAAACGCGAGCGCCAGGTCGGCGGGCGCGTTCGCGCAAAGGACCGCATCGAGGTCGTCGGCCGATCCCTGGGGTCATGGTCACGCGTCCGTCCTCCCGTGGTGCGGCTCGCCGCCGCATCCGTGATCAGGATAGGAGCGATTGCGCATCAAAGAAAACTGAATTAATTTTGCCTCGTATTCAAAAATATTTGAATGGCTTGTGCGGGTTTGCCGATGCGCAACCTCTCGCTGAAGTCACATCGAGACGCTGCAGGCGATCGCCGCAGCCGGTTCGCTCGTGCAGGCGGCGGCGGCGCTCAACATGACGCCGGCCGCGCTCACTGCGCGCGTGAAGGGTCTGGAAGAGGCGGTCGCGCTCAAACTTTTTGACCGGACTTCGACAGGAATGCGCCTCACAAGAGCAGGCGAGGCGGCGCTCGAAGCGTCGCGCGGCGTCGAGCGAGCAATGCGCGAATTCGCCGACACAATGCTGGCGATCAGTTCCGGTGAAGGAGGCCGGCTTTCCGTCGGCGCGACGTCCACCGCGAAATATTTCGCGCCGCGGCTCATCGCGGCCTTTGTCCGCAGTCGACCAAAGGTCGACCTGCGATTTCAGATCGGCAATCGCGACGCGACGGTGGAATCGCTGCGCAGCGGCGAAGTTGAGATCGCGCTTGCCGGACGTCCTCCTCGAGAGATTTCTGTCGAGACGTTTCCTCTCGGCCCACACCCCTACGTCCTGATCGCACCGCCAGAACATCGCTTGCCCAGGTCAGAGGATTGACTCGGGCCGACCTCGCTGGAGAAGCGTTCCTGTTTCGCGAGATCGGCTCCGGCACGCGATCGGTATTCGATGTCTTCATAGGCGACACCAGCATCAACGCCGTTCAGATGAGCATGGAACTCGGGTCGAACGAGACGATCAAGCAGGCAGTCATGGCGGAGATGGGGATCGCTCTCATTTCGGCGCACACGATCGCCGCGGAGGTCGCGAGCGGCAGGCTTGTGTGCCTGGACGTGGAAGGGCTGCCGATCATGCGCCGTTGGTACGTCGTCAACCGAATCGACCGCGCGCTTTCGCCAGCCGCGCGCGCGTTTCGCGACTTTGCAACGAGCCATGGATCGACCTACTTACCCTCGCTTGGCGAGTAGTGAGGACGCGAAGCGACCTGCAGCGTGAGATCCGACAAGACTTTTGGCGTTTGCCGTTACTGTTTGTCCAGGAATTCCCGCAAAATCGACACGGTTCTCGGCGCTTCCTCCTGCGGTATATGCCCGACACCCGGAAGCGCAGCGAGCGTCGCATGCGGCAGCGCTCGCAGATAATCCGCCGAGTTTGCGAACGGGATCATGCCGTCCTTTTCGCCCCACATTAGCAAGGTTGGGGCCTGGATCGCTTTTAGCAGGGGGACTGGGTTCACCAGCACCATTTGGTTCATCCGATCGACGATTGCCTGTCTTACTCCCGGCGCGAGCATCATGTCCCGGTAGCGCCTAAAACGCGCGTCGGTCATCACGTCGACGTTCGCGTAAGCTGGCGCGAGCGAGTCCCGAAGCATGAATGACGGCAACACGTACGGCAGAGCCTGCATGATGAGCGGCGCTTTGGATGGCGCTCCATAGTCAAGCCCCGGGCTCGCGAACCCATCCGGCGATATCAGCACCAACTTGTCCGTGCGCTTGGGATTCAGCGCCGCGAAGGTCCAGGCGATACGCCCGCCCATCGAGTTACCGACCAAGCTTGCTCGCGCAACGCCTAGCCAATCCATCAACGCTAGAAGAACCGTGATGCTGCGACGATCGCTATAGTCCGCGGTGGGATCAGCCCCAGTCAGCCCGAATCCCGGTAAATCATAGCGGATGACCCGATAATCCGTCTCAAGGTCGCGCGCCCAATCGTCCCAAGTCTGTAAGCTCGAGCCAAAGCCGTGCAAGAATATTAGCGCCGGCGCCGACTTCGGCCCCGTATCTCGCACATGCAAACGTATCCCCGCGATGTCGATGAACTGCGAGGGTGGTGGTGCATATTCGGCCTCCAGAGCGGCGCGGCCTTTGTCAGGCGTGTAGAGCCAAGCCAGTGCGGCTCCAACTGCCATGGCCGAACATAAAACCCAGTACCTCAACCGAGAGGCTCCGTTGGCGACAGAGGTTTGCGGGCCCTCCTCTCTCGTGATTGGAAACCCCAAAAAGCGGCTATCCCCAGGGCCCGAGACTCATCACCGCAGCCACAATCTCTGTGACGAAGTTCGGGCTCTCAATAAGGGGCCGGTGGCCGCCGAGGCAGGCTTTGTCGGGACATCCCTAGCGCCGCTGGCTGGGACTGATTTCGCCGCTGCACTTCGGGGTATGCGGCTCAGACCTTTCCACGATCACGCCAATCCAATCCGTAGGCTCATATATTAACGCTACGCCACAGCGGATTAAGCAAGCCTCGCCAAGAGCTGCGATTCTCTCAACTCGGCTTCTTAGCCCAGAGAAGACAATAGCCCGTTGGGGCAATCTCGCCGTCGACCTGTTTGCAAGCGTTCGGCGCTATAAAGAAATTACAATCCGAGCACTGCTTTCCGTCCTTCGGCTCAGTTTGATATTTTACGGCAGCTTGTTGAATTTTCGCTTCAGCCTTCCCCGCCAGCAGTGCAAAAGACGTTGTGGCCGTCGTCCCGGCAATAAGAACCGTTCGCCGAGTTATGCCGCCTATCTTGTTTCCGCCCTTCATGATTTCCTCTTCGTAAAACTTCGCGAGTGGGACTCTCGGGAACCCAACCCTCGCAATGGTTGTCCAGTTAGGAAGCCAGAAGCTTTCGAGCCCCCAGCCATGCGTTGGTGGTGCCTAGTGATGGCAGTTTGAAACGATTTCAAATTGCACCCAGGCATTGACACCTGTCAATGGCATTTTACAGTACGATCGTCAGCGGAGATCGACGAGTTGAAACCACCTCTGATTGGCGATGGCCCTTTGCGTGTGGCAACATGAGATCGGAGAGGGCGAGTGGCGCATTCCGTCAGCGTCCACCGACGCGTACTGCACTTAAGTGGGTGTGCTATAAGCCATTAATTGTCCAAACAGCGCGGCCTTCGGTTTCTCGAGAAAACCCGGGCGACGGCGGCGGTAAGGGCATCCGCGACCCCGCAATGGACATGACATGATCGACGCTGCGCAATTTCGCCCTGACATCACCCTGACCATCGATGGTGGAGGCGTGATACGGAACGCGGTGTCCGCAGAGGGCCTCGCAGGGGAACCGATCGAGCAATTGCAGGGTCTGCGGTGGATTGACACCGTTCCCTCTGACATGGCTCGCCAGGTTGCTCGAGCAGTCGACGGAACGCATCTCGAGGGCGACGCGTCGTGCTTCACTGTCAATCAGCGATTTCCGAGCGGTCGCGAGCTCCTCCTCGAATACACGACCGTAAAGCTCGGCGGGAAGTCCGGCCTGATCGCGATTGGAAAGAATCTTGAGGCGATTTCCGAGCTCCGATCGCGGCTTGCGCTTGTGCAGCAGGAACGCGAGCAGGACTATTGGAAGCTTCGCGAAATCGAAACTCGATATCGCGCTCTCCTCGACGCTTCTTCAGGAGCGGTCGTGCTGGTGCGCGTGACAAATCTGCGCGTGGTTGAAGCGAACGTCGCGGCAACAAGGTTGCTCGGTCTTGTTCCTGGCGGAGAGTTTTTGCCCGGGCTGACGGAGCAGGATCGCCGGAGCCTCGAGGCGACGCTCGACACGGCTCGATTAAACGGCCGAGCTCCGAGCATTGCGCTACATCTTCTGAACGAGGGTTCTTGGAGCCTCCGCACGTCGATGCTGACGAGCGAAGCTGGCGCGTTTTACCTGTTTCAAATGGCGTCGCTTGCGGGAAGCAGAGAGGTGGCTAATGGCAGCCCCCCGGGTCGCGACGGGGAGGCAGTTTCAATTGACAATCTCGTGCAGCGGATGCCGGACGGCTTCGTAGTCATCGATCGCGAAGGCGTTGCTAGGCAGGCAAACCATACGTTTCTTGATCTGGTTCAAGCGGGCGTTGAGAGCGCCGTGATCGGGCAAAATCTAAAGCGGTGGCTCTCCCACCCAGGAACGGGGATTCGGGTTATCATGAACCTCGTCGAGCGTCATGGAGCCGTGCGCGCGATGAGGACGACGCTTGATGGCGAACTCGGCGCTGCAACGGAAGTCGAGATTTCTGCAGTTGGCGATCGGCTCGGTCAGCCGAACTATTTCGGTCTCGTTATCCGCGATGTTGCGTCCCGCAGCCGCGAATCGGAAGAAGCATTTTCGGTAACCGCCCTGCTCGAAAGATCGCCTGACGCGCCCCTCGAGAGCTTGATTAGATCTTCTATTGAAGCGATCGAGCGGCAACGGATCGCCGAGGCGCTCGCCCGCGCCGGACGCAACCGAACGATGGCGGCAAAATCCCTCGGACTGAGCCGACAGAGCTTGCACTCCAAGCTCAAAAAATACAGGTTGGAGAACCAATAGGCGGCTTCGAAAAGGAGCTGCAAGGGGAGGTCCGGCCTTTGGCAGTCGCCCAACCTTCATCGCCCGCGTTCGGGACAGCGAACCTGTCGAATTGCGAGAGGGAGCAGATCCACCTCGCCGGGTCGATTCAGCCGCACGGCGCGTTGCTGGTGGTCGGCGCATCCGATCCGATTATCGTGCAGGCGAGCGACAACGCCGCCGCCTATCTCGGTATCGACGCGAAGCTCCAGGGCCTCCGTTTGCGCGCGCTCGGGGGGACGCTGTGGGAGCGGACGAGCGGACGCCTTCCCGATAGTCTCAAGACGATTCCGGCCGCGGTCCGGTGCACGGTCGGCATGCGCAACGAGCCTTGCACCGCGTTGCTTCATCGAGCTCCAGACGGCGAGCTCGTTATTGAGATCGAAAGAACTGAGGCCGTCAACGATTTTCCGGACGTCCTCGAAAGCGCAGTGCGATCGATTGTCGTTGCGACAAACCTTCAGGCGCTTTGCGACGATAGCGCAAGGATCTTTCGGAAGTTGACCGGATACGATCGTGTCATGGTCTACCGCTTCGATGAAGCGGGCCATGGTGAGGTGTTTTCGGAGACCAAGCGGCCGGAGCTCGCAGCCCTGCTCGGCAATCGCTATCCGGCTTCCGACATACCTCAAATGGCGCGTCGACTTTACGAGCGCAATCGCGTCCGCGTGTTGGCTGACGTCGACTATGCGCCTTCTGCGCTGTGGCCGCGGCGCTCGCCGATCTCCGGGAAAGAGCTAGACATGTCGCTGTGCTACTTGCGCAGCGTTTCACCGATCCACCTTCAGTACCTTAAGAACATGGGCGTTGGCGCCACCCTGGTCGTTTCGCTGATGGTCGGCGGACGACTCTGGGGCCTGATCTCCTGTCATCACTATTCGCCGCGAGTGCTGCATTTTGAATCGCGATCGCTCTGCGAGCTCCTTGCGGAAGTGATCGGCACCCGGATTGCGGCGCTGGAAAGCTTCATGCGCGGCCAGGGTGAGCTTGCCGCGCGGCGGCTCGAACAGCGTATGACGGAGTGGATCTCGCGCGACGGCGACTGGCGAGGCGCCCTTTTCGATCGCACGCGTCCGTTGTTGCTGCCGCTCGCGGCGGACGGGGCGGCGCTAATATTTGAAGGTGAGATCCTGACCACTGGCGATGTGCCGGGAACCGAAGAAATCCGTGACGTTGCGCGCTGGGTCGGCCCTAAGCTGAAGCAGGGGACTGTTCTCGACGGCGAGCCTCGGAGAAGACGAACCGCGCTTCGCGCCCTTGGCCGGAGTCGCAAGCGGGGTTGTCGTCGTTCCGATCTCGGCCCAGGCCGACGAAATGCTGATTTGGTTTCGAAACGAACGCGTTCGGACCGTAACCTGGGGCGGAAATCCTTTCAAATCACCGTCGTCGGATGACGATCCTTCGGAGCTTTCACCGCGACGATCCTTCGCGCAATGGCATCAGATCGTCAAAGGGACGTCCGATCCTTGGACGGTCGCCGACCTTAGCGCTGCGCGGCTCATCGGCTCAAGTGTAACTGATGTCGTCGTTCAATTTCGCGCTGTCCGCATCCTAATCGCGCAGGACCAACTGGAGCAGGTGCTTCGCCAGGTCCGCGGCTCCGATCAGCAGGTTGTTGTGGCTGATTCGCACGGTGTTATTCTTGAGAGCAACGCCGCCTTCAGCGAATGGCTGGGGATTAACGGCGATGCTCTTCGAAGCCTCGAAGAATTGCCCAACTTTTTCGCTGACCCTGAACCTGTGAGTCGAAGACTGAAGGCTTTGATCAGGGAAAATAAGCCGTGGAGAGGCGAGGCAGTCGTTCGCACCGCCAAAGGTCGAACGACGCCGGTGTTAGTGCGCGCAGACCCTGTGTTTGTGGCCCCGGAACGGGTCCTTGGCTTCGTCGTGCTGTTCACCGATCTCACGGATCGCAAGGCGGCTGAGTCGGCGCGAAGGCGCTTCCACGACGGCATTCTTCGCAGCAATCGAAAAGTATCTGCTCCGGCCGGATCGCCGCGGGACTTGGCGGTTCAGACACTCATGTCGTCGGTCATCGAAAACGCTCAACTCGCGGCGCTCGAAATCACCGATGCGACCGACATTTCCGAGGCTCCCGCATTGCTGGAAAGCGTTCAAAAATCCGTCTCGCGTACCGCCGTGGTTCTGGACCAGCTTGCCCACGCTGTCACGGACCCGACGCGCGAAGGGGAAGCACGATGACCGCGTTCGTCTCCTTGGCGTCTTCAGGCAGGTCGGCAATGCGCCGGCGATTGCGCGTTGCAACGGCGGCCACGCATGAACGAATGCATGCCCACGCGGGGTTCGAAGCGGCGGCGGCTGGAACGATCGAGGCCTCCGATTATCGACGACTGTTGGTTCGACTCTATGGCTTTCATCGGCCATTCGAAGATATCGCGCGCTCGGCGGCGGACCTCTTCCGGATCGATCTTGATATGGGCGCCCGCGCTCGCTCGCCGTTACTCCTCGCCGACTTGCAAACTATCGGCTTTGACCCGAATGCCACGGCGATTCTTCCCCTCTGGCGTCCGTCGATTCGCTTGGTGAGCAAAGGCTCGCTACTCGGCGCCCTCTATGTGCTTGAAGGGTCTACATTGGGTGGTGTGCAGATCGCGCGTGCGCTGAAGCATCGAGTTGGCAACGGCCTTGAGAGAGCTCTGTTATTCTTTGTTGGCCGCGGCGAGCCTCAGGTCTCTATGTGGCGAGAGCTTCTCGAAGAACTTGAATGATTGCGTGAAGACGACCAAGAGGCAAAGCGGGCCGAAGACGCCGCCGTCATAACTTTCAAAGCTTTTGAGGATTGGATGGGGGGGTGGAGAACCGAAGTTGACGCTTCGACTTAGTCTTCAGCGCGAAGGCGGCTGACGAGTGAGGAGGTGGGAAGCCAGCACCACCGCGGTCGGCGCATCAAACCCTCCCGCATCGGCTCCGACCTGAGCGACAAGCTCTGGGTGATCAGTGAATGCGTTTCCACCCACAAGGACCGCGAGATTGCGGTTCATCGAGGCGTCTCGAACGACGGCTATCGCTCTGGCGGCTCGTTCGAGCCCGGAAGGCAGGCCGACGGTCACCCCGACGACGCCGATCCATTTTTCCGCAGCGGTCTGCGCGTTTTCCTCCGCAGATCGGTGCTCTTCAAACGTAACGTCCCAGCCCACGGCGTCCATGAGCTTGCCCACCATGCGCAAGCCCAGAATGTGGGTCTCGCCAGGCAAAGCAATCAGTAGGGCCTGGCGATCCCCATCCTTCCCTCGGGCGGTTCCCGGGGGCTCAAGGCGATTCATCAGCGTCTGAAGTCGACCCACGCCGAGGGTCACCTCGAAGAAGTCGCAGAGATCCTGTTGCCACAGTTCGCCAAGATGGAGCGCCGCAGGCGCGATAAAAAAAGTGAGCAGCGTTGCTAAAGGATGCTCTTGTGCCTGTACGCGCTCGAAATACGTAAAAAGAGCCGCCTCGTCGCTTCCGATTGAAAGGCGCGCAAGCGTCTCGATCTCGCCGACAGTCGGCCGTCGCTCAGGTGGCACGACCGGGCAGTCGTGATGAACGAGCACCAGCCGCGGGCCGATTTCAATTTCGATGACGTGCTCGAGGCGAGATTCCAAAGGCCGTCGCGCCGCAGCAAATATTGGCGATCGCGGGGGTGAGCGCCTTATCATCGACGCATCGGAAGGCGGCGGACAAAGGTCCGCGCTGCGGACCCGGTACGATTCTCCCTCGACGCCCATGTCGAACCTCCCAAAGGCGAGCCAGCTTGATGTCGGTCGAAGATCTGGAACGGGAACTGTTTATTGTGACTGAGTGAACGCGAATTTTTTAGCTTTGTAAAGACCGATTGACGATTTTATGAACTGTAAACAAGATTTGACATCGGTGCTGCGGATTGGATTTAAACGCCGTCGAAATGGGCTTCAGTTTTTGCGCCACCTTTCAGCAAATCGCTCCGATAAAGCGCGTCGGCGGACGCGGCCTCACATCAAGAAATAAAGCACAGCGGAGAGATCACCGGTATGAGGCCCCAAGTCGGTGATCCTCCTCGAAAAACTGCCTCGCCACAACCTTTCAACGCTTTGAGCCGATCCCCGAAACCGCGCTGAACGAGTCCGGCGACGATGCAGCAGGCGAGCCCTCGTTGGGAAGGCGGGTCGACGCCGCTTCCCATCGGCTCGCGAGATGGCCGACATGGGCGATGAGCGCAACCGACAGCAAGGCGAGCACAGATGTGGACGCCCCCGCGAGCGCCATGCGTAGCGCCAAGAGCAGGGCTGCGCCCGACGACAAATTCGCAATGATTTCTGCTATCGGTAGGCCACCGCCAGTTCGTGTGCGCCACAAGACCAGAACAACGGCCTCGATTGCGACGAGTGCGATGATTGCATCGACGATCCAGGCGTCAGAGAGAAACGCGGCCATCTTTTCCAACCCCGCGTGAAGCTCTCCTCGCAACTGCGCTCGCGAACGGCTTGTTCAATTGGACGACACGCCAGTTTAGCCAACCAGCGAATGTCACCCAAGCAAGATAGGGAGTGAGCAGCCACGCCGCAAAACTCGAAATTTGAGACAGCGCTACAATGAGAACCAGAATGGATAGCCAGAACAGAAGCAATTCATAAAGCGCCCAGTCAGGACGCTTCATTTTGAAGAACAGCGGACTCCACAGGAGATTCAACAGGCCGTTGATCAGAAAGAGCATGACGAGACGAAACCGGGCGGCCGGACTTTCGGCGCTCTCCCAAGCAACGACCCCGGCTGCGGCGATCAGGATGAAGATAACGGTCCAAGCGGGTCCAAAAAGCCAGTTAGGTGGGCGAAGCCTTGGGAATCGAAGGCTTTCATACCAAGGGCCAACGTCGGTCATAAGACCCCCGACCAGCGCCACCACGCTGACGGCTGCCGCCGCGATAATGATCTCGATTCCGCGTTCTGAAAAAAAGCCCATCATCATGGCGGGACAATCCTCAGAAGGTGAGCAAGATCCTTAAAAAAGATCCGTACTTGCGCCATTGGATCGCGGCGGGGAAGCACCTTGTTCATGTACGATTCCCAGGTCAACCGCTGAACGTCCGGATCCCGGCAGATGCTGACGAAGCGCTCACGTCGCTTGTCGTTGCTGTACCAGAAATATTGCATCATGCCGAGAACCCAGAAGACGCGCCCGTGCTCCCGCATGAAACGCCTGCGGGCCAGCCGCAGCGCGCGTGCGTCGCCGGTCGCGAGAGCCCTCTCGGCCGCCTCCGCCGCCAGGCGTCCTCCGAGCATTGCATAATAAATCCCTTCGCCGGAAGCCGGGGCGACAACTCCGGCCGCGTCTCCCGCCAAAACGACGTCGCGCCCGTTGTCCCAGCGGCGCAAAGGTTTCATGGGGATGGGCGCTCCCTCCCGCCGGATCGTCTTCGCGTCCTGAAGCCCTGTCAGCGAACGCAGCGAGCCAACAGACGTCTTCAGCGAAAAGCCCTTTTTCGCGCTGCCCGAGCCGACGCTCATTGTGTCGCCGTGCGGGAAGATCCATGCGTAGAAATCGGGTGACAGCGTTCCCCGGTAATGTATTTCGCAGCGAGGATCCGCCGATTGCTTCGCCTCATCCGCCGGGGTCGCGATGATCTCGTGGTAGGCGAAAACGAAGCGGCCCCGGGTCGCGCCAGGCACTTCCTGCCGGCCGACGGTTGAGTTTGCGCCATCGGCGCCGATCACGAACCTCGTCTTGAGAATTTGCGTTGACGCGCCCGCCTTCGGCGCAAAATGAACGCGAACAACGCCATCGCTGTTACGTGTGATCTTCTCGTACCGGCCGATAAACCGCGTCGCGCCAGATTGGGCCGCGCGATCACGCAGCCATTCGTCGAACGAGTCTCGGTCCACCATTCCGACAAAGCCGCCGCCATCGATCGGCATGTCCACGGACTGTCCTTTTGGCGAGATCATGGTTGCAAGGCGCACCCGCGCCTTCAAAAGGTGACTCGGAATTGCGAAATCGCGGATCAGCCGCGGCGGGATGGCGCCGCCGCACGGCTTGATGCGTCCGCTCCGGTCGAGAAGCGCAACTTTGCGGCCGCGGCTCGCGAGATCGTCGGCCGCAGTCGCGCCAGCGGGTCCTCCGCCGACAACGACGAAATCGAAAATTTCCTCGTGATCGATCATGGGATGCCTCTCCTCATGGTCCAGCGGCAAGGGCCCCCCGCGGCGCCGGCGCCTCCTGCTCCTTGTAAGCGTTACTGCCAATCTGGGATGCAAGCGTCGCCGCTGAGATGAAGAGCGCGGATTCTAGCGCGAAGACCGAGGCATAGGCGACCAAGGGGGATGCTGCGAAGGCGCGCGCAAGATCAACAGATAGGGTAGCCGCGACGCCGCCGAGCCCGAATGCAATAGCCTGCGCCGCGCCCCAGAGGCCCATCCGCGTGCCCTCGCGGGAGCCGGCGCCCGTCGCGGCGAGGCCCATCATCGAGCCAATGGCGGCGACGGCGAAAGCGCCGTTCGAAACGCCCAGTGCGAAGACCGCGGCCCGGAATGCGTCGGTGCCGAGCGACAGAAAGCCGACGGTCGCGATTGCCGAAAGCGACAGCGCCGAGGAAACACACCCGCTGATCGTCCACACCCGCAGCGAGCCCAGAACACGCCCCCCGATCACGGAAGCGAGAATTGCTACGCCGACCATCCCGACAAAGACGCCACCGTGCTGCAGGCCAGCGAGCTTGGTGGTTGACCCGGGCGACATGCCGAAGACGAGTCCGGCGAAAGGTTCGACGAGCAACTCCTGAGCGCCGTAGGCAAGCATGGACACGAAGATAAACACGGTGAACCGTCGCGCCGCGGGCTCGCGCCACACCTCCGCCAACGCCTGCCGAAAAGGCGGCTTCGCGGCCGGCCGGATCCCCAAGGTCTTGGAGGCCGTGGGGGCCGTTTCAACGCCCCAGACAGCGAGGGTCGCGACGATGAAGGCGATTGCGCAGATTGTCGACGTCACGGCGATGAGCCGCGTGTTCGAAAACGGATCGAGGAAGCTGCCGGCGAGGGGCGCCGAGATCGCGAAGCCCAGAATCATCATCATCCAGACGGCGGATGCAGCGAAGGCGCGCCGGCGCGGCTCGACATGGGTCGCGAGCATCGCGAGGACCGAAGTTCCCGCCGAACCGGCGCCGATCCCGAGCAACAGAAAAGACAACGCCGCGACCGACACGCCGAGAGGCCGCGAACTCGCCGCCAGCGCCGTTCCGAGTGCAGCGCCCATTCCGCCCAGCGCGAGCGCGCCCATCCCGCCGATGATCCAGGGCGTCCGGCGTCCGCCGACGTCCGACCCGTAGCCCCAGGCCGGCCGCAGAATCTGAATGGCGTAATGCGAGGCGACCAACAGCCCTGGAACGACTGCGGGCAAGGCGAGCTCCACAACCATGACGCGATTGATCGTGGACGTCATGAGAACAATTATCGCGCCCAACATCGTCTGGACGAGCCCGAGCCGGACAATCCTTGTCCATCCAAAGGACCCAGAGTTCATGTGAGGCCTATCCGATTGAGCGAAGAGCGAAGGCGCTAACCAGCATCCCGAGGACGTACAACGTTGTCCCCGTCGCGTTGTAGGAGATTGCCCATTTTCGCGGGTTTTGGATAGGCGGGGCATCAGCATGAATTGGCCGATCAGCAGCGCGGCCACGAGCGCGGCAAAGATCGGGCGCCCCCATGCAAGCAAGAGTCCGATGACAACCACCTGCGGCGCCGCCATCACGATGCAGGCGAGTTGCACCGACCGCCGGACGCCGAGCTGGACGGGCAGCGAGCGAACGCCGAGACGACGGTCCCCTTCGATCGATTTGAAATCGTTCAGGGTCATGATTCCGTGTGCGCCCAAACTGTACAGGACCGCGAGCGTGATAATTCGGGCGTCGGGCAGGCCGGCCGCGACGACCGCCGCGCCCGTGAACCAAGGCAAGCCTTCATACGCGAGCCCCACCGCGGAATTGCCCCACCAGCCGTTCTGCTTCAACCGGAGCGGCGGAGCAGAGTAAATCCAGGCAAGCGCCAAGCCGACAATAGCGGCGTACAGAACCCACTGACCGAGAAACCCTGCCCAGATTAGCGAGGCGACGGTCCAGATGCAGGCGATGTAGAAACCCCACCGACCGGGAATCCTGCCCGAAGGAATAGGGCGCTCAGGCTCGTTGATAGCGTCGACGTCGCGGTCATACCAGTCGTTGACCGCCTGGCTGGTCGCGCAAATCAGGGGGCCGGCGAGCGCTATCCCGGCGACAACAACTTTCCAATGCGCAGGAGCGAAAAGCCCGCTGGAAACAACGCCGCAGCCGAACGCCCACATGGGGGCGAACCACGTAATCGGCTTGAGCAGCTCTAAAACGGCGGCCGGCTGAGGACTTCGCATGGGCTGAAGCGTAAGAGTGAAGTCGCGATGTGTCAATATAAAGTGACACTAAATTCGTCCACCTCTCTTAACGTCAAAGTCGTTCAGCGCCCAATCTAGTTCTGCACATCGTCCTCTTCCGGAGCGTCTCCGCCGAGGCCATATCGGCGCAGTTTGACATAGAATGCTTGGCGACTCAGTCCCAGCATTTCCGCCGCGGAGCGCCTGTTTTCGCGGGTAAGTTCGAGCGCCGCCTGAATGCAGAGGCGTTCGATCAGGTCGGTCGTCTCCCGGACGAGATTCTTCATCGGCACCCGCCCCACGAGTTCGGTAAATTGCTCAACAGTGCGGGGAAGTTCGCGGCCGCCGAGCTGTTCGCGGCCGCCTCGCCATCCTTCTGACCGGATGGCGAGGCCATGGTGGGTCGCGCCGCCGCTAGCTGCAGAAGCGGCGACTATTTCCACATCTTCTAGCGTGCCGAATTCGCCTCGGGCGACCGTCGAAAAGTGGCGGACAATTCCGTGCGCGCGGAGGTTAGAGAACAGGACGTCCACCTCGGCTCCCTGGCGTCCGATCCAGCGTTCGACAGGCTCTCCTCGCACCTGAACCAGGTTCGTAACTTGAACAAGTTCGAGGAACGCGGCGTTCGCGGTCACGACTTGACGATCCGCATCGACGACCACAAAAGCCTCTGGAATGGCCTCGATAAGCCGCAGAATATTGGCGTCGTCGTCCGAGGTCGCCCCTCCTGTCTCGCCGAGCCGCGAAAGCAAGACGACAAGATGGGCAGCGCCATCCTGACGGTAAAGGGAACCGGTCAGCAGGACGCTCCTCTGGTCACGTTCAAGCTGAACATGAACATTATCCACGCGCGGCGCCACACGCGTCGCGGAAAGGAAGGACTGCGAAACCTGCCTGCTGCTCTGGCTAACTAGGGACTCAAACGCCTGTCCGATCAGTTTTTTTGGCTCAATTCCCAGAAAGGTCACCGCTGCGGGATTCGCTTCGATGATCCGTGAGGTGTTCGAGTCCAGAATCAGCACCGCCTCGGACGCGAGTTGAAACAAAAGTCGGTATCGCTTTTCGGCGTTCCGAATGCGAGTGTATTCGCGCTCCATCTCCTGTTGCGCTTCGGCCAGTCTTTGTTGCAGAGCCGCCATGGGCCGGAGATCCCGGCCCACCGCGAGAAGCCGCCCGTTGGGCCCAAACCGCCCAATCCGGTAACGCACCGGGATGTCCACGCCGTGGCCGGTTGGATGATTGACCTGCCGCCAGCGCGCTAACGCTGTCGGCGTGGCGACACTAAGCATGTCTTCGATCTTTTGGCGGCTGTCTGGGCTAACGGTGGTAACCCAACGACGGCCGATCCAGTCACCACCGATCTCATTCGCTAAATCTGTTTCCGAGAACGCCGTATCGAGAATAACGCCGTCCCGGTCCATCACCAGTGCAACGTCGGCCGCAGAGGCGATCAGCGCTCCGGCGTGTGCGGCATCTAGATGGGAAAGCGCCTCGTCGGGGTTGGAAAACCGGGCCAACGGCGCTGAGCTAGCGGGGTCGATCACGGATTCGCCCCGCACCTTTGGACCGGTGTGATTGACATGACGTCCGCGCTTCAGTGTTTACGAATTGGCCCGCGGCTTAACAAACTCCCTCTAACAATGACAGTTTGCACCGCGCCCGCAACTTCGAGGTCCGCCTGAGGGACCGGGCACACCCGGAATCCACGGCGAATCAAGAGGATGCCGAGCAGAACCGTGATCGCCGGTCATCGTCTCGACACCCCCCAAAGGAAATATCCACGCCTAGGCTCAAATGGGGCTTCTCGCCCCACAGGCGCCCGTCGATATCCATCGCGACGACCGCGAGCTGTTGGCCCGAATGGCTGCCCCTATTCCGAGGAAGCCTCATGATCCTATCTATTAAAGGTAGTGTAAATAAAAAAATACGTCAAGGCAGATTGACAGTTTCGCGAGCCTGGTCGTACATTCGGTGGAGACGACCTGGCGAACTCAGCCACGGTCGGGTAACCTCAAGGACTGGAAACGCGGGGCCGATGAGCCAAGGACGTCCAGCATCAGCGCAAATGAGGCCGCTGTATTCGCCAGAGGAGCGCGCCCGGCGCGACAATACCCGCTGGACGCTCGTACAAGGCGCGCTCGCTCCGTTGCAGTTTGCAATCTTCCTGGTGAGCCTCGGACTCGTTCTGCGGTACCTCATGACGGGGGCCGGAGAGTCTGCGGCGACGATCTCGGTCGTCGTCAAAACCATCGCACTCTACGCGATCATGATCACAGGGTCGATTTGGGAGAAAGCCGTCTTCGGCAAGTACCTGTTTGCTCGGCCGTTCTTCTGGGAAGACCTGTTTTCAATCCTCGTTCTTTCCCTACACACCGCATATCTGGCGGCGCTTGTCCTCGGTCTCCTTGACCCGCGCGGGCTCATGCTGCTCGCGCTTGCAGCCTACGCGACCTATCTCGTCAACGCCTCGCAATTCCTTCTGAAGCTTCGAGCTGCGCGCCTCGATGCCGGCGCGAGCCGCAGCCTGCGTCCCAGCGTTCAACTGGAACCGGCGTCATGAACGTGAGGGTTCCCCTGAACATCCACCATGGAGCCCTCGAGCAGGGATGCGAGACCGCACCAGTACTACGGGAGCGGGGGCAGAGGGAGGTGTTCTGCGGGCTGACCAGCATCGTTTGGCTGCACCGCAAAATTAAGGACGCGTTCTTCCTCGTCGTCGGTTCACGAACCTGCGCCCATCTCATTCAATCCGCCGCGGGAGTCATGATCTTCGCTGAGCCGCGCTTTGCGACGGCGATCCTTGGCGAACGCGATCTGGCGGGAATCGCGGACATCGACGACGAACTCGATCGGGTGGTCGCGCGTCTCATAGAGCGGCGACCTGACATCAAGCTTCTGTTCCTGGTCGGCTCCTGTCCGTCGGAGGTCATCAAGATCGACCTCAAGCGCGCCGCGGCTCGACAATCAACGATCCACGCTCCGCAGGTCCGCGTACTGGCCTATTCCGGCAGCGGGATCGAGACGACCTTCACGCAAGGCGAGGAACTCGTGTCTCGCGGCGCTCGTCCCGACCCTTTCGCAAGAAGGCCCGAATGCGCGGCCGAACTTGATGGTTGTCGGTTCTCTTGCGGATATCGTTGAAGATCAGTTTGCGCGTCTGTTCGACGCGCTAGGCGTCAGCCCAGTGCATTTCCTTCCGATGCGCCGCGCCGACGCCGACCTGGCTGTGGGGCCAAATACCCTCTTCCTTCTCGCGCAACCATTCTTGAGGGACACAGCCAACGCGCTCCAGGAGCGCGGCGCGAGACACATTGCGGCGCCGTTCCCGCTTGGGTCCGAAGGGACTTCAAGATGGTTGCGCGCCGCAGCGGATGCATTTCAGGTCTCGCCTGAGCATTTCGAGGCCGTCACGGCGGAACCGCGCTTGCGGGCCGAAGCCTCTGTCGCGCGGCAGCGCAGTCACCTTGCCGGCAAGCGCGTCTTCTTCTTTCCCAATTCGCAGCTCGAGATACCGCTTGCGCGCTTCCTCGCACGGGAGCTCGGGATGATCCCCGTGGAGGTTGGAACGCCCTATCTCAACCGCGCGCTCATGGCGCCCGAGCTTGCGCTTCTACCCTCCGGGCCGGCGCTCAGCGAAGGTCAAGACGTCGATCGGCAACTCGACCGCTGCCGCGCCGCGTCCCCCGATCTCGTCGTGTGTGGGCTTGGCCTCGCGAATCCCTTGGAGGCGGAAGGCATCGCGACGAAGTGGTCGATCGAACTCCTGTTCACGCCGATCCAAGGCTACGAACAATCCGGCGACCTTGCCGGCCTTTTTGCGAGGCCGCTGATGCGCCGCCAACGGCTCGAGGTCTGAGCGATGGAGCTCACCCTCTGGACTTACGAAGGCCCTCCTCACGTCGGCGCCATGCGGATCGCAGCCTCGATGAACGGGCTGCATTACGTGCTGCACGCTCCGCAAGGCGACACCTACGCGGACCTTTTGTTCACCATGATCGAGCGTCGTCGCACGCGCCCTCCAGTGACCTATACGACCTTCGAGGCGCGCGACCTCGGCAGTGACACCGCCGAGCTGTTCAAGACTGCGGTGCGTGAAGCCTATGAACGATGGGCGCCCCAGGCGATGATTATAGGCGCCTCGTGCACGGCCGAATTGCTGCAGGACGATCCGGGCGGCCTTGCGCGCGCGCTGCGTTTACCGATCCCGGTCATTCCTCTTGAGCTCCCCGCCTATCAGAAGAAGGAGAACTGGGGAGCGTCGGAAACGTTCTACCGGCTCGTGCGAGGTCTCGCGAGCGCTCAGTATGCGCGTGTCCCCAACGCGCGACCGCGCTGCAACATTCTGGGGCCAACCGCGCTCGGCTTTCGCCATCGCGACGATGTGCGTGAAATCGTCAGCATCCTTGAGCGCCTGGGCGTTGAGATCTGCGTCACTGCGCCCCTTGGCGCCACGCCCGAGGGCATCGCCCGGCTCGGCGAGGCGGACTTCAACGTCGTGCTTTATCCCGAGATCGCCCTGCCTGCTGCAAAATGGCTGGAAAATAATCACAAGCAACCATTCACTCAAATCATTCCCATCGGCGTTGGCGCCACGCGCGCCTTCATACACGAAGTGGCCAAGCTCGCCGGGGTTGACCCCGCTGCGGCGCTTGATGACAAATCGTCACGCTCACCCTGGTATTCGCGCTCGGTCAACTCGACCTATCTGACCGACAAGCGGGTCTTCATCTTCGGCGATGCGACCCACGCCATCGCGGCGGCGCGGGTCGCGCGCGCCGAGCTCGGCTTCAAAGTCGTGGGTCTCGGAACCTATTCCAGAGAGTTCGCGCGCGAGTTGCGGAGCGAGGCGGAAGCCTGCGACGCGGAGGCGCTAGTCGCAGACGACTACCTTGAAGTCGAAGCGAAGGTCGCCGAACTGCAGCCGGAACTCATCCTCGGCACCCAGATGGAGCGCCACATCGCCAAGCGGCTCGGAATTCCTTGCGCCGTCATCTCCGCGCCAACTCACGTTCAGGACTTTCCAGCCCGATATTCTCCGCAGATGGGTTTCGAAGGGGCGAATGTGCTGTTCAACTCCTGGGTTCATCCGCTGATGATGGGTCTTGAAGAACATCTGCTGGCGATGTTCCGCGAGGACCCGGAGTTCCACGACGGCGTAGCGCCTTCTCATCTCGGCGGCGCGGTCGTCGAACCGATCCACGCCTCAGCCCGCGAGCCTGCGGCCGCGGCGTCTGCGGGCCCAGTCGCTATCGGCGAAGCACAGGCAATCTGGAGCGCCGAAGCCGAAAAGGAACTGAAAAAAATTCCCTTCTTTGTGCGCGGGCGCGCACGGGGGAACACAGAGACGTTTGCGCGAGAGCTTGGATTGGCAACCATAACGGTAACTACTCTCTATGAAGCCAAAGCCCACTTCGGCCGCTGAACGCGCGGGTCCGCGGTTCGTCATCGTCACGATGGACAACCATCTGGCGAGTGCGGTCGATCGCGCCCGCCGCGCGCTCGAGAGCGACATCCCCGGGTTGGATCTCGCTTTTCATGCTGCCGCTGACTGGAACGATCCTGCGGCCCTGCAGCGGTGCCTCGACTCGATCGCAAAGGCAGACATCATTCTCGCCACGATGCTCTTCATGGAGGAGCAGGCGAAGGCGGTGCTTTCTGCGATCCAGGCGCGGCGCGAGGCGTGCGACGCAGTGCTTGGCTGCATGTCCGAACCGAACATCGTCAAACTTACCCGCATCGGCCGCGTCAATATGGACGGATCGAAGCGCGGCGCGCTGGATTTCCTCAAGCGCCTGCGGGGCGGCGGCAAGGGCAAGCCCTCGGCGAACGGGGGTGCCCAGCAGATGGCGATGCTCCGCCGCATCCCTCGCATTCTGCGTTTCATCCCCGGTCCGGCACAGGATCTGCGCGCCTATTTCCTCACCCTGCAATACTGGCTCGCCGGGTCCGAAGAGAACATGGCCAATCTTGTCCGCTTCCTTGTGAACCGGTACGCGGGCGGCGCCAATCTCGCTATGCGCGGCAAGCTGAAGGTCGCTCCGCCGGTCGAATATCCTGACGTCGGTCTCTACCACCCTCAGATGTTTGGCCGGCTCGGTGGATCGGTGGGCCGGCTGCCGCGCCCGTCGGGCGGGTCGCGCGGCACGGTCGGGCTCCTCCTGATGCGATCTTATATCCTCGCGAACAACACCGCGCACTATGATGCGGTCATCGCGCAGTTGGAGGCCCGCGGCCTGCGGACAATCCCTGCGTTCGCGAGCGGGCTGGACGCACGCCCGGCCATCGAGGCTTTCTTCAAGGATCGCGGAGTCACGAAGATCGACGCACTCGTGTCGCTGACTGGATTCTCTCTTGTCGGCGGGCCGGCTTACAACGACTCGAACAGCGCATTGGAGATCCTGCGCGAGCTCGACGTGCCCTATATCGCGGCCCACGCTCTCGAGTTTCAGACGCTTGAGGAATGGGAAAGCTCCGACCGCGGGCTTTTGCCCCTTAAATCGACACTCATGGTTGCGATTCCGGAAATCGACGGCGCGACGGGCCCGATTGTCTTCGGAGGACGTTCAAACAACGCGCTCAACGGGGCGACGCGCGACATCCAGCCCCATCCGGAGCGGATTGCTCGCCTCGCGGATCGGGTGGAGCGCCTCGTGCGTTTGCGCGTCACCGAGCGCGCGAAGCGCAAGGTGGCGGTCGTGCTGTTCAACTTTCCTCCGAACGCCGGCGCCACCGGCACGGCCGCATTTCTTGGTGTCTACGAGTCCCTGTATCGGACCCTCAAGTCCATGAAGGACGAGGGTTACACGGTTGATGTGCCGGATACAGTCGACGCGTTGCGGAAGCGGATCATCGAGGGCAACGGCGCGCGCTTCGGCGCCGGGGCCAATATCGTCGCCCGCGTCGATGTCGACGACCACGTCCGGCACGAGCCTTATCTTGCGGAGATCGAGGCCCAGTGGGGGCCGGCTCCCGGACGGCATCAGACCGATGGCGCATCGCTTTTCGTGCTCGGCGAGCGGTTCGGCAACGTGCTGGTGGGGATTCAGCCGGCGATGGGCTATGAGGGCGACCCCATGCGGCTCTTGTTCGAGCGCGGGTTCGCACCGACGCATGCGTTTTCGGCGTTCTACCGGTATCTTCGTGAGGACTTCGGAGCCGATGTGGTGCTGCATTTCGGCATGCATGGCTCGCTCGAATTTATGCCAGGCAAGCAGGTCGGCAGCTCGGCAGCCTGCTGGCCCGACCGGCTGATCGGCGCCCTGCCGAACGTCTACCTTTATGCAGCGAACAACCCCTCTGAAGGCGCTCTCGCCAAGCGCAGATCGGCCGCGACGCTGGTCAGCTATCTTACGCCGAGCCTTGCCCGCGCCGGGCTCTATCGAGGTCTGGTTGACCTCAAGGCGACCCTCGACCGCTATCGCGGTTATGAACCCGAAGCCGATCATGAACGGGCCCCGCTCGCCGAGCTTCTTCAGTCTCAGGCCGCTGCGATCGATCTCGCCAAAGCCGAACCCGCGTGGGGGGCTGTCGCGGGGAACGAAATCGACAAGCTAGCCGCCGCAATCCTCGAGCTCGAATACACGTTGATCCCGCATGGCCTGCACGTACTCGGAGCGCCTCCCGGGTCCGAGGAGCGTACAGAGACCCTGTCCGCGATCGCCGAGAGCGCCCTTGGCCTTGTCCACTCGGACGCCGCGGCGCGCGCCGTCGTCGACACGGGCTCGGCGGAGGCCGCACTCGCGGCGTTGCCCGGACCGCACAGCAAGGAGACTCGCGAAGCCTTCGACGAGTTGGCGCGTATCAACCGGCTGCTCGGCGAGGACCACGAGATTCCGGCGCTTGTGCGTGCGCTCGACGGACGCTTTATCGCCCCGGTCGTAGGAGGCGATCTCGTGCGGACGCCTGCGATCCTGCCGACCGGCCGCAACCTGCATGGCTTCGATCCCTATCGCATTCCGAGCGCCTTCGCGATTACTGAGGGCGCCAGACAGTCGGATTGCGTCCTCGCCCGCTACGCCGCAGACGGACATCCGTTTCCGGGATCTGTGGCGATCGTCCTGTGGGGGACAGACAATCTCAAGACCGAAGGCGTGCCGATCGGCCAGGCCCTCGCCCTTATCGGCGCCGAGCCACGCTTCGACACTTATGGCCGCTTGAGCGGCGCGAGCCTCGTTCCTTTGCAAAGGCTTGGCCGACCGCGAATCGATGTGATGCTGACGGTGTCGGGGATCTTCCGGGACCTCCTGCCGCTGCAAGTCCGGCTGCTGGCGGACGCTTGCTTTCTCGCCGCGACGGCCGACGAGCCTGAGGAAAGCAACTATCTGCGCAAACATGCGCTGGCGCATCAGGCGGCGTCGGGCTGCGACATCGAGACGGCCGCGCTACGCGTGTTCAGCAACGCCGAAGGCGCCTATGGCGCTAATGTCGGGATGCTCATTGACGCCGGCGTGTGGAGCGACGAGGACGAGATTTCGCAGACCTTCTCGCGTCGCAAATGCTTCGCCTATGGGCGCAAGGGCGACTGCGCCCCCCGTCTCGACCTCCTGGAGAGCGTTCTCGCGACTGTCGATTTCGCCTATCAGAATCTCGACGGCGTCGAACTCGGCGTCACCAGCATCGATCACTACTTCAACTCCCTCGGAGGAATGGGACGAGCGGCGGCCCGTGCACGCGGCGGTCGCGTCGCGCCCATCTACATTTCCGATCAGACGCGCGGCGCCGGCAAGGTTCGCTCACTGACTGAGCAGGTCGCGCTCGAGACCCGAACGCGTGTACTCAACCCGAAATGGTACGAGGGGATGCTGAAGCACGGCTACGAGGGCGTTCGGCAGATTGAAGCGCATGTGACGAACACATTCGGATGGTCGGCGACCACAGGTCAGATTGATCCGTGGGTTTACGATCGCATCACGCAAACGTTCGTTCTCGACCCAGAGATGCGCCGACGGCTCAGCGAACTCAACCCCGCAGCTTCGACCAAGCTGACGAACCGGGTCATTGAGGCGCACGAGAGGGGCTACTGGTCGCCCGACGAAAAGACGCTTGCCGCCCTCCTTGAGGCTGGCGACGAAATGGAAGACAGGCTTGAGGGCGTCAGCCCGGGGGTTGCGGCATGAACATTCCAATCAGAAATGCAAGGCCCTCGGGCTCAGTCCAGGTCGAGCTCGATCCCAACATCGAGATTGGCGGAGCGAAGGTGTTTGCCGTTTACGGCAAGGGGGGGATTGGCAAGAGCACGACCTCGTCCAACCTCTCG
Organism: uncultured Alphaproteobacteria bacterium; assembly: GCA_963756955.1. Lineage (GTDB taxonomy): Bacteria > Pseudomonadota > Alphaproteobacteria > Rhizobiales > Beijerinckiaceae > Roseiarcus. The sequence goes on from CAVWPU010000022.1 coordinate 201,520, forward strand.
GTCGCCTTCGCCAAGCTCGGACACCGGGTCCTGCAGATCGGTTGCGACCCAAAACACGATTCGACCTTTACGCTGACCAAGCGTCTGGCGCCGACCGTGATCGACGCGCTCGAGTCGGTTCAGTTCCATAGCGAGGAACTGCGGGTCGAGGACTTTGTCGCAACCGGCTATGCGGGCGTCATGTGCGTGGAGGCGGGCGGACCTCCAGCGGGCACAGGCTGCGGTGGCTATGTCGTCGGCCAGACCGTCAAGCTTCTCAAGGAGCACCGGCTGCTCGAAGACACCGACGTCGTCATTTTCGATGTGCTCGGCGACGTGGTCTGCGGGGGCTTTGCTTCGCCGCTCCAACACGCCGAGCGTGCATTGATCGTGACCGCGAACGATTTCGACTCGATCTTCGCGATGAATCGCATCGTCTCGGCGATCGACGCCAAGTCGCGGAACTATCAGGTGCGTCTGGGCGGCGTGATTGCCAATCGCAGCTCCGATACGAACGAGATCGACCGTTACAATTCCGCCGTCGGACTGCAACGCCTCGCGCATTTCCGCGACCTCGACGTGGTGCGTCGCAGTCGGCTCAAGAAGTCGACCCTGTTCGAAATGGACACGTCGCCGGAGCTGGAGGCGGTGAAGAACGAATATCTCTCCCTCGCCGAGCGGCTGTGGGATGGCGTCGAGCCGCTTCCAGCCAAGCCTATGAAGGACCGTGACCTTTTCGAATTCCTGGGCTTCGATTGATGACCAGCACGACTTACTTCGCTCGCCGCGACCAGCTCGAACGGTATTTCGACCGGACCGCCGTCGAGATGTGGAAGCGCATGACATCGGACGCGCCGCTCAGCCGAGTGCGGACGACCGTGCGAGCTGGGCGCGACGCGATGCGCACGACGATTCTCGGCTGGCTGCCCGACGACCTGCGGGGCGCGCGCATTCTCGATGCGGGCTGCGGGACGGGCGCGCTGGCGTTCGAACTCGCCAAACGCGGCGCCAGTGTCGTCGGCGTCGATGTCTCGCCAACGCTCGTCAGCCTTGCGCGCGAGCGCGCGCCGGTGTTCGCCGGGTCGGGCTCCGCGACATTCAGCGCCGGCGACATGCTTGATCCTACCCTCGGCAAGTTCGACTACGTGGTCGCAATGGACAGCCTCATTCACTACGAGGGGGCGGATATCGCACGCATCGTGTCGGATCTGGCTGAGCGCACACGCTCGGCGATCGTCTTCACCATCGCTCCTCGCACGGCTGCGCTCTCCGTCATGCACGCCGCGGGCAAGCTCTTCCCCCGCGGGGATCGGGCTCCAGCGATCGTGCCGATCTCCGCCTCCGCGCTCGAGTGCCGCTTTGAGCGGCATCCGGAACTCGTGAACTGGCGCGTGTCGCGTTCGAGCCGAATCGCCAGCGGTTTTTATATATCGCAGGCGATGGAGGTGGAGCGGACATGAGCCGCGCCTCCGCCGCCATCGTTCAGGGAATCCTGAAGCTCGGTCCGCAAATGTTGCCGTTCGCCGACGCTGCGACTCCGGAACTGCCGCTTCTTCGTCTTCTGCGCCTTTCACTCTTTCAGGTCACCGTCGGCATGGCGGCAGTCCTTCTGATCGGCACGTTGAACCGCGTGATGATCGTCGAGCTCGCCGTGCCCTCATGGATCGTCGCCTGCATGCTGGCGCTGCCGCTCCTGTTCGCGCCGTTGCGGGCTTTGATCGGTTATCGTTCGGACAATCACCGCTCCGTGCTTGGCTGGAGGCGTGTGCCATTCATCTGGTTCGGGACGATGGCGCAGTTCGGCGGCTTCGCGATCATGCCGTTCGCGCTGCTTATCCTTTCCGGCGACACAACGGGACCGCTCTGGGCGGGGCAAGTGGCGGCCGCGCTGGCGTTCCTTCTCGTCGGCGCCGGACTGCACACCGTTCAAACGGTTGGACTCGCTCTCGCCACGGATCTTGCGCCAGAGCGCGCGAGGCCGCGCGTTGTCGCCCTTTTGTGCGCCATGTTGCTCGCCGGCATGGCTATCAGCGCGGTCATCTTTGGCTTGCTCCTGAGACATTTCAGTGAGGTTCGATTGATACAGGTCGTGCAGGGCGCCGCGGTCGTCACGATGGTTCTCAACTGCGCCGCGCTCTGGAAGCAAGAGCCGCGCACTTCGACCAAGGTCGCGTCACCGCCCGCACGAGCGACCTTCCTCGACGCGTGGAATGCCTTTGCGACGACGGCCCGCACCCGCCGGCGGCTCATCGCGACCGCCCTAGGCACTGCAGGGTTCAGCATGCAGGACATTCTGCTCGAGCCATATGGTGGAAAAATCCTGCATCTCCCGGTCAGCGCGACCACGGCCCTGACGGCGATGCTTGCGCTGGGCGGCGGCGGTGGCCTTGCGCTGGCCGCGCGTCGCCTGAACCTCGGGGCGGACCCCCATCGCGTCGCCGGATCAGGCGTACTGATCGGCATTGTCGCCTTCTGCAGCGTCATCTTCTCGGCGCCGCTCGGCTCGCGGCCGCTGTTCGGGCTTGGCGTGGCTTTGATCGGCTTCGGCGGCGGGCTCTTCGCCCACGGTACGTTGACGGCGTCTATGGCGTTCGCGAAGCCCGAGGACCGGGGCCTCGCCCTCGGCGCCTGGGGCGCGGCGCAGTCGACAGCGGCCGGCCTCGCGATCGCCTTCAGCGGCGTCGTCAACGATCTCGGCTCATCGCTCGCTTCGCGCGGCGCCTTCGGGGACGCGCTCGCGGACCCCGTGACCGGCTATACCATCGTCTATTCCATCGAAATCACGCTCTTGCTTGCCACGCTCGTCGTCATCGGGCCGCTCGTGCGCGCCCGCATGGATATGCGCGTTTCAACGCGGGCGAGTTTTAGCCCTGCTGTCGTTGCGGGGCTTCGGTCTGGAGATTTAATGCAATGAGAGGCGCCGTCGGCAATCTGGACGTTGCACAGATCGTGCTCTACGCGTTCTGGCTCTTCTTCTTCGGCCTCCTTTTCTATCTGAGGCGCGAGGATCGTCGTGAAGGCTATCCGCTCGAGAGCGAGGCCGAGCCGGGCTTCAAGTCTCGCGACCTCATCTGGATCCCGAAACCGAAGACCTTCCGCCGCTCGGACGGCCGCGAGGTCTCGGTCCCGAATTTCCGGGCCGACACGCGTCCGGTCAATGCGACAAAGACAGAGCCGTGGCCGGGCGCCCCGCTCCAACCCAACGGCGATCCGATGCTGGCGAATGTCGGGCCGGGCAGCTACGCCGAGCGCGCCGATGAGACCTACAAGACCGCCGACGGCCACGACCTGATCGTCCCGCTGCGGGTGGCGACCAACTATGGCGTTCCCGCGGAAGGCGTGAATCCAATCGGATTCGCAGTGTGGGCGGCCGATCGCGCTCAGGCTGGAATCGTCCGCGACCTCTGGGTCGACCGGGCGGAGTGCATGCTCCGCTATTACGAAGTCGAGGCTACGGACGGCAAACGCGTCCTCCTCCCCGTGAATTTCGCGAACGTGGACACCAAGCGTCGCCGTATCGGCGTCAACGCCTTGCTCGCCGGGCAGTTCGCCGGAGTGCCGGCGATACGCAGCCCCGACAAGGTCACGCTGCTCGAGGAAGACAAGATCACGGCCTATTACGGCGCCGGGACGCTCTATGCGACGGCGGCGCGTGCGGAGCCTCTGATATGAAAGCGGTCAATCTCGAAAAGCTGCTGCCCCACGACATTCCCGCTGGGGAGCGGATTCTCTGGCACGGCAGGCCACGGTGGGTCAGCCTGGCGCGCCGCGCCTATCGCGCCGATCTGGTCATCCTCTATTTTGCCGCGCTGACCATCTGGAACGTCTATTCGGCGGCGGGCGACTCGGGGTGGGACGCCGCCGCGCGCGTGGCGGCGAAGACGCTCGGACTCGGGGCGGCTGCGCTGGCGCTGGTCGCGCTGCTCAGCTACCTCTCCGCGCGCACGACGCTCTATGTCGTCACATCTCGCCGCCTCGTCATGAAGATTGGCGTTGCGCTCCCGATCTTCATCAACATCCCCTTCAAGCAGATCGTCTCCGCGTCCACCTGCGTCTACGGCGATGGAACGGGAGACATTCCGGTCAGGCTGACGTCCAGCGCGCGAATTGGATATTTCGTGCTCTGGCCGCACGCGCGGCCGTTTCACTTCGCGAACCCCGAACCCTCGCTGCGGTCTGTGGCTAACGTCGGCGCTGTCGCCGAGGCTTTGAGCCGCGCGCTTCGCGAGGCCGCCGGCCAGCCCGAAGGCGCGATCGCAAGGGAGATCACAGTGCCGGGGGGATCGCGCACAGGCGCTGTCGCCCTTCCGGAACATGCGGCGGCGTAAGGAGTAAATCCAATGAGCGACGCTGCTATCAAGCGCCCCCCCGCCGGAATGCCGAAGGAGGTCTTGTTCGCCGCCGCCGCGCTGATTGCACTGACTGTGATCGGCGCGACCACAGCGCGACTGACAGGCGTTGGCAAGACCCCCGGGCTCAGTGCGCGAGCCGTCCAAAGCCTTTCCCTTCGCTTTGACGACCAGGCCAACGGTTCGGTCCTTGTTCGCCGAGCAAGCGATCAGGCTGTCATCTACACAATCGCCCCAGAGACCAACGGCTTCATGCGAGCGACGCTCCGCGGTCTCGCTCAGGAGCGCCGGCGCTCGGGGATCGACGACACAACTCCTTTCCTGCTCACCCGATGGAGCGACGGCCGTATGTCGCTCGACGATGTAACGACCGGCCGCGATGTGGCTCTCGATGCCTTCGGGGAAACGAACTCGGGCGCCTTTGCCAGACTCTTTGTCTCCGGAGAGCAGAAATGAGCCTGTTGCCAGCCCTGCGGCGGCAGACCTTCGAGTCTCCTTGCACCGTCGAGATCGAGCGCTCGGCGGAAACGCTCGAGGCGCATGTCGTCATTGACGGCGACTATGACCTTCGGCCGGGCGACGAGGTCCTCGTCCGCGATCCGCCGACCGACCCGCCTTTCGGCGAGCGCATTATCGTCCGGCGCACCGCGACAATCACGAGAGCGGGACTTCCCGAACGGATCTGGACTCGCCTCGCAGGCAATTTCGAGCTCGGCGAGCTCTACGACGTCAGCTTCACCGAGAGGAGACGCCTATGAACGCTTCCCCTAAGGCAGAAACGTTCGACTCCACGCGAGTGGCGCAGCAGGACACGGCGCTCAGCCCACGCTTCTACACCACAGACTTCGACGAACTCGACAAGACGAACGTCGCTCCGGTGCGCGCCGAGTGGGATGCGCTGATCGCCGAGTTGCGATCCGACCCGAACAAGAAGCATTTCATCCGAACGGACGAGTTCGACGCCGACTTCTCGAACCTTCCGGCCGACCTCGACAAAGAGTTCCGCGACTTTCTCATCAGTTCGATCACTGCGGAGTTCTCGGGCTGCGTTCTCTACGCGGAAATGAAAAAGCGCGCCAAGAACCAGGACATCCGCGACCTCTTCACTTTCATGAGTCGCGACGAGGCTCGCCACGCCGCGTTCATCAACGATACGCTCAAGGACTTCGATATCGCCGTCGATCTCGGATTTCTCACCAAAGCGAAGAAGTACACGTACTTCCGGCCGAAGTTCATTTTCTACGCGACGTACCTTTCCGAGAAAATCGGCTATGCGCGCTACATCACGATCTATCGGCAGCTAGAGCGTCATCCCGAGCGACGATTCCACCCGATCTTCAAATGGTTCGAAAAATGGTGCAACGACGAGTTTCGCCACGGCGAGGCGTTTGCGCTGCTCATGCGCTCTAACCCGAAGCTCATCTCCGGCTTGAACGTATACTGGATCAAGTTCTTCCTGCTTGCCGTCTTCGCGACCATGTATGTGCGCGATCACTGTCGGCCCGCCTTCCACAAGGCGATCGGAATGGATCCGACGGATTACGATTTCGCGGTCTTCCGTCTGACCTCGGAAATCTCGCGCCAAACCTTCCCTCTCACGCTCGACCTAGACAATCCTGCCTTCAAGCGTGGCCTCGAGCGGCTCTGCCGGATCGCGCAATCGATCGAGGAGGCGCAAGCTCAGGGAGGCTTGGGCGGCAAGCTTCGCAGGGCTTGGTTGACCGCGTCGGCTGCGCTTGCTTTCGGCGGCCTCTACATGTTGCCCAGCAAAGCCAACCCGCTTCCAGCCGATATTCGTCTCGCGCCGGCCTGGTGAGGGCGCCTGGATGATCGCCTACGGACTCCCAATTGTAGCGACCCTCGCGCTGTGGTGGGGTTCGACGGGCGTCATCCTGCACCTCGACAGTCAGGACCGCCGCACGTTCGTGGGCAGCATGCTGGGGGCGATCGGGCTACTCGCCCTCTCACTCTGGCTCGTCGAGACGACTTCGGCTGAAATGACGCCCGCCTCCGCCTATGTCGCTTTTGCTTGCGGCATCGCCTTGTGGGGAGGCCAGCTCCTCGCGTTCTACACGGGCTTCGTCACCGGCCCGAACAAAACGCCGTATTCTGCGGACGCCACACGGCGATCGCGCTTCCGTCAAGCCATCGAAACAAGTCTGTATCATGAGCTTTCAGCAGCGGCCGGCGCTCTGGTGCTGTTCATTCTGACCTATGATCAGCCGAATATGTTCGCGTTGTGGACCTATCTGATCCTCTGGTTGATGCACGCGAGCGCGAAGCTGAACGTTTTTCTGGGCGTCCCCAATCTTGGCGAGGACTTGCTGCCGGACCATCTCGCCTATCTCGCGACGTTCATGAAGCGTAAGCCGATGAACGCGCTCTTTCCCTTTTCCGTGACGGGCGGAACGATCGTGGGATGCCTTCTGTTTGAGAGGGCTCTCCGGGAGGGGGCCAGCTCATTTGAGGTCGCGGGCTTTACCATTCTTGGCGCCCTCATGGGGCTTGCCGTCATCGAGCATTGGTTCCTCGTGGCGCCGATCGACGCCAACGCCTTGTGGCGGGGATTCCGCAGAACGCCAAGCCCCAGCGCGCTTGAGTTGGCGCTCCGCGTGGAGCTGGAACTTGCGGAAAGTCCAGAGCTAGGCGTGACCCGTGGCAGCGGTGGGATTCACGACGCGCGGGTGGCGCAGCCGCATTCCGGCTACTCTTGGAGCGCGGATCCGCCAGCCATTTGCGACGCCCGCAACATCGAGCGGCTCCTTGAACTGATCGCAATGGGGAGCTTCGGCGAGGTCGACTGCGTCCAGGGCCTCGTGCGGACGAAAGCGCATTGGGTTTGCTTCGAGCTGAGCGAGGGACGCGCGTCAATAGCGCCATTTGCCCCGCGTCGGCTGCGTAAGCCTTTGGTGATTGCGAGAGGGCGTGGATTTGACCGGGCGCGGCTGCAGGCCGCGTTCGATGGCTGCGCGGCGCTCGCCTGACGGGATTGGACAGAATGATGCAGAGGGAGGTTTCGATGCTCACAGTCAATCAGGACCATCGCGTCCACTTCGCGAACGCGATTCAACGCCTGAAGGACGAGCAGCGCTATCGGGTCTTCATCGACCTCGAACGCGACGCGGAACGATTCCCGATTGCGCTCTGGCGGCCCGAAGGGGCAGAGCAGCGCGAGGTCACGATCTGGTGTTCGAACGATTATCTCGGCATGGGAGGTCATCCCAAGGTGCGCGAGGCCGCTATTTCGGCGGCGCAACGCCATGGCGCGGGCGCGGGCGGCACCCGCAACATTTCCGGGACGCATCACCGCATCGTTGAACTCGAGGCGGAGCTTGCCGACCTTCACGGAAAGGAAGCCGCGCTCGTCTTCACCTCAGGTTGGATTTCGAATCTCGCTGGCATTTCGACAATCGCATCGCTGATGCCGGATTGCCTGATCCTGTCTGACGCCCTCAACCACAATTCGATGATCGAGGGCGTGCGCCGGTCGGATTGCGACAAGCGGGTCTGGCGGCACAATGACGTCGCTCACCTCGAGCAATTGTTGATCGAGGCGGGACCCTCCCGCCCGAAGCTGATCCTTTTCGAAAGCCTCTATTCCATGGACGGCGACATCGCGCCGGTGCGGAGGATCGTGGAGCTCGCCGAGCGGCACAATGCGCTGACCTATATCGACGAAGTTCATGCGGTTGGCATGTACGGCCCGCGCGGAGGCGGCGTCGCTGAACGCGAAGGTCTCATGGATCGTATCGATGTCATTGAAGGCACGCTCGCAAAAGGGTTTGGCTCGCTCGGCGGCTATATCGCCGCCGACAGCGCAATCGTCGACGCGGTTCGCAGTTACTCTCCGCAATTCATTTTCACCACGACCTTGCCACCCATGGTGACCGCCGGCGCGTGTGCGGCGATCCGGCATCTCAAGGAGTTGGGCGTCGAACGTGAGGGCCACCAGTACATGGCGGCCGTAACGAAGCACGCGCTGCTCGCCGCTGGTCTGCCGGTGCTGGACAATCCGTCGCATATCGTGCCGCTGATGGTCGGGGACGCGGAGCGCTGCAAGGCGGCGAGCGATCTGCTCCTGCGCAGGCACGACATCTATATTCAGCCGATCAACTATCCGACCGTCGCGATTGGCGCGGAGCGTCTGCGCATAACGCCGACCCCGCGTCACAGCGAAGCGGATGTCTCCAATCTGGTCGAAGCCCTTGTCGATGTTTGGAAGGCGCTCGATCTTCCCCTCAAGACCGCCCAAATCGTGCCGCTGGCGCGCCGGCGCCGGCCAGCGCCGGATTGCGCCTATCCAGAGATGCGCAAGGCGGCCGAGTAGCCGCCGCGCTCAGGGCTTGGATTTCCTTGTACGGCCGCATTCCAGGGCTGGAGTGGGCTAAACAAGGGGTTGGAAAAGCTTGGATTTCCTTGGATTCTCTCGTCCGAATCGAGCCTTTTCAATAGGTTACAGAGAATTTTCGACGAACGCTTCTTCGCTGGCCATTCCTTGCCGCAAATGGCGGCGCGCAGGCGACGCGCCTGCCAAGGGCTGAATGGGACTATCGAGGAGCCGGTCGCATATATTGGCCATGGCGGGCACCCTAGCACCAAATTCCGAAATTGGCAATTTTTTGCGCGCCATTTTTCTGCACAACACATTATCTGCGCAACGCTTGCAGCCCCCCTAGATATTTCGTCCCGGACTTTGATGGCGCATTCTTATCGAGCGATTTGAAGGATGCGCTATGGGACAGATTCTATACGGGAGCGCCACGACGACAGAGGCGGTCCGTCGAGCGATACAACAATAGTCAAGAGAGCCTGAGGGCGCTGGCGAAGCGCTACGGTGCCAATCCTAAGACGATTGCCAAGTGGAGAGCGCGGACCTCCGTTTCCGTCGACGCCTATAACTTCGCCAGACGCCTCGAAAGTCTCAGAGGCCTCACCCCATACGAGTTCATCGGCAATGCCTGGACTTCAGA
>CAVWPU010000023.1:0-213738 GCA_963756955.1 uncultured Alphaproteobacteria bacterium
GTCCCGGGCTTTGATGGAGCATCCTTGTCGAGTGATTCGAAGGATGCGCTATGGGCCAGGTTCTTCATGGGTGCGCCACGACGACAGAGGCGATCCGTCGAGCGATACAACATAGTCATGTCTGGACGGCGCTCGCAGATCAAGGGGTTCGTTGCCGTTAAGCGAAGTTCGCGGGTGCGGTCATGTCTCCGGCCTTTTGGTGCGGGACGTGGCCCGCTGGCCCTGATGGTTTCCGCTGGTTCGTTTGCCTGATCAAGAGAACGAGCTTGACGCTCCGACTATGCTGCAGGCTTCACGAACCCAATGCTTCGCGTCTTTCGCATCACGACGTGGTCACCCTCGATATCGACCTAACTGGCAGCCGGCGGTGGGGCGATGGCGGTCAGGTCATGGCACGCGCGTAGATAGAGCCATCGCGCATGAGGGCGAAGGCGATCCTTGCCAGCTTGTTCGCCATCGCCACAGCGACCAGTTTGAATGGCTTGGTTTCCACGAGCTTCGCTGCCCATGTTCTGAGTGCATCCTGATGGGACCTTCGGTGGAAGAGGACCGCGTGGGCGCCTACGACCAATAGCTTTCGGAGATAGCGATTTCCCATTTTCGACACCCGTCCAAGGCGCTCTTTGCCCCCGGACGAGTTCTGTCTCGGCGCTAGTCCGAGGAACGCCGCGAACTCCCGTGGGCCCGAGAATACGCCGACATCCTGGATAGTTGCTGCAATAGCTGAGGCCGTTATCGGACCAATTCCGGGAACACTCATCAGACGCCGGGCTGTCTGATCCGTCCTTGCCAGCTCCAGGATGGCGCGGTCGATCGCAGCGATCTCATCGTCGAGCGTCTGCAGCTGACGGATAATCGGCGCGAGGGCGTCTCGCACGCAAAGCGGAATGGAACTATCGCCCTCCAAAATGGCTGCAGCCAATGCGTAGGCGCCATTCGGTCCCTGAGCGGCAATAACGCCGACCTCCGCCAGATGACCGCGCAACGCATTGAGGAGCTGGGTGCGTTGAGACACCAACATCTCACGCACCTTGTGACGCATAAGAACGGCTTGATTGTCGATCGACCGTACCGGCACGAATCGCATCGAAGGCCGGGTGACCGCTTCACAAATCGCCGCCGCATCTGCCGCATCATTCTTCTGCCGGCGAACATAGGCCTTGACGTAGTTGGGTGGCATTAGGCGTGCGTCATGGCCGAGTTTTATCAATTCACGAGCCCAGTGGTGAGCTGAACCACAAGCCTCCAAACCTATGATGCAGGGCGGTAGAGCGGCAAAGAACGACAGTACGTCCTTGCGCCTTAAGGAGGTAGCCATCACAACCTTGCCATCGGCGTCCACCGCGTGAATCTGGAAGACGTGTTTCGCCAGATCGAGGCCAACCGTCGTAACCGACCTCAAGTCAACGTGGGCCTTACCCATTTGTGGCGCTCCTTTGATGCTTGTTCGACGGCGCCATCTTGACACGCCTCCACGGGGAGCAGGCGTTGCGGGCGCCGTCCACACCATCAAGAGAGCCTGAGGGCGCTGGCGAAGCGCTACGGCGTCAATCCTAAGACGATTGCCAAGTGGAGAGCGCGGACCTCCGTTTCCGATCTGCCGACAGGGCCGAAGGACCCCAGATCGACGGTCCTGTCCGTTGAGGAAGAGGCCGTCGTCGTCGCCTTCCGAAGGCATGCTTTGCTGCCGCTCGACGACTGCCTGTACGCTCTGCAGCCCACCATCCCGCCGCCTGACCCGCTCGTCGTTGCACCGCTGCTTGCAGCGCCATGGATCTCAGGCTGCCCCAGGTCGAAGGCGAGGCCTCGCCCAAGCGGAAGTTCAAGTCCTATCCGATCGGCTTCTTCCACATTGATCTCGCCGAGGTCCAGACGGCCGAGGGGAAACGCTATTTGTTCGTCGCCATTGACCGGACGAGCAAATTCGCCTTCGTGCAACGGGTGGAGAGCGCGAACCGGGTCACAGCTTCAGCCTTCCTGACCGCCCTGATCGCAGCCGTCCCTTACAAGATCCACACGATCCTGACCGACAACGGCATCCAGTTCCGGTATGCGCCGCGCTACGCCGCCGGCCCGACTGCTCGCTATATGACGCACATGTTCGCCATGCGCTGTCGCGAGAACGACATCGAGCACCGCTTCACCAAGATCAACCATCCCTGGACCAACGGTCAGGTCGAACGGATGAACCGAACCATCAAGGACGCGACCGTCAAACGCTACCACTACGACAGCCATGATCAGCTCAGCAGGCATCTCGCCGACTTCGTCAGCGCGTACAATTTCGGACGGCGACTGAAAACCCTCAAATGACTGACAGCCCATGAGTTCGTCTGCAAAAGATGGACAATCGAACCACAACGATTCAAACTCGATCCAATCCATCAATACCCGGGACTGAAGAACTAGCTGTGGGCTTACGCCGCGACGTCGGCGACCACGGTGTCGAGCAGCGGCGCGCCCATGGCGGTCACCCGGATGCGCCCGCGCTCGTCGCGCTCAAGAAAACCATCCTCGATCAGGCTCCGAATCCGCTCGGGATCGATGAGGCGGCCGCTCACCTTCTCAAACGCCCGCGGGTCGACGCCTTCGCTGAGCCGCAGGCCCATGAGCAGAAACTCGTCGCCCTGCTCCTCGCGGCTCAGCGGCACGTTCTCGACCAGGCCGTGGCCCTCGCTCTCGACCAGGGTCAGCCACATTTCCGGATGCCGCTCAGTCTCCTGCGCCAGCCGCCCTTTCGCCGTCACGAGGCGCCCGTGCGCGCCGGGACCAACGCCCGCATATTCGCCATAGCGCCAATAGATGAGGTTGTGGCGGCTCTCGCCGCCGGGGCGCGCGTGGTTCGACACCTCATAGGCCGGCAGCCCGCGCGCATAGGTCAGTTCCCGCGTCGCCTGGAATAGGGCGAGGCTCAGATCCTCGTCCGGCAGCTCGAGCTTGCCCGCGTCGCGCAGGCGCTCGAACATGGTGTCCGGCTCGATGGTCAGTTGATAGAGCGAGATGTGGTCGCCGACATAGTTCAGCGCCTCGGCGAGTTCGCGCCGCCAACCGGCGTCGCTCTGTCCGGGCCGGCCATAGATGAGGTCGAAGGTGAAGCGCGGAAACAGCGACGCGGCGAGCCTCACTGCGGCCAGCGCCTCGACGACCGTGTGCTTGCGGCCGAGCGCCTTGAGGTCAAAGTCGTTCAGCGCCTGGACGCCGATCGACAGCCGGTTGACGCCGGCCGACCGATAGCCGCGAAATCGCTCGGCTTCGACGCTGGTCGGGTTGGCTTCGAGCGTGATCTCCGCGTCCTTGTCGAGGCGCCAGGCGGATGCGATCGCGTCGATGACGCCTTGCACCGTCTCAGGGCGCATGAGCGAGGGGGTGCCCCCGCCAAAGAACACAGAGCGCACCGTGCGGCCGCGGCGCGAGCTCCGCCCGATGGGCGATTTCCGCCTTGAACGCCGCGAGATAGCGCGCTTCGTCGATCGCCGCGCCGCGCACGTGACTGTTGAAGTCGCAATACGGGCATTTCGACAGGCAGAAGGGCCAATGGACATAGACCCCAAACCCCGGTTCGGCGGGAGGGGCCCGGTCGGCGCGCGCGGCGGCCGCGATCACGCTGCGAATCATTGTTCCGTTATGCCAGCGAACGGGGGCGTGCGCCAGCGAGGGCGGCCGGCGTCGCTTTTCCCGTCACAACGCCTCGTCGCCGGTCTCGGCCGTGCGGATTCGGATCGCCCGCTCCATCGGCAGGACAAAAATCTTGCCGTCGCCGATCTGGCCGGTGCGCGCGGCGGCTCGGATCGCCTCGATCGTCGGATCGACCTCATGGTCGCTGACCGCAATCTCAAGGCGCACTTTCGGCATGAAGGCGACATTGTATTCCGAGCCGCGATAGATCTCGGTGTGCCCCTTCTGCCGGCCGTAGCCGTTGGCCTCGCTGACCGTCATTCCCTTGACGCCCAGCCGATCGAGCGTCGTTCGCACCTCGTCAAGTTTGAACGGCTTGATGACCGCCACGATGAGCTTCATGATCGCACGCCCTCGAAAGGCAAAAGTCCTTGGGTTCTTCGCTATGCTGGCCAAGTCGCCCACGCAAGCGCGCATTTGGCCGCAGACCGATGTTCCAGTCGGCAGGGCGCCGCCCGCAAGCGATCGCGCTTATCACCTCCCGACGCCGGATGAACAGGATCGGCCATCGCGTGACCTTTCAGCCGTTGAAAGGGCCCCAGACAACGGCTAACGTAGGTTCGGTGGCCGGCAAAACCGACCGCTTTGAGTGTTTCAATAACCACGCGTCATAAAGGACGCTAATTTTATCTGGGGAGGAATGGATGACTTATCAGGATAATTGCGTCCAAAATTCTGCCGGCACGGTTTCGCGCCGGACGCTGGTTGGCGCGATTGCGGCAGGCGCAAGCGTCGTCGCGCTTGGGTCTCGCAATGCTGCCGCCGCGGACGCGGGACCGGTCGCGCCGCCGAGCGTTATCACCACCCCCCCACGCGATTTCGGACCGAACGCGCCGCCCAACGTTTACTTTACCGACCCTGACGTCCTCACCATTGATCCGAGTTTCCCGGCCCAAGTGAACGCGCCGATCCAGCGACTGTGGACCGGCGCTCTATGGGCCGAAGGGCCGGCCTGGAACGCTCAAGGCCGCTACCTGGTGTTTAGCGACATCCCCAATAACCGGCACATGCGATGGATCGAGGATGACGGTCACGTGAGCGTATTCCGTACGCCGACGAACAACGGCAACGGCAATACCTTCGACTTCCAGGGGCGACAGATCAACTGCGAACATTTGGGGCGGCGCGTGGTGCGCTACGAACTTGACGGATCCGTGACGGTGATCGCCGACAACTACAACGGCAAGCGACTGAATTCGCCCAATGATGTCGTGCCTCATCCCGACGGCAGCATATGGTTCACCGATCCGCCTTATGGCGGCCAACTTTTCGAGGGCGCGCCTGACGGGGCTGGCGGGCCGTCAAATCCGTCGGGCCATCTCAATCCCAAGCTTGGCCAGCCTGCTGGATTTGTGCCCGGCAAGCGGGAACTGCCGACCAACGTCTATCGGTGGGACCCCAGCGGAAAGCTCGATATTGTGGTCACCGGAGATCAGGTCCCCGATCCGAACGGCGTCTGCTTCTCACCCGATTACAAGAAGCTCTACGTCATCAGCACGGGCAAGGGCCCCGGAGACACGGGGCCCGGCGGCAAAGGCGATATTTCGGTTTTTGACGTTGGCGCAGACAACAAACTTTCGAACCAAAAGCTGTTTACCGATTGCATAGTAGACGGGGTCAAATGCGGCCCGGACGGGATGCGGGCTGACGTCGACGGCAATCTCTGGGTGTCGAGCAACGCGGGACGAGCTGTCGGCTACAACGGGGTTACGGTATGGAATCCTGCCGGGAAGCTCATCGGTCGCATCCGGACCCCGGAGGTTGTCGCCAACCTTTGCTTCGGCGGCTCGAAACGCAACCGGTTATTTATCTGCGGAAGCCAGTCCCTGTACTCGCTCTTCACGGCGACACAGGGAGCGGCGCCAGGCTGAAGCTGGTTGGCTCATAGCTCCCCAGGGCGGTCGATAGCACCTATCGGCCGCCGTTTCGCACACCGCGCCGCGCCATTTAAGCTGGCCGCCTGCGCTCAGCTTTTTGATCTCAGCACGCCTATCTCTCGAGATCAGCCAGCGTCGGCATGCGGCCGTTCGGCGTCATGTGATTGATGATCTGCGGCAGCACGGTCGAGAGCTGGCTCAGCAACTCTTGCTGGCTCATGCCGGTGCGCTGCGAAAGTTCGGTAAGCACATTCTGCCCGAGCGCCGAGCCGAGCTGTCCAGGCTGAACCGGCTCATTCGGCCCGTGGGCGACCCAGGAATTGGCCTGCGGGCCACGCCGCCCGCGGTGAGCTTGCCGATGAGGTCCGTGAGGCCGCCGAGAATGCTGCCGGCTGGCGCATTCGTTGGCAAGGGTTGCCCGGGCGCGGGCGTCGGCGCGGCGGCGCGGACGCGGGCGCTGAGCTGCCGCCGAACATCTTGCCGAGGATCAGCGCGCCCACGGCGACCGCGATCGGCGTCGCCAGATTGCCGCCCGGAACCGCATTTTTCATCGCGTCGTCAAAGGAAGCCATCGTTATCTCCTCCACCTGAAATCGAAACACGCAAGAAGCCGCTGCTTCGACACAGCCTAGCGCCGCAAATTCCGAAGATATGACGACCAAGACTAGCGGCTTGCGTTTTCCCCGTCCATACCGCACATTCCGCCGCCGGCGGGCGGCGCACGGGAGGCTACGACATGGGCATATTGAGCTGGATCATTCTGGGCCTGATCGCCGGTTTCATAGCCAGCAAGATCGTCAACAAGACAGGGTCCGGCATGACGATGGACATCGCGCTCGGCGTCGTCGGCGCGATCGTCGGCGGATTTCTGGCGAGCTTTCTTGGCATCGGCGGCGTCACGGGGGTGAACATCGGGAGCATCATCATCGCCGTTATCGGCGCGGTGGTTGTGCTGCTGGTCTACCGCGCGGTCGCCTCGCGCGCCTGATGAGGACTGTCAGTCGGCGGCGCTCCACCGGGCCGCCGATCGGTCGTCCTCCCTCTTGGATTCGATCCATCCCTCGACGGAGCCGTCGCTGCGTATCGCCCGCTTCCAGAAAGGCGCGCGGGTCTTGAGGTAATCCATCAGCATCTCGGCCGCCGCAAACGCCGCGCCCCGATGCGCGGCGGCGACCGCGACGAAAACGATCCGCTCGCCTGGCGTGATGCGGCCATACCGATGGATGACGGTTGCGCCGAGAAGCGGCCAGCGCGCCTCGGCCTCGCCCGCCGCGCGCGCGATCTCCTCCTCGGCCATGCCGGGATAATGCTCGAGCTCGAGCGCCGCGAGCGATCCGCCCTCGTCGCGGCAGTAGCCGACAAAACTCACCACCGCGCCGACGTCCGTTCGCCCGCGCGCGAGGGCCTCGGCTTCGGCGCCGGCGTCGAAATCCTCTCGCTGGACGCGGACCGTCGCCATCGGCTTCAGCCGCCAGTCATCGGCGGAAAAAACGCTACTTCCTTCGCCCCGGCGATCGAAGCGTCGCTCGCGGGCGTGAACCCGATCGAGCGCAGCGCGAACAGCCGCGGGTTTGTCGAATGCAAGGGCGTAGCCCTCGCCGCGCGCCGGATAGCCAGCCGACAAGATCGCCGACGGTCTCCACGGTCGGGGGCGGATCGAGTTCTTCCTCCGCTCTACCGACGCGTTCGCGCACCCAGGCGAAATAAAGCGCCTTCATTCTCGCCTCAGTCGCCGCCGGCGTGGTCGTAACTCGCCTTCATATAGTCCCAGCCGGTGTAGAGCGTTACTATGGCGGCGATCCACAAGCAGCACAATGCCTGTCGTGATCGATCCCGGCAGGACGGCTTCTCCGGCTGGCCCAGCGATGAGAAAGCCAAGCGCGATGAATTGGACGGTGGTCTTCCACTTGGCGAGCGCCGTAACCGGCAGGGGAACCCGGAGCTCGGCCAGATATTCGCGCAAGCCCGAGACCAGGATTTCCCGGCAAAGGATGACGATCGCGGCCCAAAGCGTCAGGCCGGAAATGGTCTGGTTGGCGGCAAGCACCAGGATCACTGCGGAGACGAGCAGCTTGTCGGCGATCGGGTCGAGCATTCTTCCAAGCGAAGACTGTTGCGACCAGGCGCGCGCCAGATAGCCGTCGAAAAAATCGCTGATCCCGGCGGCGATGAAGATTGCGAGCGCCGTCCATCGCGCCCAGGGCTCTTCCGGCCAGAACAAAAACCCGGCGACAAGCGGAACCGCCGCGACCCGCGCGTAGGTCAGAATATTGGGCAGAGACCAGTTGCGGCTGATCTGACGGGCGGTCGAGGAAACCATTTGCGGGGCAGCAGACATCGCTGCCCGTTCGCCCGTCAATAGCGCACGCACGAGCGGGCGCCGCGCGAGCGTCGGCCGACGCTGCAGACAAAACTGGGGACGATGGCGCGCGCGCCCCGCCTCGCGCGGCGCAACATCGTTTAATGTCAAGATCTTCAAAGTCTTCCTCGTGTCCAGGACCTCGCCCCATGTCGAATGTTCACGTCGTCGCCCATCCCCTGGTGCAGCACAAGCTGACGCTGATGCGCGACAAGACGGTCTCGACCAAGGGCTTCCGGCAGCTCATGAACGAGATCGGCATGCTGCTCGCCTACGAGGTGACGCGCGATTTGCCGCTCGAAATGGTCGAGGTGGAGACGCCGCTCGCCAAGACCATGGCGCCGACGATCTCCGGCAAGAAGCTTGTGTTTGCGCCGATTTTGCGCGCCGGCGTCGGATTTCTCGACGGAATGCTCGATCTCGTGCCGAGCGCGCGCGTCGCCCATATCGGGCTCTATCGCGACCCGCATACCCTGGAGGCGGTGGAGTATTACTTCAAGGCGCCCGGCCGACGTCGCCGACCGGCTGGTCATCGTGATGGACCCGATGCTTGCGACCGCAAATTCAGCGGTCGCCGCAATCGACCGCCTCAAGCGGCGTGGGGTGAAGGACATCCGCTTCGTCTGCCTTCTCGCCGCGCCCGAGGGGATCGAACGGCTGACCAAAGCGCATCCCGAAGTGCAGATCTGGACCGCGGCGATCGACGAGCGCCTCAACGAGCACGGCTACATCATTCCTGGCCTGGGCGACGCGGGCGACCGCATGTTCGGCACGAAATAGAAGCGCCGCGTTCGCATCGCCGCGCGCGGACTCGCGCTGACCTCGGCCTCGGAGGAGAACGGGGAGCCGGAGGCGGATTCGACTGCCGCGTTTTACTTGCGGCGCCGGCGCTGCTGGCCAAGGCCCATCTGCTTCGCCAGGGCCGAGCGCGCCTTGGCGTAGGCGGGCGCGACCATGGGATAATCGGACGGAAGACCCCACTTCTCGCGATATTCTTCGGGCGAAAGGTTGTATTGGGTCCGCAAATGCCGCTTCAACGACTTGAATTTACGACCGTCCTCCAAGCAGATGATGTAATCGCTGGTAATCGACTTCTTCGGCGGAACGGCGGGCTTGGCCGCTTCGACGACGACCGGTTGTGCGCCAGTCGCGACACGCACGAGCGCTGCGTGAACATCGCTGAGAAGCGCCGGCAACTCGCTCGACGGCACGGAATTGTTCGACACATAGGCCGATACAATCTCCGCGGCGAGTTCAATGTGGTTGGTGGAATCGCTCATTGTTGACGTTACTCCAGTAAGTTGCCTGTGGGAGAGCGCCCTGTTGGCGATCAGCTTCAGGCCATTCTCTGCTCGTCCGACCACGACGAGCATCCTCATTCTTTGTCGCCTGTTGCGACTTGGGCGAAACGCGCACATAGCGCAAAAGAAAACATAGCACAAGACAAGACATGGTGAATTCAACTACGGAATCGATCGAGATCGGCTGAATACTCACAATGAGCTGGCCGACGGATGCTGAATTCACACAAAAAAACAACTGTCTTCACTTGACAGGCTGCGCGATCAACGTGCCGCAAACGCTTTGACCGAATCATCGCGGGCCGGTTTCAAGGGCCGCCGGACGTCCACGCGAAAGCTTGCGCTTCCGTCATAACTCTGGACCAGGACATTGTCGCGAACTTTGACCGCTGCCGCGACCGACGCCTTTCACCTGCGGCGCTGCTTCGCGAACAATGATCGAGCCTAAGAATATGGCGGCGCTGAGGATGTCATCGAGCGCTAAAAGCGATTATATGCCGCGTTGCCGATCCAATTGATCGGCGCCTCGTGAGTTCCAATGCAGCATCAAAAGACGTCAACATTCATCGCCGCGCGCAACAACGCGCGCGCAGCAGGCCACGCTGACGGGAACCGTCCAGCTTCTATGGCCTTACATCTGGCCGGCGGACCGCGCTGATCTGAAGCTGCGCGTATTTCTCGCCGTCGCGCTGATGCTGCTCTCAAAGTTGTTCACGATCGCAATTCCCTATTCCTACAAGTGGGCGACCGACGCGGTCGCCGGCAAGCTCGCGCTCGACGCGCGTCCCGCTGCCGCAGCATTCTGGTCGGGGCGGCGGCGCTGACCGTCCTCTATGGGATCTTGCGCATCCTGATGGCGTTCACCCAGCAGGGGCGCGACGCGCTGTTCGCGGCCGTCGCCATGAATGCGGTGCGCCGACTGGCGATCGAGGTGTTCGAGCATTTGCATCGCCTGTCGCTGCGCTTTCATCTGGAGCGCAAGACCGGCGGCCTCACGCGCGTTCTCGAGCGCGGCCGCAACGCGATCGAGACCATCATTCGCACCTCGATGCTGACGGCGGTTCCGACCGTGGTCGAGTTCGCGCTGGTCGTCGGCGCGATGCTGATCTCGTTCGACTGGCGCTACGTCGCGGCGATCAGCGTCACGGTGATCGCGTATCTGATCTTCACGACTCTGGCCACCAATTGGCGCATCGGCATCCGTCGTTCGATGAACGAGAGCGACACCGACGCCAACACCAAGGCGATCGACAGCCTGCTCAATTTCGAGACGGTGAAATATTTCGGCGCCGAAGACCGGGAAGTCGGGCCGATACGACAAGGCGATGGCGCGATACGAGCGGATGAGCGTGCGCACCTATGTGTCGCTTGCGGTTCTCAACGCGGGTCAGGCGTTCATTTTCACCCTCGGCCTGATTGTGGTCCTTCTGATGTGCGTCGCCGAGGTGAGAAACGGAACCAAGACCGTCGGCGCCTTCGTGCTCGTCAACCTGATCATGTTGCAACTCTACCAGCCGCTCAATTTCATGGGGATGGTCTATCGGGATATCAGACAGGCGATCATCGACGTCGAGGCGATGTTCGCCATCCTGTCGCAGAATCCCGAAATCGAGGACGTTCCCGGCGCCCAGCCCTTGAAGGTGACCGCCGGCGCGGTCCGGTTCGAGAATGTCGACTTCGCTTACGATCCGGGCAGGCCGATTTTGCGCGGCGTCTCGTTCGACGCGCCCGCGGGGCACACGATCGCGATCGTCGGACCTTCGGGCGCCGGCAAGTCGACGATATCGCGGCTCCTGTTCCGGTTCTACGAGCCGAGCGCAGGGCGCATATTGATTGACGGACAGAATATCGGCGCCGTCACCCAGAGTTCGCTGCGCGCGGCGATCGGCATGGTGCCGCAGGACACGGTGCTGTTCAACGATACAATCCTCTACAACATCCGCTACGGGCGCGACGGCGCCAGCGAGCCCGAGGTGGTCGCAGCCGCCGAGAATGCGCAGATCGACCGGTTCATCCGGTCACTGCCGCAAGGCTACGAGGCGCCGGTCGGCGAGCGGGGCCTCAAGCTCTCGGGCGGCGAGAAGCAGCGGGTCGCCATTGCGCGCACGATGCTCAAGGCGCCGCCGATTCTGGTGCTCGACGAAGCGACGTCGGCGCTCGACAGTTTCACAGAGCGCGAGATTCAGTCGGCGCTGGAGCGCGTCTCCCGCGGACGCACGACGATCGTGATCGCCCATCGCCTGTCGACCGTGGTCAACGCCGACGAGATTCTGGTGCTCGACAAGGGGGTCATCGCCGAGCGCGGCTCCCATCAGGAGCTTCTGGCGCGCGGCGGAATTTATTCCGCGCTGTGGAGCCGCCAGAGGCAGGTCGACGCGGCGCAGGAATTGCTGCGGCAGGCGGGCCGCGAGGACGATCTCGACGCCCCGGACGGTTTCGTGTCTCAGCCCGCGCCGTGACATCAGCGGCGTTTGGCGCCATGAGTGCGCGCCGATTTGTCTTCGGGCGCCGATCAATGAGCATCGTCAAATCGCTGCGCGGTCAGCTCGCGCCGATCCACCCGGAAGGCTATAAGTTCGTGCTCGGCTTCGCCGTCGCGACGCTCATCCTGTGGTGGATATGGTCGCCGCTCGGCTGGCTCGGCCTGATCGCCACACTTGTGGTGCGCCTATTTCTTTCGCGATCCCGCGCGGGTCACGCCGGTCCGCGAGCGACCTGGTCATCGCGCCCGCCGACGGCGTGGTCAGCTTCGCCGGCTTTGCCGCGCCTCCGCCTGAGCTCGGCCTCGGCATGGCGCCGCTGCAGCGCGTGTCGATCTTCATGTCGGTCTTCGATTGCCACGTGAATCGCGCCCCGGTCCAGGGCCGCGTCGCCCAGATCGTCTATCATCCCGGCCTGTTTCTCAGCGCCGACCTCGACAAGGCGAGCGAGGACAACGAGCGCAACAGCATCGTCATCGATGCGCCGTCGGGGCGGTTTGGCGTGGTGCAGATCGCGGGCCTTGTCGCCCGGCGGATCGTGTGCTTCACGCACGAGGGCGCGCTTGTCGGCGCGGGCGAACGCATTGGGCTGATCCGCTTCGGCTCGCGCGTCGATGTCTACCTGCCGCCGGGCGCGCACATCGTGGTCGGCGTCGATTCGCGCGCAGTCGCCGGCGAGACGGTGATCGCGCAGGTCGCGGCTGAGGTCGAGCCGCCGCCCTTTCAGCGGAGCTGAGGCGTGAACGAGGCCGGCCTGCCGCCTCGGCCGCCGATCGCGGACGCCGCCGCGTCGCGGCGTCGCGGCCTCCGGGCTGTGCCGCTCAGGCTCTTGATCCCCAATCTTATCACGCTGTTCGCGCTCGGCCTCGGCTTGACCGCGATCCGTTTGGCGATGGAGGGGTCGATCGACTGGGCGGTGAGCGCGGTCGCCGCCGCGGCGGTGCTCGACGGCCTCGACGGTCGAATCGCGCGGGCGTTGAAGGGAACCTCGCGCTTCGGCGCCGAACTCGATTCGCTCGCCGACTTCGTCGATTTCGGCGTCGCGCCGGCGCTGGTGCTGTACGTCGCCAACCTGCACGTGGCCAAAAACTTCGGCTGGGTCGCGGCGCTCTTGTTCGCCATGGCTTGCGCTCTGCGTCTCGCCCGCTTCAACGTCATGATCGACGAAGATCAGCCGGCATGGCGCAAGAACTTCTTCGTCGGCATGCCGGCGCCCGCGGGCGCGATCGTCGGCCTCCTGCCGATCTACATTCATTACGCGTTCGATCTCGGCCAGCCGACCTCGCAATCCGCTGTGGTCGAGAGCCTCTATGTGCTGGCGGTCGCGCTGTTGATGGCGAGCCGCGTGCCGCATTTCTCCGGCAAATCGATCGGCCGCGTGCCGCGCGAATATGTCTCCGTGGTGCTGGTCGGCGTCGCCGCGGCGCTTCTCACTCCTGTTCAATTTTCCGATGCAGGCGCTGGTCGCCGTCACGCTCGCCTATCTCGCCTCGATCCCGTTCGCGGTCAGGCGTTATCGGGCGCTCGAGCGCATGCGCGGCGTAGCAGCCCTGCCCTCGTCATTCGCTCTTGCGCTCAACCGCAGGTCAGGCATCATAGGCCGGCGTTGGCGCCGGCTTGGCGGCGCCGTGCTATCGGGTTCCGCCCGCGGCTATTGTTTTGTTGTTTCCGAGGATCGGCGCTCGCATGCTGACGCAAAAACCTTGTTCCTCGACTAGGGTGCGCGGGCGCGTCTTTCGCGCCGCTTGCGTTGTCGCCGCCACGATCGCGCTCGCGGCCTGCAACGGTTCGAAGAACGCCTATGCGCCTCCGCCGCCGCCGAAGGTGGCGGTCGCGCAGCCGTTGCAGAAGCCGGTCACGCTCTATCTCAACCTGACCGGCAACACGTCGCCCTTCAATTCGGTCGATCTCGTCGCGCGCGTGCAGGGTTTCCTCACCGACATCGACTATGTCGACGGCGCCGCGGTCAAGGCGGGCGACAAGCTATTCGGCATCGAGCGCGATCAATACCAGGCTCAACTCGACCAGGCGAATGCGACGCTCGCGTCCAATCAGGCGACGCTCGCGTACAACCAGGCCGAATACCAGCGCCAGGCGACGCTGGGTAAGCAGGATTTCGCCAGCCAGGCCACGGTGCAGGAGTGGAAGTCGAAAGCCGATGAGGCGGCCGCGCAAGTGCTGAACGCCAAAGCCGCCATCGAGACGGCGCAAATCAACTTGAACTACACGACGGTGACCGCGCCTTTCGACGGGGTCGTCACCAGGCACCTCGTCGACTAGGGGCGCGCTCGTCGGCGTCGGGTCGCCGACCAAGCTCGCGACGATCATCCAGCTCGATCCGCTCTACGTCTATTTCACCATAAGCGAGCCACAAATTCTTCGGATCAAAGTGAACAACGCCAAGGCCGGCATCGAGTTTCGGACGACGGATCTCTCCGACCATCCCAGTCGAGATCGGGCTGCAGGGTGAGGAAGGCTTTCCGCACCTAGGCCACATGGACTACGCGGCGCCCCAGGTCGACGCATCGACCGGCACGCTCGAAGTTCGCGCGATCTTCGACAACAAGGAGCGCGGGCTGCTGCCTGGTCTGTTCGTCCGGGTCCGGACGCCGGTCGAGAAACTGGACAAAGCGATTCTCGTGCCGGATGTGGCGCTCGGGACGAGCCAGGAGGGGCGCTATCTGCTGGTGGTCGGGCCGGACAATGTCGTCCAGCGCAAACTCGTCAAGACGGGCGACCGCGAGGGCGCCTACCGGATCATCGAGTCCGGGATCGATCCCGGCGACTGGGTGGTGACGGAAGGCGTCCAGCGGGCGCTCCCCGGCGCCAAGGTCACGCCCCAGCAGACGAAACTCGACGAGGCCGCCGCCGATCAAGACAGCGCACCGGCCGCGGCGTCCGAGCCGGCCGCGCCGGATCCGACGAAACCGGCCTGCGACGGATCCGGCGAAGTGATGACGGGGGAGAGACGCCCATGATCTCCCGCTTCTTCATCGACCGGCCGGTACTCGCCAACGTTCTGGCGTTGTTCTTCGTCGTTATCGGTCTCGTCGCGCTCGTCAACCTGCCGACCTCGCAATATCCGAACGTCGTCCCGCCGACCGTGCAGGTGACGACGCGCTATCCGGGCGCGAGCGCCACAACACTCGTCAACACCGTCGGACTGCCGATCGAGCAGAACGTCAACGGCGTTGAGAACATGCTCTACATGCAGTCCACGAGCGCGAGCGACGGCACCTACAATCTGACCGTCACTTTCGCGATCGGCACCAGCGCCGACGAGGACGAGATCCTGGTGCAGAACCGGGTCTCGGCCGCGCTCTCGTCCCTGCCGGCCGAGGTGCAGCTCCAGGGCGTGACGACGAAGAAGCAATCGACGTCGATTCTCGAATTCGTCGGCCTTGTGTCGCCCGACAGCCGCTTCGACAGCCTGTTTCTCGCGAATTACGCGGTCATCAATGTCGTCAACGAACTCGAGCGCCTCAACGGGGTGGGCGACGTATCGGTGCTCGGCGCCGGCCAATACGCCATGCGGGTCTGGCTGGACCCGAATCTCATGCAGGCGCGTGGGCTAACGCCGCAGGACGTCATCTCCATTATCCAGCAGCAGAGCCAGGAAGTCGCAGCCGGCCAGATCGGCGCGCCGCCGGCGGTGAAGGGGCAAAACTTCCAGTACACGCTCAACCTCAACGGTCGAATCAACGACGCGCCGGATTTCGAGAACCTTATCGTCAAGGTCGAGCCCGGCGCTGGAGGTCGGATCACGCGGATCCGCGACGTCGGGCACGTCGACCTCGGCGCACAGACCTACAGTGAAGCGTTCGATCTCGATGGCAAGCCGGCCGCCGGCATCGCCATCTCGCTTCTGCCCGAAGCCAACGCGGTCGCCGTCTCCAAGGCGGTCTACGACAAGATGGAGGAGCTCAAGAAAAGCTTCCCCGACGGACTCCAATATGTCGTGCCCTATGACACGACGAAATTCGTCAAGGCAGCGATCAGCGAGGTGTGGCGCACGCTGATCGAGGCGGGCATTCTCGTGCTGATCGTCATCCTCGTCTTCCTGCAGGACTGGCGCGCGATGCTGGTGCCCGCGACGACCGTGCCGGTGACGATTATCGGCGCCTTCGCCGCGATGGCGGCGCTCGGGTTCTCGGTCAATCTGCCGACGCTGTTCGCCATCATCCTGGTGATCGGCATCGTGGTCGACGACGCAATCGTCATCGTCGAGGGCGTCTCGCGCCATGTCGAGGAGGGCATGCCCGGACGCGAGGCGGCAATCAAAGCGATGGAGGAGCTGACCGGGCCGGTCATCGGCATCACGCTGGTCCTGATGTCCGTGTTCCTCCCCGCGGCCTTCCTGCCGGGCCTGACAGGGCAGCTCTTCCGCCAGTTCGCGCTCGTGATCGCCGCCACCGCCCTCATCAGCGCGATCAACGCAATGACGCTCAAACCGACCCAGTCGGCTCTGTGGCTGCGGCCGCCGAAGCCGCCCGCGCAACGCAATTTTTTCTACCGCGGCTTCAACTGGATCTATGACAGGGCGGAGCACGGCTACGTTCGGCTGATGACCGGCATGACGAACCACGCGCTGCTGATGGTCGCTGTGGCGCTGGCTCTCGTCGCTTTCGCCAGTCTGGTCGCTGACCCGCGTGCCGACCGGATTCCTGCCGACCGAGGATCAGGGCTACATGATCGTCGTCACGCAACTGCCGGACGGCGCCTCGAAGGAACGCACGGACGCGGTCCTGGACAAGATCCAGAAAGCTCGTCCAGCCGATGCCGGGCGTCGAGCATGTCGTGACCGTCAGCGGCATCTCGATCCTCGACAATCGCGCCAGCCTCGCCAACGCCGGCGTCGCCTTCGTCGTCATGAAGGAATGGGACGCGCGGCTCAAGGAACAGGGCCAGGATCAGGAATCGATCCAACGGAAGATCAACGGCGCTCTGCAATCGATCCCCGAAGCCTTCTCTTTCGCGGTGCTGCCGCCGCCGATCCAGGGCGTCGGCAACGTCGGCGGCTTCACGATGCAGGTCGAAATCCGCAACGGCGATTTCGACTATGACCTTCTGCAAAGCCTCGCCAACACCGTCGTCGCGGACGGCAATGCGCAATCCGGCCTCTCGCGGCTGGCGACAACGTTCCGCGCCGGGGCGCCGCAATACTCAGTCGTGGTCGACAGGACGAAGGCGGAGGCGCTCGGAATCACCGTCGGCCAGGTGTTCTCCGCGCTGTCGGGCTATGTCGGCTCGAATTACGTGACGCAGTTCAACAAGTTCGGTCACGTCTTCCAGGTCTACACGCAAGCGGACGCTGACAAGCGCGCCACGGTCGATGACATCCGCAATCTCAAGGTCAGGGCCGGCAACGGAACGATGACGCCGATCGGCACCGCGATCGAGGTCAGCCAGGTGACAGGGCCGCCGCTGATCAGTCTCTACAATCTCTACCCGACCGCGACCGTCGTCGGCTCGCCAGCCCCCGGCTTCAGCTCGGGCCAGGCGATCGACCTCATGGAGCAGGTCGGCGCTCAGGCGCTCCCGATCGGAACGGGCTTCGACTGGACCGCTATGTCCTACCAGGAGAAGACAGTCGGCAACACGATCTATTACGTCTTTGGCTTCGCCATCCTGATGGTCTATCTCGTGCTGGCCGGACAATACGAGAGCTGGATCCTGCCATTTGCGGTGCTCCTTGCGGTGCCGCTGGCGCTGCTCGGAACCGTCGCCGGCCTCAATCTCGCGGGCACGGACAACAATCTCTACACCCAGATCGGCATCATCCTGCTCATTGCTCTCGGCAGCAAGAACGGCATTCTCATTGTCGAATATGCGCGCCAGCAACGTGACTGCGGGCAAGCCGATCCTCGACGCCGCGGTCGAAGCGGCGCGGCTGCGGTTCCGCCCGATCGTCATGACGTCATTCGCCTTCATTCTCGGCGTGCTTCCGCTCGTTCTGGCGACCGGCGCGGGCGCGGCGGCGCGACGTTCGCTCGGCATTCCCGTGTTCAGCGGCATGATCGCCTCGACCTGCCTGGTCGTGGTGTTCGTTCCCTCGTTCTATGTGGTCCTGCAGTCGCTCGAGGAGCGCAGAAAGCGCAAGCCCGCGCCGCAAGCCTCGCCGCCTCCTCAGCCGGACGGCGCCGCTCCCTCGACGGCCGCTTGACAACCGTCGTGCTGGGCGACGTTCGAGACGCCCTCGAGCTGCGCCCGGCTCTGGCCTTCGCGCGGTGCGCGCCTTATACAGACGCGGCGTTTCGAGCTGCGCTGGGAGGAATTGTTTATGGGCTTTCGAATTGTTGTCCCGGCAATGTTCGTGTGCTCGGCTTTGTCCGGCGCCGCGTTCGCGCAATCCCCAGCGCTGACAACCACGGACGCGATGATCCCGTCGTCCGATCCGGCCATCAAACTCTATGTTCGCAACAAGCACGCGGAGGGCATGACGTCTTTTTCGCCGGACAAGACGCTGCTCTTCATTCATGGCGCCACGTACCCTGCGGAAACAAGCTTCGACCTGCCAATCGACGGCGTGTCGATGATGGACATGTTCGCTCAAAGCGGCTTCGACGTCTATCTGGTGGATGTCCGATCGTACGGTCGATCGACCCGTCCGCCGGAAATGGATCAGCCGCCTGAGGCGAACAAGCCAATTGCGACTTCGGAAGAGGCGGGCGCAGATCTTGGCGCGGCTGTCGACTACATTCTGGCTCAGCGCGCGATTCCGAAACTCGATCTTATGGGCTGGTCGTGGGGCACATCAATCGCAGGCGCCTACACGGCAAAGCACAATGACAAGATCAATCGGCTTGTGCTTTATGCGCCGGCTTGGATCTTCCAACCTCCGGTCGAGCCGTCGGCAAAGACGATCCCTGCCTACCGCCTCGTTGCCAAGGACTCCGCCCACGCGCGTTGGCTCCGAGGCGTTCCTGAGGACAAGCAGGCGTCGCTGATTCCGCCCGGCGTCTTCGACCGCATGGTGGGACGCCACGCTCGCCACCGATCCGGTCGGCAGCAAAATGGACCCGCCCAGGCTTCGTGCAGCGAGCGGCGTAACGGCTGAGTTCACCAATTATTGGGTCGCGGGCAAGCCATTCTATGATCCGGGCAAGATCACCGTGCCGACGCTCCTCATTCACGCGGAATGGGACGCCGATCTTCCGACCTATATGGCTAACGCCTATTTCGCCCAGCTGACCAGCGCGCCCTACAAGCGCTTTGTTCAGCTTGGCGAGGGCACGCATACGGTTATGTTGGAAAAGAACCGGATGCAGTTCTTCCACGAAATCCTCGGATTTCTGGATGAATCAGAAGCCACGGCGCTGAAGTAGCTTGGTTTGACGGCGCGCAGGTCGATAAACGAGCCGCGGACGTCGCCGGCATGTTCGATCTCACAGCCTCGCGGTGGTATGACAGGCCGCCGCCGGCGTGCTAGGGGCCGTCACGGCCGCCCGTCTCCGTTCGCCTTCGGCGGCGCGCGCGATACGACAAGGAGCCTTATGTCGAAAGAAGAACTGCTTGAATTCCCCGGATTCGTCGTCGAATTGCTGCCCAATGCGACCTTTCGCGTCAAACTTGAGAACGACCACGAAATCATCGCTCACACCGCGGGCAAGATGCGCAAGAACCGCATCCGCGTGCTGGCCGGCGACAAAGTGCTCGTGGAGATGACGCCCTACGATCTGACCAAGGGGCGCATTACCTACCGCTTCAAATGACCCTGGCTCTCGAGCGGCGCGACGATTGCTCCGCCTCGCGCTCGGGCCTTCGTCTCGTGCTGGGGTCGGCTTCGCCGCGCCGGCTTGCGCTTCTCGCGCAGATCGGCGTCAAGCCCGATGCGGTCCTGCCGGCCGAGATCGACGAAACGCCACGCCGGCGCGAAGAGCCGCGCGGCGCTCGCCGAACGGCTGGCCGGCGAGAAGGCGCTCGCCTCGGCGGCGATGCGCGAGCCAGCGGGCGGATCTCGTCGCCCTGCCTGACGCTCGCTGCGGATACGGTGGTTGGCGTCGGTCTGCGCATCTTGCCGAAGTGCGAGACGCGCGACGAGGCGGAGACGTGCCTCGATCTCCTGTCCGGCCGCGGCCATCGGGTCTTTACCGGCCTTGCGCTGGTCACCGGCGAGCGGCGCCGTGCGGCGCCGGCTGGTCGAGACCCGGCTCCGGTTCAAACGCCTGTCGCCAACGAGGTCGAGGCCTATCTGGCGAGCGGCGAATGGCGCGGCAAGGCCGGCGGCTACGCGATCCAGGGCCTCGCCGGCGCGTTCGTCGAGCGGCTGGTCGGCTCCTACTCCAACGTCGTCGGCCTGCCGCTGGCCGAAACGGCCGCGCTGCTCGGCGGGCGAGGGCTATCATGTCCACCGGCGCTGGACCGCGAGCCTCGTTCAATGACCGCCAACGACAACAAGCCTGCCGCCAACGAACCCGCGTCCGAACAAGAGCGCCGGCCCTGCCCGATCTGCGGCAAGCCGCGCAGCGAGGCTTATGACCCGTTCTGCTCGAAGCGCTGCGCCGACGTCGACCTGCATCGCTGGCTGAAGGGGAGCTACGTCATCCCCGGCGCCGGCGCCAAGCCTGAACCCGGCGAGGAGGAGGAGTAGCCCTAACGAGGGTCAAACCGTTTGGATTTTCTGGTTCCTGGCCGATTCGCCGCAAAAACCTCGATTTTCGGCTATTGGATTTCCTTGGATTTCCTTGGATTCTCTCGTCCGAATCGAGCCTTATCAATGGGTTACGCGGGATAAGTCGACCGAAGAAATTTCTCGACGCTTTTCGCCTGCGAGGGCCGTGAAAACGGCAGGCGAAGGTCGAAGCCGTACGGAGTGGCAAGTTTGTCCATCAGGCGAGCTTATTGTATTTTCTGCTTTTCCGCAATTGATTGTTTTCTAAGCGTTGTCTCCTGGCCGCCTCAGCCGAGGTGATTGCTCCAGGGTTCGGCGACGACCCACGGTCGGGGGCGCTCGATCGCCAAAGGGAACAGGGATCGTCTCAGGAGGGCGGATTGCGTCCGTTTGGCATCGACCGGCGCACGGCGGCAGTGCGAAAATAGCGGCCGTTCGCCCCCGGCGTGGCCGGCATTTAGCCCGCGGCTTGGAGGGGAGCGGCGGGCGACTGCGGCCCGGCATCGGGTTTCGACGTGACTTTCGGCGCCGGAGCCGGATGCGCCCGCACATTCGGCGCGGGTTTGGCTGCGATCCGATCGAGAGCCCAGTAGGCCAGCAGCTTCACGCGATCGTTCACGAGGAACCAGACCAGGGCGTAGCCCCAGACGAACAGCGCCCAGCCCCAACCCAGCGGCGTCATGAACAGCCCGTAGACCGCGATCAGCGTCGCCAACGTCTGTGTGCCGACCACCGCGACCAGCAAGATTCTGGCGGGGCGTATGGACCAGAAAGGACCGCGCGTGCGCGTCAGGAAAATCGTCAGATGACCGGCTACGGAGAGCTTGAGATACATCAGCGTTTGGATATGAGCGCGGTCGAGATGGAAGACGCGCTCGCCGAGATAGAAGAGTCCGAATGCGGAGACGACGCCGACAATGCCGAGAACTGTCGATATGCCAAGAACCGTGCGCATGTCCCAAGCTTCGGGCTTGTTCCGGTAGATGACGTTGTCATAGGCGATCGACAGGATGGCGCCGTCGTTGAGCAGCGCCAGCATGACGATCATGATTGCGGTCAGGGGATAAAATTTGAAGACGACGATCGCCAGCGTCATGAACAGGAGAACGCGCAGCGTCTCGGCGATACGATAGATCGCGTAGCTGTTCATCCGCTGAAAGATGCGGCGGCTTTCCTTGATCGCTTCGATGATCACCGAGAGACCCGGCGTCAGCAGCACGATGGACGCGGCCGCGCGCGCCGCGTCGGTGGCGCCAGAGACGGCGATCCCGCAGTCGGCCTTTTTCAACGCGGGGGCGTCGTTCACGCCGTCGCCGGTCATGCCGACGATATGGCCGTGCTTCTGCAGCACGTCGACGATATGGAACTTATGTTCGGGAAACACCTGAGCGAAACCGTCCGCATCTTCGATGGTCTTGGCCACCGCCGCGGTTTCCTCGCTCTTGGCGTCGCCGAGCGTGTTCGCGTCAAGGATGTTCGCGCCCATTCCCAACGTCTTGGCCATCTCGCGGGCGATCGCCAGAGCGTCGCCTGTGACCATCTTGATCTTCACGCCCATCTCAGCCGCCGTCGCGACGGTGGCTTTGGCGTCTTCGCGCGGCGGATCGAACAGCGGCAGGACGCCGAGAAGCCGCCATTCGCCGTCGCCGTCGGCGCGGGCGACGCCCAGCGCGCGAAAGCCGCGCGCGGCAAAGTCGTCGACGGCCTTGTCGACGGCGGACTTCACCGCAGCCGCGTTCGCCGACAGCGCCAGGATGACTTGCGGCGCGCCCTTGGTCACCTTGAAGGTCTTTCCATCCGCGCCCTTGACCGTGGCCTCGGTCCGCTTGTGCACGGGATCGAACGGCGTGAAATGCGTGACCTGATAGGGCTTCAGCGCCTGCTTGTCCTTCAGGCCGCCGAGGACCGCGAGATCGATCGTATCGTTATTCGCCGCCTGCGACGCCAATGCGCCCGCGAGGATGAGGTCATCGGCGGTGATCGCATCCAGGCAGAACGGATCGCCAAGCGTCAGCTTGTTCTGAGTGAGCGTCCCGGTCTTGTCGGCGCAGAGCACATCCACGCCCGCCAATTCCTCGATCGCGACCAGTTTGCTCACGATCGCCTGTTTCTTGGCGAGCAGGCGCGCGCCGACCGCCATCGTCACCGACAGGACCGTGGGCATCGCCACGGGGATCGCCGCGACCGTCAGCACGAGCGCGAACTGCAACACGGTGAGGATCGGCTCGCCGCGGTAGATTCCAAGGCCGATGATCACGGCGACAAGGATCAGCGCGAGGATAATCAGGTAGTTGCCGATCTTCAGCACGGCTTTCTGGAAATGGCTGACGGTGACCGCCGTCTCCACCAGTTCCGCCGTCTTGCCAAAATAGGTTTTGCCGCCGGTCGCGTAGACCAGCGCGTCGATTTCGCCGCGACGAACGATCGACCCGGAGAAAACGGCGTCGCCCGATTTACGCGTGGCGGGCATGGATTCCCCGGTCAGCGCAGACTGGTCGACGGATATCTCGTCGCCGTCCAGCAAGCGCGCGTCGGCGGGCACGATGTCGCCCAGGCGCAAGCGGATGGAATCGCCGGGCACAAGGTCGCGCGCCGCCGGATTGACCCACTTCCCGTCGCGTTTCACCCTGGCCTTGATCGCCAGCGTCGCCTTCAGAGCGGCGATGGCGTTGCCGGCCTGATGCTCTTCCCAGAATCCGACCATTGCGTTGGCAAGAAGCAGAAGCAGGATGATGCCGAAGTCCGGCCAGTGCCGCGCCGCCGCCGACAGGATCACCGCCGCTTCGATCATCCAGGGGATCGGACCCCAGAAATAGGAGAGGAATTTCAGGATCTCGTTGGTCTTCTTCTCCGCGATCTCGTTGGGCCCATATTGGGTCAGCCGCTTCTGCGCCTCGGCTTGGGTCAGGCCATCGGGCGACGAACCCAGTCTTTTCTCCACCTCCGCCAGAGGCAGCGTTTGCAAATCGTCTTTGCCAACAGGCTTCGACGCCATCTCGGACTTGGGAGCCTCCGGCCGATCCGCGGGAGCTTGCATGATCAAAAGTCCTTCCGGCGTCGCTGTGAGCGCGCCTCGGCTTATGTTGGGGCAAAAGTTCGCTTTGCTGGCGTTCGCTCGCAACGCCGACTGCGGCATGGCGCGAACACAAGGCTCCGGGCGGACATTGATGCGCGGCGAAGGAGCCTTCTACCGTCAAAGACTATAAGCGCGTGTAATGCCGCCAAAGTAAGGCCTGGACAATACGCAAGCATCCGCCATCAAGATCATCGACCAGCGGTCTTGGGCGCGACGCCGCTTCAACGGAATGGCCGCTTCACGTCGACAAGGCGACATCCGATCGCCGGTCTGGCTCGAAACCGGTCCAGCGGGTTGAGCTTCGACGCTAAAGTTCTTCCGTGGCTAGTGACGCCGATCCGGCAGCGGGGGCGGGCTCAACGTTGCGATACAGCGGACTTTATTGCGGCGACCGTCCGAGCGACAATCGCATCGACGCCCAAACTTCCGAGCTTGGCGCTTGCCTTGGACGGGTCCCCATAAACGCCTTCGGCGCTCCCCAACTTGGCCGCGTCGGAAAGCCGATTCTCCCTGACGAGGCTCGGGTCAAGCGCGAGCATCAGCGACGTATCGTTCAGACCCGCATGGGTTCCGATCTCCGATGGCGTGAAGCCGTGATCCTTCAGAATCTGGGCGAAGTCGATTTGGGCCGCGTCGTAATATTGCGTCACCGCGTGGGCGCGCACCTTCGATGAGGCCCATTCGCGGTTGAGTGTGTTTGCGACGCTCTTCTCGTTCGCCTGGTAACCGCCGTGATCGCCGAGGAAGACGATATCCTTGAATCCGTGCTGCTTGAAGCTTCGGGCCGCGGATTCGAGAATCGTTTCGAAGGCGGCGTCCGGCACGCTGATCGTTCCCGGGAAACGCATGTGGCCGGACGGCGGATTGATACTGCCTTCCGGGACGTAGGCGATCACGGGCGCGACGATCGCGTCGCCTAACGCGACGGCGATCCGTTCGCTCAGCAACTCGACGCGCCGATTGTGTTTGCCGAGCGCCATAGCCGGGCCGTTCTGCTCGGTTCCGCCGATGGGCACGATGATCGTGGTTTTGCCCGCGCCGATTGCGTCCCGTGAGCTCGGTCCAGGTGAGGTCCTCGAGGACAATTGAGGGGCGATCCTCGGAATGCGCAACTGGCGCGAAGTTAAGAATGAGCAACGGCAGCAGCAAGAGACGCGCCGCCCGCCTCATTGAGTTCATTCGCTGAGCTCCGATACCAAAGTCGCCTTGTTCGAGGAAGCCTGCTGGCGCCAGACCCACCAGCATAACAACGCGACCGGAGCGCCGATCAACGAGGTTTCGATGAAGAAGTGCTCGAAGCCCAATCGCTCGACGGCGAAACCGGAAACGCCGGCCAGCAGGCTGCCAGGCAACGCGCAGATCGATGTCAAAAGCGCGTATTGGCTGGCCGCGAGTTGCGTCGACGCCAGCGAAGACATGTAGGTGATGAGCACAATTGAAGCGAACGCATAGGCGAAACTGTCGAGGCTGACGGCGACCGCGAAGGTCCAAAACTCGTTGCCGCCATGATCGCCATGGGCGGCGAGATAGGCCAAGGCCAGATGCGAGGCCGAGCCCGACACGGTGCCGACGAGCAGGCTCGCCATCATGCCGAGACGCGGGATGATGAAGCTTGCGAGAAAGGTGCCGCCGAGCCCGACCCAGAAGCCGAACAGTTTTGTCACCGTGGCGATATCCGTGTCCGAATAATGCAGGCTCTTGAACAACGGCACGGCCATCGCGCTCGAAATGTAGCCGGGCATGCGAAACCCGGCGACCAGCACGAGGATCGGCAGAGCCAAGGGTCCGAGTCGCGTCATCAGTTCGCGGATCGGGGCGACGATGGTTGAAACGAAACTGAGAGGCGGGTGCGTCGCAGTCTTGTCCGCCTCCGGCTCGGGGGCTAAGAAGGCCGCGATCATGCCGGGCGCCATCAAGAGAGCCATGCAAAGGTAGGCGGCGCGCCATCCGACCCGATCCGCGAGCAGAAGCGCGCCGGCTCCAGCGGCGAGGACGCCGACGCGGTAGCCGACCTCCGACCACGAGGCCATCAACGCCTGCCGTTCGACCGGCGCGACACTGATGCGCCAGCCATCGATCACCACATCTTGAGTCGCTCCCGCGAAGCCAAGCGCGAGGGAAAAGGCCACCGTCCAGGCCAGCCAATGCGCCGGATCGCCAAGCGCCACGCCGGCCAGCGCCGCCATGACGCCAAGTTGAGAGACGACGATCCATCCGCGCCGCCGCCCAAGGAGGCGGCTGAAGACGGGCGCATCGTAGCGGTCGAGAAACGGCGCCCATACGAATTTGAACTTGTAGGCAAGGGTGAGCTCGCTCATGAGCCCGATCGTCGCGATCGGCACCTTGGCTTCGTAGAGCCAGGCCGACTGCGTGATGTAGACGAGTTGATAGGGAATGCCCGACGCGAAACCCAGCGCCAGCATCGGCGCGATCCGCCTATCCGAGACAAGATGGCTCAAGAAGGAAGGCGATTTGGCGCCTTCTGCAGCAATGTCTTGCATGACGGAACCCCCGACCCGGCGCGAGCCTAACAGAATTCACGCTCCAGACCGTGCAGCCTTGCCTCAGTCCCTAACTCGTTGGTCCGCTCCAAGTTGAAACCGGTCCAGCTGATTGAGCTTTGATCCTAAAATCCGCCCTCGACGCAGCGAAGGGCGAAGGCATATTGGCGGGCGACGTCGTCAAGCCGGTCGTAGCGTCCCGACGCGCCGGCGTGGCCAGCGTCCATGGCGGTGCGCAGCAGAATTGGGCCCCCTCCGGTCATGGTCGCGCGCAGGCGGGCGACCCACTTCGCGGGCTCCCAATAGGTCACGCGCGGATCGGTCAACCCGGCAAGCGCCAGGATCGCCGGGTAATGCTGAGGGCGCACGTTATCGATCGGACTATAGGCGCGGATGGTCTCGAACGCCGCCTTGTCGTGGATCGGATCGCCCCATTCCAGCCACTCGGGCGGCGTGAGCGGCAGGCTGGCGTCGAGCATCGTCGCCAGCACGTCGACGAACGGCACATCGGCGATGATTCCAGCGAATAGGTCTGGCGCGAGATTCGCGATCGCGCCCATCAGCATGCCTCCAGCGCTGCCGCCCTGCGCCACGACTTGGCCCTTGCTGGTAAAGCCCTCGGCGATGAGGAAGCGGACGGCGGCCAGGAAATCGTGAAAAGTGTTCGGCTTCTTGGCGAGCTTGCCATCCTCGTACCAACGCCAGCCTTTGTCGGTGCCCCCGCGCACATGGGCGATCGCGAACACGAAGCCACGGTCGACCAGCGAGAAGCGGTTGGTCGCGAAACTCGCTTCCGCCGCATAGCCGTAGGCGCCGTAACCGGTGATGAACAGCGGCGCCGACCCGTCCAGCTTCATGCCCCGCTTGTAGAGCAGCGACACCGGCACGCTCTCGCCATCCTGGGCAGGTGCGAAAACCAGTCGCGCAACATAGGCCTGCGGGTCGAAGCCGCGCGGCATCGTCTGCCGTTTTACGAGCGTTCGGCGCCGCGTGACGACATCGTAATCGTAGGTCTCCTGCGGCGTCGCGGGCGAAGCGTAGCTGAAGCGGATGAGATGCGTGTCGAATTCGTAGACCGTCTCGCGTCTGAGAAAATAGGTCTCCTCGTCAAAACCGATCTCGTGCGAGTCCCCGCTTTCCAGATCGAACACAACGAGATGCGGCCGGCTCATCTCGCGCATGAGCAGCACGAGATGACGCTCGAAGAGCGTTGCATCGGCGATGAAGCGCCCTGCGCGCTCGGTGACGAAATCGCGCCAGTTTGCCTCCTGCGGCGCATCGCGCGGCGCGACGACGATCTTGAAGTCTGGCGCCTCCGCATTGGTGCGGATGAAGAGACGATCGCCGTGATCCATCACATCGTAGTGCAATCCCGGGCGGCGCGGCGCGACGAGCCGGGGCGGCGCGGTCGGATGATCGAGATCGACGATCCACGCTTCCGAGGCGTCGTGACCGTGCACCGAGATAATGGCGGCGCGGCCAAGCCGGGTCGGCTCGATGCCGATGAACCAGGCTGGGTCGGCTTCCACGAAGATCTCGATGTCGTCCGTCTGCGCGGTTCCCAGCCGATGCAGCATGACACGGCAAGGGCGGTGGTCCTCGTCCTGCTCGACGTAAAGAAACGCCTGCGAATCGCGCGTCCAGACGATGTCCCCGGTCGCCCCAACGACACGGTCGGCAAGGTCCGCACTCGCGCTCAAGGTCGCGGACCGAAATCGTCAGCATCTCCGAGCCGAGGTCGTCGGAGCTCCAGGCGAATTTGGAATGATCGGGCGAATGACGCGCGCCGGCGAGATGAAAAAACGCCTTTCCCTCGGCGCGCGCGTCGCCGTCGATCAGCACTGTCTCCTCGCCGCCCTCGCGGGGCTTGCGGCAAGTGATGCGGCGCTGGCCGCCGGGACGAAAGCGGGAGTAATAGGCCCATGGCCCATCGACCTGCGGCGGCTCGCTGTCATCCTCCTTGAGGCGCGCGCGCATCTCGCGCTTGAGCTCTTTCTGCAAACCAAGCGTCGGCGCCAACACAGCGTCCGCGTAGGCGTTCTCGGCCTCCAGCAGCGCGCGGATGTCGGCAGGCAGCTGGGTCGGATCGCGCAAGCACCTCGCGCCAATTGTCCGCCCGCATCCAGGCGTAGTCGTCGACCCACGAAAGGCCGTGCGCGGAGAGCGTTGCGGGCCGCGCCTCGGCTCGCGGCGGCGCCGGGATCGCAGCTGGCGAGCCTGCTCTGCGCGCCGATCGCTTGCTGGTCATGACGCTTTCGCGCGGTGCGGCGCGTGGAAGCGCGTTGAACGCCGCAGGCGCCTGCAACGGCGATTCGCACAGAGTCGCCGCGCCCGCGGCGCGAAGCTCGTCGGCGCCGCCATAGCCCCAGAGCGCGCCAATGGTCGGGATTCCATGCCGGCTCGCGGCCAGGACGTCATGCTTGCGATCGCCCCACATGCAGCAATCGTCGGCGTCGAGCTTCTCACGCTCGAGAATGTGAGCAATCAGGTCCGCCTTGTCCTGGAAGCGGCCGCCAAGCTCGTCGCCGTAAGCCCCCTCGAAGTAGCGCTCAAGGTCGAAGTGGCTGAGGATCCGCTCCGCGTAGACCAGGGGCTTCGCCGTGCAAAGGAAGAGACGCGTTCCCGCGGCGCGCAATTCAGCAAGCGCCTCCTTCACGCCGTCATAGACGGTCGCTTCGAAAAGACCGTCGACCGCATACCGGCCGCGATAGAGCTGGAGCGCCTCCTCGGGGTCGCCTTCACCGCCGAGAGCCTCGGCGAAACATCCGCGCAGCGGCGGCCCGATGATCCAGTGCAGTTCCGCGGGAGGCGGCGCGACTCGTCCCAACCCTTCGAGCGCAAGGCGGAAACAGCCGATGATGCCCTCAGCCGGGTCGGTCAGCGTTCCGTCCAGATCGACCAGAAGCGCGCTTCGTCGCCGATTGGGTTCCGCCGTCAGCGCTGCGGTATGGGAGGACAATCTTACAATCGGCTAGCCGCGAATCGGCTCATGCGCGACCGCCGCGCGCAGAAAATAGAAGAGCCCGGTCAGCGCGGTCAGAATGAGCGCCCCTTCCAAGGCGCGGGTGATGGTCTCGCCAAGCTGGAACAGGCCGCCGATCGCCCAGCCCGCGGCGGCGCCGGCGCCCACAAGCTCCGTGCCCACCAGGATGGCGACGCTGATCAGCGTCATCGTATTGGTCCAGTTGATCGGCGCGACGTCCGCCAAAGCGCGTTCTCCTTCAGGAATTCGTGAAGCGGTCGCGGATATACCAACGCGGCCCTCGGCGCAAGCTTCATGGGCTAGGGGCTTCCCTATCCTTTCGGCCTTGCTCGTAGCTTTTCACGTGAAGCGCAGCGATGCGCAGCAGGGAAAACGCGTCCGGCTTCACAGCGCGACCCAGAAGATCGCCAAGAATTTGATCGCCTTCAACCCGGTTGCCGCCCTCAATATCGCGCAGCATCGAAGCCTTGATCGGAGAACCCGCGGCGGTCAGCGCCGCTCGCGCGCGTTCAAGGGCCGGCTCGCGGAGCGGAAATCCCTGAGCAGCCGCGATCGCGGCGCACTCGTTGAGCAGTCCAAGCGCAAGATCCGTAGCGCCGGCGGCGACGTAATCGCCAACCGAAGCCCGCATGAGGCAGGTTATGCCGGCCGCGGTAGCGATGAACACCCACTTTTCCCACATTTCCTGCCGGATATTGTCGGCGAGCCGAGCATCGAAGCCGGCGTTGAGGATCTGCGAGGCGATGGCCTCGATCCGTTGCGACCGGGAGCCGTCGAGCTCGCCGAAGCTTAAGGCATGCCAATCATTGAGGTGGACGACGGCGCCGTCGGCGCCGAGGGTCACCGAGATCGCGCACTGTCCGCCGAGCACATGCTCGGGACCGAAGCGTTCGGCGAGCCGGTCGATGTGGCGCATGCCGTTCAGGAGCGGCAGAATCGCCGTCGCCGGGCCGATTGCTTTGGCGAACGACGTCATCGCGCCCTCGAGGTCAAAGGCTTTGCAGCTCAGCACCACGAGGTCGAAGGGCTCCGCCAGATTGTCCTGCGACACAGTCCGGGGCGAGGGCAGGTGAAAATCGCCGACCGGGCTGCGAATCGTCAATCCGTGCTTTGCAAGTTCCGCCGCCCGGCGCGGACGAACGAGAAACGTCACGTCGCGACCCGCCTGCAATAGGCGTCCGCCGAAATAGCCGCCGACCGCGCCCGCTCCCACAACAAGAATTCTCATGTCACTCCAACCCATTCAACAAGGAAAGATGGCCCCGATCACTCGGTCCCAGCGCCTTAGACGAACTACGGCACGGCTGAGACCAGCATGAACGCGGCGAAGATGACAAGATGCACCGCGCCCTGCAGCACGGTCGTGCGCCCGGTGCCGAGCGTCAGCGCCGCGATGTAGAGGGTCAGAATGAGCAGCGTCATGTCGGTGGGCGAAACGCCCAGCGCGATTTGACGGTTGAGCACGATCGAGACGACCGCGACCACCGGAATGGTCAGGCCGATGCTCGCGATGGCCGAGCCGAGCGCGAGATTGATGCTGTTCTGCAGCCGATTGCGCAGGGCGGACTTTATCGCCGCGAGCCCTTCGGGCATGAGCACAATGAGCGCGATGACGACGCCGACGAAGGCCTTCGGCAGCCCCGCGGCGGCGATCGCCGCGTCGACAGGATAGGACAAAGTCTTGGCCAGCAGGACGACCGCGGCCAGCGAAACGACAAGCAGAACGAGGCTCAGGAGCGTGATCAGGAGGGTGGGTGCGCTGTCGCTATCTGACGCCTTGCCGGAATCGTCATCGGTCCGAGCATCGAGGAAGTAGTCACGATGCTTGACCGTTTGCACGAACACAAACACGCACCAGAGGACCAGCGACATGAGGCCGATGCCCTCGAGCTGCAGAATGGAATAGGACGGGCCAGAGGCAGCCACGACGAAGTTGGGCAGGATCAGCGCCAGCGTGGCCAAAGTCCCGAGCACAGCCAGCGCGGAAGCCGCGCCCTGAAGCTGGAAAGCCTGCTCGAAGTGCTTGCCCGCCCCGAGAACGAGGCAGAGTCCGACAACGCCGTTGAGAACGATCATCACCGCCGCGAACACCGTGTCGCGGGCGACGCGCTCGCTGCCCTCGGCGCCGGCAAGCATGATCGAGACAATGAGCCCGGCTTCGATCACCGTCACCGCGACCGCGAGCAGGATCGAGCCAAAAGGCTCGCCAAGCTTGAGCGCCAGCACCTCGGCGTGATGGACGGCGGCGAACACCGTCGCGCCGAGGAAGAGGCCCGCGAGAACAAGAACATACGTATCGTCGGAAGGGACGATATGAAAGAGCTTCATCGCCACAAGGGCGGCCGCGAGCAAGGGCACGATCCAGGCCCAGGCCGGAATGGAGGCGTGGTGCGGCGACGACATCGATCCATTCCGTTGCGGGGAGGTTCGTTGTGCAAGAGAATGGCGTCACCCGCAATTCGGCTGCCGGGCTCCCACTTGACG
The DNA here is from genome assembly GCA_963756955.1 of uncultured Alphaproteobacteria bacterium. Lineage (GTDB taxonomy): Bacteria > Pseudomonadota > Alphaproteobacteria > Rhizobiales > Beijerinckiaceae > Roseiarcus. The sequence goes on from CAVWPU010000023.1 coordinate 31,348, forward strand.
ATCTCATTTTCGAGAATATTATTCCAGATATGGAACACGAAGCCTCTACGCGCGACGCCGCCGATATGCGCCTTGCCGAACGTCTGCGCGCATTGCGGCGGGCGCAAAGCTGGTCGCTCGATGAGCTTTCCGCGCTGAGCGGAGTCAGCCGCGCCTCCCTGTCGCGAATCGAAAATGGCGAAGTGAGCCCGACGGCGTCCGTGCTCGGGCGGCTCGCCGGCGCGCATCGCACGACCATCTCGCGCCTGCTTGCGGACATCGAGGGCGACGCGCCTGCGCTTGTCAGGCGGAATGAGCAGCCGGAATGGGTCGATCCGGCGACCGGCTTTCGTCGCCGCTCGGTCTCGCCGCCGTCGCTCAGCTTCGACTGCGAGGTGCTGTGTTGCGAACTGCCGGCTGGCGCGCGCATCGACTACCCGCTTCCGCCCCGCCGCGGTCTCGAACATCATCTCTTTCTCATGGAGGGCGCTTTGGAACTGTCCGTGGAGGGGACCGTCCATCGCCTGCGCGCCGGCGACTGCCTTCGCTACAAGCTGACGGGTCCGAGCCGTTTCACTGCGCCTGGCCCTCGCGCGGCGCGTTACATTCTCGTTCTCCGGTGAGATCGTGAAAGAGCACGCCACTACATGTCGCCGCGCTTGAGCCCGCCGCGCTCGCCAAAGCCGTCGAACGGCTCGCCCAGATCCTGCAGGCTTGCGTGCACGAGGGCGCAAGCGTCGGCTTCGTCATGCCGTTCGAGCGGAGCGACGCGCGCGCGTACTGGCTGGACAGGGTCGCCGCTCCGCACGCGGCCGGGCGCCAAGCTCGTCCTCGTCGCGACCCTCGGCGGCGAGATCGCCGGCACGGCGCAGCTCGATCTCGATTCGATGCCGAGCAAGCGACACCACGCCGAGGTTTCCAAGGTTCTGGTCGATCCGCGTTTTCGCCGCGCCGGCGTCGGCCGCGCCCTGATGCGGGAGATCGAACGGCGCGCGGCGAAAGAGGGCCGGTGGCTTCTCACCCTCGACACGGCGGGCGACGCCGCGGAAGCTCTCTATCGCTCGCTGGGTTACAGCCTCGCTGGCGCGATTCCAAATTACGCGCGCAACGCCTTCGAGGACAGCTACGACGCGACGCGGCTTATGTACAAAGACCTGCGCGGCGGTTAGCTTTCGCGCTTCAGCCTTGCTGAAGGAGGTCCCTCGTCTTGCCCCGCGGAGCATCGGCTGATGGGTGACCGGAACGGCGCGAGCCTTGTCGGCCGCGTCGTCCTCCTGATTTTGACCCTCTATGCGCTGGCGATGATCGCGCCCGATTTGCTCCGGGTCGTTCGCCCGCTGGGTTCGTTTGGTCTCGCGATGAACGGCGACGGACTGATTTACGACGTCCAGGGCCCGTTTGAGATCGAGGAGGAGTTGCCGGCCTGGCGGGCGGGCCTGCGCGTTGGCGATCGGCTCGACCTCGCCGCGATGCGCTGCGCGCCGGTCGATACCGTCGTCTGCGCCAGCCCTGCTGTCGCAATGGGGCGGCGTCACTTATGTCAGCGCCGGGACGCGAGGCGACGCTCTCCGTCGCCGCCGTCGCCTGAGCGTCCAGCGCGCGAAGTCACGCTCACAGCGGAGCCGCGGCCCTCCAACCGCCTGCTCGACATCGTCGTCGTGCTCGACACGATCGCCGGAATCCTGGTCGTGCTCGGCGCGGCGTGGCTGGTGTGGACGCGTCCCGGGCCCATGACCTGGGGCTTCTTCGTTTATGTGATCCAGTTCAATCCCGGCCAGGCGTTTCAGTTCTGGGCTTGGCTCCAGCTGTGGCCATGGGCGATTCTGGCGCAAAACGTCATTTTCCTCGTGATGCAGGCCGCCGCCTATACCGGGCTCCTCCTGTTCGCGCTGAGAGCGCCGGTCGATCAGGTCGAAGGGCGATGGCGGAGGATCGAGCGGGCGCTGCCGGTTCTGGCGATCGTGTTCTTAGGGGTCGCGCTCGCCAGCATGGCCACCGTCTTCGGCTATCCGGCGGAAATCTGGGCGCGAGGCATGCTGTTCATTGGCTTTGCGGTCAGCGTCGGCGCGCTCGCGATCCTGATCGGGCGCCGGCGGCGATCTTTCGCCGCGCGACTATCAGCGCATCCGCTGGGTCATCTGGGGTTGCCTGATCGGCCTTCCCGCCTATTTGCTCGCGCAGCTCTCTCAGGAAACCTCGCGTTCGGCGACTTGCTCGGAAAGGGGCAAGCGCCCGAGGAAGTCGCGGGCGCTCTTTACCTTGTCAACGGCATACTGTGCCTGTTCGTCGTCGAGGCGGTGCGTCGGCCGACGGTGGTCAACGTCTGGATCCCGCTCCGTCGCGCGACCGCGTTCGGGCTCCTGCTCAGCGTGCCGGTCCTGTTCCTCCACAAGCAGATCGAGACGATCGACGAATACATCCACATGCCCGATTGGGCCTGGGTCGTGGTCGCTTCGTGTCTCGTCTACCTGCTCGCGCGCGGACACGAACTGGCGACCGAGCTCATGGACCGCCTGTTCGACCGCAAATTCATCCGCGCCGAGCGCCATCTCCACGCGGTGGGCGAGACCGTCCAGCATTGCAACAGCCTGACTGAGATCGAGCGCCTGCTGGTGCAACGAGCCGATGCGGTCGCTCCGGCTGGCGTCGGCGGCGGTGTTTCGCGATGAGGACGGCGTTTTCCGTCGCCGCCTCAGCGCCGGGTGGGACGCCGGCCACGCCGATACGCTCGAGAGCGACCATCCCCTGCTCGCCGGCAGGTTCGATAGAAAGCCCTACGCTCTCGATGCGGAGGACGCCGACCCCACGTCCTCCGCCGCACTGCCCCAGGACCTCGCGCGGCCGGTTCTCGCCGTGCCCATCGGCAATCGCCGCCGGTGCTACGCGGTGCTCCTCTATGGCGGCCACGAGATTGGAACGGATCTCGACTCGAGCGAGCGCCATCTGCTCGGCGGCCTGTCTCACGACGCGGAGATCGCCTATGCTCAGGTCGAAAGCGAGACGTTGCGTCGGCGTGTTGCTGAGCTCGAGGAACAGCTCGCGCAGACGGCCGAGCCCGGCTGAGGCGACCCTTTGACCCAAACCCTGCCAACCCTCGACGGCATCCAGGCCTGCGTTTTCGACGCCTACGGCACTTTGTTCGACTTCGCCTCCGCGGCGGCGCGCTGCCCGACCGTTCCCGAGGATCGGCGCGCGGCGTTGACCGCGCTCTGGCGCGACAAGCAGCTCCAGTACGCATGGCTGCGCACGCTCGAGAACCGCTACGCCGATTTCTGGCAGGTCACGGGCGACGCGCTCGATTTCGCGCTCGATAGCCTTGGCCTCGCGACGCCTCCGTTGCGCGACCGCCTGATGGACCTCTACCTCGGCCTGGAGCCGTTTCCCGAGGTTCCCGCGGCGCTCGCGGCCCTCCGCGCGGCGGGGTTCAGAACCGCCATCCTCTCCAACGGCTCGCCCATGATGCTCGAAGCGCTGGTCACGCGATCGGGCCTCGAAGCGATGTTCGACGCGGTCCTCTCGGTCGACGCCGTCCGCGCCTTCAAGACGCACCCGAGCGTCTACCAGTATGCTCTGGACTCGCTCGGCCTCGAGGCGGCCCAGATCGCCTTCCAATCCTCGAACGCCTGGGACGCGCATGGGGCCTCCGACTTCGGCATGCGCGTCGTCTGGTGCAACCGCTACGGCCAGCGCCGCGAGCGGCTTCCGGGCAGCCCCTGACTTCGAGATCCGGACCCTGGCCGAACTGCCGGCGCTGCTCGGCGTCGAAGCGCCTTGAATGCGGCCGTCGCCGCCGTGCCTTTGCGACGGGTCGCGCGAACGCCGCACGAGCAAGCGCAAATGAAAGGCCCACAAAAAGATGAACGCTATTGGACAAGCCGGCCGAGACGAACGCCGTGCAGCTTGCTTGTTCGGACATGCGCTGATCATTGGTCCGGTCTAGGCTGAGGACGTCTCTGCCGCCGCAATCGGAGCGAAGCGTTCCGGCGACGCGGCGACATTTGGCGGGCGTCGCACGCATCGAGGAGACAGAAGTCATTGCCGCTCGGGTTCAGCCTTCTAGAACGCCTGGGGTTCGCCGTCCTGATCGCGCTCGCGAGCGCGAGCCCCTCTTTTGCGGCGGGACAGCCTAGCGTCCCGGCTTGGCTTCAGGCCCATGTCGGCGAGAGCGACGGGCAGATCGCGCCCGTGGTGCTGGAGAGAGCCCGCGCCCTCTATCAGCGCAAGGGGGTCCGCAATCCCTGCTACTTCGCGTTTGACGCGACGCGTCCCCATGACCTCGGCGGCGGCTTGGGCCGAAGATTTTACATCATCTGCGAAGCCCAACGGTCGTTTCGAGCGATCTCCGCCGGCCATGGCGGCGGGCGGGATCTGGAGGGAGCCGCGGATTTCGCCAACGGACGGCGATGTGTGAAGAATTTCGGCAACGCGATGGACTCCGATCTGACGGCGGGCGGCGCCTATGTGACGGGCGAGACCGCCGAATCCTTCAAGGGCTATTATCACGCGGCCGGGGGAGACGCGGTTTTTGAGCGCGCGTTCCTGAAGTTCGACGGCGAAGGCGAGACCAGTAACGCAAGAGAACGGGCCATCGGCGGACATCCGGCGGTCCTGCTCAGGGGAGTGTGCCGTCGAAGAGATCCGCAGAGCCCGCACGCCGACCCGGACGGGTACGTTCCGCTTGGAAAGCTCGTGAATTACGAGGCCGGGCGCAGCGACGGCTGCACCAGCTGGTCGCCCTCGGACGCCGCGGCGATCATGGCGATGGTGAGGAACGATCCGACCACGCTCTACATCTATCCGGAATCCCGAGACATCGACGCGGTCGCCCGGGCCGTTCAAGCCGGAGAGGGGCCGTCGCGCGCGGGGCTCTACTGGAACGGCGCGTGCCTGAAAGATATCGGCGCTCCGAGATTCTGGCCGAGGGAATCGCTAGAGCCGATCATCGCGCGATGGCGAGCGGCGCATCCCGCTCCGCCGCCGCAGCCCCCGCCGATTTGCAAGGAGCCCTGACCGGTTACCTGCGGAGCAAGGAAAATGGATAAAGTCCAAGGCCCAAGGCTGAGGCGTGGCTGCGGCGCGATAAGCGCGGCCAAAGGGCGCGGTGCGCGCGGCTCACGGGGCGCCGGGATCGATCAGCGGAGTTTGTCGGCAGGTTGAGGGCGCGACGATGGGTGGCCTTGCATGTAGGGGAGGGGGCTGATGTCGCTCTGCTGAGCGTTCGGATTGGCCATTTTTGCCGCGTTGCGGCTGCTGGGCGAGACCGCCGGTCCGGCGCATGCCCAGTGCAACGAGGGCTGCGCCACAGAGTGGAGCGGCGGCAAGGTCATCAAACTGAGGGGCCTGCCAGGTTTCACGGGTAGCATTGTCCTTAGCGTCAACGACCCGGACAGGTGGTGGGCCTGAGCATTGGCGAGGGTGGTCACGCCACCGGATGAGGCGTTAAAACCATTGCTGAAGCGGTGTAAGCTGAGCTACAAGGAGATAGGCGTATAGAGGTTCACAAGAAGCGATTAGCCGGATCTATTTTTAAAGGCGCGACATTTCGGCGCCATTGCATATTGCGGGAGGGACTCATGTCGTTTTTCAAGACGTGCGCACTCGCCATTTTCGCCGGGGCCTGTCTTCTCAGCGGCGCCATCGGCCCCGCGCAAGCCCAATGCTCCCCCTTTGCCTCCTGCCCGACCGAGTGGAGCGGAGGCAGGGTCTCTAATCTAGCGGCCTCGCCGAGTGTCATGAGTGGGACGGCCGTCAGTATCAACGCTTCCGGGCAGGCGGTCGGGCTAAGCTATGGCCTCACAAGCCAAACCGCTATGGAATGGAGCGGCGGGAGGGCCACCAGCTTAGGGGGTCTGCCGGGCTTCACGACCAGCGCCGCCAACAGCATCAACAATTCCGGCGAAGCGGTCGGATATAGCCTTGTCGGCATAGGCAACGCCGTCGCCACCGAATGGAACAGCGGCAGCGTCATCAGCCTGGGAGGCCTCCCAGGCTTCGCGGTTAGCGCCGCCAACGCCGTCAACAACTCGGGGTTGGTGGTCGGATACAGTCAAATCGGCAGCGTCTTCGGGCCTACATCCGCCACCGAATGGAACGGCGCCAGCATCACTAGCCTAGAAGGGTTGCCAGGTTCTACGACAAGCCAGGCGCTCGGCGTCAACGATCGCGGACAGGTCGTGGGATTCAGCTTTGTCAATCCCCTCACCTACGCCGTCGAGTGGAGCGGCGGCAGCGTCATCGCCCTTGACGGATTACCCGGCTCCGTGTCCAGCGAGGCCGTCAGCATCAACGACGCCGGGCAAGCCGCGGGAACCAGCGTGGTGGACGGCGTCCAGTATGCTGTCGAGTGGAGCGGCGGCCGCGTCAGCACGCTTGAAGGCCTGCCGGGCTCCACATTTAACCAAGCCAACGCCATCAACGACGCCGGGCAAGCCGTAGGGACCAGTATTGTCGACGGCGTCCAGTATGCTGTCGAGTGGAGTGACGGCAGCGTCATCAATCTCAGAGGTCTGCCGGGCTTTACGTTTAGCGAGGCCGACGGCATCAACGCCTTTGGCCAGGTGGTGGGATCCAGCGACGCCAACGCTGTTCCTGAGCCTTCGACCTGGGCGATGATGCTGCTCGGCTTCGCCGGCTTGAGCTTTGCGGGCTATCGACGAGCAAAAGTGGGCCGCGCACCTTAGCGCTCCGAGTCCGCCGACCTCCAGCCGCTCGATTATCGTTTAGAGGGATCGGAGTTTGGGTGTGCTCACACCACGTGTCTCAAGTCGTGCCGCGTAAACGGGCCCTCGGAGAGTGTTCCAGTTGGCGGGCGCAGCCGCCTGGAACGTCCCCTCGCCAAGCTCAGGGCGGGCTTTCGAGACGGCGCCCCCGGATCGGGGCCGAGGGTGGCGCGGTTGCTCCCGCCTTACTCCGCGGCCTGCGCGGCGCGGGAGCGCCGCTTTGTCGAGCGCCTGGCCTAAGTCCTCGATCAGGTCGTCCACGTCCTCGAGGCCGACAGACAATCTGAGGAGACCCGGCGCAATGCCGAGCGCCGCGCGCTGCTCGGGCTTGAGCCGCTGATGGGTCGTCGTCTCCGGATGGGTGACGAGGCTCTTGGCGTCGCCGAGATTGTTGGAGATGCCGATGATCGAGAAGCGCGTTGGCGACCCGGAACGCCGCCGCCTTGCCGCCTGCGACCTCGAAGGCCACGATCGTGCCGCCGCCTTCCATCTGCCGCCTGGCGAGCGCCGCCTGCGGATGATCGGCGCGGCCCGGGATAGAGCGTGCGCCGGACCGCCGGATGCTCGCTGAGGAAGTCGGCGATCTTGCCGGCGCTGCGCGTTTGCGCCGCGACGCGGACGGTCAGGGTCTCCAGCGACTTGAGCAGCGTCCAGGCGTTGAACGGCGAAAGGCAGGGGCCGGTCTGGCGCAGGAAATTGTGAATGTGGTCGGCGATGAACTTCTCGCTTGCGAGGATGACCCCGCCGAGCACGCGCCCCTGGCCGTCGATGTGTTTGGTGGCGGAGTAGACGACGCAATCGGCGCCGAGCTTCAACGGATGCTGCAGCAACGGCGTCGCGAACACGTTGTCGACCACGAGCGTCGCGCCAGCCCCGTGCATGATCTCGGCGACGCCGGCGATGTCGACGAGCTCGAGCGTTGGATTGGTCGGCGATTCGAGGAACGCCGTCTTGGTGTTCGGGCGCAGAGCCGCCCGCCAGGCGTCGAGATCCGCGCCGTCGACCAGGGTCGAGGCGACGCCGAAGCGCGGCAACAGTTCCTCGACCACATAGAGGCACGAGCCGAACAAGGCCCGCGCGGCGACGATGTGGTCGCCGGCCTTGAGCTGGCCCATGAGCGCGGCGGTGACCGCGGCCATGCCGCTCGCCGTCGCGCGCGCCGCCTCGGCGCCTTCGAGCAGCGCCATCCGCTTCTCGAACATCGAGACCGTCGGATTGCTGAAGCGCGAATAGATGAAGCCCGGATCGTCGCCCTTGAAGCGCGCCTCCGAGAGCTCCATCGTGTCGTAGAGAAAGCCCTGGGTGAGAAAGAGCGCTTCCGACGTCTCCTCGAATGCCGAGCGCAACGATCCGCCATGGATCAATTGCGTCGCCGGCCTCAGCGTCTTGGGATCGCGGGATTTTCGCGGGCTCGTCATCTTCAAGTCCTCTGCGCCGACGGCGCCTGATGGGCTTGAGACGAGGCGACGGTTTGAATGCGCCCCGATCTTTTAGCCCGTTGTTTAACGTGGCGGCAAGCCGATCGGCTCAAATGACCACGGGAGAGACTTGCGATAGCGCCCGCCGAAGCTCTTGGCGTCAAGTCCAAGTCTTGGCTTAAGAGGTTCGGGGGCGCTAACAACGCGAGACCGCCCTTTAGAGGCCCAAGCTGTTGACGCCGCCCCGAACGCCGCTCCCCCACATCCTCGACAGCTGATGAACCGGGCGTTGCGGACGCCTTGTTCTCCGCTCCGTTCGGCCTGTTGGGACGGCAGAAGATCCGGGCCATGATCGGCCGAAAACTGATCAGGGCGGAGATTCCGACTGGAGCCGTCCCAGCTTCAGCCGGCGAGCCTCGACCTCAGGCTCAGCAAGGAGGCCTATCGCGTTCGCTCGAGCTTTCTGCCGGGCCGCGAGACGCACGGTTCGCGACCGGCTCAAGAGCCTGAACGCGGAGCCCGTCTCGCTGGCGGGCAAGGGCGCGGTGCTGGAGAAGGGCATCGTCTATGTCGCTCGGCTGATGGAGCGGCTGGAGCTGAGGCCCAACCTGTCCGGCGCCGCAAACCCGAAGAGCTCGACCGGCCGGATCGACATTTTCACCCGCCTCATCGTCGATGGGGGCGAGGCGTTCGACGACGTGCCGCTCGACTACAAGGGCGAGCTTTGGCTCGAGATTTCGCCCCGCAGCTTCAGCGTCCGTGTCAAAGCGGGGTCGAAGCTGAGCCAGGTTCGGTTTCGCAGCCGCAATTCCCAGCAGCGGGAAGGCACACTTTCACTCTCGACGATGCCGAGATCCGCAAGCGACATCTCGCCAGCCCGTTGGTCGACGGCCTGCTCGACTTGCGCGAGGGCGTGGTGCTGCGGGTCGATCTTGGCGGCCTGGGCGAGACCGTCGTCGGCTACCGGGCGATCAAGAACAGCGACGTGATCGACGTCAGCCGCTTGCGCGGCTACGCGATGGAGGATTTCTGGGAGCCGATTCGCGCCCGCGAGGATCGGCGGCTGATCCTCGATCCCGACCAGTTCTACATTTTGGCGTCGCGGGAGAGGGTGCAGATCCCCTCGGATCTCGCGGCGGAAATGGCGCCGATCGATCCGGCGATCGGCGAGTTTCGCGTTCACTACGCCGGGTTCTTCGATCCCGGCTTCGGGCAGGGCAGGGACGGGCGCCCTTCCGCCCGGGCGGTGCTGGAGGTGCGCAGTCGCGACGTGCCGTTCCTGCTGGAGGACGGCCAGCCGGTCGGGCAGGCTGGTGTACGAAAAACTGGCTGGCCACGCCAGACGCGCTTTACGGCGCCGACGCGACGTCGAACTATCAGCACCAGGGCCTCAAGTTGTCGAAGCATTTCCGCGGCTAGCAGGCCGTTGCGGGCTGTCAGCCCATCGGCCATTGTGACCGTTTTATCGCTGAACGTCACATTTCGCTTGGCGAAAGGCCGCCTTTTCCTATATGAGGTCGAGGTGGCGCGGCGCCGGGAGGCTCCGCGCCGCGAGTTTTTCTGGCTGGGCGTCATCGCCCGCCGCGTCGAAAACTTCAAACCCACGTCGAGGCAATGGCCAATCCATTCGAGTTCGTTCAGCAGGTGCGCGCCGAGGCCGCCAAGGTCATCTGGCCGACGCGGCGCGAGACCCTCATCACCACAGGGCTGGTGCTGATGCTGGTCGTGTTCACGAGCCTGTTCTTCCTCGTCGTCGACGAGGTGCTGCGCACAATCGTTTCTCTCGCCCTTGGCTTCGGGCGCGGCGGCTAACCTCGGCCATGATCCGGATCGCCCAAATATGAATATGCGCTGGTACATCGTTCACGCTTATTCCAACTTCGAAAAGAAGGTGGCGGAATCCATTCGCGAGCAGGCGAGCCAACGCGGCCTCTCCGAGAAATTCGAGGAAATCCTCGTGCCGACCGAGCAGGTCGTCGAGATGCGCCGCGGGCGCAAGATCAACTCGGAGCGGAAGTTCTTCCCTGGCTATGTCCTGGTCAAATGCGACCTCACCGACGAGGTCTACCACTTGATCAAGAACACGCCCAAGGTGACCGGCTTTCTCGGCGCCGACAAGAAGCCGATGCCGATCCCCGACGATCGAGGCCGATCGGATCAAGGGACAGGTGGCCGACGGCGTCGAGCGGCCAAAAGCGGCGATCCGGTTCGAGATCGGCGAAAACGTGCGCGTGGCGGACGGGCCATTCGCCTCTTTCAACGGCGTGGTCGAGGAAGTCGACGAATCCCGATCGCGGGTCAAGGTCGCCGTGTCCATTTTCGGCCGCGCGACGCCAGTCGACCTCGAATTTGGTCAGGTCGAAAAGCAGTGAGCGGCGGCCGCTTTGGTCCGCTGCTTGCGTCCGACGATTCCCGTGTAGGATTTCTCGGCCCTGACCCCTCCGGACCGCTTTCGAGGCGCGCCGCGATTGGCCGACGCGTCATTTTAGCGTCAGGCTTTTCGCCCATTTGATGCAGTAGGGCGTCTTGCGCTGCTCCGCTCGGCGCCGTCTCTCGGCCTTGCGCCAATTGGATATCCGTGCATATTCCGCCGCGGCGGCTGGCGGAAGGTGTGACGCAGGACAGCTTGCGGAAAGGGGCGCCGTGACTCGTATTTCCGAGCCCCCTTCCGCGCCCGTCCCTCGGCGAAAGAAAAACAGAGCGATGGGGTTCGGCCTCTCGCTGGTCGATCCCCGGGCGTGGCTCCAACTGTTTCGGCTGCTGCATTTTTACAACTATGACCATGTCGGTCCTCGCCGCTTGGCGGATATAGGACCGGGCGTGCGAATGGCGCCCAATGTTTCGCTGCGCAATGGCGAGCGGATCAAGATTGGCGCCTACTCGCACATCGGGGGCCGGTGCTCGATTTGGGCCGGGGATTCGGTGGGGCGGATCACCCTTGGGCGCCACGCCCTGCTCGGGCCGGAAGTTTTCATCACCGCGTCGAACTATCAGACCAAGCCCGGAACGCCGGTCATGGATCAGCCCAAGCTCGAGCGCGACGTGGTCATCGGCGACGACGTTTGGCTTGGCGCGCGGGTCATTGTGGTCGCAGGGGTTGAGATCGGGGACGGCTGCATCATTGGCGCAAGCTCGGTGGTCACCCGCTCGATTCCCGCCGGTTCGATCGCGGTCGGGAACCCAGCGCGTGTCGTTGGCCATAGGGGCGACCCGAAAGCCGAGTCGGCGATTCGGGAAGCCGATGTCCTCTTAAACGCCTCGGGAACGAGGTGACGTCGCCCAGCCGGGCGATGGTCTGGGTCAGAAATCCTACAATTGCGGAGGCAGTTCAATGACGGTACGGGACCGTGTATTTAGCGCGTTCAAAGAGAGCCTTCGACCTTGACGACGACACCGATACGTCAAAGCTTGTCTATCAGGAGTACCCAGCTTGGACGTCGATTGGCCACATGATCTTGGTCGCCGCCCTTGAATCGGAATTCGATACGATGCTTGAGACGGACGACATTCTCGAAATGAGCAATTTCGAAAAAACTGTATCGATCATGAGCAAATACGCCAATGAGGCCTGACGCCAAGCCATGACGGTCGGGGAGACCGAACGAGCCGCGCCGCTCGGCGGAGACCGCGGCGGCGCCCGACATCGGCCTTGTGTCGGTGATCGTGCCGCATCTGAACGACTATGACAATCTGGACGCCTGTTTGACGCTGCTTGGCAAGACAGAGTTTTCCTGGCGATCGCATCGGAGGTCATTGTCGCCGACAACGGCAGTTCGCGCGGGCTCGACGCCGTTCGTGAGATCGTTGGAGCCCGCGGGCGGGTGATCGAGGTCGGCGGAGCGCGGCGCTGGACCCGCCCGCAACGCTGGCGTTCGCGCTTCGCGAGGCGAGGCGATCGCGTTCATCGACAGCGATTGTCGACCGGACCCGCGCTGGCTCGAGGAGGGCCTCGCGGAGTTGCGGCTCGGCGGATTTCGTCGGCGGGACGAGTCGACGTCCTGGTCGAAGATCCGCGAGCGGATGACGGCGGCCGAAGCGTTCGAGAGCGTGTTCGCGTTTCAGAACGAGCGCTACGTCAAAGACCTCAACTTCACGGTCACCGCGTCGATGTTCGTGTGGCGGTCGGTGTTCGATGCGGTCGGCGGCTTCGAGAACGGCGTGCCGGAGGATAAAGATTGGTGCGAGAGGGCGGGGCGACAGGGTTATCGTATTCGGTTTGCGCCGAAATCGATCGTCGGCCATCCCGCTCGCCGGACGATGGCGGAGTTGAAGCGCAAATGGCGGCGGCTGACGCTCGAATGGTGCGAAGGACGCCCGGCCGCGACGGGCAGAGGACCGATCCGCGTCTTGTTGCGCCAATGGGTGGCCCTGCTCGCGGTCGTGCCGCACGCGTTCGTTGCCGCTCGTGTCGAAGCGCGTGAGCGGTATGAGAAACCGCATCGTGGCGATCGGCGCCCTGGCGCAGATCCGGGCCTATCGGTTTGCGGTCGCGCATCGGGTCGTCCTGCGCTCGACCGGCGGGTCATCCTGAATGCTGGCCGATGTCGAGGTCCCGATTGTCATCGTGGGATTTGGAAACGCCGACGACATCGTCAAATGCCTGACATGCGGTCGCGGGCCAGCGCCGGTGTCCGAATTTTGGAGTTTTCATTTGCGAAAATGGGGGACCCGAGCGTTTGAAGCGCTTGTGAACGCGCTCGCGGAAAGGGGCGGCCCGTGCGAGGGGGGCGTCGAGTCCGTGGAGCCCGCGTCGGGCTGATTTCGTGCGGGCCCGTAAGCTGCGGCTCGGCACAGGGCAGTCGGTGACTGTAGGTGAGGCCAGGGACAATTTCGGCTTCGCCGGGGGAACCAACGCGTGGATGCGGCCCTTGCTAGCCGGACCGGGCTGGACCGCGTTCTGGATTCTCAATCCGGATACCTGGCCTGAACCCGACGCCCTCGCCGAACTCGTCGCTTACGCCCGCAAACGAGGCAAGGGCATGGTCGGAAGCCGGCTGATGATTCCTGACCGAACCGATATCGCCGCGTCCCGGGGGCTGAAATGGAACAAGCTCACCGCAAAGCTGATGGGCGTCGACATGTTCGCTCCGGTGTCGCCTGATCCCGACCCTGAAGACGTCGAACGGCGAATGGACTCGCCGACCGGGCCTTCGATTGTATGTGACGAGAGATTGCATCGACGGATCGGCTTGATGGACGAATCCTTTTTTCTTTACTGGGAGGAAGTTGACTGGGCGATCCGCGCCAAGGCCGCATGCGGCATCGGCTACGCGCACAATTCCGTGGTTCCCCACATCAGCGGCAGTTCGACTGGCGCGGTGAAGGATCGTGCAAACGATCGGCCTTTTCAGTGTATCTTGGCAACCGAAATCAAGCTTCATTTCGTTCGTCGGCATCATCCGCGCTGGTTTGCTATGGACACTGTTCGTCTCCTTCCTCAGAAGCGGCGAATATCTTGCGGCCGGATCGACGCGTAATTTTCGCCGCTGCGATCAAAGGTCTGATCGCCGGCCTACGCGGCGAGACTGGGCGTCCACACGATTGCTTCGAACCAGGCGTCGATCTGGAAGTCCGACAACGCTCTCTTTTCAGTAACGCCAGCGCTGCGCCGTGCTGATGAGAAAGTCGCGAAAGGCGTGAACCCGGGCGACGTTCTTCAGCTCCTCGGTATAGACCAGGAAGCAATCCATTTCCGGCATGTCCGCCTGCGGCAGCAGGCGGACGAGTCCTGATTCCGGCTGCACGCAATAGTCGGGCAACACAGCGATGCCGACGCCGTGCTCAACCGCATGCGTCATCGCCGCCAGGTTGTTGACCGTAATCTGCGGCCGTGCGCGGACTCTTGGGGTCGCGGCCCACGGCTCAGAAGCGAGTTGAGATCGTACGAGCAGATGGGTCGCGGTCGGCGCGCCGAAAGCGACCAGATGATGCTGATCGAGATCCTCGACCTTGCGCGGCTGCGGGTGCTTTCTTCAGGTAGTCGGCTGAGGCGTAGGCGTGGAAATGCACGGTGAACAAGCCGGCGCCGAATCAAATCGGGCTGGCTCGGCTCGCGCAGCCTGTAGCGCGACGTCCGCTTCGCGCATCCCGAGGTCGAGGTCGTCGTCCGACAACAACAAGTTGCAGCTTGATCTCGGGGTAGAGATCGACGAACTCGCTGAGCCGCGGGGCTAGCCAATTGGCGCCGAGGCCCAGCGTCGTCGTGACCCTCAATTCGCCGTGCGGCTTCTCCCGGCTGTCGATGAGCCGGCTGCGCACCGCGTCGAGTTTGAGAACCACGTCCCGCACTGCGCCGAGCAGCATTTCGCCTTGCTCGGTCAGAATGAGTCCGCGGGCGTGGCGATGAAACAACGGCGCGCCGAGGTCGGCCTCGAGCGCCCCAACCTGCCGACTGATCAGCCGACTGGCTGAGGCCAAGCGTCTCGCCCGCATGCGTGAACGAACCAGCGTCGGCGGCGGCCTGAAAGACGCGCAGCTTATCCCAATCCATGAACGTTTCCTCGGCCCCGCGAGGCCCATTGCAATGCCGCTTATATGTTCGGCTGGCGGCGCCGTCGGCGTCCTTTATTCGGCAGCCGCCCGCTTCGGTTCTTGGGCGGCGAGCCAGCGCTCGGCCTCGAGCGCGGCCATGCAGCCGAGGCCGGCGGCGGTGACCGCCTGGCGGAACACGTCGTCGGCGACGTCGCCCGCGGCGAACACGCCCTCGACACTGGTCGCCGTCGAGCCAGGCGCGGTCTGGACGTAGCCGTTTGACTTGAGCGCGACTTGGCCATGCACCAGCTCGGTCGCCGGCTCATGACCAATGGCGACGAAGACGCCGTCGACTGAAAGATCATCGAGCGCGCCGGTGACCACGTTTCTGACGCCGGAGGCCGGTGACGCCGAGCGGCGGCGCCTTCGCCAAGAATGGTTTCGACGACGGTGTTCCAGCGGATCGAAACATTGTGGCGGGCGGCCAGCCGTTCGCTCAGGATTTTCTCCGCCCGGAACGAGTCGCGACGATGCACGACCGTGACATGGGCGGCGAGGTTGGAGAGATGCAGCGCCTCCTCGACCGCGGTATTGCCGCCCCCGATGACGACGACCGACTTGCCGCGGAAGAAGAACCCGTCGCAGGTCGCGCAGGCCGAGACGCCGAAGCCCTTGAACGCCTCTTCGCTCGCCAGGCCAAGCCATTTGGCTTTCGCTCCGGTCGCCAGGATGATCGCCTCGGCGGCCAGCGTGCGCCCGCTGTCGCAGCGAACGATGAACGGCCGCTGCCTCGAGCTCGAGCGCCACCACATACTCGCTCTCGATGCGCGCGCCCACATGGTCGGCTTGCGCCCGCATCTGCTCCATCAGCCATGGGCCCTGTATCGGATCGGCGAATCCGGGATAATTCTCCACGTCGGTGGTGGTCATCAACTGGCCGCCCTGCTCGAAGCCGGCCAGAACCAAAGGCTTCAACAGAGCGCGCGCGGCGTAAATCGCCGCTGTATACGCGGCTGGCCCCGAACCGATAATAACAAGGCGCTCGTGCGCAATTCTGGACGAGACAATTCGACCCCCGAATGTCGCGGTTGCCGCGAGACCCTGCTGTTTCGGCTCGCGGCAGCCTCGCCCTTATATGGTGACGGGAGTTCGCCGACAACGGCGCCAGAACCCTAAAACGCCGCCTCGGGCAGTACGAGGCGTTCATTCACCAATCTTTCGAGATTAATCTGCGGTCGGCAAACGGCGGATGACAAACTCGATCCGGTCGCCGGCCAGCTCGCGCCAGGATTCGATCTCGGTCATATAGGCGGCCTTCGGGAAGCGCTCGAACCACTCGCGCGCCTTGGCCCGCGCTTCGTCGCGCGGCAGGCAAAAGGTTTCCCGCCGCCAGGCGCTTTCCGCGTCGGCTGCGGGAGAACGCTTGCTGCGCCGGTTGGCGACGCGCGCCGCGAGATCGATCGGCTTCTTGGTCCCGGTCGCCATCACGGGCCTTCTTCGGGCGACAGGTTAGCGCGGTTTCTCAGCGGGAGGGAACTGGGAATTGTGTGGAGTGAGATTAGGGTTAGCGCCAAGCAGGACGCGGGGCAGGCGCCCGTCGATGAATGCGAGGCCGAGCGCGATGAGCGCAAAGCCGAGAAACTGACGCGCGAGCAGCCGTTCATGTAGAAACAGCGCGCCAAGGACCACTGAGGTCGCGGGCGCCACAAGGGTCACTAGCAGCACATTGGTCGCGC
This sequence comes from uncultured Alphaproteobacteria bacterium, assembly GCA_963756955.1. Taxonomy (GTDB): domain Bacteria; phylum Pseudomonadota; class Alphaproteobacteria; order Rhizobiales; family Beijerinckiaceae; genus Roseiarcus. Next base: position 47,671 of record CAVWPU010000023.1, read on the forward strand.
CCGCGCCGGATAGAATGCGGAAATAGACGACATAGGCCAGCGCCGTGCAAAACGCTGCGATCGCGAATACCGACGCGACGACTGCCACGCTGGGGACCGGGAGCGCCCATGGCGCGTCAATGCAGAGCGCGAGGGGCACGAGGTAAATTGCGCCCGCCGTCGCCTGTCCGGTGGCGACATCGATGGGTCCGAGCCCGAGAGCGCGGACGCGCCTTGCGAATACGGCCGACACGGCATAGCTCAGCGCCGCCAAAAGCACCGCGCCTTCCGCCCACGCATTGACCTTTGCTTGGCCCCAGAGCAAGTCCGGCCCGATAACCCAGGCGACGCCTACCATTCCTGCGGCGGTCCCGATGATCTTGAAACGGCTCAGCTTCTCCTCGGCCGTGAAGACATGCGCGACGAGTACGGCGAAGAGCGGCGTCGCAGCGTTGAGGATCGAGGCGAGGCCGGCGGCCAGATGGGTCTGCCCCCAGGCGATCAGAGCAAAGGGCAGGGCGTTGTTGCCGAGGCCGAGCAGCGCCAAGCGCGGCCAGAGCTTTCCCGTTCCTCGGCAATTCGCGCCGGTCAGCGGCGCGCTCGCCCACAGGATAAGAGCCGCGAGCCCAACCCTCAGGGCGGCCAGAGTCAAGGGCGGCAGCTCCTTCACCGCGACGCCAATGAAGAAAAACGACCCGCCCCACAGCAGGGATAGGAGAGCCAAAAGGCCCCATTCGCGCGCCGTCATCGCGCGCTGCGCAACCGCCATCGCCGCCTCTCAACGCCTGTGTCGGCTGCGGCCTAGCAGCGGACCGCGGCTCGTCCGCCCGATTCCTGCTGTCTAATTTCAGTGGCGCGCGACCGGCGGAAAGCGGGCCATCGCCTCGAGGTCGTCGAGATCCATGGAGTTGCGCATGTATTGACGCGACGCGTCGCGGAACGGCTGGAAATCCCAAGCATGGATTCTCGCCCTTGTTGAGCGCCGCGTCGACGAAGCCGGCGCCGGCGCTGGCTTTGGCGCACACGCGCGTCCAATTCGGCGAGGTTCCAGCGTTTCGCAACTTCGGCGCGAAAGTCGGCGACGAACGGCTGCGTGTGACGGATTGTCGGCGAGATTGTCGCGCTCGCCTGGGTCGCTGGCTGAGGTCGTAGAGCTGGTCGGGGTCTGCGGGCGAGTGAATGAATTTGTACGCGCCGCGGCGGATCATCACCATCGGCGCGATCGCGCCCTCGGCAAGATATTCGCCGATCGCCTCGTCGTGTCCGCCCGCGCCGTGCAGATGGGGCGCGAGGCTGCGTCCGTCGATGGCGATCCCGAGCGATTGCGCATTCCCGCCCGCGAGGTCGATGAGCGTCGGCATGAGATCGACGAGCGAGACGCTGGCGGCGACGCGGCGCGGCGCGAAGCGGCCGGGACTGGCGATGACGAGCGGCACGCGCGACGCGCCCTCGAGAAAGCTCATCTTGTACCAGAGGCCGCGTTCGCCCAGCATCTCGCCGTGATCGCTGGTGAGGATGACGATCGTGTCCTCGGCCAAGGCGGCCGAACGCAGCGCCTGCATGAGCCGGCCGAGCAGGTCGTCGACATAAGCGATCGCGCCGTAATAGGCGTGGCGCGCGGCGCGCACCTGGGCCTCCGTCACCGGCTCGGCGTCCATCGCGCAAACGTGGCGCAGGCGGCGCGAATGCGGGTCGAGCGCGAGCCCCGGGCGCCGGCATGTCGATGTCCTCGTCGCGGTAGAGGTCCCAGTAGCGTTGCGGCACGGCGAACGGGTCATGCGGATGCGTGAACGAGGCGACGAGCAGGAACGGCCGCTGATCCTTCGAGCGCGCGATGATCGAAGATCGCGCGCTCGGCCATGAACGCGGCCTCGTCGTCGAAGTCGAGCTGGTTCGAGCGCACGCAAACGCCCGCGTCCCGGACCGAACTCATGTTGTGATACCAGCTCGGCCGATGGTCGGGGCGATCCCAGTCCGGCGTCCAGTTGAAGTCGGCGGGATAGATGTCGGTCGTCAGCCGCTGCTCGAATCCATGCAACTGATCCGGTCCGCAGAAGTGCATCTTGCCGGATAAAATCGTGCGATAGCCGCGAAGCCTGAGAGCGTGGGCGAAGGTCGGAATGTCGGCCGCGAACTCGGCCGCATTGTCGTAGACGCGCGTGCGCGAGGGCAGAAGTCCCGACATGAACGAGGCGCGCGACGGCGCGCACAAGGGGCTCGCGCAATAGGCGCTGTCGAACACGACCCCGTCTCGCGCGAGCGCCTGCATGTTCGGCGCGCGGACGAGGGGATGGCCGTAGATGGGCAGGAACGCCGGCGCCATCTGATCGGCCATGACGATGAGAATGTTGGGCGCTTTGGCGGTCATCGGGCGAAGATCCTCGTTCTCCGCTCTCCTCTAACGCGACGCAGGCGCCGGCGCCCGCACCTTTTTCGGTTCTCGCGCGCTGATCGGGGAGCTATGGCGGCTTGGCGGATCCGAGAGTGCTATGATAGAAACAAACCATGAACATCCAGATCGAGGCAAGCCTTCATCGCAAGCTCGCCATCCTCGCGGACGCCGCGAAATACGACGCCTCCTGCGCGTCCTCGGGAGCGGGCGGCCGGAACTCGCGCGACGGCAAGGGGCTCGGATCCACGACCGGGCTCGGGCATTTGCCACGCCTACACCCCGGACGGACGGTGCGTTTCGCTCCTGAAGGTGCTTCTGACGAATTTCTGCGTCTACGACTGCGCTTTTTGCGTCAATCGCCTGTCGAGCAACACGCCGCGCGCCCGCTTCAAGGTCGAGGAAGTCGTCGCGCTCACGCTCGGCTTCTATCGCCGCAACATGATCGAGGGATTGTTTCTCTCGTCGGGCATTGCGAAATCAGAAGACCATACGATGGAGGAGATGGTTCGCGTCGCCGAAACGCTGCGGCGCGACCACGATTTCCGCGGCTACATCCATCTCAAGGCGATCGCCGGAGCCTCGCCGGATCTGATGGAGCGCGCCGGCCGGGCCGCCGATCGGCTTTCGGTCAATGTCGAACTGCCGGTCGACGAGGCGCTCGCTCGTCTTGCGCCGCAGAAGGATGCGCTCGTCATCCGCAAGGCGATGGGCGGCCTTCGGCTGCGACTTGACGAAGCGAAGGAAGAGAAGCGGAAAACGCCGCGCGCTCCGACGGTTCGCTCCGGCCGGCCAAAGCACGCAGATGATCGTTGGCGCCGACGAGGCGCGCGATCGGGACATCATCGCCCGCTCGGCCTCGCTCTATGCGTCGTACGGTCTGCGGCGCGTCTATTATTCCGCCTTCAGCCCCATTCCGCACGCCTCGCAGAGCCTGCCGCTGCGGCGTCCGCCGCTGATGCGCGAGCACCGTCTTTATCAGGCCGACTGGCTGATGCGGTACTATGGCTTCGCGGCCGAGGAAATTCTCGACGAAGCGAGCGACGGCATGCTCGACCTCGAGCGCGACCCCAAGCTCGCCTGGGCTTTGCGCAACCGGGCTCTTTTTCCGATCGACGTCAACCGCGCTCCGCGCGAGACGCTCCTGCGCGTTCCGGGTTTGGGGGCCCGCGTCGTCAAGCGCATCCTGACTGCGCGGCGGCATGTCACGCTGCGGATCGACGATCTCGCCCGTCTCGTCCGCTCGCTCGACGCGGTGCGGCCTTTCGTTGTCACGCCCGATTGGCGACCGACCAGCGCTCATCGACTCCGCTTCGCTTGCGGGCAGGCTCGCGCGTCCGGGCCCGCGCCAGCTCGATCTTTTCGCGTGAGCGGGGTAGGGCGCGCGTGAAGATCGTTCGCCTGGAAAGCGAGATCGATTTCGAGGGGTTTCGCCGCGCCGCGCGCGCCGCGGCGGCGAGAGGCATGGGGCGCCGACGCCATCCGTTTTGTGACGGAGACCGCGGAGGAAGAGAGCGACCTTTTCGCGGAGCAGGAGGCGCCCGAGCCCTCGACGACAGTCGCGCCGCTGCGCGTGCCGCCCCGTTTTCTCGATCTCGCCGATCTGGTTTGCCGCCATAAGGAGCCGACCCGCTACGATCTGCTTTACGCTGGCCCTTCTTCGGCTTCGGGAGACGCCGCGCTTCCTGGAGATCGCCAGCGACCCGCTGGTGCGCCGGCTCGAGGACATGGAGCGCGCGGTGCGGCGCGATCGGCACAAGATGACCGCCTTCGTCCGCTTTCGCGAGATCGATGCGCCGGACGGGGCGCGGTTCGTCGCCTGGTTCGAACCCGAGCATTACATCGAAGAGCTGACGGCGCCCTTCTTCGTCGATCGGTTCGCGTCCATGCGATTTGCGATCCTGACGCCTCGGACCTCGATCCTCTGGGACGGAGCTCTGCGCTTCGGTCCAGGCGCCCGTCGCGAGGATGCGCCGCCGCTCGACGATTTCGCCGGCGCCTGGGACGTCTACTACCGTTCTATCTTCAATCCCGCGCGGCTGATGAAGCGGGCCATGCTGAAGGAGATGCCAAAGAAATATTGGGCCAATCTGCCCGAAACGCGCCAGATCCCGGCGATGTCATCGGCCGCTCGACCTCGCGAAGCGCAGATGGTTGCGGCGCCGCCGTCAAAGGCGACGCCTGGAGCCGTCAGGGTCGCCGCTCGCTTCGCCGAGGCTGCCAAGCTGCCGATGCCCGCCGACGCGCTACGAGGCGCTTCTGCGCGAAGCGAAAGCTTGTCGCCTTTGTCCTCTTGGCGATTGCGCGACTCAGATCGGTCTTCGGCGAAGGCCCGATGCAGGCGCGCGCGATCTTCGTCGGCGAGCAGCCCGGGGATCAGGAGGATCTTCAAGGCCGTCCCTTCGTCGGGCCGGCGGGCGTCCTGCTGCGCTCGGCTTTACGCGAGGCGGGCTTCTCAGAAGGCGAGTGCTACCTCACGAATGCGGTCAAGCATTTCAAGTTCGTCCCGCGCGGAAAACGACGCATCCACAAGACCCCAAGCGCGCGCGAGATCGATCACTGCCGCTGGTGGCTGGAGCGGGAGCTTGCCTTGGTGGAATCGCCGCTCGTCGTCACGCTCGGCGCGAGCGCGCTTCGCGCTGTGGCGGGACCGTCGGCGCGGCTTTCTGACATGCGGGGACGCCCGATCGCGATTCGGCGCGCGCACGCTGCTGCCGACCATCCATCCCGCCTATCTCCTTCGATTGCCGGACCCAATCGCAAAAGAGGCGGAGACCCGCGCCTTCGCCAGCGACCTCAGGCAAGCGGCCTTTCTCGCGCACGGAGGGCGTGCATGGAAATGAAAGCCGACTGTCTCAAATGGCTAGATTCCGTCAGCGGTGACAGCGAGGCGCGATCCCAAGTGGGTATAAAGAACTGAATGTGCGTGTATTCTATGTCTTTTCGGAGTTGCAGAAAAATGAGGCTAAGGGGTTGAAAACAAAGAGTTGCGCGCAGAAACGCACGCCCCTTAGATGACGCCGGCGACGCTGCCGCGGCTCGCGATTGCCCGACGCCCGCGTCCTCGCTAGAGGAGGCGCCGACGCTGCTTCGCCCAGATAGGAAGCTCCCGGCAAGAGATTGATGAGCCAGTTCTCCTTCCGGTTCCCGCGCGCTTACCGGCTGAAGCCGGTCGCTCAAAGGGAGGACGACGCCCTTTCCCTGCTCAGGATCGGCGCGAGCAACCAAAGCGTTCTCGTGCCTTTTTCACCCGGGTTGGACTATGTCGTCGCTTCAAGCGGGGGCGAGGCGCTCCCGATCAACGGCGACGATTTTCATGTCGAGCCGTTGGGCGCCCTGCCATCATTATGGGCGCGGCTGCGCCTGGCGTTCCTTTTCAAGAAAAAGAAATATCTGAAATACGAGGAGTTTTCCCTCTTCTCCGTCGGCCCGAAACTCGAACGCAAGCGCTTTACCCGATACAACCAGGGCACGATGAACATCGGCGTCGTCGTCGATAGCGACCTTGCCGCCAGGCACCCCGAACTTCTCTACGGGTGGCCGGCCGAGGTTGGCTCGGCGCCTGAAGCGAGCGATCGACCCGCCGCGGCGTCCCGATCGCCGTCGTCGCCCATATCTATTACGAGGACACTTGGCCCGATATCGCTGGAGCGCTGCGGAGTTTGACCGTTCCTTTCGATTTGATCGTTACGACAGTCGCGGGTCGTGAGCGGCTCGTTGAAACGATTCGGCGCAGCCATCCTCGCGCCGAAATCGAGATCGTGGAGAATCGCGGCCGCGACATTGGCCCGTTCATGCTCCTGCTTGAACGCGGCCGGCTCGATGGCTACCGCTACATCTGTAAGGTTCACGGCAAAAAATCGATGGATGGCGGCCGCAAGACCTACATGGGTGATATGTGGCGGCGTCGGCTGCTCTTCGATCTTCTCGGGGCGCCGGGCGCCGCAAACGCCGTCATCGACATGTTCGAGCGCGACCCGTCGATTGGGATGATTGGCCCGCGCGTATTCCGATTGCCGAGGGTTGGTTATTCCGAGGATCTCTCCTGGGCGGCCAATCGCCCCCTGACGTTGAAGATTGCTGAACGCATGGGCGTGCCGGCCGATCAGTTCCAGCTCGATTTCTTCGGCGGAACGATGTTTTGGGTGCGTCCGGAGGCGTTGAAGCCCTTGAGGGACCTGCAGCTTTCCGCCGAGATGCCCGACGAGAATGGTCTGATCGATGGGGATCTGCCTCACGCCCTTGAGCGGGTATTGCCGACTTCGGTTCTCGTGGCGGGTTATAAACTCGCCGATAGCCAGGCTGTGACTTGACGCAAGGACTGTGGCCTGCGCTTCACGGCGCTGTCGGATTTGAGACTGTGAACAATTCAGGCCTTTTAGACAACGACGCGCTCGCACAGATTGGAGCATCGGCGGCGAGAGGCGGGCGCCCGAGGTCCGACCATCCAATCTGGGTCTCGGTCGGTGGGGAGAATTCCGGCGTAAAGCTTGGCTATCGACGTGTGGGCGAGGTTGGCGTGTGGTTGGCCGCGCGGATCTTCGAGGGTGAGTCGTCGGAGGCGATGCTCGGGTTTGCCGACGACACGAACGCCCCGCCAGACGCCCTGAGCATTTGGGGTGCGGCGGTCGCTGCGGTCGCCTGGGCGGACAGCCAGCGAGCGCGGGTCGCTGGCAGTTCAACGGCCATCGAGACAGGTTACAAAACGGACGAAATTTTAAGCAAACTGACGGCCGCGCGTGACGCCAAGGCGATAGCCGAGGCGCGCGCGGCGCAATTCGAGGCGGAGCGCGATTCAGCCATGGCTGCGCGCGAGTCGCTGCGGTCCGTCGTGGAGCACTTGATTGGCGAACGCGCTTATCTCGTCGGCCAACTCACGCGAACCTATGAACGACCCTGGCGATCGCTTAAATTTGCGTTGAGCCGCCGGCTTCTCAGCGCTCTCAGCGCCGCCAGCCGACCCATTTCCGCTCGAATGTCGGCACGCTTCGAGCGATCGGCCGAAGAGCGCAGTCCGGCGCGTTTCGACAAGTTCCTAGCCCCTCCAGGCGCCCCGGCGCCGAGGCGAGCGCCGCCTGCGGGCTCGATCCTTATGCCGGGCCATGAAAAGCCGCTGAGAAGGGGCGACTTAGTGGGGGTCAGCTTGCCCACCAGCGATCGGCCGCTCGTATCGGTCATCATTCCTTGTTACGGAAAATCGTCGCTGACTTTGCAATGTTTGAACTCGATAGCGAGATTTCCGCCGGCGCTCCCGTTCGAGGTCATCGTTGTGGACGACGCGTCGGCGGAGCCAGGCGTTGAACTTCTGCGGAGCGTTGCGGGACTTCGGCTGGAGATCAATCCGACCAACCTCGGCTTCCTCAAATCGTGCAATCGGAGCGCCCAGCTCGCGAAGGGCGACTACCTGTTCTTTTTGAACAACGATACGCTGGTCTGCGAAGGCTGGCTCGAGCCCCTGCTCGCGATTTTTGACCGCTTCCCCGACGCTGGCCTCGCCGGATCGAAACTGCTCTTTCCCGATGGGACTCTTCAGGAGGCCGGCGGAATCGTTTGGAACGACGGTTCGGCCTGGAACTACGGCAGATCAGACGATCCGGACAAGCCTGAGTACAATTACGTCAGAGAAGCCGATTACATCTCCGGATGCGCGATCCTTATCCCCCGCGCGCTCTGGGACCAACTCGGCGGGTTCGATGAGTTTTTCGCGCCCGCGTATTGCGAGGACAGCGACCTCGCGTTTCGCGTCAGGGCAGCGGGACGAAAGGTCTATTATTGCCCGTTCTCGGCGATCGTGCATCTCGAAGGCGCGAGCCAGGGCACGGACGTCACATCCGGGATCAAGGCGCACCAGGTCGAGAATACGAAGAAGCTCTACGAACGATGGCGCGAGACTTTGTCGAAGGAGCAGTTTCCGCCGGGCGCTGACATCGTGCGCGCGCGCGATCGAAGCCGCGATCGCAAGACAGCCTTGGTTATTGATCACTACGTCCCGCAGCCCGATCAGGACGCCGGTTCTCGCACGATGGTGGCGATCATCGAAGGCCTGCTGCACGCCGGCTACGTCGTCAAGTTCTGGCCGGATAACCTCAATTATGATCCCGGCTACACCGAGGCGCTTCAGAGCCTCGGCGTGGAAGTCTTCTACGGGTTCGGCCTCTTTTTCGACGAATGGATCAAGCAGAACGGCCACACGATCGCGCTGGCCGTACTCAGTCGACCGGCTGTCGCCATGCGCCATATCGGCCCGCTTGCGGCGATATTCGAAGGCGACAATCGCCTACTACGGTCACGACCTTCATTTTCAGCGGGTTGGCATGCAGGCGCAGAGGGCCGGCGACGCCCGCTTAGCCGCCGAGGCGGCGGAGATGGAGACAATCGAACGGTCGATGTGGCGGCAAGCCGACGTCGTGCTTTACCCGTCGCCTGAGGAGACGGCTGTGGTCCGATCCGAGTCGGCACGGGCGGCCACGATCATCCCGTACGCATACGACGACTTCGGCGACGGCCGGGCCCCTGCGAACAATCAGGAGGTCCTGTTCGTCGCCGGGTTCGCTCATCCCCCGAACGTCGACGCTGCGGTATGGCTGACGAGCGAGATCATGCCATTGATCCGGGAGCGAGCGCCGAACGCCAAATTGGCCTTGGTCGGCGCCAATCCCTCCCCGGCCGTGAGGAGCCTCGCGGGCCCACAGGTGGAGGTTGCGGGTCGGGTCAGCGAGGACGAACTGAGGGCGCGCTACGCGCGGGCGCGGGTGGCGATCGTTCCGCTGCGCGTGGGGGCAGGGGTCAAGTCGAAGGTGGTCGAAGCGTTGCGCGAAGGGCTGCCGCTCGTCACCACCAGCGTCGGCGCCCAGGGCCTGCCAGGACTCGAACACGCCGCCAGCGTCGCCGACGATCCGCGCGGGATCGCCGACGCGGCGATCCGATTGCTTCTCGACGATTCCGCCTGGGCGGCGGCGTCGGCCCGACAGGTTCAATATGCGCGGCGGTATTTTTCGCGCGAAGCCTTCGAGCGCTCTTTGCTCGAGGCGATCGGCGATCCGGCACATGCCGTCGCGCTCCGACCGGCGTGAGCCGGCCGGCCCGCCGGACCCGTTCAAATAAACGCAAATAAACGCTCTTAAACGCAAATAAACGTAAGCGAATTTGCTTTCTTTTACTTGCGTTTATTTTTTCGGATCGAGCCTTTTCAATGGGTTGCGGCCGATGCAAACAAAAATTTTCTGCCCCATGTCGCACTGTGCCTCGAATGTCACAACGACGGTCCTCCCGTCCGTCTCCCTTTTTGCTCTGCGCCTCCGTCAAGCGCCGCCTCGAGGCGGCGCCCCATCTCGTCGACAGGAAAAAATATAGCACATAATTCTGTATTTCGTAAAGTGGATTCCGCAGAACCTGTTTTTTCCGGATCTCGGCGGGCGCATGCTTCAAGATCGCGGAGGCTCGGCCTCCAAGGACGATCCAGCGGTCTTTCCATCGTGCCCCCAATCGATCAGCTTCGGGCGGCGGACGCCGATTTCGGCCACCGGGCGTCCGAAGGCTTTGGATGACCTATGAATGACCGCCTTTTCCCCGCGCGCCCCATCCTTGCCGTCTCGGCGGCGGTGTTTCGAGACGGACGGGTTCTCATCATCCGCCGGGCGCGCGCGCCGCTCATCGGCCATTTCTCTCTCCCCGGCGGCGGCGTCGAGGTCGGGGAGACGCTCGCCGCCGCGCTCGCGCGAGAACTCATGGAAGAGGTCGGAATAAAAGCCGCAATTCTCGCCTTCAACCGGCATGTGGAGGCGATTTTCCACGAAGGGAACCGAATACGGACGCATTTTGTCATCGCTTCGTTTGTCGCCCGATGGACGAGCGGCGAGCCGCGCTTGAGCGATGAGGTCGACGCCGTCGAATGGATCGATCCGCTTGGCGGCTTGCCCTCGCCGACGACGCCGGAACTGGGCCAGGTTCTGGCCTGGCGCGCTGCGCCAAGGCGACGCGGCGCTTCCCGGCGCCGTTCGATCCCGACCTTCTTGCTGCTCTGGCCGGGCTCGCCTTCGCGCGCGGTCTATTTCGCTCTGGCGGGCGCTGGGGGCTCAAACCCGGCGCCGGAACAGCTTGCTCTTGCCTTGTGCGGCAGATTGATTGTGGTACGGTCTTCGGGCCCTAATAACCGGAAGCGGAATGGCGAAGATTTTGATTGTCGACGATGAGCCGTTAATTACGGCGATGATGGAGGATTGGCTCTCGGAGCTGGGTCATGTCGTGGTCGGGCCGGCGCACAATCTGGCCCGAGCGCTCGATTTGGCGAACAGCGACATCGACGCCGCGGTCGTTGACGTGTCGCTCGGCAAAGACAATTCCTATCCGCTTGTCGAGGCCCTGATCGGCCGAGGCCTGCCATTGGCCCTGGCGACCGGTCACGGGCAAGACGGCATAGACCCGAGATATCGCGCGCAGTCCACGCTGAGGAAACCTTTCGATTTTGCGACGTTCCGCCGCACAGTCGACGAGCTTCTGGAGAAAAGCCGCCCGAGAACGGGCGGCGAAAACGCCTCGTCTCGCGGTTCTACCTCAATGACGCATTGATCGCGTCGAGCGCCTTCGATCCTGGGCAGAGTTCGCGCTCGCAGAGCTGATTGAGCGGTTGGTCGGTCGTTCCCAGAATCTCGTGCAGCTCGTTGGCGTCATCGTCGATATAGATGAGGCCGGTGGCGATCTCGCCGGCGATACGGGCGCGCTCCAGCGTGGCGAGCGCCGCTGACCGGTCGCGGCAATCGTGACTCGGCGTCGAGCTTGCGCAACACGACGGTCGAGCCGTCGTGCATCGTCACCGCCTGGCTTGCGCCTTCGGCATAATCCACTTCGATCGGCTCCCGCCCGGTGATGACGTCGAGCGCGTTGACGGCGATATTGTGCTCGCGCACGTAGTCGAAGCTCTTGGTCGAGCCGGCGTGATTGTTGAACGTCACGCAAGGCGAAATCACGTCGATGAACGCCGCGCCCTTATGCTCGAACGCCGCCTTGATGAGCGGCACGAGCTGCGCCTTGTCGCCGGAGAAGCTGCGCGCGACAAACGAGGCGCCGAGCCCGATCGCCATGCCGACGAGATCGATCGGCTGATCGAGCGCGGCAGCGCCCTTCTTGCTCTTCGAACCGCGATCGGCAGTCGCCGAGAATTGGCCCTTGGTCAGCCCGTACACCCCGTTGTTTTCGACGATATAGACCATGTTGACGCCGCGCCGCATGGAATGGGCGAACTGGCCAAGCCCGATCGACGCGGTATCGCCGTCGCCGGAGACGCCGAGATAGATGAGGTCGCGGTTGGCGAGATTGGCGCCGGTGAGCACCGAGGGCATGCGCCCGTGCACCGAGTTGAAGCCGTGGCTTTGGCCCAGCATGTAGGTCGGCGTCTTGGAGGAGCAGCCGATGCCGCTCAATTTGGCGATTCTGTGCGGCGGCAGACTCAATTCGAAGCAGGCGTGAATGATCGCCGCGCTGATCGCGTCGTGCCCGCAGCCGGCGCACAGCGTCGACATCGAGCCTTCGTAGTCCCGACGGGTGAAGCCAAGCTCATTGACCGCGGTCGAGGGGTGATGAAACTTCGGCTTGCCGAGATAGGTCACAAAACGCGCTCCAACGTTTGCGCCGAAGCCGGGCGCCGCAATCGGCTGGCGATTTCCCGGACAATGAAACGGGCGGTGATCGGCATTCCGCCGAAATGAAGAATCGAGGTGAGGTCTGCCGGCGCGATTTCGAGATCGGTGGTCATGAGGGTCCGCATCTGGGCGTCGCGGTTCTGCTCGACGACGAACACCTGCTCATGATCGCGGACGAACTCAGCGACCTCGAGCGCGAGCGGGAAGGCGCGAATGCGCAGCGTGTCGACATGAAGGCCGTCGCGCGCGAGAAGCGCCTGAGCCTCGTCCATCGCGGGCGCGGTCGATCCAAAGTGAATGACGCCGACCCGAGTCGGCTTCCCTGCCGGCTTCAGGATCGGACGCGGCAGGAGGCTGCGCGCGGTCTCAAATTTGCGCAGCAGGCGGTCCATATTGTCGACGTAGGGATCCGATTCCTCGGTGTAGCGGGCGAACCGGTCGCGGCTGGTGCCGCGGGTGAAATAGGCGCCGCGGGTCGGATGCGTGCCGGGCAGGGTGCGGTAAGGAACGCCGTCGCCGTCGACGTCAATGTAGCGGCCGAATTCGCGGGCCGCTTCGAGCTCCTCGCCGCTGAGCACTTTGCCGCGATCGTAAGCGCGCGCATCGTCCCAGCGGAACGGCGCGGCGAGATGCGCATTCATCCCGATATCGAGATCGAGCATGACGAACACCAGCGTTTGCAGCCGTTCGGCGAAATCAAATGCGCTCGCGCCGAACTCGAACGCCTCGCCCGGCCCGTCGGGGAGCAGCAGCACATGCTTGGTGTCGCCGTGCGACGCGAAGGCCGCCGCGAGAAGGTCTGACTGCTGGGTGCGGGTCGGCATGCCGGTCGACGGGCCACCGCGCTGAACGTCGAACAACACCACCGGAACTTCCGCGAAATAGGCGAGGCCGAAGAACTCCTGCATCAACGAAACGCCAGGACCCGAGGTGGCGGTGAAGGCGCGCGCACCATTCCAGCCCGCGCCGACCGCAATGCCAATTGCGGCGATCTCATCCTCGGCCTGGACGATGGCGTAGTTCTTTTTCTTCGTCGCCGGATCGACGCGATAGCGCGCGCAATGGCTTTCGAAGGCTTCGGCGAGCGAGGTCGAGGGCGTGATCGGGTACCAGGCGCAGACCGTGGCCCCCCCATAAACCGCGCCCAAGCCTGCGGCGAAATTGCCCTCGACCAGAATGCGGTCGCCGGCGGCGTCGCTGCGCCGGACGCGAACACTGAGCGGACATCGGAAGCGCGACTGCGCGTCGTCGTGGCCGATTTTCAGCGCTTTCAGGTTGGCGGCGATCAGCTTGTCCTTGCCCTTGAACCGCTCACGCAGCAGGGTCTCGATGGCGCCAATCTCGATGTCGAGCAGCGCCGCGAGCGCGCCGACATAGACGATGTTCTTGTAGAGTTGACGCTGTTTGGGGTCGGAATATTCCGCGGTGCAGATCTCGGTCAGCGGCATGCCGAGGACGGCGATGTCGTCGCGGGTCAAAAGATGCGCAATCGGCCGGGTCGAATCGTAGAAGAGATAGCCGCCGGGTTCGATCGCGGCCAGATCCTGCGCGAACGTCTGCGGGTTCATGGCGACCAGGATGTCGGCGCCGCCGCGCGCGCCTAAGAAACCCGCTTCGCTCACCCGCACTTCATACCAGGTTGGCAGGCCCTGGATGTTCGACGGAAAGATGTTGCGCGGCGCGATGGGAACGCCCATGCGCAGGATCGAACGCGCGAACAGGAGATTGGCGCTTGCCGATCCCGAGCCGTTGACGTTGGCGAAGCGAATGACGAAGTCGTTTACAGCTGCGATCGGCATGTGTGTCCGGCTTGCGCCATCTCGATTGTGAACTTCATCATGTCCCAGGCGCCGGTCGGGCATCGCTCGGCGCAGAGGCCGCAGTGCAGACAGAGATCCTCGTCCTTCACCATGACCCGCCGGGTCTTGACTGGCTCCGAGACATAGATCGCCTGGGAAAGGTTGAGCGCGGGCGCGACGAGCGAACGGCGGAGCTCGTCTTCGGGCGCGTTGCGCACGAAGGAGATGCAGTCGATCGGGCAGACGTCAACGCATGCGTCGCATTCGATGCACAGAGGGGCTGAAAACACGGTCTGCACATCGCAGTTGAGGCAGCGCTGCGCCTCGCCCAAAGCCTGTTTCAGGTCGAACCCGAGCTCGACCTCGGTCTCGATGTTCTTGAGCGCCACCGCGTTCTCGACATGCGGGACCTGAAACCGGCGATCGAGCGTGATCGCGTTGTCATAGGACCATTCGTGGATGCCCATCTTCTGGCTGACGAGATTGGTCAAAGGATCGGGTCGCGCGCGCGGATCTTCATCCCGGCAGAAGGCGTCGATCGAGATCGCGGCCTCATGGCCATGCGCGACCGCGGTGATGATGTTCTTGGGGCCAAATGCGGAATCGCCGCCGAAGAAGACGTTGGGCAGGCTCGACTGGAACGTCACGGGGTCGACGGCGGGCAGGCCGTCGCGGCCGAAGGCGAGGCCAATGTCGCTTTCGATCCAGGGAAATGCGTTTTCCTGGCCGACCGCGATCAGCACGTCGTCGCATTCGATGATGACATCCGGGTCGCCGGTGGGCGCGAGGAGGCGGCGTCCGCGCTCGTCTTTTTTCGCAGCCATTGTCTCGAACACGACGCCGGTCAGGCGGCCGGCCTCATGTGTGAACGCCTTGGGCGCGAGGAAATTGAGGATCGCGACGCCTTCGCGCATCGCGTCTTCCTTTTCCCATGGCGAGGCCTTCATCTCGGCGAAGCCGGAGCGCACGACGACTTTGACCTCGGCGCCGCCAAGGCGACGCGCCGTCCGGCAGCAGTCCATGGCGGTGTTGCCGCCGCCGAGCACCACCACGCGCCGGCCGATCGACGAGATATGGCCGAACGAGACGCTCGCCAGCCAGTCGATGCCGATATGGATGTGGCCCATGGCTTCGCGGCGACCCGGAATATCGAGGTTGCGCCCGCGCGGCGCGCCGCAGCCGACAAAGATCGCGTCGTAGCCTTCGCCCATCAGCCCCTTGAGGCTGTCGATGCGCCGCTCGGCGATGAATTGGCCGCCGGTCGACAAAGCGTAGCCGACCTCCTCGTCGATCACTTCGTCCGGCAGCCGAAACTTCGGAATCTGGCTGCGCATCATGCCGCCGGCGCGCGCGTCAGAATCGAACACCACGACCTCGTAGCCGACCGCGGCCAGATCGCGCGCGACAGTCAGCGACGCTGGGCCAGCGCCGACGCAGGCGACGCGCTTGCCGTTTCGCTTGACGGGAGCGCCGGGCAGCAGCGCGGAAATGTCGTGCTTGTGATCGGCGGCGACGCGCTTCAGCCGGCAGATCGCGACCGGCTGCTCCTCGAGCCGTCCCCTGCGACAGGCGGGCTCGCAAGGACGGTCGCATGTGCGTCCCAGAATGCCGGGGAACACATTCGAGTTCCAATTGATCATGTAGGCGCTGTCGTAGTCCCCCTCGGCGATCTTGCGGATATATTCTGGGACTGGGGTGTGCGCCGGGCACGCCCACTGACAATCGACCACTTTGTGGAAGTAACTCGGATCCGCGACCTCCGTTGGCTGCACGACTTCTTGTCCTTCCGCCCCAATCCGAGACGCCAACAACGTCGGAATCCATTGTTTACGCCAGCCTTCCGGCAAAACGGTTAAAATCGGATTGGGGAGACGACAAAAGGTCGTGAAGCGGGTATTTCCTAGCCATTTTTGCGTCAAGCTGAGCCGCGCGGACCGCGCAAAGCGCTCAATTTGCCTCCCTGATGCGCGGCCATGTATCCGAGAGCCGGTAGCCCGACGGCCACGGATCGGCCGGGTCCAGCATATACTGACTGACGCCGGTAATCCAGGCCCGCCCCGAAATGATTGGCGACGATGGCCGGACGACCGCCGATCGTGGCTTGGCGCCGCGATCCGGCAGACGAACTCGGAGCCTATGATGGACCGGGCGCGATAGACGTCGCCCTCCGCCATCTGTCCGCGCGCGCTCAGAACCGCCATGCGGGCGCTGCATCCTGTCCCGGTCGGCGAGCGGTCGATCTTGCCGGGACGGATGACGCATGCGTTCGAGCCGCTGAAGCTCAGTTGCCTTCGCGCGTCGAGCGGTCCGGCGAACTGGCAGAACGAGATGTGGTCCCAAGCCTGCGCCTCGGGATGAGAGAAGCCGAGCTGCTCATTGGCGGCGGCGATGATGCGAATGCCCATCTCCGCCAGATCGCGCGCTTCCTCCGGCCGAACCGCAAAGCCGAGCGCCGCGGCATCGACAATGACGAAGCTGTCTCCGCCATACGCGATGTCGACCTTGAGTGATCCTAGGCCCGCGACCTCGAGCGGCGCATCCAGCTGGTCGACGAACGAGGGGACGTTTTCGATCGAGATCCGTTCGGCTTTGCCGTTGCGGCATTCGGCCGTGACAGCGATGAGCCCGCCGGGCGCTTCGAGCGTCAGATGCGTCTCAGGCTCCTGCATCGGCAGAATGCCGGCGTCGAGGAGCACAGTCGCGACGCAGATCGAGTTCGAGCCCGACATGGGCGGCGTATCCTCGGGCTCCATGATGATGAAGCCCATCTGCGCTCTCGGGTTCTTCGCCGGCACGAGCAGATTGACATGCCGGAAGACGCCGCCGCGCGGCTCGTTGAGGACGAAATTGCGCAAGGCGCCGTCCTTGGCGATGAAGCGCGACTGCTCCCACAAGGTGTCGCCTGGCGGCGGAGCGACGCCGCCGACGATCACGTCGCCGACTTCGCCCTCGGCGTGGCAAGTGACGACGTGGACGATCTTGGAGGTGCGCATACTGACACTTTCGCTCGCAGGCCGACGCTTCTTTCTGCGGACAATTTAGGCAAAAGACAGCTTAACAAACGCGCTTGAATGATTTTTTTATCGCGCGGAAGATGCCGGTCGAAACGCCCCATCCGGGGTGTTTTTGTTCGATTGGAGTCCGACGATGATCCACGACGCCTTGAAAAATTTGAACCGCCGCACTTTCCTCGTGGGGACTGCCGGCGCGGCGCTCAGTGGATCAGCGCTCTCGCTTCTGGGAAGGCCCGCGCTCGCCGCCGATCTCAAAACCGTGCGGTTCAGCGAAGCGGTCCACAACCTCGGCTACATCAATCTCTATGTCGGCATGCATTCCGACATCTTCAAGAAAAATGGCCTCGACATGCAGGTCAGCGCGGCCGGCGGCGACACCCAGACCTTCGCGGCGGTGCTCGGCGGCTCGGCGGATTTCGCCATCGGCGACGCCACCATGGCGGTGATCTCGCGCGAAAACGGCGGCCCGGGCATGGTGGTGGGAACAGTGGTGCAGCGCGCCCATTATTTCGCGGTCTCCAAGACGGTCGAGCCCTTCACTGATCCCAAGAAATTCAAGGGCATGAAAATCGCCACCTCACCCGAACCCAACACCAATTTCAGCGTCACCAAGCGACTGATCGAGAGCAACGGCATGAAGCTTGGCGAGGACGCCACGATCGTGGCCGTCAGTCCGGGCACCGAGATCGCCGCCATGCTGGCGGGCCAGGCCGATATCGCCATCGCCTACCAGCCCGGCGTGTCGCAGGCTGTCTCCCAGGGCGCCAAGGTCGTCTTCGACTTCTCGAACTATGTTGGGCCGTTCTGCAATACGGGCATCATGGTGCTGCCGACGACCATTGCGAAAGATCCCGACATGGTGCAGGCCCTCGTCACGTCCTTCGAGGAAGCCTCGCGCAAGACCTACGCGGATCCGGCTTATGCGAAGCAGGTGGCGCGGATGGAATTCCCCGATCTGCCCGGCGAAGTCGTGGACGCCGCCATCGACGCCGAGATCCAATACAAGATTCCGGCGCAGACCGTGGTGACCCAGCCCGACGCCTGGAAGGCGCTCATGGACATGCAGAAATATCTCGGCAACATCAAGGGGACCATCTCCTTCGACCAGGTGATCGACAATTCCTTCGCCGACAAGGCGGTCAAGCTCGCCGGTTGATGCAAACGCCGATCGCTGGCGGCGCAGGCGCGGTCGCAAACACCGGTTCTCAACCGCGAGGCGCGCCGCCGCCCCTCGCGGTCGAGAACATCGCCAAAAGCTTTTTCACGGCCGACAAAATAACGCCCGTGGTTGGCGACCTGAGCTTCGTTCTCAACAAGGGCGAGATTGTCGCCATCGTAGGGCCGTCGGGATGCGGAAAGACCACACTCCTGAACGTGGTCTGCGGGCTCATTCCCTCCGACGCGGGCGAAGTTCGCTGGCATGGCCAAAAGCTCGGCGCGCGCGGGATTCGTTCCGCCAATGTCGGCTATATGCTTCAGAAGGACCTGCTGCTCCCCTGGCGAACCGCGATCGCCAACGTCAAACTCGGCATGGAGATCCGTCACGTGCCCAAAGCCGAGGCCAACACGCGGGCGCGCGCTCTTCTAGACCAGTTGGGCTTGCACGGGTTCGCCGACAATTATCCCTCGACCCTCTCGGGGGGCATGCGCCAGCGCGTGGCGCTTGCCCGCACTTTGGTCAACGATCCTGACGTTCTGCTTCTCGACGAACCTTTTGCGGCGCTCGATTTCCAGACCAAGCTCTTGATCGAGAGCGACACCGTCAATCTTGTCCGCGACAGCGGAAAATCTGTGCTTCTGATCACCCACGACATCGAGGAAGCGGTGTCGATGGCCGACCGGGTTTTGGTGCTGACGCATCGTCCTACGCGACTGAAGGCTGCTTACGACATCGAGCTTGATGGCGCGCCCGCGGATATGATCGCGGCGCGAGAAAGCGCAGGTTTCGGAGACTACGTTCGACAAATCTGGTCCGACCTCGACGTCGGCCGTGCTTGACCGGGGCCCGGACATGACGGCCGTAATCGATCGAGAACCGTCCGTCGCCGCCGTGACCGCGCCCTTGCCGCGCGCAATCCGGGCTCGGCGCTTTCGCAGACACGCCCTGGTGCTCATGGTCCAGGCTTTGATCCTGATCGCCTTCCTGGCCTTCTGGGAATTCGAGGCGGGAAAAAGCAAGCAGTCGGCCTTCATGTTCGGTTCGCCCTCGGCGATCTGGAGCTTCCTCTGGAAGATGATCCTCGACGGCAGCTTGTTGCGCGACATCAGCGTCACGGGGCTGGAAACGCTGCTGGGCTTCGTGATGGGCAATCTGATCGGGACTCTTGTCGGCCTGTCGCTCTGGTATTCGCTGTTCGTCTCGCGGGTGGTCCAGCCCTTCGTGATTGCGATCGGCTCGATCCCCATCATTGCGCTCGCGCCGATCATCATCATCTGGTTCGGCACGGGGCTGGCGTCCAAGGTCGCCATGTCGACTTTGTCCGTAGTGGTGGTCGCCCTCGTCACCTCCTACAAGGGCGCGATTGGGGTCGATCCGGACCAGGTCAACCTCCTGCGCACGCTCGGCGCCCGGAAGCCGCAAATCTTCTCCAAGCTCGTCATCCCCGCGAGCCTCACCGACATCTTCGCCGGACTCAAGTTCACCGTCGGTTTCGCGCTGATCGGCGCGATCGTCGGCGAGTTCATGTCCTCGTCCGTGGGGCTTGGCCACGCGATCTTCCAGGCTGGATCGCTCTACGCGATCCCGAAGGTTTTCGCCTCTCTCGTCGGCACCATCACGCTCGCGCTGGTGCTGACCTTTGTCGTGGGCAAGATCGAGCAGCTTCTCACCCCGTGGCGCCGGGTCGGCTAAGCGAAGGCGCCTCCCCCTGAAGCGACGATAGGCGTCATGCGTTTGTCGCCAGTCAATCCGTGAACTCGATGTGCTTGTCGAAAACGATCGTCCCCTTTTCGTTGCGCACGATGTTGTAGCCATGCAGGCCGTCGCCGAACTCGTCGAAATTGTATTCGCCTTCCGCGCCCTTGTAGCCCTTCGTGGACAGGATCGCGGCGCGGATCTTGCCGGGGTCGGTCGAGCCCGCCTTGTTGATCGCCGCCGAGAGCACGCCGATCGCGTCATAGGTCCACGAGCTGTAATTGTCTGGCGGAACGTTCGAGACCGCGTTGTAGAGCTTGGCGAATTCCTTCGCCTCCGGGCTCGAAGTCGACGGCGAAGTCAGCGACGCCGTAGGTGCCCCAGAGCGCCGGGCCGGCGAGCTTCAGGGGCCCTGAGGCGACGACTGACGGCGATCCGACCCACGGCAGCGCGACGCCGAGCTGGCGCAATTGCCGCGCAAAGATGGCGATGTCGTTGTCGTAAGTGAAATAGGAGCCGATGACGTCCGCGCCCGAGGATTTGATCGCGAGTACGACCGGCGTGAAATCTGGGCTCATGTTGGGATAGCCCTGGTCGATCGCGACCTTGGCGCCGAGCTTGTCGAGCGAGGCCGAAAGAGCATTGAAGCCGCCGGTGCCGAACGCGTCGGTGGAATGGACGATCGCCCAGTTCTTTTTGCCAAGCGTCCCCACGCCGTAGGCGGCGATCACGCGGCCCGAGTAGGTGTCGTTCGGCCGGAAGCGGATCAGCCAGGGATTGCCCATCTTCGTCAGCTTGGGATCGGTGCCGCCGAAGCAAACGGGTTTGCCCGTCCTCAGGATATCGGGCGCCATCGCGTGGTTCTGCGTCGAGCGGATCGAGCCGAGGAACGCGACGATGTCGGGCTGCGCGGCGAGCTTGGAGAAGGCGAGCACCACGCCTGGATTGGTCGTCTGATCGTCCTCGATGATCAGCGCGACCTGTTTGCCGAGTACGCCGCCCGCCTTGTTGACCCGATCGAGCGCGATCTTCGCGCCGGTGAGCGAATATTTGCCGTTATCCGCGGCGGGGCCCGTGAGCGGCAGCACCATGCCGATCTTGATCGTGTCGCCGTCAGCCCGCGCGATGCGGGTGAACGCGGGCGCCGCAGAGACTCGCGGCGAGCCCAACGTTTACAGACCGTCTGTTAAGCCTCATTCGTTCCTCCCGTTGCCTTGAGTTTTTGATTGGGACCGGCGGATAGATCGCGGGCGGGCGCGCTTGCGCGCGTCGATGGCGGGATCGATCCGATCGCTGCGCAGCCTCGGAGGCGCGACAACGTACGTCCGCTCCGCGAGCCGGCTTGTAGCCAAGGATATCTGCGGCCAGGATCGCCGCGATTTTCCGAGTTTTCGCCACGCTGGGCACTCAGGCCTTCAGCCAGGCTAGCACAAAACCCGCCCGCGCCGCGAAGCCTATTTATCGAGAGCCGATCGATGCGAAGAGAGTGTTCGGCGCGGTTATCGCCGAGCCGAGATGGTCTCGACGGCGAGCGTCACCAGCGCGCTGAGCGCAAGCGCCGAACCGTAAAAGAGCGCCGTCGTAACAAGTCCGAACCGTGGCGCGGCAAGGCCGGCTGCGATGGCCGGCGCCGCAAAGGCAAGGTAGGACTCGACGAAATAGGCGGAAAGCAAACCGGCCCGCTCATGAGCTGCCGCAAGAGGCAGGAGCGCGCGCAGAGAAGCGCCGTAGGATGCGCCGAAGCCTATGCCCGCGACGATCGTTCCGAAGACCATGCCCACCGGCGAACCGGCTGAAATGGCGAACAGGGTGAGGACGGTGCCGGCGGCGAGCAACGCGGCCGAAGCGCGCACCGTCACGCTGGCGTTGAGCGCGCGGGTCGCGAACGACGAAAGACCGCCGGAAACCATCAGCGCCGAAACAACGGCGGCGCCGACCAGAGGCGAGCGGATTCCGGTCGCCTCGATCATGAGCGAGGGCATCAACGAGAGGTAGAAGCCCCCGAGCGCCCATGCGGAGAGAGTTAGCGGGAAGAGGCGCGCCATCGGGGCCACCGCGGCTTTCGGCACAGTCAGTTTGGGCCTGATTCCGCTCCAGGCGCCGGCCTTTCGCGACGTCGTTTCGACGATCCAGGGAAGGATTGCGATCTCGGCGAGGGTGACGCCAAACAGCACGGCATAGACCAGATGCGTTGGCCACGGTGCAAAGGCGACGAGCACGCCGGAGATGAGCGAGCCGAGCGCGAGGCCGATGAACGCCGTCACGCTGTTGAGCGTCGCGGCCCACTTGGGCGCCGTGTCGGCAATGACAGCGCCGAGCGTCGCCAGCGCAATGCCCGTCCCGATCCCCTGCACGGCGCGCGCAAGGACCAGCGTCCCGGCGGATTGAGCTAGGAAGAACAGGAGAAGCGCGACCGCGTTGATGCCAAGCGCTGACAGGATCATCGGCTTGCGGCCGAGATAGTCCGACAGGCGCGCGATCGTCAGAAACGATGCGATCATCGTGAAGGCATAGGTGGCGAAGATGACCGTGATCGCGAACGGCGTCAGGCCGAGCGCCTCCCGATAGAACCGGTAAATCGGCGTCGGCGCGCCCGCGACGGTCGAAAAGGTGATCGCGGTCGCTGTCGCGTAGATGGCGGTGATCGAGGTCGAAGCGGACCGAGCGGGAACCGAGACGCACGCTGTGGACATTTTCTTGCCTAAAGCTAAATTATTGCGTTAGGGGTTACATAGCACATCAGCCGCTTAATGCAATATCTTTGCTTTAAGCGGACTATTTCAGGGAACGCGAATGGCGCGCGAAATGATACGGCAGGGCGGACGGAGCGCCCGCATTCAGGAGGCGGTCCATGCGGCGACGCAAGCTCTGCTCAACGAAGTCGGCCGCAGCGCAATCAATGTCCCCATGATTGCCGAACGGGCCGGCGTGACGCCCTCAACGGTCTACCGGCGCTGGGGCGATCTCACGCAATTGCTGGCCGACGCCGCCGCCGAACGGCTGCGCCCGATCGCGGACCCGGACGACACGGGCTCGCTCGCCGGCGACTTGCGCGCCTTCGTCCTACAATATGCGGAGGAAATGGGCTCTTCCGTGGGCCGGGCGCTGATGCGCGACGTCCTGGCCGAGACCGATTCCGAAGTCGCCGCCGCGCGCTGTTGCGCCTATACGACCCATCACCTGCAAACCCTCAACAACCGCGCCCTCAAGCGCGGCGAGGCCGCATTTTCGGTCGACGAAGCGATCGACATCCTGATCGCCCCGATCTGCTACCGCATCCTGTTCGCAAACGGCGAGCCCTCGCCGGATTATGTGGAGGGGCTGCTGGGGAGGTTCGCGCGGTTGAACGGACAATCGGTCGATGCCAACGCCACGAAGGCGGCGTAAGCCACGAATACGAGAGAGGGCATTTTTAAGCCGGCGGATGCAATCGCGGGTCGAGCGCAAAAGGCTCCTGAAGATCCAAGCTGTAGAAACCCTCGGCCTCAAGCGGGTTGATGATCACGTTCCAGCTATGAGTGGATACCGCGCTCGGAATCGCCACGAAGCGATGCTGACGAAGAAGATCGTCGCCAAAGGCCTGTTGGCCCGCGCTCGGAATCCCCGGTCGAAGCCAATTGGGGTTCGGCACGTCTTCGGGCTTGATGGCGTGAACCTCGGCAACATCGGGAATCCGCGCCGCTGTGAGCACGAATGGCACAGTGTCCAGTGTTCTGAACCCTTGGTGGACGGCGGCCTCTAGGATGGTGGTCGCTGGATCGATTGAGCAGTAGACAGCGCGGACGCCCTTGCTGTTCCAGCGGCCACCGACCCGAAATGCGCCTTCGCCACTATTCCAAGTCGTCGCATATACCCGCCGATCGAGACGCCAGATGTGAAGCCCGCTGCCGCCCCCGAGCGCAGCTGGAAGCGTCGTCATGTATAGACATTGTACTCAAGCCGCTCGAGATAATCCTCGACCAACTTGACGCCGGCCGGCGTCGTCAAAAGATCGACGGGGCGCTGCTGATCAAGGCCGATCGCCGGTCGTCTGAGCCACTGTTCTGCCTCATCTTGTGACCCAAGGACGTGGGTCGCCTTGGCCAAAATCTTAGCAAACTCCCACGTGCGTCCGCTTTGCTGAACGTCTAAGTACGCGGCTGGATCGGACTTGTGGCGTTGGAGAGTGCGAAGGCTGATCCCTAGCGCCTCGGAGACCTCGGTGACTGGGATGTCGTGGAGCTTTCCGATAAGGCTAGTAAGCGCTGCTCGCGGCAGGCCTCGGTGAAGGAGCTCATGGGCCTCCAGATCGCTTTCGATCATCGACCCTAAAACCGTACGCCCGCCAAGCAAGGTCAGAGACGTCTTTGAGATAGCCGGCTCTCCATTGATAGGCCTGCGTCTTTGGACCGGGGGGATCAGTGGAAAGTTCGGCTTTTTCGGAATCGGCCGGTGTTGGTATGTGGCCGGTGCGCGAAACAATGAACTGTGCGATGTACTGCGACAGTTCGTTCAAGTGTTTCAGGTCGAGCCTTCCCGAACTGAACTGAACTGGCTCGTTCGATTAGCGCGCTCAGGACGGCGATCGGATCGCCGCTGGCGGTCTTGCTCTTCTCATCATCTCCGTGGGGTTTGGCGCGCCTTTTGGAAGCATGCTCGGTATGTCTCTCGGCCATGGCCACCTCCCACGCGTACTACGTCACGTGTCGTCATAAATACGCCACGTGTCAATAAGTGTCAAGACAGCGGCCCACGCGAGTGCTCGGGCAGACGACCTCCCACCCGGCGCCCCCGCTCGGGCAGGGCAGGGCGGTTTCCGCAGCGATTCCCCTTCCATCGCGGCCCCTTCAGGCATAGATAGCGCGAAACTCCCTTCCATTCGCGCCTTCTGGCGCCGGAGACGTTGATGTCCACGCCGCGTACGTTATACGACAAGATCTGGGACGAGCATGTCTTGGAGACGAACGGCGAGCCTCAGCCTCATCTATATCGACCGGCACCTCGTCCACGAGGTGACGAGCCCGCAGGCGTTCGAGGGCCTGCGCCTCTCCGGGCGCAAGGTGCGCGCGCCGCACAAGACGCTCGCCGTCGTCGACCACAACATCCAGACCACCGACCGCAGCGGCGGCATCGAGGATCCCGAGAGCCGCCAGCAGGTCGAGGAACTGGCCAGGAACGCGCGCGAGTTCGGCATCGAATATTACGACGAGTTCGACTCGCGGCAGGGCGTCGTCCACATCATCGGGCCGGAGCAGGGCTTCACGCTGCCGGGCACGACGATCGTCTGCGGCGACAGCCACACCTCGACCCACGGCGCCTTCGGCGCGCTCGCGCATGGCATCGGCACCTCCGAGGTCGAGCATGTGCTCGCGACCCAGACGCTGATCCAGACCAAGGCCAAGAACATGCGCGTCAAGGTCGACGGCGCGCTGCCGCCGGGCGTCACCGCCAAGGACATCATCCTCGCCATCATCGGCGAGATCGGCACGGCGGGCGGCACCGGCCATGTCATCGAATATTGCGGCTCGGCGATCGAGGCGCTCTCGATGGAAGGCCGGATGACGGTCTGCAACATGTCGATCGAGGGCGGCGCGCGCGCCGGCATGATCGCGCCCGACGAGAAGACCTACGCCTATCTCAAGGACCGGCCGAAGTCGCCGAAGGGCGACGCTCTGGGATCAGGCGCGGCGCCACTGGGACACGCTGCGCAGCGACGAGGGCGCGCATTTCGACGCCGACGTGAAGCTCGACGCCGCCAACCTGCCGCCGATCGTCACCTGGGGCACGAGCCCGCAGGACGTCGCGCCGATCCTTGGCGTCGTGCCGCGCGTCGAGGACGGCGCAGACCGAACAGAAGCGCGCCTCGATCAAGCGCTCGCTCGACTATATGGGGCTGAACGGCGGGGAGAAGATGACGGACATCGCCATCGACCGCGTCTTCATCGGCTCCTGCACCAACGGCCGCATCGAGGATCTGCGCGCCGCCGCGGCGATCGCGAGCGGCCGCAAGGTGAGCGAGCGCGTCAACGCGATGGTCGTGCCGGGCTCGGGCCTGGTCAAGGCGCAGGCCGAGGCCGAGGGCCTCGACAAGATCTTCCTCGCCGCCGGCTTCGAGTGGCGCGAGCCGGGCTGCTCGATGTGCCTCGCCATGAACCCGGACAAGCTCGCGCCGGGCGAGCGCTGCGCCTCGACCTCGAACCGCAATTTCGAGGGCCGGCAGGGCTACCGGGGCCGCACGCACCTCGTGTCGCCGGCCATGGCGGCGGCGGCGGCGATCGCGGGGCGGTTCGTCGACGTGCGGGACGTGGCGCTGAAGCGCGATCAGCCGCTCGCCCTCGTGGCGGGAGATGCCTTTAAGCCGCGTCTGACGCCGCGTTTTCCTGAAGCTGCTTCTTGTAGGCGTTCAGGATCGAGGGGATGAGCCCGGGAAAGCGCTGTTCGAGCTCTTCGCAGCGCGAGATATTGTGCACCTCGACCCCTGGCGCTCGGAGCGGATCAGCCCCGCCTCGCGCAACGCATTGAAATGCTGCGACAGGGTCGATTTCGGAATGGCCCGGTCGCTGATCTGCGCGAGCGCCGTGCAGTTCTGCGGGCATTCCGAAAAAGCGATGTTGGCGAAAATGGCCGTCCGCGCGGGATCGGACAGCGCATGAAAGATGCCCTCCAGCGTGATCGCGTCGAGCGGAGGGTGAAAAATCGGCTTCATGATTTCTTTCATATACGCCACTTGAAAGATCATTCCATAGTTCCGAACTACGGAACTCTCGAATTAACGAGAGCCGCGGGCTTAAGCCTGCATCGGAGTTCAAACTCAATGAGCAAACTTTCCGGAAAAGTCGCCATCGTGACCGGCGCCTCGAAGGGCATCGGCGCCGCGATCGCCAAGTCGCTGGGGGCCGAGCGGCGCGAGCGTCGTCGTCAACTACGCTTCGAGCAAGGAAGGGGCGGACAAGGTCGTCGAAGCCATCAAAGCCGCCGGCGGGAAGGCAGTCGCCGTCAAAGGCGACGTATCCAAGGCGGCCGACGCCCACGCCGTCGTCGACGCGGCGATCAAGACCTTTGGCCGTCTCGACGTGCTCGTCAACAATGCCGGCGTCTACGAGATGAAGCCGCTCGAAGAGATCACCGAAGAGCATTTCCACAAGACGTTCGACATCAACGTGCTGGGCCTGCTGCTGGTCAGCAAGGAAGCCGCCAAGCATCTTGGAAAGGGCGGCAGCATCGTCAATATCGGGTCGGCCGTCACCAGCCTCACGCCGCCCGGCTCGGCGGTCTACACCGCCACCAAGGGCGCCGTCGACGCCATAACCGGCGTGCTGTCGCGCGAACTTGGCCCCAAGGGCATCCGGGTCAATTCCGTCAATCCCGGCATGGTCGAGACCGAGGGCACCCACACCGCCGGCTTCATCGGCTCGAGCTTCCAGGATTGGGCGACCGCCGGAACCCCGCTCGGACGCATCGGCCAGCCGCAAGACATCGCCGATGTCGTGACCTTCCTGGCGACCGACGAGGCCGGGTGGTTGACCGGGCAGCAGTTGCTCGCCAGCGGCGGCATGCAGTAGACGTCGCCGACGCGGGCGCGACCTACGCTCCTCGCAATGACTAGCCTCAAGGCGCGTTATGAAAGCCGGCGATCTCCTTATCGATGAGAGCGAGATCGTCGAGAGCTTTCGTGCGCTCCTCGGGTCCGGGCGGGCAGAACGTCAACAAGGTGGCGAGCGCGGTCGAGCTTCGGTTCGACGCACGCCGCTCCCCAAGCCTGCCAAACGATGTCGCGGTTCGGCTGATCAAGCTTGCCGGCGGCGCGCGCCACCCAGGACGGCGTGATCGTCATTTTCGCCCAGAGCTTCGCGAGCCAGCCGCGCAATCGCGAAGATGCGCGAGCGCGACTGACCGATCTGCTGGTCAAGGCGCAGGTCCAGCCAAAACGCCGTCTGGCCACACGGCCCACCCGGGCCTCCCGCGTGCGCCGGGTCGACGAGAAGACGCGCCGCGGCGCGGTCAAGGCGCTGCGGGGCAAGACGCCAGGGGCGGACTGATTTGCCTCTCACTCGGCCGCGCGGACAGCGCCTCGGCCTGGCCGCCATGGCATATCGACGGGTTGGGGCGGCCGATTCGAGCTTCGCGCTGCAGCGCTGCGCATAGCCGCCAGGTCGGTGAGATCGTGCGAGCAGATGAGCTTGACCTCGCCGGCGGAGACGCGCGCGAGCTCGCGCAAGCGCGCCTGATTGGCGAGCCGTTGCGCGTCGTCGACGCTCAGGCAGCGATTCGAGCCAACGCAGACCCTTCGGCGCTGCCCCGCCGTCCTTCTCGAGTTCGGAGTGATGGAAATAGGCGTCGCCGCAGTGGAGCAGCCAATCGTCTTGCCGCTTGACCGCGACGCCGCAATGGCCGCGGGTATGGCCGGGCAGCGGCACGAGCAGAACTTCGTCGCGCGTTCCGGGAATCGCCCGCACGGCCGAAAAGCCGAACCAGGACTCGCCCTCTTCCTCGACCGCGGCCCATGTCTTGACTGCGGCGATCTGCGCGCGGCGATAGCGGCTTTGCTCGTTCAGGCTCGACCGGGTTCGAGGCCGCTGACAGCTCGGCGGCGAAAACGTGAACCGCCGCGCCGGGAAAATCGCCGATCCCTCCCGCGTGGTCGAGGTCGAGATGGGTCGGCACGATGTGGCGCACTTCGCTCGGTCGATAGCCGAGGTCCACGACTTGCCTGAGCGCCGTCTCGGCGACCTCGAGCCGCGGCCGGGCCATCGCATTGAACAGAAATCCGAGCCGCCGGGGCTCGTTGACGTCATCGACCCCGAGCCCCGTGTCGACCAGGATCAGATCCGTCCTGCCCTCAATCAGGAGGCAGTGGCAGCACATCGGCGCGGACGCGAACGGGCCGCCGGCGCCGCCGAGCAATCTTCCGCCGCGCGGACAGAGAGACCCGCAGTTGAGGTGATGGATACGCAGGCCCAATCCTCCGACTGGTTGTAAGCCTGTCACAGATCTGTCGTCCGCGTCCACCTGCGGCAATCGAGGGGTTGTACAGTCAAAAGCTGATGCACTGATGCAGACGCGTTGCTGCCCGCTCCTGACGCAAGATTTCTGTTTCGACCAAATGCAGACCCGTCGCCGTCATTCAGGGACAGGACGAGAACAATATCTTGTGTAAAATAGAATATTGCCTATAATCTATCGGAACTGAGAAAAAGCTCCTGCTTGTTCACGCAACTCTGAGCGGGGCGACTCGCGGGCTATCGACCCGGCTTTGAATGAAATTGGGCGCCGCCCGCGCTGACCTCGGGTTTCATGGGAGAGGCGCAATGCGAGAAAACGGCGAAACCAAACGAGGCTTAACCCATTGAAGACAAACGATCCCGCGAAAATCCTGATTCGCTGCTCACAATGATTTCAATGACTTATGACCTGCTATGCGAAACGCTTGGTTTCGTTTGGCGAAATGAATCCCGTCGTTTTCGCTGTTTTGGCTGCGCCCATGGCCAAGACGAAGCAGGTGGCAGCCCCACACCGCGCCTGCTCCACGGCGTCTTCGAACGAGATTTAAGGAAAGTCCGAGGCTCGCGAAAAGTTGCGCCGAAAGCGCACTTAAGTCATTGAAACAATTGGCGCGCGTAACCTTGTGCGCGACGCCGAGAGAGGGAAAGCGAAGCTGATGACAGCTGGTGAAGTGCGGATGCTCGCGGCTCTGGTCGGCGAGCTGGGATCGACAAATTTCAACACGGCAATCAGCGCCAACTTCGGCAATCTCGCCGATGACGCCGAGGTCGCGCTCGATGTCGTGGCGGTGTTTTTTCCGCCGAGCGCGCCATTCGATGTCGCGGCCGGCGTCTTGCTCGAGCTCGCCGCCTATTGGGCGCCGTCGATCCACATCACGCCGGATCCAAATCCAATCGTCGACGCCCAGACGACTCTGACGCGCGCCGGCCGCGTTTGAGTTTCGCAACCAGTCCGAGGACGGACGCCCTAGGCGTCGAGGCCGATCGGTGTGTCCGTGTCGCCGGGCATGACGAGCTCAGGGAACCTGAGTGAAGGTCCAAGCCCCGGACGCCTGAAGGTCGAACACCCAGACGAGGTCGTAAACATGGCCCGGCCACCGCGGCGGAACGCCGTCCGCGCTTCCTTGGATCAAGGCGGCGATCTCGGGGATCGCCTCGTGCTGCCAGGAGATGAGAACCGGATCTTCGGCCGCCTTGACCGCCGCCACCAGCTCAGGCTCCTGACCCTTCAGAAAGGTCCTGATGGAGAGATTGAGCGCCGCCGCGAGCGGCGCAATCGTCTGCTTCGGCCGCAGACTTTCCGATCCCGAGGCGAACAGGCTTCTGGGCTTGGCGAGCGGCGGTCTCGGCAAGGCGCCATCGGGCGGGATTGAACAGGCCGACCAGCGCGTTGGCCCGCTTCCATCCGGCCAGCGTCAGGGCCCTGGGGTTCTCGACGCCGTTCGGCATGAGTCCGGGGCCGCCGTCGCCGTTTGGCTTCTCCGCATGGCGAATGAGCATGATTTTGGCGGCCGGCATGTCGTTCTCCGTTCCCCCAATCGCCGCCTCGCGCCAGCCCGCACTCACCCGTGAGCTTGCGTACGAAGCGCCAAGACGATTAGCCGCTCGCCGTCCAATGTCCAAGCCGCGACACAGTCTCGGGCGCGATCATCGTGGGCCGAGGCGAGGCGCAGGCGACCGTCCTTACGTTGGATCGAGCGGCCCGTCGGCCAACGCCGCTTCTCGGCAGTGTCCAACGCCGCTTCGCGGCAGTGTCCTTAGAGGGCGTTCTCCGCCGCCCTGGCGCGCTCGGCGCGCTTGCGGTCGTTGGGGTCGAGGCGCGCCTTGCGCAGGCGGATCGACTTCGGCGTCACTTCGACGAGTTCGTCGTCCTGGATGTAGGCCAGCGCCTTCTCAAGCGTCATCTGCATCGGCGGCGTCAGACGCACCGCCTCGTCCTTGGAATGGGTGCGGATGTTGGTGAGCTTCTTGCCCTTGAGCACGTTGACCTCGAGGTCATTGTCGCGGCTGTGCTGGCCGACGATCATGCCCTGATAGACCTTCCAGCCCGGCTCGATCATCATCGGGCCGCGGTCTTCGAGGTTCCACATCGCATAAGCGACCGCTTCGCCCGCCTCGTTCGAGATGAGCACCCCGTTGCGGCGCCCGGCGATCTCGCCCTTCCATTGGCCCCAGTTGTGGAACAGGCGGTTCATGATCGCGGTGCCGCGCGTGTCGGTCAGCAATTCGCCGAGATAGCCGATGAGGCCGCGGGTCGGCGCGAGGAAAACGAGGCGCAGACGCCCGCCGCCGGACGGGCGCATCTCGATCATCTCGCCCTTGCGCTCGCTCATCTTCTGCACGACGACGCCGGAATGCTCCTCGTCGACGTCGATCACGACTTCCTCGATCGGCTCCAGGATCTCGCCGGATTCGTCCTTGCGGAACAAGCACCTTCGGACGCGACACGCCGAGCTCGAAACCCTCGCGGCGCATCGTCTCGATCAGGATCGCAAGCTGCAATTCGCCGCGGCCCGACACGATGTAGGCGTCGGAATTGGGGGCCGCCTCGACCTTGAGCGCGACATTGCCTTCCGCTTCCTTGAAAAGCCGGTCGCGAATGACGCGGCTCGTCACCTTGTCGCCTTCGGTGCCGGCAAGCGGGCTGTCGTTGACGGAGAACGTCATCGACAGCGTCGGCGGATCGATCGGCTGCGCATGCAGCGGCTCGACTTCTTCCGGATTCATGAGCGTGTCGGCGACGTTGAACTTCTCCAGCCCCGCGATCGCGATAATGTCGCCGGCGACCGCCTCGTCGATCGGCGCGCGCTCGATGCCGCGGAAGGCGAGGATCTTCGAGACCCGGCCCGTCTCGACAAGATCGCCCTCGCGGTCGAGCACTTTGACCGGCGTGTTGGTCTTGATCGAGCCGGAGAACACGCGGCCGGTGACGATGCGGCCGAGGTAGGGGTTGCTCTCCAAGAGCGTGCCGAGCATGCGGAAGCCGCCGGCGCCGACCTTCGGCGGCTCGACATGCTTCAGCACCTGGTCGAACAAGGCGGCCATGTCGGTCTTCGGCTCGTCGGGCGAATCCGACATCCAGCCCTGCTTGGCCGAGCCATAGATGATCGGGAAGTCGAGCTGCTCATCCGTCGCGTCGAGGGCGGCGAACAGGTCGAAGACTTCGTTGACGACTTCGGTCGGACGAGCGTCCGGCTTGTCGACTTTGTTGACGCAGACGATGGGCTTCAGCCCAATTTTCAGCGCCTTGCCCAGGACGAACTTGGTCTGCGGCATCGGGCCTTCGGCCGCGTCTACCAGAATGATCGCCCCGTCGACCATCGACAGGATGCGTTCGACCTCGCCGCCGAAATCGGCGTGGCCCGGCGTGTCGACGATATTAACGCGAACGTCCTTCCACACCACCGAGGTCGCCTTGGCGAGGATGGTGATGCCGCGCTCGCGCTCGAGGTCGTTCGAATCCATGACCCGTTCGGCGACGCGCTGGTTGTCGCGGAACGCGCCTGACTGCTGCAGGAGCCGGTCGACGAGGGTCGTCTTGCCGTGGTCGACGTGGGCGATGATGGCGATGTTGCGAAGTTTCATGAGGAACTGGGCTTTACTGGCGGTGGACGTCCGGACGGCGCGAAGCGCGCGGTCGCTGTCCTCTTGAACGCTGAGGATGACGGGGATCCGACCGCGCGCCGTGCTAAGCCGCGGCTTAGCCGACTGATTGTGCGGCGCAATACACGAAAGATCGGCGAAAGGGAAGAGGCGGCGTTCGAGGACGGCTCATGACCCACTCGCCGCTTCGTCATAGACATTTATTCGTATTGCAATTTGTCGCCCCGAGTGCGCATTCGTTAGGGCTAAAGCCCGCGGCCTTTGCTGATAGGCGGCCGTCTGGGGTGAAGTCTTTGGCTCGTTGGGGGGGGTGATGAAAACGCAGAGGATCGACGCGCCGAATGGCGCCATCGCCGTCCACGAGTTCGGCGGGCCAAGGTCCAGCCCGTGGTGCTCATCCACGGCAATTCGTCATCTTCACGTGTCTTCTCGCGGCAGCTCGATGGACCGTTGGGGAAGCGCTTCCGGCTGATCGCGGTCGATCTTCCGGGCCATGGCGAGTCGGATGACGCGAAGGATCCGAGCGCTTATTCCCTTCCCGGCCATGCTCGCGCGGTTCGGGCGGTTGTTGACGCGCTCGGCCTTCACGAGGCGCGTTTCGTCGGCTGGAGTTTGGGCGGCCACGTCGCGCTCGAAATGGCGCCGGATCTTGAGCGAGCCGCGAGGGTTTGTCATTTTTGGCACGCCGCCGCTCAAATTATCCCGCGAGGCAATGAGCGAAGCGTTCTTGCCCAATCCGGCGATGAAAGTCACCTTCCAGGAAAGCGTCGACCGCGCCGAGGCCTCGGCCTATGTCGCCGCGTTCTTCAGACCCGGCTTCCCGATATTCCGCCGTTCTTCCTCGATGACGTTTTGCGCACAGACGGGCGGGCGCGCAGCAATCTCGGGGCCAGCGTCCAGCGCGGCGAGGCCCGCGACGAGTGCGAGGTGGCGCGCGATCTCAAGGTCCCGCTCGCCGTGCTTCACGGCGGCGAAGAGCAGTTGGTCAACGGGCGCTATCTTGGCATCGGTCGCGATGCCGACCCTGTGGCGCGGCGCGGTGCAGATGATCCCTGACGCCGGGCACACGCCTCAATGGGAGACGCCCGAGGCCTTCGACGCCCTCATCGAAGCGTTCGTTGAGGAGACCGCCTGAAGCAGCTTGTCAGACGACGAGCGACTGCGCTTTCATCCCCGCGAATTAAGGGTCACCGCTCCGTCAGCTTGAGTTCGATGCGGCGGTTGCGGGCGCGCGATTCCTCGTCGGTTCCCTGGTCGAGCGGTTGAAATTCGCCGAAACCGGCCGCGGCCAGCCGGTCGGGCTCGACGCCCTTGCTGATCAGATATTGCGCGACCGCGACGGCCCGCGCGGCTGACAGCTCCCAGTTCGATTTGTAGGGGCCTGGCCGCGTGATCGGGGTGTTGTCGGTATGGCCGTCGACGCTGAGGATCCAGGGAATGTCGGGCGGAATCTCGCGCTCGAGGTCGACCACGGCGGCGGCGAGCGTGTCGAGCGACTGCTGGCCCGCCGGGCTGATGTCGGCCTTGCCGACGTCGAACAGCACCGAGGATTGGAACACGAACCGATCGCCCACCACCCGGACGTCGGGCCGCGCGCCAAGGATCTGCCGCAGGCGGCCGAAAAAGTCGGAGCGATAGCGATTGAGCTCCTGAACCTTCTGCGCCAGCGCGACGTTGAGCCGCTGGCCGAGGTCGGCGATCTTCGACTGCGATTCCTTGTTCGCCGACTCCGATGCGGCGAGCGCGTCCTCGATCGCCGCGAGCTGCTTGCGCAGCGCCGCGATCTGCTGGTTGAGCACGTCCACTTGGGCGAGCGCCTGCGCCGATATCTGCTTCTGCTGATCGAGCGCGATGGCCGCCGCCGAGGCTTGGCTGCTGGCGGCATCGGCGTCGACGACGCCCTGCGACGCCGCGTCCTTGAGCTGCTTCTGCTCCCGCTGGGCCGAGTCGAGCGTGGCGGTGAGGGCCGAAATCTTGCTTTCGTCGACGCCCTTCTGGGTGCGCTCGAGCGCCAGCAGGTTGGTCAGTTCCTCGATCTGCCGATTGAGCCTGACGAGCGCCTCGTCCTTGCCCGTGACCTCGCGCGAGAGGAAGAACTGGGCCAGCATGAACACCGACAGCAGGAAAATGATCACGAGCAGCATCGTCGACAAAGCGTCGACGAAGCCCGGCCAGTAGTTCACCGGCTCATATCGGCGTCCGCGCGACAGCGCCATGATTTAACTCCCGACACGCCCCGCGCCGGCCTCGAGATCCCCGCTTCGCCCAGTCGCGCGCGCCCAGTTCGTCCAGCAGGCGCCGCAAGAGCTTGCCGATGTCTTCCTGCTGCGTCGCCTGCGCGTCGACCCAATCGCGAATTTGCTGCTGTTCGGTGCGCATGTGGCCGACCAGAGCCTGAATGCCCTCGGCGAGCGTCGCGATCGCCTTGGCGTCGCGCTGATACTCGATCGCGGGCTGCGCGCCCTGGGCGATGATCGGCGCGTCCGGAACCGCCTCGGCGAGCGGCGTCGTCTGGACGTGGCTGGCGAGAAATTCCTCGAACTCGGAATAGAACCGGTTCTGCGCCTGCCCCGCCTGGAGATCGAGAAAGCCGAGGATCGAACGAACTCGCGAGGCCGAACAGCGAGGAGGTGAACGAGACGCTCATGCCGGCGATCGGCGCGGACAGGCCTTGCTTGAGGTCGTCGAACATGGTCGTCGTATCGACCCCGGTCTTCATGCTGTCGATGACGCCGGCGATCGAATGCACCGTCTCCAACAGACCCCAGAACGTGCCGAGCAGCCCAAGGAACACCAGGAGCCCGACCAGATAGCGGCTGAGCTCGCGGCCCTCGTCGAGCCGCGTGGCGATGGAATCGAGGATCGCGCGGGTCGTGATGGTCGACAAGCCCCGCGCGCCCGCGCCCGGCGTTGAGCATCACCGCCATCGGCGCGAGCAGCCGAGGCGCCGGGGGCGCGCCGTCGGTCACCGCGCCGGTCAGCGAGTTGACCCAGTGGATTTCGCGGAAAAGCCGGATGACCTGCCGGAAGGTGAACAGCGCGCCGATCGCCAGCACGCCGAGGATCAGGCCGTTCAAGCCGGGATTGGCGCTGAAGGCGAGCGCGATCTGCTGATAGAGGATGAGAACGACGAAACCGACCAGCGCCAGGAACGCCGCCATCCCCACCAGGAAAATACGTGGCGAGGTCAGCAGGCGGATATCCGGATCTTGCGCCATGGATCGCCGAATCGAACCCTAAACCACAACGCGGATGTCTTCGCATCCCATATAGCATAGCCAATAAAAGGCGACAGAGTGGTTAACGAGCCGGACGCCTTGGCTCTTGCAGCGGTCGACGAAGCGTCACGCCGCCTTCATCTTCGGCTTCAGCCAGCCGCGATTGACCAGCACTTCGGCGATCTGCACCGCGTTGAGCGCCGCGCCTTTGCGCAGATTGTCGGACACCACCCAGAGGTTGAGGCCGTTGTCGATCGTCGGGTCGTCGCGGATGCGGGAAATGTAGGTCGCGTCCTCGCCCGCCGCCTCGTGGGGGGTGATGTAACCGCCGGGCTCCCGCCGGTCGATAACCAGGCAGCCGGGCGCGCGGCTGCAGGATCTCCCGCGCCTCGTCGGCGCTGATCGGGTCGACGAACTCGATGTTGACGGCCTCCGAATGGCCGATGAACACCGGCACGCGGACGCAGGTCGCGGTCAGCTTGATCTTGGGGTCGAGGATTTTCTTGGTCTCGGCGACCATCTTCCACTCTTCCTTGGTCGAGCCGTCGTCCATGAACACGTCGATCTGCGGAATGACGTTGAAGGCGATGCGCTTGGTGAACTTCTTCGGCTCGACCGGATCGGACACGAACACGGCGCGCGTCTGCGCGAACAATTCGTCCATCGCCTCCTTGCCGGCGCCCGGAGACCGACTGATAGGTCGCCACCACCACCCGCCTGATCGTCGCGCGGTCGTGCAGCGGCTTCAGCGCCACGACGAGCTGCGCGGTCGAGCAATTCGGGTTGGCGATGATGTTCTTCTTGCCGAATCCCTTCGCCGCCGCCGCGTTGACCTCGGGCACGATCAGCGGCACGTCCGGGTCCATGCGCCAGGCCGACGAATTGTCGATGACGACGCATCCCCGCGCGCCGATCTTGGGCGAATATTCCTTCGACACCGCGCCGCCGGCCGACATGAGACAAATGTCGGTGTCGGAAAAGTCATAATGCTCGAGCGCCTTGCACTTGAGCGTCTTGTCGCCGAACGAGACCTCGCGGCCGATCGAAGCGGGGGAGGCGAGCGCGACCACTTCGGACACCGGGAAGCGGCGCTCGGCGAGGATCGAAAGCATCTCGTGGCCAACATTGCCAGTTGCGCCGGCGACCGCGACCTTGAAGCCTGACATGATGAAAATCCTTGTTCGCCCTGTCTCCCCCTCAAGTCCGTCCGAGCGCGGACTGCGTGAACCCGGCGGCCCGCCGGGGAGACGCGGGAGGCGCAGGGTTAGCCGTTCGTCCCGCTTTTCAGCGGGCGGCGCGTTTTGGTCGTCGTTTTCAACCAGCTGCGCGGCATGAGCCTGATCCGGGCGCGGGACAGCGCCGACGGCTTTGCAGAACCATGGCGCGAGGTGGGTTGTCAATGCGAAGATATGTGTGTGATCACCCCTCCGTTTCCCTTTGACAATTGTCCCGTCTAACTGAGCGCTTCGAACTCCGGGGTCAAAACTCAATAGATTGGACCGGATTCGGCCGGCAGCCGACTGTCTGCACTGGCGGTGGATTATTGACAGCGGATGCTCTGTACGATCGGTGACAATTGCCGATACGCTGTCAAAGCGACGCGCTGCGTTATGCCCATGCTTGGGCAGGATTGATCGGATCGTAAAGAACTGCAAGTGTAAGCCAATTATCGTTCTGCGTTTGATACAAAAAAGGCGGGCTTGGCTAACGGCGTGAATCCTGTGTCAGCCGACCCGATTGCTTCAGTGTTGACTATGGACGGCTGGCTGCAGGCAGCGGCCGCCGGCCTTCGAGACGGGCAACTTCAGGTAGGCCGTAGCCTTCGTATTTATCTGTTGTCGCGTGA
Source organism: uncultured Alphaproteobacteria bacterium (assembly GCA_963756955.1). Lineage (GTDB taxonomy): Bacteria > Pseudomonadota > Alphaproteobacteria > Rhizobiales > Beijerinckiaceae > Roseiarcus. The sequence continues at coordinate 84,992 of CAVWPU010000023.1, forward strand.
GCTAGGCCTGCTAGGAATTCAGGCCGCTCGGTTTGGGCAAGCGTGTCGTTCAGTTCTTGCATAGAAGCGAACACGACACGTCGCATGTCGGCGTTGGTGATATCCACATCTTTGGCTGTGATCTCCTCCGCTCGTTTCATCGCGACGAGATTGCGGGGTCAGCTTAGTGCGGAAGAGATATCCGCTAGACATTGGCGTGCTGCTTCCTTGGTGGAGCAAATTTGGAAACCCTGAAGTCCGACCGGGGAACTAGGACTGCGGTTTGGTCGCGGGGCTCGACCTCATCGCAACACAATGAAATATCTTCACTATTTACGCTTAGTCTATATTTGTGATTTACAGAATGGCGCTCCGGGCTTAGGATCGGTCGTCGGCGCCTTCGTCTGATGTTTGATTGGCCTCATTGCGGGTCCCGAACAAGCCTAACGAGTCCAACTTGGCGGGTGCGCGGCGAAACCGATAATGGAGCTAAGTCGTTGAAAATAAACGACGCAGGAAAACGGCGAAACGAAATTGACGCTAAGCCATTGAAAACAAACGATTCCGCGAAATCAGTGATTCGCTTCCAGTAATGATTTCAATGGTTTACGACTGCAGCTGCGAAACGTTTGGCTTCGCCTCGCGAAATGAGCCGTTCGTTTTGGCAGTTCTTCGCTCCTTCATGGGCCAAAGCGCAACCGCCCTGTCGGTCCCCTCGGATCGACACACGCCTGGACGAGGGCTGCGCACGCACAGTGACTCGCTAATCGCGGCGCAAGCCTTTGAAAAGGCTCGTTTCGGACTCGCTAAATCCTGTGCCCGTCCGCTATCGACCGGCGCGCCTCCCACTCGCACTTCAGGATCGACATCATGATCAGGTCGGCTCGCGTCCCGTCGGCCAGCCGATAGGCTTGGCGCAGCACGCCGTCGCGGGTAAGGCCGAGTTTCTCGTAGGACCGCTGAGCGCGGAGGTTGTCGGCGAAGCAGTCGAGGTGGAAGCGCTCGGCGCCCATTGGCCCGAAAGCCTCGTCGAGGACGAGGCTCAGGAATGCTGTGCCCAGGCCTTGGCCGGGGCGGGCGACGGCGATGCGCTTGAGGTAAAGGTTGGCGTGCGGATCGCCAAGGCCGCGCAGGATGGCGAAGGCTTCGATCGGCGCCGGATTCCCCGACGCCAAGCCGATAGGCGTGGGAGGGCGATGACAGCATCGCGCGATGCTCTTCCTCTTCGGAACGGGCGACGTAGAGCTCGAAGTCTGGCGACCGCTCGATCGCCATCACGGCGCCGATGTCGGCGAGGGAGGCCGGGCGTAATGTAAGCCGGAATGCGTTCATGATCGGCGGGGCGCTCTGCCGGCGAATCGAGGGCCGCCTTGCCCATTGCGCGTGGCGGCGCGAGCGTCTATATCCCGCCGTCCTTGAGCGGTCTCAGGTCGCTCGAGATCATAGGAGATGGGCGCTTAGCTCAGCGGTAGAGCACTACCTTGACATGGTAGGGGTCAGAGGTTCAATCCCTCTAGCGCCCACCATCTCCGACCCTCCTCCGCCTCATTTTTGCGCCGGTTCTCGGCCACAGCCGCCGGACGGCTTTCTTCCCAACCCTTGGGCCGCTCACCAACAGATACAAAGGATTGTTGCCGACGATGGCGTTCACCCACGCGAAACGATCGAAAGCCGGCGTGGCCCTTCTGAGCCTCGTCGTCGGTCTGCTGTTCACTGCGCCCCGCGCTTTTGCGGCTGACCCGGAGCCGCAGGGCGTCGTCAGGGACAAGCATGGCGACTGGGCGACCCGCTGCGAGACTCCGCCCGGCGCGGCCCACGAGCAATGCGCGATCGTGCTCAGCGTCGTCGACCAGGAGCGGCCGAATTTGATTCTGGTGGTGATCGTGCTCAACACCGCCGACCGCAAGACGCGCCTCATGCGGGTCATCGCGCCGCTCGGAGTGCTGCTTCCTCCAGGCGTCAGCTTGCGGATCGACAACGTGGAGGCGGGGCGTCTGAGCTTCCTCCAGTGCCTTCCGAACGGCTGCGTCGCCCAGCTCGCCATGGACGAAACCCTGATCAACAAGCTGAAGAGCGGAAAGACTGCGACGCTTGGCGTCTTCCAGACTCCGGAGGAGGGCGTCGGCGTGCAGGCGCCGCTCGCAGGCTTCAAGGAAGCCTACGAGCAATTGCCTTGACGTTGTCTCCAAGGTAAGCACCGCGCTTCTCCTGAAACGAAAACCCAATTGCTCAACTGTCGAAGTCTGCTGCAATGATCGTTCGCGCCACGCTGGTCCGTATCGCGCTTCTGTCGACCGTGCTTGGCGCTCTAACCGGGTGCGGTACGGTCGGCGGCGCAGTGAGCTCAGCCGGCAGCTCGGTCGGCGGGTTTTTCTCCCATCGAGATCCGAGCGCCGAAGGCCTCAACCTGGGGGCGACCCCGAACCCGCGACAGGTCGTGGGGGGACCTGCGATCCGACCAAGCGACCAGGTGAAAGTTCTCCCGGTCGCCGCCCAAGACATCAATTGCCCGGACGTGGATGTCGCCGACGGCGGCGCGGCGCTGCGCGTCGGCGGCGCGGACAATGCTTCGGTGCGCTATCAGTTCAGTCTTGGCGACACCGCGCGCCAGTGCGATCCGGCGGGGCCGGGACAGGCCGCTATCAAGATCGGCGTGGCGGGCCAGGTGGTCATCGGACCGGCGGGGCAGGCCGGGACTTTCAGCGCGCCGGTGAAGATCACGGTGACGCGGCTCACCGACAACACATCAGTCTTTTCCCAGACCTACCGGGCCGAGGCGACGACTGACGGTGTGAAGGCCGGCCAGTTTCGCATTGTGACCGATCCGATCAGCGTGCCGATGCCGACCCTTCAGCTTGCTGACCTCTACTCGATCACGGTCGGTTTTGAGGGCGGGACCGGCGGGCCATCGCCGACCGGTCGCAGGACCAAGAAGAAGAGGACAGGGGGCTAGGCCCCCTCTATCCGCAGACGCTCGCCCGCGAGCGACGCTCCGGCCTGGAACCTCAGTCTGCGGGCGAAGCGAGGCGATTCTAGCCTTCAAGACCCGCGTTTTGGAGGTGAGAATGACCGTACAAGCCGCCGAAACAGAGCCGCCTCGCGGAAGGCCGGGCGGGGCCGGACGCATGCGCGTTGACAATGCGCCGCCCGTCAGGCTACCTCTGGCATGTCAGTCGAAGACACTTCGCGGAAGAGTCCGGCGTCTTTTTCGCCGGCGCCGACGGCGCAACCGCCCCGGAAACGCTCAGGCCTCAGGGACCGCGCGAGTGATGACGCTCTGGAAAGAGGCGCGCGCCAATAAGGCGTTCGTCCACCGACGGGGGTAACCGCGAGAGCGGGAAATCTCTCAGGTCATGGGACAGAGGGGGCGTCCGAGAGCGCTAAAGCCGCACGAATGCGGTTGGCGTTGCTGCGGGCGCTTCTTCACGACCGGCGGGCCCATGACCGAAGCCTCGAACCAAACCACCCCGCTTCACACTCTGCACGTCGAACTCGGCGCGCGTATGGCCCCGTTTGCGGGCTACGACATGCCCATTCAGTATCCTGCCGGTGTTCTCGCGGAGCACCTGCACACCCGCAAGGCAGCGGGACTGTTCGACGTTTCGCATATGGGTCAGGCGCTCATCGAGGGCGGAGGTCATGAGACGGTTGCGGCCTTTCTTAAATCGCTCTGCCCCGCCGATCTCCTCAACCTCGCTCCCGGCCGCCAGCGCTATACCCAATTGCTCAACGAAAAAGGCGGAATCGTCGATGACCTTATGGTCACCCGTCCGCCCGGCGCCGCGGGTGCGCTGAGGCTCGTCGTCAACGCCTCGCGAAAAGAGGTCGACTTCGCCCTCATCCGCCAGCGAACGCCCTCGGCCGTCCGGCTGACGCCGTTACCTGAGTTGGCGCTGATCGCGCTTCAGGGCCCCTTGGCCGCCCCGACTTTGGCGGGTCTCGCTCCGGGCGAGGGGATCGAGACGATGGCCTTCATGAGCGCGCGACCGGCGCGGCTTGCGGGCGTTGAAACCTTCGTCTCGCGCTCGGGCTACACCGGCGAAGACGGCTTCGAGATCTCACTCGCTTCGACCGAGGCCGAAAACTTCGCCCGCCGCTTACTCAGCCAGCCTGACGTCGCGCCGATCGGCCTCGGCGCCCGCGATTCGCTTCGGCTCGAGGCTGGGCTCTGCCTGTATGGGCATGAGCTCGACGAGACCGTGGACCCGGTCGAAGCCGCTCTCACCTGGTCGATTCAGAAGCGGCGACGCGTCGAAGGCGGTTTTCCCGGCGCCGAGCGGATTCAGGCCGGGCTGGCGAATGGGCCGGCGCGACAACGCGTCGGCGTTCGGCCCGATGGACGCGCGCCGGCGCGCGAGGGGACGGAGATTGTTTCGGCGGAGGGCGCGCCGATCGGAATTGTCACGTCTGGCGGATTCGGGCCAAGCGTCAACGGGCCGATTGCGATGGGCTACGTCGAACGCGCCTATGCCCCGGTCGGGACGCCGATCAGCCTCATGGTGCGCGGCAAGCCCTTGAGCGCGCGCGTTGTCACACTGCCTTTTCATCCCCACGCCTATTACCGCGGTTGAGCAAGGAGCTGCATGATGTCCGAGACCCGCTATAGCAAGGACCACGAATATGTCCGCGTCGAGGGGGGCGAAGGCGTCGTCGGCATCAGCGACTACGCGCAGCAGCAACTGGGCGACGTTGTCTTCGCCGAGACGCCGCCGGTCGGCAAGGCGCTGAAGAAGGGCGATCCCGCCGCCGTGGTTGAGAGCGTGAAGGCGGCGAGCGATGTGTTCGCGCCGATCTCGGGTGAAGTCACCGCCGTCAATTCCGAGGTCGAATTCGACGCCGGGCCTCATCAATGAGGACGCGCTTGGGCGTGGCTGGCTCTTCCGCATCAAGCTCGCTGACCCAGGCGAACTCAGCGGCTTGATGGACGAATCGGCGTACGCCGGCTTTCTCAAGACTTTGGGCTAAGCGATGCGCTACCTGCCGCTCGACGCGAGTGAACGTGAGGCGATGCTGTCCCGCATCGGCGTGGCGGACATCGAAGCGCTGTTCGCTGACATCCCCGTCGACAAACGGATCCCGGGTCTTCTGGAGATGCCGCTGGCGAAGAGCGAGATGGCGGTCGAGCGCGCCATGTCCGCGATCGCGGGTCGCAGCGTCGCCGCGGGATCCGTTCCGTTTTTTCTCGGCTCAGGCGCGTATCGGCGGCACATCCCAGCGACCGTCGATCATCTCATTCAGCGTTCCGAATTCCTGACCAGCTATACGCCTTATCAGCCGGAAATCGCGCAAGGCACGCTGCAGGTCCTGTTCGAATTCCAGACCCAGGTGGCTGCGCTGACAGGCATGGAGGTCGCAAACGCGTCGATGTACGACGGCTCGACGGCATGCGGCGAGGCGATGCTGATGGCCCATCGGCTAACGCGACGCAACCGCTCGGTGATTTCCGGGGGGCTGCATCCGCAATATGCCGACGTCTGCGCGACATTGGCGCATATGGCGGGCGACAGGATCGTTCGCTTGGCCCCGGACCTCAAGGCGAGCGAGGACCTCGCCGCGGCGATCGACGATGAGACGAGCTGCGTGATTGTCCAGTCGCCCGACTTCTTCGGCAATCCGCGCGACCTGGCGCCCGTCGCCGCGGCGGCGCATGCCCGTGGCGCTCTCCTGATTGCGGTCTTCACCGATCCGGTCGCTCTCGGGCTCTTACGCTCGCCGGGCGAGATGAACGCCGACATCGCCGTCGGAGAAGGGCAGGGGCTTGGCAATGGCCTCAATTTTGGTGGCCCCTATGTCGGTCTGTTCGCCACGCGCGCTAAGAACGTGCGCCAGATGCCGGGGCGTCTCGCCGGCGAGACGGTGGACGCTGCGGGACGGCGCAGCTTCGTGCTTACGCTTTCCACTCGCGAGCAGCACATCCGCCGCGAGAAGGCGACGAGCAACATTTGCACCAACTCGGGTCTATGCGCCCTCGCGTTCTCGATCCATATGACGCTGCTCGGCGCCGTCGGACTGGAGCGCCTGGCAAAAGTCAATCACGCCAACGCGGTGCAACTCGCCGACCGGCTGTCAGCCATTCCGGCAGTCGAAATCATCAACGCGCATTTCTTCAACGAGTTCGTCATGCGCACGCCTCTGCCCGCGGACGAACTGATCGAGGCGTTGGCGGCGCGGGGGGTGATCGGCGGATTGCCGGTCTCGCGGCTCCTGCCCGCAGCCGGGCTCGATGATTGCATCATCGTTGCGAGCACAGAGACAAACACCGACGAAGACCGCGAAGTCTACGCGCAAGCGCTTGCCGATTGCCTGCGATAGAGCGGAGGAGAGAGCCTAGCCCATGAACGTCCAAGGCCGTCCGACTCGCCCCGAAACCGCCGCCGCGCCGATGGGAGCAACCTTCACCGGCAACCGCGGCTTGAACATGGAAGAGGCGCTCATCTTCGAGAGCGGGCGCTTCGATGCGACCGGCGTCGACATCGACGAGCCGCGCGCCGTTCCAGTCGAAGTTGGGCCCGCATGCGCGTCAGAGGCGCGATCGAATTGCCCGGACTGACCGAGCCGGAGGCGATCCGGCACTACGTGCGCTTGTCGCGCAACAATTACTCTATCGACGCCGGGCTCTACCCGCTGGGCTCGTGCACGATGAAGCACAATCCGCGCCTCAACGAAAAGATGGCGCGCCTGCCCGGGTTCGCCGACGTGCACCCGCTGCAACCCGTTTCGACCGCGCAGGGAGCGCTCGAAATTATTGAAACGCTGTCCAACGCCTTGCTGACGATGACCGGCATGGACGCTATTGCGATGTCGCCGAAAGCTGGCGCGCACGGCGAACTCTGCGGCATGATGGCGATCAAAGCCGCGATCGAGGCGCGGGGGGAAGGAGAGACACGGCGGGTCGTCTTGGTGCCCGATTCCGCGCATGGCACAAATCCAGCCACTGCGGCGCTCATCGGCTATTCCGTTCGGTCCATACCGGCGGGCGAAAACGGGATTGTCAATGTCGAGGCGGTGCGGAGCGCGCTTGGGCCCGACGTCGCGGCGATCATGCTGACCAATCCGAACACTTGCGGGCTGTTCGAGCGCGAGATCGCGGGCATCGCCGACGCGGTTCACGAGGCGGGGGCGTATTTCTACTGCGACGGCGCGAATTTCAACGCGGTCGTCGGCAAGACGCGCCCGGGCGATCTCGGCGTCGACGCCATGCATATCAACCTGCACAAGACGTTCTCGACGCCGCATGGCGGCGGCGGCCCCGGCGCGGGTCCCGTCGCGCTGTCTTCTCGGCTTGCGCCTTATGCGCCCGTCCCGTTCGTTAAGCGCGAAGGCGCAGCGCTTTGTCTGATCGAGCATGTCGAAGGCCGCGAGTTGTTCGGGCGCATGTGCGCGTTTCACGGGCAGATGGGGATGTTCGTGCGCGCGCTCAGTTTCATTCTCTCACACGGCGCCGACGGACTGCGGCAGGCCTCGGAAGACGCGGTCCTGTCCGCCAATTACATCCGCGCCTCGCTCAACGATGTGATGAGCGCGCCCTTCGGCGATCGGCCCTGTATGCATGAGGCCCTGTTCGACGACCGGTGGCTGAAGGACACCGGCCTTACCACGCTCGATTTCGCCAAGGCGATGATCGACGAGGGCTATCATCCGATGACTGTCTATTTTCCCCTCATCGCGCACGGAGCGATGTTGATCGAGCCGACGGAATCCGAGTTCAAGGCGAGCCTCGACCTATTTGTCATGACCCTGCGCGACCTAGCGCTCGCCGCGAAAGCGGGCGAGCGCGAGCGATTCCAGGCGGCGCCGGTTCATGCGCCGCGCCGGCGGCTGGACGAAACGCGCGCCGCTCGACAGCCCGTGCTGCGCTGGACAAGGCCCCAGCCGGTTTGAACGTTCGAGACGCGGCACACTCTTCCCTATAACGGCGTTGTGCCTCTAAACTGCCCAACGCCAAACTCCTGCCTGCGCGCCAAAGGACTGAACCGCTATGTCATCCGGTCTGATCCGTTTCGCTGTTGCGGGCTTTCTCGCCATTGCGGCCGCTGTGGCGCCCCAACTGGGTGTCGCTCAGCAGGCGCCCGCCACGCCGCCATTAGGGCCGGCGCCGGCCGCCCCATCGCCAGCGCCCACAGCTCCACCGGCGGCTCAAGCGCCAACGGCCCCATTGCCCACGCCGACGAAGCCGGAGGCGCCCGCCGCGGCGAATCCGACGCCCGCCGCTCCCGAGGGCGCCAAGCCCGGCGAGCCGGCGGCACCGCCCAGCGAAGCCTCGACCGGCGAAACCGTCGATCTTCCGGCGCGGCCGTTCGCCTATATCGAAGGCAAAGCTGACAAGGACGAAATCTACAGCGCGATCCTCAATTCGCTTAGCCTCGTCAAGAGCGCCCTGGACAAAGCGAACCTATCGCCAGCTGGCCGGCCGCTCGCCGTTTTCGTCGAATCCGACGACTCCGGTTTCAAATTTCACGCGGGCTATCCGCTCGCGACGGCCCCTGAAGGCAAATCGAGCCTCTCGGACGCGGTCAAAATCGGACAAACGCCGAGCGGCAAGGCGATGCGCTTCGAGCACCAGGGCGCCTATGGCGACATTGACGCCACCTACGACGCGGTCACAGCTTATCTGGACGACAAGGGCATCGACGCGCAGGACACCTTCATCGAGGAATATGCGAACGACGTGAAGGATCCCGACGATCCGACCCTGCAAGTCAATATTTACGTATTGCTGAAATGAACCCGTCCCGCCGACCGGCGTAGTTCTGGCTCGGGTCAGGGCGTTATTGCGCGGCTGCCGTCAGCGCGGCGGCGCCGGTCTCGAACTGGAGCCGGGCCAGCCGGGCGTAGAGGCCGTTCGCCGCCATCAACGAGGCGTGAGCGCCCTCCTCGACCACTCGCCCGGCCTCGATGACGAGGATGCGGTCTGCGTTGACGATTGTCGCAAGCCGGTGAGCGATCACGAGGGTGGAGCGGCCGTTCATCAGCGTTTCGAGCGCGCTCTGGACCAGGGTTTCGCTCTCGGCGTCGAGGGCGGAAGTCGCTTCATCCAGAAGCAGCACCGGCGCGTCTTTGAGGAGGGCGCGAGCGATGGCGATTCGCTGACGCTCGCCGCCCGACAGCGTCACGCCGCGCTCCCCCAGAGCCGTATCGTAGCCATCCGGCAGGGCGGAGATAAAACCGTCCGCGGCCGCCTGTTTGGCCGCGGCGACGACGGCCTCGCGGGTCGCGCCCGGCGCGCCGTAAGCGATGTTGTCGGCCACGGTGGCGCCGAAGATGAACGCGTCCTGCGGCACGAGCGCGATCTCGGCGCGCAAGTCGGCTGGCTCGAGCTTCGAGATGTCGACGCCGTCGAGCGTGACCGCGCCACTAGCGGGATCGTAGAACCTGAGAGCCAGCTGAAACAACGTCGACTTGCCGGAGCCCGATGGGCCGACAATGGCGACCGTCTCCCCTGGCGCGACGCGGAAGCTCACGTCGCGCAAAACCATGTCGCCTTCGCGCCCGGGATAAGCAAAACGGACGTTGTGGAAAGCGAAGTCGCCCCGGACGGGCGTGGCGAGCTTGATCGGCTGAGCGGGCGCAACGATGCGCGGCTTGACCGCCATGATCTCAGCGATGCGTCCGGCTGCGCCAGCCGCTTGCGAAACCTCGTTCCACACTTCCGACAATTGCCCTAGCGCGCCGGCGCCGAACACGGCGAACAGCACGAATTGCGAGAGCGTCCCTCCGGTCATCTGGCCGGCGACAACTTCTTGCGCGCCGAGCCAAAGCACGACGACGACGCTGCCGAAAGCGAGGAAGATGGCGGCCGCTGTGACGATCGCGCGCGCCTGCGTCATGGCCCGCGCCGCCTCATAGGCGCCGAAGGCGGCGTCGCGATAGCGGCGGGCGGTGAATCGCTCTGCGAGGAACGATTGCATGACGCGCACCGCCGACAGGCTTTCAGTGGCGAAGGCGGTCGCGTCCGCGAGCCTGTCCTGGGCGCGGCGGGACCGCTCACGCACCGAACGTCCAGCTGCGTAGAGCGGAAGGACGATGACAGGAATCGCCGCGAGCACGAAGGCCGACAGTTTCGGGCTGGTGACCACCATCATCGCGATCGCGCCGACAAACAGGAACAGATTGCGCAGCGCGAGCGACGCCGACGAGCCGAACGTCGCCTTGAGCTGCGTCGTGTCGGCGGAGAGGCGAGAAGCGATGTCCCCGGTCTTTTCCGTGTCGAAGAAGCTTGGATCGAGACGGGTCAGATGGGTGAACAGATCGGCGCGAAGGTCGGCAACCACGCGCTCGCCCAGCGTCATCACCAGATAGTATCGGACTCCTGACGCTAGCGCTAGCACCGCAACGACGCCGATCATGGCGAGAAAATAAGCGCGGATAAGGCCGGCGTTGGAATCGGAGAAACCAAAGTCGATCATGCGCCTGACCGCGATCGGCACGACCAACGTGGCGGCGGAAGCAATGGTGAGCGCGATCAGCGCCAGCCCGATCCGCCCACGATGAGCCAAGGCGTAAGGCGCAAGCGGCTTCAGGGCGCCGAGCGAGACGCGGGACCTTTTACTGCCGGCGTCGGCGGCGGATGACATTGCGCGAACTGCTCCTCGGGCTGTGTGGCGCTTTAGGTACCGGTTTTTCGCCCAAATCAAGGCCGGATGCCGCCGGACGTGCGATCCGCTCGGCGCGGCCTGGGGACCGGCTTGCCTCAGCGGGCCGCCCGCGTTATAGGAGCGCCAACAAAAAGAGCCGCCGGACCTCCGGTCGGCTCTTTGCTTATTTCACCCGAGACTGCGACGATGAAGTCCGACATTCACCCGAACTACCACATGATCAAGGTCGTCATGACCAATGGCGTCGAATTCATGACCCGCTCGACATACGGGGAAGAGGGCGCGACGCTGAACCTGGACATCGATCCGAACACCCATCCAGCCTGGACTGGCGGTTCGCAGCAGCTGCTTGATCGCGGCGGCCGACTGTCGCGGTTCAACACCCGCTTCGGCGGCATTGGCATCGGCGGCAAGAAGTAGCGCCCGCCCTAGTCCCGCGACGATAATCTTCGAACGCTCGTTACCCGGCCGCCGCCGGTGGCGGCAATGCGGTCGCGCGCTTGCGCCAAGGGCTCACTGACTGTCTTCATGTGCCAGCCGTTGGCGTGAAGCAGCGTGGTGGGATCGCGCATGATCCCAACATGGCCTTTCCAGAACACCAGATCGCCGCGCGCGAGCGGAGCGATCGGATCATCGATGGCGAGGGGCTCGCCAAGGGTCGCCTCCTGCATGTCGCTATCGCGCGGCGATGCGATCCCTGCCGCCATGAGCGCCGTCTGAACCAGGCCCGAGCAGTCGATGCCTTCTGACGTCCGGCCGCCCCAAAGGTAGGGCGTCTCGAGAAAACGTTCGGCGATCGCGACAGCGTCCGGCTCGCGCGCGTCCAATTCCGCCAAATGACGCGACCAGAGGTAAAATCCCTCCTGCGTGACCATGAAGTCGCCCTCTCGGCCGGCCACTGCCAACTGCGCGCCAAGCGACAGCGCCAGCCGCGGCGGCAGCTTGATCGCGGGGCCGGGATAGGCGTGGGTGCGCAGCGCCGCGACTCGATGGGTCGGTTCGGACGGCGCCCCGAGCGCCGCGCTCGGGAGGTAGCCGACATAGTGGTCGCGCTCGAGCTGCGCCCAGGCCCAAACCTCGCCGTCGTCATAGACAGTGACACTCTCCCCGAAGAGCGCTTCGGTCTCGAGCGGCGCGTCACATTGCGGAGAACGCCGGAGCGGCGCGCTCGCGGTGACAATACGCATCTTGCGCCCTACCACGAACCGCGGCGCATCGATGAGACCACGCAGGTGCTCCGCCGCGAGGTCGGCGCGGGCGGGGGTTGAATCGGCGGTCGAATGGGGCAGGGGACATGGCCAGCGGTTAACACGCGCCACGACGGCTGGCGACAGGCGGCTCGCGCGTCCTTTTGCTGAACTTCTCGGGGAGGAGTAGCCTTACGGAAAAGCGAGAACGCACGTCATGAACGCCCTTGCCGACCGACAGGACAATTTCCGAGCGCCCCTCGATCCTTATGGCGCCGTCACTCACGAGGTCTTCAACCAGCCGGTCGAACTCGCCGACTTCAACCTCTACGATTCCGATGCGGCTCTGAAAGAGGCGGTTCAGCGCGAAGGCGCAGGCTGGGCCAGCGATGCGCTCAGCGCTTTCGGCGCTCGCGCCGGGTCGGCCGAGTTTTTAGAGCTGGGAGCGCTCGCGAACAAGAACCCGCCCGAACTCGACACCCACGATCGCTACGGGAGGCGCGTCGATCTCGTCCGCTTCCATCCCTCGTATCACGCGTTGATGAAGGCCTCGATCGAGGACGGGCTTCATTCGTCGCCCTGGACCGATCCCGGTGAAGGCGCGCATGTGGCGCGAGCCGCGCGCTCCTACATGCAGACGGAAGTCGAGGCCGGCCACGGCTGCCCGATCACCATGACCTTCGCCGCGACGCCTTGTCTCAAATTGCAGGGCGACCTCGCCGCGCAATGGCTGCCGAAGATCCAGGCTCGCGTCTACGATCCGCGCAACATTCCCGCCGATGAGAAGCAGGGCGTGACCATCGGCATGGCGATGACCGAGAAGCAGGGCGGCTCGGACGTGCGCGCCAACACGACGCGGGCAATTCCCGTCGGCGTCGAGGGCCCGGGCCAGGCGTACGAACTCGTCGGCCACAAGTTCTTCGTCTCGGCGCCGATGTGCGACGCGTTTCTCGTTCTGGCCCAGGCGCCGGGGGGCTTGTCGTGTTTTCTCGTTCCCCGCTGGCGGCCGGACGGGACGAAGAACCCGCTGCAGATCATCCGCCTCAAGCGCAAGATGGGCAATGTCTCGAACGCCTCGAGCGAGACCGAGCTGCGCGGCGCGCTCGGCTGGTTGGTTGGGCCGGAGGGTCGGGGCGTGCCGACGATCATCGAGATGGTCGCCATGACGCGCTTCGACTGCATGATCGGTTCATCCGCCGGCATGCGCATGGCGGTCTCGCAGGCGATCGACCATTGCCGCCAGCGGAAGGCGTTTGGCGCGTTCCTGATCGACCAGCCGCTCATGACGGCCGTACTCGCCGACCTCGCGATCGAGGCCGAGGCCGCGCTGACGCTCACCATGCGCATCGCCCGCGCGCTCGACCATCGCGACGATCCGCACGAGGACGCGCTGGTGCGGCTAGGCTCGGCGATCGGCAAATACTGGATCTGCAAGCGGACGCCGGGCCACGCCTATGAGGCGCTCGAATGTCTCGGCGGCTCGGGGGTGATGGAGGACAGCCCGATGCCGCGCCTCTATCGCGAGGCGCCGGTCAACGCGATCTGGGAGGGAAGCGGCAACGTGCAGTGCCTCGACATCGCCCGCGCGATTCAGCGCTCGCCCCAGACGCTGGAAGCCTATTTCGCGGAGGTCTCGGCGGTGAAAGGGCGAAAGCGCGACGCTCGACGCGCATGTCGCTTCGCTAAAGGACGATCTGCGCGACCTCGGCGATTTCGAGACCCGCGCCCGCGATCTGTGCGACCGGCTCGCTGTCGGGCTTCAGGCGGCGGCGCTGTTTCGCGCCGGCTCGCCGCTCGCCGAAGCTTTCTGCCGCTCGCGCCTCGAGGCGAAGGGCGCGCACAATTATGGCGCGCTGACAGGCGTTGACGCGAAGGCGATCGTGAAGCGCGCCGCGCCGCGCTAACGCCCCTCTCCCTCTGGAGAGGGTTGGGGTTGGGTGAGGGTGACGGAGGCCTCATCCGGCCCGTTCGGGCCACCTTCTCCCTGAGGGAGAAGGGATTGCTTGCGCTCGCAGTTAGCGAGTCCGAATTGAGCCTTTTCAACGGCTTGCGGCGCGAATTCGCGAGTCACTTTGGCTTGGGCCTTCGAGCGCAAGCGGACATTCGACGGGCGGCGGGAGCCGGCGCGGCTCGTGTTCTTCGCGCGGACGCGGAACGGCGGCGAATCCATGATAGCGGTCGAGCTCGCGCACGATTTTGACGACGCGATCGACCGCCTCGAAATTCGTTCCCGCCGCGGTCGTGTGCATCGCGCTGTAGGTCATGAGCAGCGCTTCGTTGAGGCGGCTGACCTGAAGGGCGAGGAATTCGGCCGGCGGCTGCGGCATCCGCTCGGCGAGAATGTCCCGGACGACGTTGCGCATCCGCTTGACCGACAGGCCTTCCTGTTCCGCGATCTCGGGGATCGAAACGCCGCGATTGAGGAGGCTGACGACGCGGGCCTCGCGTCTGGCTTTCTTGATCCTCATGACGCTTCGCGGAGAGCGCCGGCGAACGCGGGACGGAGCATCGGGATCTTGCTTCGGATTTTCGCTCGCAGTCATAGGAACAAATATAGAACATCAAAGGCGAGCCGGCAAGAAATTGTCGTCGTACTCTCCTTACGCAGGCCCTGGAAAAGAAATGGCGCCAGTTCGGGAGCACGCCCACAGCCGGTAATTGCAGCTAAGCGCGGCTGGCCGCCGCTTCGATCAGGACCTTGGCCAATGATTTTCCGAGGAGGGTTTGAGCTTCTTGTTCGTTCCTTCGTCACTACGGCGAAACCCGAACCCTCCTCAATATCCACCCCTAGATATCTACCATAGGCGATAGTGGATGAGAGATGTCGTCAAGACCTGATGAACGAAAGCAGGTCGGGGTTGAGGACATCCGCATGCGTGGTGAGCATGCCATGGGGATAGCCGGGATAAGTCTTCAGCGACCCCTTCTTCAGCAGGTCGACCGCACGCGGCACCGAACTTGCGAACGGGACGACTTGATCAGCCTCGCCATGCATCACCAGCACCGGCACGGTGATCTTCTTCAGGTCTTCGGTATAATCTTCGAGCCAAGAGTCGACGGTTGCGTAATGAGCGAGGGCGCCGCCGGCCATGCCTTGACGCCACCAGTTCGCAATGATCGCCTCCGAAGGCTTCGCGCCATCTCGGTTGTAGCCGTAGAACGGATTCTCAGGGACGAAACGGTAGAACTCCGACCGGTTGCCCAGCACGCCTGCCCGGATCGCTTCGAACCACTCCGGCGGCTGACCGGACGGGTTGTCCTCGCTCCGGTACATGTTCGGCGTCAGTGAAGCGACCAGCGCCGCCTTCGCGACGCGCTCCTGGTGGCGAGCGACATAGCGAGCCACCTCACCGCCACCTGTGGAGTGGCCGATGTGGATCGCGTCGCGCAGGTCGAGGTGTTCAGTCAGGGCCGCGAGGTCGGCAACCCAAGTGTCCATGTCGTTGCCGGTGTTGGGCTGGTCGGACCGGCCGTGGCCGCGCCGGTCGTGGGCGATCACCCGGTAGCCGTGGCGAAGGAAGAAGGTCATCTGGGCGTCCCAGTCGTCCGCTGTCAGCGGCCAGCCGTGGCTGAAGACGATCGGCTGTCCTGAGCCCCAGTCCTTGTAGAAGATGTTTACGCCGTCCGTTGTTGTGATCGTGGGCATTGTTCAGCTCCGTTAGTTAGCCGCGGATGAGAGTCATCGCTCGCTGGCGCGGCGTTCCAGCGATGATCCTGCCAAAAGCAGATATTCCGTCATACAATACGACCAGTCGTCTATTAACTGGTCAAATTTTTAGCTCAGCAGAGAGGGCAACATAAAGCGCTCGAAGCTGTCGAAGGGCGCCCGGCTACGTTCGACCTTGGCCCGCATGACCGCCCCTTCGAACGTGTCGATCAGCGCGACGGCAAGCTGCCCTGGATCCTTTCCGGCCGACAATTCCCCTTTCTCCTTCGCTTCTCGCAAGCATGAGGCGAGTGCGGCGGACCAATCGCGATAGATCGCCGCAAGCTTGATCCGCACATCCTCGCTCGTCGGCGTGACCTCCAGCGCCATGTTCCCGATCAGGCAGCCGACCGCGTAACGGCGGCGCTCGTGAAACTCGGCAAGCCCGGCGAAATAGCGCGCGATGCGCGACAAGGGGCGGCGTCCGGCGTTGATTCAAAATGGCCCCATACTCAGCGACAACCGCCTCCCAATATTCGGTCAACACGGCGACGGCGAAGGCTTCCTTGCTGTCGAAGTAATTATAGAAAGAACCCTTGGGCACGCCAGCTGCCGCGGTGATCTCCTGAACGCCCGTGGCGTTGAAGCCGCGGGTGCTCACAAGCTCTCCCCCTTTTTCCAGGAGGCGCGATCGCGTTTCAGGATTGGCTGGTCTAGGCATGAGTTAATATATGACCGGTCGTCTTATTATTGTCAAGCAGTTTTTTTGGTGTGGGCGCCAATTCGTCCGGCGTAGCGAATGATGGTTGATCCAAGGCTGTTTTTTGGGAGCCGGCTTGAGCAAGGGCGATCTCATCGGAGCGGAATGGCTCATCTTGCATGGCTTGCTGCTTATGGAACCAGCACACTGTGGCCGCCGCAGGCGGCCCGAACAGAATATGTTCGGCCACCTCAGACCAATCGGGCCTTCGCTACCCGTGAGGTATTTGGATCGGCCAAGCCCTGTTCAGAATTGCCCCTGAGCGACTTCACACCGCCCCTCGCGCATTCACATACAGGGCGTAAAGTCCGTGGCCGCAGGCCATGAAAAGGCGGTTTCCGTGTCGGCCGCCAAAGCAAAGATTGGCGCATCGCTCAGGCAGTGCGATGCGGCCGATCGGTTGGCCTTCGGGATCGAAGATCATCACCCCGTCGAGCTTCGGATCTCCCATTCCCCAACCGGCCCAGATATTTCCGTCCATATCGCAACGAAAGCCATCCGGCGTGCCGCCGCTCGCGTCGATCAGCACCCGGCTCGCCCCAAGAGAGCGCCCATCGATGACGTCAAAGACCCGGATCTTGCGGGTCGGAACAGCGCGGGACTCGACGACATAGAGATGCTTTTCGTCAGGCGAGAAGCAGAGTCCGTTCGGCCCCGCGCAATCGTCGGCCACGATCGCCGCTTGGCCGGTAATCGGGTCCACGCGATAGACGTTGGGGTTCAATTCCTGCTCGGCGACCGCTCCCTCGTAAAAAGAGCTGAGGCCAAACGGAGGATCGGTGAACCAGATCGCCCCGTCCGAGGCGACGACGACGTCGTTCGGAGAATTGAGCCGCTTGCCCTCAAAACGGTCGATGATGACGGTGATCGACCCGTCATACTCGGTGCGCGTCACACGACGCGCGCTGTGCTCGCAGGTGATGAGCCGACCTGCGCGATCGCGTGTGTTGCCGTTGGCGTGGCCGGACGGGTGACGAAACACCGAAACGGCGCTCGTCGTCTCGTCCCATTTCAGAATTCGATCGTTCGGGAGGTCGCTCCATAGAAGACAGCGCGCATCCCCGAACCAGACGGGGCCCTCGCCCCAGCGCGTGCCCGAAGCCAGTTTCTCGACGCTCGCGTTAAACAATCGATATTTGGCGAACTTCTGATCGAGGATGTGCACGGCCGGATCAGGGTAAATTGAGGACAGGGGTCCAGTCGATCCGACGTCGAGCAAAATCGCTTCCTCCTTAGTCTATTTGACCGGACCGCGACGCCTCGTGCGGCTGCGCCGCCGTCTTAGGCCAAATTGCCCTCGGCCGTCGGCTCTTCGGCCAATTCCTCGAGTTCCGCCATGGTCTGATCGACGGTTTTGTGGTGCGGCTCCTCGTACCAGACGGAGGCGACCCTCTCGATATCGCTCGAACTCACGCTGACATAGGTGACATGCGGCCGCTCCGATTCCAGGAATTCGTTGATGTCGTTCTCAAGCGACTGGATTGGCGTAGCGGCGGCCACGGAAAACAGCTTTACTCGCATGGCTTAACTCCAACGGGCCCCTCCCCCTTTTCGCAGCAGAAGACGCGGCCTCCAAGCCTAAACTCAACATCGACATGATCGGGAACGATTTCATCCCTCGCGCGTTTTGGGCGCTTATGCCGCCAAGGATTGCTTTCCAATGAAATTGTTCCGCTGTCAGGTTTGCGACAACATCATTTACTTCGAGAATAGAACCTGCGGCCGTTGCGGCCATCGGCTCGGCTATGTCCCGGAGCTCGAAATCATGGCCGCGCTTGAGCCCGCGGGCGGCGATCTCTGGACGCCATTGGCGGGAGAGGGCGGGCAGCGCCGGTTCTGCGCCAACGCGGACTATGACGTCTGCAACTGGTTGACGGCCGCCGAAGCGACAGGACCGGCTTTGCGTCGCCTGCCGCCACAACGATACGATTCCCGACATTTCTCAAGCCTCGCATCTCACGGCGTGGCGAGACATCGAACTCGCCAAGCACCGGCTGTTCTACAGCCTGCTTCGCTGGAAGTTGCCGCTTGAGACCCGGGCCGAGGACCCGAGCCACGGTTTGACGTTCGAGTTCCTGGCCGATCCTCCGCACCCTTCCGGTCCCAAGGTGATGACCGGGCACGACGATGGCGTGGTGACGATTGCGCTCGCGGAGGCCGACAGCGCCGAGATCGAGAAGCGCCGGGCGGAATTGGCCGAGCCCTATCGCAGCCTGCTCGGCCATTTCCGGCACGAGGTCGGGCACCATTATTGGGACATTCTGGTCCGCGACGGCGGCAAGCTCGACCAATGCCGCGCGGTGTTTGGAGACGATTCCCAGGACTATGAAGCGGCTCTCAAGCGCCACTACGAGCAGGGCGCGCCCGCGGATTGGGCGGAGCGCTTCGTTTCGGCTTACGCGACCTCGCATCCTTGGGAGGATTTCGCCGAAACCTGGGCGCACTATCTGCACATCGTCGACACGCTCGAGACGGCGAACGCGTTCGGGCTCAGGATCGCGCCGTCGATCGACAGAGAGGGCGCGCACTCCGCCAAGCTCAACTTCGACCCTTATTCGGAGGGCTCGATCGAGCGGATCGTCGACGCCTGGGCGCCGTTCGTCGTCGCCATGAACAGCGTCAATCGCGCGATGGGCAGGCCCGATCTCTACCCGTTCATCATCGCGCCCGCGGTCGTGGAGAAGCTGCGCTTCATTCACGACCTCGTCCGGGGCGCGGCGCGGAGCGTGACGTCGCTTCGCGGAGCGAAAGCCGCTTGAGAACGCCGTTCGGTAAGCGGCGCGAAGCCCGTTGGACCTTGTCATTCCCGGCGGACCAGAGGTCCGACCGGGAATTGAGACGTCGGCCGCTCCATCGGATTCCGATCGCCGCTTTGCGGCCTCGCGGAATGACAGGCCTGTTTACTTGCCGAGCGCCTTGTCGGTGATCGCGGTCGTATAGGCGCCGGTCGGCTCCTTCGAGATGACCGGGTCGGAGCCGCCGGTCAGCAGCGTCTTCACCGTGCGGTCGTAGTCGGCCTTGTCGAGCTTGCCGTCGGAGCCCTCGGTCAGCTTGTTGATCTCGCTCAGCATCTGCGTCTGGTGGTGCTCGGTCTGGGCGCCGGTCGAGTCGTTGTCGAGCACGATCTTGACCGCTTCCTCAGGATGCGCGCGCGCATAGTCCCAGCCCTTCATCGACGCCTTGACGAAGCGCGCCATCTTGTCGACGAAGGCCGGGTCCTTGAGCTTGTCCTCCATCACGTAGAGGCCGTCCTCGAGGGTCGCGACGCCCTGATCCTCGTATTTGAACACGACGAGCTGCTCGGGCTTGTAGCCGGCGTCGATCACCTGCCAATATTCATTGTAGGTCATGGTCGAGATGCAGTCGGCCTGCTTCTGCAAGAGCGGGTCGACGTTGAAGCCCTGCTTCACCACCTTGACGCCGGCCGGGCGAGCCGTCGGTCGGGAATTTCAGCTTCCCCATCCAGTTGAGGAACGGATATTCGTTGCCGTAGAACCACACGCCGAGCGTGCGGCCCTTGAGATCCTCGGGCGTCTTGATGCCGGTGTCGGCGCGGCAGGTGAGCTCAAGACCCGAATGCTTGAACGGTTGCGCGATATTGACCATCGGCGCGCCCTTTTCGCGCGCCGCCAGCGCCGCCGGCATCCAGTCGACCACGACATCGGCGCCGCCGCCCGCCAGCACCTGCTCCGGCGCGACGTCGGGGCCGCCGGGCTTGATCGTCACGTCGAGCCCCTCGGCCTTGTAGAAGCCCTTGTCCTTGGCGACGTAATAGCCGGCGAATTGCGCCTGCGTGACCCATTTGAGCTGCAGCGTCACCTTGTCGTCGGCATGCGCCGCGCCTCCGGCCAGCATCGCCGCCACGCTGGCGACTGCGAACATCATCCTCTTCATTTTTGCTCTCCCTCCGGTTGAACCTCAGATTTCCCGTCACCGCGCGTAAAACTACCGCATGCCGTGCAAAAGCTCAAGCCTCTTTCGCGCGATAGGAGGCGTGCCAGAACGTCACGCGGCGCTCGAGGCCGGCGACCAGCGCATAAAACAGCGATCCCGTCAGAGCGCGCGACGACAATCGTCGCCCAGACCATATCGATCTGGAGCCGGCCGACTTCGGTCGAGATGCGGAAGCCCATGCCGACGATCGGCGTGCCGAAGAACTCGGCGACGATCGCGCCGATCATGGCGAGCGTCGTGTTGATCTTGAGCGCATTGAAGATGAAGGGCATCGCGACCGGCAGGCGCAGCGCGAGCAGGGTCTGCCAATAGTTCGCGCCATAGGTCTTCATGAGATCGCGCTCCATCGCGCCGGCGCTGGAGAGACCGGCGATCGTGTTCACGAGCATCGGGAAGAAGGTCATCACGACCACGACCGCCGCTTTCGATTGCCAATCGAAGCCGAACCACATCACCATGATCGGCGCGACGCCGACGATCGGCAGCGCGGAAACGAGATTGCCAATCGGCAGGAGGCCGCGTTGCAGGAATTGCGAGCGGTCGATCAGGATCGCGACGATGAAACCGCTCAGCGAGCCGATGACGTAACCCGCCAGCACGCCCTGGATCGTCTGGCGGAAATCGGCGGCGAGCGTGGGTATGGAGGTGACGAAGCGCGCCGCGATCGCCGAGGGCGGAGGCAGGATGATCGCGGGCACATGGAGAAGCCTGACCCCCGCCTCCCAGATCGCGAGCACCGCGAGGCCAAAGGCGAGCGGCGGCAAAAGGTCCGTGAGGCGGCGCAGGTTCATGGGCTGAACGCCATTCGCCGTTGCGCGATGCGCTCGGCGCCGCCGATCGCGGCGACGAGCGTTGCGGAGAGCGCGGCGGCGGCGAACAGAGCGGCCCAGATCTGCACCGTCTGCCCATAATAGGAGCCGGCCAGGAGCCGCGCGCCGAGGCCCCCGTCCTCGCTCTTGGTCACTTCGGCGACCACCGCGCCGACGAGCGCGGCGGCGGCGCCGATCTTCATGCTGGCGAAGAAGAAGGGCGCGCTGGCGGGCGCTCTGAGCTTCATGAAGGTCTGCGCGCGCGTCGCCGAATAGGTGCGCATGAGGTCGAGCTGCAACGGATCGGGCGAGCGGAAGCCCTTCACCATGCCGACGGTCACCGGAAAGAACGAGAGATAGGCCGCGATCGCCGCCTTCGGCGCAATGCCGGTGACGTTGAACTGGTTGAGGATGACGACGATCATCGGCGCGAGCGCGATGATCGGCACGGTCTGCGACGCGACGATCCACGGCATCATCGAGCGCTCGAGCCAGCGCATGGAGACGATGAGCACGGCGAGCCCGATGCCCAAGCGCCGAGCCGATGGCAAAGCCGATCAGCGTCTCTTCGAGCGTAATGAGCCCATGATAGACGAGGCTGCGCTTCGACGTCGGCGGGGTTGCGAAGACGAGCTTGTAGAGTTCGCTCGCGACCTGATGCGGCGCGGGCAGCTTCGGCCGCTCCATATTGAGCGACGCGCTTGCGAGTTCCTGCGTCGAATAATCCGTCCGGCCGGCATTCGCGAACTGGTCGCGCTGAAGCTGCGCATTCATGAGCGCCGCGGCGAGATACCAGACGCCGATCAGCGCGAGGATGACAGTCGTGAGCGGCAGGACGGATTTCATTCGGGCCCCCCCGGAGTCGGGCGTTCTCCTTCCCCAGCTCTGCTGGGGAAGGTGGCGCGAAGCGACGGATGGGGTGCGGCCCACCGCTCGACGCTCAGCCCGGTCACACCAATGTCATCGCGCGCTTTCAGAGGCGGCTGTAAGGTCTCTGCGCACGGTCTTGCCTGTTCAGCGTTGCGCTTCAGATCTCCCGCATCGCCGCCCGGATGCGCTCGATGACGACCTGAAGCCCGCCGATGATGAGTTCGTCGGAAAAGCGAAGGACGCGAAATCCCGCCCGTCGAAACCATTCGTCCCTCTCGGCGTCCTTGATCTTCGCTTCCGCCGTCTCGTGCGTGCGACCGTCCGCTTCGACGACGATTTTGCGCGCAAGGCAAACGAAATCCGCAAAATACGGACCAATCGGCGTTTGCCTGCGAAAGCGATGCCCGTCGATCTGATGATTGCGCAAAGCGCGCCAAAGCATCGTTTCCGCTCTCGTCATGTTCTGACGCTGCGCCCGAGCGAACTTCCGCGAGGATTGACGGAAACGTGGCGGTTCGTCCATCTCGTCCCCCGGCAACAAGCCCGACCTCTCGCATTGCAAGACCGGCGGCGCCAACCTCCTGCTGGCGAATATCTGCTTTCCACACCCCATCCGGCGCTGCGCGCCACCTTCCCCAGCGGCGCTGGGGAAGGGAAAGCGGCGCGTACCTATCCATCATAGGAATGTCCTTCGCGTAAGCCTTGCCTGACCCGGTTTGCGACGCCCAAGAATTCGGGCGTCTCGCGGATATCGAGCGCGCGATCGCGGGGAAAATTGCATTCGATGACATCGGTGATGCGGCCCGGGCGCGGCGACATGACGACGATATGCGTCGACAGAAACACCGCTTCCGGAATCGAATGCGTGACGAACAGCACCGTCTTGCCCGTCACGTCCCAGAGGCGCAGCAATTGCTGGTTCAGCATGTCGCGCACGATTTCGTCGAGCGCGCCGAACGGCTCGTCCATCAGCAGAAGGTCGGGATCGAACGACAAAGCGCGCGCGATCGAGGCGCGCTGCTGCATGCCCCCCGACAATTGCCAGGGATATTTGCCGCCGAAGCCGGAGAGATTGACGAGCTCGAGGCCCTTGGCGATGCGCGCCTCGCGCTCGGCTTTGCTGAAGCCCATGATCTCGAGCGGCAGCGCGATGTTGCGCGCGACGGTTCGCCATGGATAGAGCGCCGGCGCCTGGAACACATAGCCATAGGCGCGATTGGCGCGCGCTTCGTGCGGGCTCATGCTGTTGACGCGGATCGAGCCGCTGGTCGGCTTCTCGAGATCGGCGACCGCGCGCAGGAGCGTCGTCTTGCCGCAGCCCGACGGTCCGATGAACGAAACGAACTCGCCGCGCGCGATCTTCAGGTTGACGTCGCTCAGCGCCTGCACCGGCCCATCGGCGGTGTCGAAGCGCAACGAGAGCCCGCTGATCTCAATCGCGGCCTCGGCGGCGGGCGTCGTCCGGTCGTCCGGCTTGAGCTTGGGCGGCCGCCGCTACATCCATCGCCGGTCCGTTTCCTCAGCGCGCAACGCCCGCCACCGCAGTGAATTCCTTATGGCGCTTGAGCGCGCGCGCGTCCGCGGGAAACGGCTCGCGCTTGATGAAGCGGCCACGCCCAAGCTCGGCCTGCACCGCGCCGTCGCGATAGACGACTTCGCCGCGCGACAGCGTATAGCGCGGCAGGCCCGTCACCTTCGTTCCCTCGAACACGTTGTAGTCGATGGCCGAA
Organism: uncultured Alphaproteobacteria bacterium; assembly: GCA_963756955.1. GTDB lineage: Bacteria > Pseudomonadota > Alphaproteobacteria > Rhizobiales > Beijerinckiaceae > Roseiarcus. The sequence continues at coordinate 108,522 of CAVWPU010000023.1, forward strand.
ACCTGCGACCTGGCGGAGATCGTCTTGTTGGCCTTCGGATCCCAGACGGTGACGTCGGCGTCCGCGCCCGGCAGGATCGCGCCTTTGCGCGGATAGAGGTTCAAGATGCGCGCGATATTCGTCGAGGTCGCCGCGACGAACTCGTTCATGGTGAGGCGTCCGGTTTCGACGCCATAGGTCCACAAGACCGGCATGCGGTCCTCGAGGCCCGCCGGTGCCGTTCGGGATCTTGGTGAAGTCGGTCAGACCCAGTTCCTTCTGCTTGGTGGTGAAGGCGCAATGGTCGGTCGCCACCACCTGCAGCGAGCCGGCGCGCAGGCCGTTCCAGAGGTCGTCCTGATGGATCTTGTCGCGGAACGGCGGCGACATGACGCGCCGCGCCGCGTGCTTCCAGTCCTTGTTGTAATACTCGCTCTCGTCGAGCACGAGATGCTGGATCAGCGGCTCGCCATAGACGCGCTTGCCAAGAGCGCGGGCGCGCCGGATCGCCTCGTGCGCCTGCGTGCAGGAGACGTGAACGATGTAGAGCGGCGCGCCCGCCTGATCGGCCAGCATGATCGCGCGATTGGCCGCTTCGCCCTCGACGTCCGGCGGACGCGAGAGCGCGTGGCCCTCGGGTCCGGTTATGCCCTTGGCCATGTAATGCTTCTGCAACGCGGCGACGATTTCGCCGTTCTCGGCGTGGACGAGCGGCATGGCGCCGAGTTCGGCGCAGCGCGTGAACGAAGCGAACATCTGCTCGTCGTCGACCATCAGCGCGCCCTTGTAGGCCATGAAATGCTTGAAGGTCGTGACGCCCGCCGCGACCACCTTGGCCATGTCCTCGCGGACGGAATCGTCCCAGTAGGTGATGCACATGTGGTAGGCATAGTCGGAGACGGCGTCCTTCGAGCGCTTCTGCCAATCGGCGAAGGCCTCCATCAGCGGCTGGTTGCGGTTGGGGATGCAGAAGTCGACCACCATCGTCGTGCCGCCCGACAGCGCGGCCTTGGTGCCGCTCTCGTAATTGTCGGCGGAATTCGTGCCCATGAAGGGCATGTCGAGATGGGTGTGCGGGTCGATGCCGCCCGGCATGACGAAGCAGTCCTTGGCGTCGAGCGTGCTGTCGCCCTTCAACCCCTCGCCGATCGCCTTGATGGTCTCGCCCTCGACGAGCACGTCGGCCTTGTAGGTGCGGTCCGCGGCGACGATCGTTCCGCCTTCGATGACGAGCGACATTGTATTCTCCCAAACCTTGTATTCGCGTAGGCGTGTCGGCGCTTGGCGCCGCTAACCGTTACGACACGATTTCGGCCTTCTCCAGCACCGCATGCATCAGCACATTGGCGCCGGCGGTCGCCCAATCCGGCTTGATGTCCTCGCTTTCATTGTGGCTGATCCCGTCGACGCAGGGCGTGAACACCATCGACGTCGGCGCGACGCGCGCCATATAGCAGGCGTCGTGGCCGGCGCCCGACACGATGTCGCGATGCGAATAGCCGAAATGCTTGGCCGCGCGGCGCACCGCCTCGACGCAGCCGGGATCGAAGGGCACCGGAGGGTAGTAGAAGATCTGCTTCAAGTCGCAGGTCAGGCCGATCTTGCCGGCGATCGCCTCCACTCCCGCGCGCAAGCGCCGCATCCATTTCGCTCAACGTGGCGTCGTCGGGATGCCGGAACTCGCAGGTCATGAACACTTCGCCGGGGATCACATTGCGGGAGTTCGGGATAGGCATTGAGCATGCCGACGGTCGCCATGGCGAGGGGCGCCTTCGAGAGGCCGATCGCGTTCACGAGCTCCACGATCCGCGCGGCGCCGAGCAGCGCGTCCTTCCTGCGCGGCATCGGCGTCGAGCCGGCGTGGCTCTCGAACCCGGTCAAGCGAATTTCGTACCAGCGCTGCCCTGTCCGTGGGTGACGACCCCGACGTCGATCGACTCGTCCTCCAGGATCGGGCCCTGCTCGATGTGCAGCTCGAAGAAGGCGTGCACGGGATGCTTGCCGACCTTCTCCTCGCCCTTGAAGCCGATCCGCTCGAGTTCGTCTCCTAGCAGCTTGCCTTCGCCGTCCAGCGCGGGAATAAGCGAATTCCTTGTCATAGACGCCAGCGAACACGCCCGACGAAATCATCGCCGGGGCGTAGCGCGAGCCTTCCTCGTTGGTCCAGTTCGCGACTTCGATCGGCCGCCGGGTTTTGATGTTGAGGTCGTTGAGCGAACGCACGACTTCGAGCGCGCCGAGCACGCCGAGCGCGCCGTCGAACTTGCCGCCGGTCGGCTGGGTGTCGAGATGGCTGCCCACCATGACGGGGGCGAGCGTATTGTCCTGGCCCGGGCGGCGCGCGAACATGTTGCCCATCTCGTCGACCGTGACTGTGCAGCCGGCGGCCTCGCACCATTTCTGGAACAAGTCGCGGGACTGACGGTCGAGATCGGTCAGCGTCAGGCGCTTGACGCCGCCCTTGGGCGTCGCGCCGATTTTCGCCATTTCCATCAGCGAATCCCAAAGCCTTGTCCCGTCGACGCGCACATTGGACAAGTCAGCCATCAACAGCTCCACGCCACATCGCAAACGCTATTATAGCTTTGACCAAATGGTCAAATGGCGTAAACTTGAGCGAAGCGCTCATGAATTCGGCGCTTCCCGCCCGCGACAAGGGCGCGGCCAGCGGCTTTCCAGGTCGCGCGACGCGGCGCCAAGGAAGGCGCCGCTTGAGGGAAGCTTATGGCGCGCCGAAAACCGAGACCGACCGTCCGGGAGGAGAGCGAACGCGCGCTGCTCGAGGCGGCCGAATCGGTGTTCGCCGAGCAGGGATTCAAGGGCGCGACCACCGCTGCGATTGCGCAGCGCGCCGGCCTTCCAAAGGCGAATCTGCACTATTATTTCCCGACCAAGGAGACGCTCTACCGGGCGGTGATCGAGCGGGTGCTGACCGCCTGGCTCGCCGCCGCCTCGTCTTTCGACTCGAGCGAGGACCCGACGATCGCCCTCTCGTCCTATATCGGGGCGAAAATGGACCTTGCGCGCGCAGATGCCGCTCGCGACCCGCATCTGGTCGGCGGAGATGATGCGCGGCGCGCCGATGATCCAGGATTTCCTCGACACGACGCTGACCCAATGGGTCGTGTCGCGCGAACGGGTCGTCAAGCGCTGGATCGCCGCCGGCAAACTGAAGCCGATCGAGCCGAAGTTCCTTTTCTACATGATCTGGGCGACGACGCAGCAATACGCCAACGCGGCGCATGAAATGGCGACCCTCAACAAGGGCCATCCACTCGACGACAGGGCCTTTGAACGCGCGAAATCGGAGGTGATCGAGATCATCCTGCGCGGAGTCGCGGCGGGTTAGCGTCGCCACGCGGGCACATGCAGCAGAGGTCTTGGGCGTTTGACGCCGTTTGGCGAAAATTGGGTTCGTTCCGCCAAAATGCATTCGCAGCCGATGGGTCGGGCCACAATGCGGTTATGGCAACTCTGATCCTCATATTTTTCAGATTACCGTCAGTGTTTTTAGTAAAAACAGTGAGACGACAACCACTTATCCGCATGCTCCGATCCTAGATCCGCTACGGGATCTGGGACAGCCCCAAAATTTTCGCAATAGGTGGTAAAGTCTGGGTCGAGGCGGCAATATAACTCGTCATCCTGTGGCTTGGGGCCGTGGAGAAATTGAGCCAATCGAAGGGGTTTCGCTGACCTGTTGCCGTACGACTATGCCGGCCAGCAGCAATTCTTTGTGCGCCCTTTATTCGTTTGCCGGAACGCGCAGGAAAGAATCGGATGACAGGATCGGTGTGCCTTCGGATTGCGCTCGTCGCCGCGCTCAGTGGCTTTATCGCCGGATGCCAAACTCAGAGCCGAAATATCCCCGTCATGACGCTTGACCAGGCGAACAAACTCCCTGCGAGCCAGGCGCCTAGAATTTTCCGAGACCCGACCAACCCGTACGGCTATCCGTACGACGTTCACGAGACGGACGGGCTGAGCCGCAATCCGGACGATTGCATCCGGTGGGGCTGCATCGACACCGGCGGCAACAAATGATCGGCGGCGGAAAAGCCGGCGAAGTCGCCAGAAGCATCACCCCCCTGGCGCTTGCATTGGCTGAACGAAGTGAGCGGAACGCCCGCGAAGCCAACTCCTCGTGCGGTCGCAATCACAAGGTGCCCCGCTTTGTTCTAGCGCGATCAGGACGTCCAACACGTTCCGCACAGGGCTTCGATATATCCATTGACATATAGCAAGCGGCTGTTCACGATCCAGTGAAGAGCAACTCGCGGGCGTCGTTTTTCGGGATCGGGGTCATCTATGAAAGCGCTTTGTTTTGCGGCGTTGGCGAGTGTCGGGCTTACCGGTTTCGCCTATGCGGCGGACGTGCTGCCGACGACGAAGCCGGCGCCCGCCCCGCCGGAAAATTGTTTCGCGAGTCTTTGGACCTATCTCAATTCAACCGCCGCCGATTGTCCGCTCTCTTACGGACCGTTCACGCTCTACGCGACGCTCGACGCCGGGCTCATGTACAATACCAACGGCGCGCCTTGGAGCCCGGCCTTCGTCAACGGCACCCAAGGCCTCATCAGCAAGCAGAGTCACGGCGTCAGGTGGCTATGGTCGCCGAACAACATCAATCAGTCCGTTATCGGCGTCAAAATGTCGCAGCCGATCGCCAACGGTTGGTCGCTCATCGGCACATTGGAGGCGGGCTTCGATCCCATTTCTGGCTATCTGGCCAACTCGCAGCGCTCGCAGGTGATGAACAACGGCAAAGCGCTGGCGCTGCAGAGCGCGAGCGGCAACTCAAGCCGTGCCGGCCAATGGGACAATTCGCAATTCTTCCTCGGCTTGAGCAACAAGACTTACGGCACGCTCACCGCCGGCCGCGTCAACGCCCTGTCGCTCGACGGTCTCATCGCCTACGACCCGATGGGCAGCGCTTACGCCTTCTCGCCGTTTGGTTTTACAGGCATGTACGCCGGCTTCAGCGACACCGAACTCGCGCGTTCGAATACGGCCATCAAATACCGTGGAGAGTTCAGTAACTTTCGTGTCGCGGGATTGGCCCAAGTTGGCGGTTACAATCAGGGCAACGGCTCAACGCAAATGTGGCAGGGCCAGGTCGGCACGGACATCCACAATCTCTACGGCGGGACGCTTTCACTGGACTTCGTGGGCTCCTACGCCGTTGACGGTGTCCTGACGTCAAATTTCACAACGCCGATCCCGAAGTTTTATTCAGGCGACGACCTCAAGGCGACGCTGTCCAACAACGTGGGCTATCTTGCGTTGGCCAAGTACAAGTGGGGGCCGGCGCAAGTGTTCGCCGGATGGGAATATTTCCGCCAGGGCAACCCGACCGATGACTTCCCAAACGGGTTCAAAACGATCGGCAACTATAGCGTGCCCGGGACCATTCTTGGCAATAAGGCTTTTCCGACGGTTTGGATTACAACCACCGCCTTTAATATCCAGCGCGTCTACAACACCATCTGGGGCGGGTTCAAATATGCGGTCAATGACCGAACTCGATGTGAGCGGCGCCGTCTACTATGCTTGGCAGAACGACTATTCGACCACCCCCTGCACCGGCCATGGAATCCACATCTCGAGCGCCGCGTGCGCCGGGACGTTGGATACATTCTCCGTCCTCGTCGACTATCGGCCCGTCAAGCGCATCGATCTCTACGCTGGCGTCGCGCTGTCCAATGTTTACGCGGGCCTTGCGAACGGCTTCCAGGCAACTCAGAACATCGATCCGACCGTCGGCCTGCGGGTCAAGTTCTGATCGCTCGACGCGCCGCTCGTCAGAAATCCATTCGGACGCCGATCGTGGGCGCGAAGTTGACGCGGTAGAGATAGCCGCTCGCCAATCCGCCAGTCACTTGCGACCACAGAAAACCGCCGTAAACCTCGACGCGCTTTGCGGGGCGATAACTGATCATGGCGGAGAAGGCGTTGAGCGCGCCGCGGCAGCTAGAGGCTGAAAGACCGCCGTCCGTGCAGGGAGCGGTATTATAGTCGTTCTGATAATAGTGATAGTAAGCGCCTGCGACATCGAGGTCGTCCCGAACCGCGTATTTTATGCCCGTCCAGAAGACTCTCAGGACCTTGTGCTCCGTATAAGCTGTAGAGTTCACAAAGCCGGGCGGGACAGGGTAGTTGCCGATCGCGGTAAAGCCGTCGGGATAAGCGTCGCTCGGGTTGGCGAACAGGATATATTCCCACCCCGCATACAGCGCGGCGTTTCCGAACGTATATCGCACGCCGACAATGCCGCTCGTGTTGTTGGACAAAGTGGCCTTCAGCGCATTCGCGCTCACGCCTGGCGGTAGCGGAAACTGCGCGAAATTGGAGAGCGAAACGGCGTCTTTGTTCTTCTCCCCCTCGACGCCGAAAGACAGAGGGCCGAAGTCCCCCGTCATCCCGAGCGAAAACGCGCCATTTGAGCCATTGCCCTGGTCGAAGCCGCCAAACTGATAAAGCCCCGCGAAATGAAATGGCCCAACACCGATGCGATATTTGAGCGAGGTGTTGTAGCGGGCAGTCTCGGTATCTCCGCCGCCCGCGGCGGTGTTCGAAACGCCGAGGACGGAAAAATTTGCCGCCGCGCCCATCGGGTCAAAGCGGGCGGCGCCATCCACGATAAGAGAGTTCTGCCGCCCCGCAAGCAGTTCGCCGTAAGTCGGATGGCTGAACCCGATATAGGCCTCGGTGTTGAAGAGCTGCCCGGCCCGGCTCGAGTCGCCGTTTGCGGTCTGCGCGTCGAGGGGAGTCGTGTTGTTGTCGACGAGGGATTTCGGCCCGTTGGCGCGCTGCAGGGTGTAGGGGTTAAAACCGTTCTCAAACTTGAAGACCAGCGACCAGTCCGAGACGATGCGCTCCTCGCCTTTGACGCCGATATGCGACTGTCCAAGCCCGTTCGGCACGAGGGTGAAGCGTGCGCCGTTGCTGTTCTTCGAAATGAGCGTTTCGACCCCGTTGGGGTAGTCGCCATTGAACGGGACGCCGTGCAACTCGTAGCCTAAGCCGTAGTCGAATCGGCCGTAGAGCCTGACGCCGTTCCAGGCGAGCGGACAATCGTCCGGATCCGCGACCAGGAAATCATAGAGGCTCGCGAAGCACGGATTTGACATGGGCGCCGTGGGCTTAGCGAGCGCCGGCGGTTGAGTCGGCAAATCGGCCGCGCCTGCGTCGCACGCCGGGAGACCAGCGGATACAAAAAACGCGATGGCGAAGCAGGCCGACCTGATCAATCACTCCCGAGCAACAAACTCAGCTTGGCGCTGCGTGACAGTGCGAATGGCGCCGCCGCGAAGTCAAGTCGGACAGAGGATGTTCGTTCTCACCTCAGTTCACTTCGACTGGCGATACTTGCGTCGTCTGTCATCGTGACTATCGAAATGCGTCGAGTCACAAGGGCGTCGGCGGTATCCGACTATTCCCCTTGAGTGCTTTCGGCGCACGGGGACACACCGTCCGGATAAGCGCGAGCCGTATCGGCATAAAAGCGCGATCGATCAAGCAGTTACGGTACGGCCTATCCTTCGGCCGCACCAATTCGCTCGCGCTCGACGTCACGTCGGCTTACGAAAAGAGCGTCTCGGATTAGGCTGAGGGGGCGCGCCGCTAAGGACGCGCCAAATCGCCTGACAGTCCAGCGCGCTGCGAGGGGCGCCCCTGATGACGCCGAGAGAACGGCGCGCGAAAGCGCGTCGGCGATTGTCAATCAGCGCCGTTGCCGTCGATGCAACCCTTGTTGCAGTCGTCCTCGTCTTCGCTCAGTCCGTCTTCGTCGCCCTTGCCGTCGGGGTAGGGCGCGATGTGCGGCAAGGCCAAGCCCAACGGCCCCGCTTGCGGAGCCGGGGCCGTCACGACGGGCGCCGGTTCGGCCGCCGGCGCCGGAGCGGCCGCGTAGTGATGATGATGAACCGCGTGATGCGGCTGATAGATGTGATGATAGTGGTGCACGGCCGACTGCTCGGTCTGGGCGACCGCAACCGGAGCCAACGCGCCAACCGCCAACGCAATACCGACAGTGGCGATTGATCTCAATTCGACCTCCTCGACGTCGAGCAGAAACGTCCATGCGTGGACGCGTACACCCTGGTTAATCGCGGCTTTATTCACAGTCCAGCGCGAACTGGGCAAATTAAGATTTATGGCGCCAGGATGCTGCGACTTTCTGGCAGTGAAGAGAGTTGCGCCCGCCCGTGATCCAGGCGAGCGCTCTATCGCTTGCGCGCAAATCAATTGCTGTCGACGCATCCGGTCTTAGCGCAATCGCTCTTGTTGTCGCTGAGCCCTTCGCGCCGTTCCGTCGACTGCGAGGCGGACCGCGGCGCCTCAGGCGTCGCCGAGCCTGGCGCTAACTTCATCTTCGGGGTCGACATCGTTTGAACTCCCCGTCTTGAACGTCGGCGCCGACTAGCGAGGCCGCTGGCTGGCCCTTCCGCCCAGAAGCTACGCACAACATGAGGAGCGAAGCCGTCACGAGCGCTAAGCCAACGAAAAACATTGCGCTCGGGACGAATTGCAGACCCGGGATCCACCACGACAGCGTGAAAGAGATCAGCGAGGAGACCGCCGGTATCAAGAGGAAGAACATTGTCACGTAACCGTTGTCGTCTTTTGTCGCCGTCAACGCCATCTGGTAACAGACGCGCCCCGCGGCGGACCCAGCCAAGGTGCCCAGGATCAGCAGAAGAACCGCTATGGTCGCGGGCTCAGTCGCGTGCAACGCCTGGCCGACGTTCGACGTGAAGGCCGCGAGCGGGATGAGGACGACGGACGACACGACAAAGTTGGCCGCAATGGCGGCGGTCTCATCGAAGTCGGAGAACCACCGGTAGACGAGCGTCCCGCTCAAAGCGAAGAACGCCGGCATCGGCAGGGCGTAAATCCATTTGCTGTGGACGAAACTTTCGAGAACGTCGCGCGCCAGAACCTTGTTGTCGACGTCGATTTGGCTCCATGCAATCGCCATCGCTCCGAAGAACGCCACGACGAAACATGCGAGGGACGCAATCGACGGCGACGGAACCGATCGCTTCGAGACGATGGCCGCGATGAGCGCCGCCCAAAAGGGAGACAGGTTCAACACGGCCGCGGTGATGATCGGGTGCGTGCTGCTCAGCCCGATGTTGTAGAGCTTCAAACCCGCCACGCCGATCAGGAAAATGACGGCGAGCTTGGGCCAGTTTCGCGGGCGGAACATGATCGCGACGAAGTCGCGCCGACTGTCGGCCCGCAGGATCAACAGCGGGATGGAAAACAGGAGGGCGAGCTGCGTGAACGCCATAAAATTGAGGGAGCCGAGCGTCCTCGCGGCGAGCGCGGAAAATGGCGCTTGAAACGACATGAGAACTGCGGTCGCGATCGCATAGGACGTTCCCAGGCGATAGTCTCGTCGACCGAGGCGGCTTGAGCTCTCCATAATCGAACTGCGCGCCTCGTCTCACCACGACAAGACAACTGTCGTGCGTTCACTCGCTTGTTGAATCATTCCGTGACTCACAAACGAGGCGGTCTCACGCCTGTTGCGTAAATTATGATTTATACAATTGTTTTTGACAGGCGAACGCTCAGCTCGATGCTGGCGACGATGGATTGCCGTCCGAGCCTAGCGATGGGTTTAAGGGGCTAATTCCCAACACGCGGCGTCGTTCGTTGTACGGGGAAGACTTCGCGAGTTATTCCGCAAGATAGGGCGCGAAACCCGGCTTCGCGCGCGGTTCGGGCGGCGCAGTCCATCCGCCGCCGAGCGCGAGCATCAGGCCAATATCGGCCACCAATTGGCGAGTGTGCAGCGCGATCGCCAGGCGCTCCGCCTCGAGCGCGGCGCTTTGCGCCGTCACCACGTCGAGAAAGGACGACGCGCCGTCGCGGTAGAGGGTAAGGGACAGGTCGGCCGCCTTGCGCGCCGCTGATCGCCGCCGTCGTCGTCTGATTGTATTCGTTGGCCAGCCAGCGCAAGGACGACAATTCGTCCTGGACCTCCTTCATCGCGCGCAACACCGTGGCATCGATAGTTCTCCGCCGCTCGGTGAATTGGGCTTTGGAGATCTGCAGCTCCGCCTGGCGGAGGCCTGCGTCGAACAGCGGGATGTCGATCGAGGGTCCGATGGTTCCGAATAAGTTACTCGGATTGAAGAGCCTGAAGTTGGTGTCTTGCGTGCCGCCAAGCGCGATCAAGGATAACCGAGGAAAGAAATTGGCGCGCGACGCGCCGATCTGTTCGCTCGCGGCGGCTGTCTGCCGTTCGCTCTCCGCGACGTCGGGGCGGCCGCGCAACACGTCGGCAGGCACCGTGCGCGGCGCCTTCGGCAAGGGCAGCCGCGGCGAGGATCGCGCGACCGAGAAAGAGGCCGCGGACTTGCCGACCAGCGCGGCGATAGAATCTTCCAGGCTCGCGCGGTTCGAGCGCTGAGGTCAGACAATTGCGCCTCGGCCGAACTCAGTTGCGCTTGCGCTCGATCGACGTCGACCGGCGAGGCGATATTCGCCGCGAGCCGATCCTGAGTGAGCTTCAGGGCCGAGCGATAGATGGCGATCGTATCGGCAAACAGCTTGGCCTCGTCGTCGAGCCCGCGCAGATTGACGTAGTCGCGCGCCAGTTCCGCGTGCAGCTCGAGCCTGGCGTCAGCCAGCGCATCGGCGCTGGCCTCGGCGTTGGCGTTCGCCGAGTTGACGAGGTCGCGCACCCGCCCCCAGATGTCGATCTCGTAAGATGTTTGGGCGGCGAGCGCGTTGTCTCCGTAATAGGTCGGCTGGTTGGCGGAGCGAAGGGGGCGATTGGCCGACTGCTTGTTGGCCAGAAAGTGCGGAACGCCGTCGATCTGGGGATACGCGTTGCTCAGCGCGGCGTTGGCGCGCGCGACGGCAGCGTCATTGGCGGCGACCGCGGCGGCGAGATCGGGGTTGGCCGCGTCGACCTGTGCTTGAAGATCGTTGAGCGTTCGATCGTTGAAGCTGAGCCACCACTCCCCGTTCGCCGGAAGCGTCGCCGCCGCCCGCCGTCTCATCCTTGAACTTCGCAGGCACAGCGACCGAGGGCGGGGCGTAGCGCGGCGCAAAATCGCAACCGCCGAGCGCGAGCGCGATCGGCGCCGCGAGCCACGGCCGCCACTTCATTCTCGCGTGATCCCGCCTTGTTTGCGCGATCTCGTCAGCGGTCTTTGGAGGGCCGACCGGCTCGTCCCCGCGCTGCTGCGTCGACGGCGCTCGGCGTCTTCTCCCCAGCGGCTTGCATGACCCGGACCTCCTCCCCGTCGCTGATCGAATCGGGCGGATTGGCGACGATGCGCTCGTCCTGGGCTGAGCCCGCCCGCGATCTCGACCTCGTTCCCGAGGTCGCGCACGATACGCACATTCTTGAGAGCAATGCGGTTGTCAAGCCCGACCGTCGCACTTGCGGCTGAATTGTCGCGAAACATGCATCGCGCTCGCTGGAACGCTGAGCGCATTCGGGTCAGGCGGAAGTGACGAAATGCACGCGGGCGAACGCGCCCGGAGCGAGGAGCGCCGTCCTTGTTGTCGGCGAGCAGCTCGACCAGCAGCGTGCGCGATTTCTGGTCGATCGCGTGCGAGGTCGTGACGATCGTCGCCTCGAACGTGCGGTCGGGATATTCGGGCAGTTCGAGCGTCGCCTTCATCCCATCCTTGAGTTGGGCCGCGTAGCTTTCCGGCACGGGCACATAAATCCGCATCTGATGAATGTCGGCGACCGTGAACAGCGGCTGCGCTGTCGTTCTCGTCCGCTTTGACCAGCGAGCCGACGTCGACGTTGCGGGCGGTGACCACGCCGTCGAAGGGCGCGACGATGTTGGCGAACGCCTTGAGCGCTTTCAGCCGGTCGACGTTCGACTGCGCCGCGTCGACCTGGGCGGCTTGCGCACGCTGGTCGCTGTCCTTTTCGTCCGCGGCCTGTTGAGACACCGCGGCGGACGCGCGCAACGAATTCCACCGCGCCGCCGTCACCTTCGCCGAGCGACAGATTGGCCTTGGCCTTGGCGAGCTCGCTTTGGGCGACTGCGATGCGCTCGTCGAGTTCTGGCGTGTCGACGACCGCGAGCACGTCGCCCTGCTGGACCTGGGCGCCGATGTCTTTGCGCCATTCTTGCACGTAGCCCCTCACCTGGCCGTGAATGGAGGCGCTGTAGAAGGCGTCGACATTGCCGGGCAGCACGAGTTCGCGCGCTCGCCGCCGCGCTTGCGGCGCGACGACCGCGACCGGCGGGATCGGCTCGCTCCTGCAGTCCATTGTTTGAGTTTCTCGTCGTCGTGGCGGCGCCCGGAAATTCCGATGTAGGCGACGGCGGCGGCCACCACCGCGAGAAGCAGGATCGCGCGCATCGCCTTGACCGGCTTGCGTTCGTCTCGGATCGCGCTTGGCGCCGAAGCCGCGTGGACCGTGCGGCTGAGCCGCGGCGCTGCGGCGGGGCGTCGCCGGAGCTTGCGTGCTGCGCTTCGGCTTGATCCTGGTTCATATCGGCGTTCGCCTCGGCGGGAAAGTGCGGCGCGGGCTCGCTCGGCGCGGCTCGGCCTGCGCTCGTGAACCAGCCGGAAGACCGCCGGCACGAACAACAGCGTCGCGACGGTCGAGCAGACGAGGCCGCCGATCACGGCGCGGCCGAGCGGCGCGTTCAGCTCGGCGCTCAGCGCCATCGGCGCCATGCCGATGATCATCGCGAGCGCCGTCATGAGCACCGGGCGGAAGCGCGTGAACCCCGCGTCGATCGCTGCGGTCATGGCGTCGGCGCCCTCGGCCAGCCGCTCGCGCGCGAAGCTGACGACGAGAATGCTGTTGGCGGTCGCGACGCCCATGCACATGATCGCGCCGGTCAGGGCCGGCACCGACAAGCGTCGTGCGGGTGATGAACAGCATCCAGACGATGCCGGCGAGCGCGGTCGGCAAGGCGCTGACGATGACGAACGGATCGAGCCAGGACTGGAAGTTGACGACGATCAAGCAGGTAGATCAGCACGACCGCGAGCGCGATGCCGACGAAGAGCTGCTGAAAGGCGTAGGTCATCGTCTGGACCTGCCCGCGCACCACGACGGTCGAGCCGGGGGGAGCCTCGCTTGCGGTGTCATCCAGGATCTTCTGGATATCGGCCGCGACCGCGCCGAGGTCGCGGTCATTGTTGGTCGCGAAAATGTCGATGACCGGCTGAACGGCGTAGTGCGACACGACGGCGTCGCTGACGCCGCGCTTGATCGTGGCGACGCCGCCGAGGATCTGTTTGTCCGGAGCCTTGCGAAGCCGGAATGTTCTCCAGGTTTGAGAGCGAACTCACCCAATATTGCGGCGTCTGGGCGACGATCGGGTAGGAGACGCCGTTCTTCGGGTTGAGCCAGAACGTGGGCGCGGTCTGGATGCTGCCGGCCAGAGCGTCCTGCAGGTTCTGTGCGACGTCGCGCTCGCTCACACCCGACGAGTCTGGGCGCGGGTCCGATCGACGTCGACGTTGAAGGTCGGCGCGTTGAAGGCCTGCTGGATGCGCGCGTCGGCGACCCCGGGGACGCGCGCGATCGTGGGAAGAATCTTGTTCCGCATAGGCGCGGTTGGCGTCGCAGCTTGGAGCCGATGATCTGCACGTCGATCGGCGCGGGCAGGCCGAAATTGAGAATCTGCGTCACGATATCGGCGGGCAGGAAGGCGAAGGTCGTGCCGGGAAACTTGCTGCGGCAACGTCTTCGCGCATCGCCTTCACGTAGTCAGGCGCCTCGGCCTCCCGGCCGTCGTTCAAGCGTGATGAGGATATCGGCGTCCGACGCGCCGATCGATCCCGTATTGGAATAGGCCATGTTGATGCCGCTGATCGGCAGGCCGATGTTGTCGACGATCGAGCGCAGCGAGTTCGGGCGGGATGATCGCGCGGATGGCCGCTTCGATCTTGTCGACTTCGACGCCGGTTTCCTCGATCCGCGTTCCGGTCGGCGCGCGGACGTGCAAGCGCGATCTGCGTGCTTTCGATCGGGCGGGAAGAAGTTGCGGCCGAGGTAAGGCGCAAGCGCGAACGAAGCGAGAGACCGCGACCAAGAAAGCCGCCGATGAACAGCAACCGCCCGGCCAGGGCGGTGATGAGCAGGCGCCGATAGAAAGCCGCGCACGGCTTCGAAGCGCCGTTCGAATCCGCGCTGAAAGAGCGCGAGCGGATTGCGGGTCGGCGCGCGGCGGCTCGCCGTGGCCATGCGTCGCCTGGTGGGCGAGCAGGAAGCGCGCCATCGTGTTGACCAGCGTGCGCGACAGCACATACGAGCCGATCAGCGCGAAGACGACCGCTTTCGCCATCGGCCGGAACAGATAGCCGGCGACGCCGCCGAGGGTGAACATCGGCACGAAAACGATGCAGATGCACAAAAGCGAAACGGTCGCCGGAACGACGATCTGCCGCGCGCCGTCCATGATCGCGCTTTCGATGTCCTTGCCCTGTTCGAGATGGTAGTTGATGTTCTCGATCGTGACGGTCGCGTCGTCGACCAGAATGCCGACCGCGAGCGCCAGACCGCCCAGCGTCATCACGTTGATCGTCTCGCCGGTCGCCGCCAGCAGCGCGACCGAGGCCAGGATCGCCAGCGGGATCGAGACCGTGATGATGAGCGTCGAACGCCAGCTGCCGAGAAAGATGAGGATCATCAGGCCGGTCAGCGCCGCGGCGACCACGCCCTCAAAAATGACCGACGACACCGCGGCGGTCACAAATCGCGACTGATCGCCGACCGCTTCGAGATGGAGACTTGGCGGCAGCGTCTTGCGCAGTTTCGGCAACAGCGCCTTGACGCCCGGTGATCACGTCGAGCGTCGATGCCGAGCCCGTCTTCAGGATGGTCATCAGGACGGCGTTTGAGCCGTCGACCCGCACCATGTTGGTCTGCGGCGGGCTGCCCTCGTGGACATAGGCGACGTCGTGGATGTAGACGGCGACGCCGTTGACCGTCACGTATGGGCAGGTCGTTCAGCTCTGAGATTTGGCTTGGCGCGTCGTTGAGCGAGACGATATATTCGAAGTCGCCGACTTTCTCGGTGCCGACCGGCGTGATGACGTTCTGCCGCGCGATCGCCTCGACCACGTCCTGCGACGACAGTCCGTAGGCCTGCAGCTTGTCCTGGTTGAGGTCGATCTGGACCTGCAGCACCTTGCCGCCGTAGGGCGAGGGAACGGCGGCGCCGGCGACTGTCGCCAGCTGCGGGCGGATGAAATTCTGTCCGGCGTCGAAGATCTGCGCCTGCGACAGCGAGTCGCTGGACAACGCCAGCTGAAGGATCGGCACGCTCGAAGCGTTGAAGCTCAGAACATAGGGCGGCGTGATGCCCGGCGGCAGCAGCTTGAGCACGGTCTGCGAGGCCGCGGTGATCTGCGCCAGCGCCGAGTTGATGTTGACGTTGGGCTGGAAGAAGACCTTGACCACGCCGTAGCCGGCGAGCGACTGCGATTCGATGTGCTCGATGTCGTTGACCTGGGCGCTCAGCGTGCGCTCGTAATAGTAGATGACGCGGCCCGACATATCGTCCGGCGGCAGGCCGTTGTAGGTCCAGACGACCGCGACGACGGGAATGCCGATATTGGGAAAAATGTCGGTCGGCGTCTTGATGGCGGCCGTCACGCCGAAGATGACGATCAGCATCGCCATGACGACGAACGTGTAGGGTCTGCTCAGCGCGATGCGAACGATAGCGAGCATTGGTCACTTCTGAACGCGCAGCGACGTTCGCCAACGCACGCGACGCCATCGCGGCAAACGCTCGCCGCGCCGGCGTCAGCGCTTTCGATACCCGCGGGGCGCCCTAAAGTCACATTAAAATATAATTTCGTCATGTATGAAGCGCGGCCCGTGTCAGCGCATCACGCGGTTCGCGCGCCAGCCTTGTCGCCGGCGCGAGACGCCGTGGCGCGCAATTCGAAGCGCGCGCCGGGATTGTTGTCCTCGACCGTCAGTTTGAAGCCGTGCAGATTGGCGATCGTCTCGGCGATGCTGAGGCCGAGCCCGTGTCCCGGCGTTTGGCCGCTCCGCTCGCCGCGATAGAAGCGGTCGAATATTTTCGCCCGCTCCTGCGGGGGGACGCCGACGCCCGTGTCGCTCACGAGCGACAAACGGCCGCCCGTCGACCATCTGGGCCTCGATGCGGACCGCGCCGCCGGCCGGCGTGAACTTGATCGCGTTGTCGATCAGGTTCGAGAGGGCTTCGCGCATGAGGTCCTGGTCGCCGCGAACCGGAACGGGCGTCGCGGCGTCAACGATCATCGTCGATCCCCTTCGATTCGGCGAGCGGCTCGTAGAAATCGAGGAGTTGCGCGCAAACCGCGGCGAGATCGAAGTCCTTGAACTGCTTCTCGCGCGCGCCTTGTTCGACCGCCGATATCCGCAAGATCGCCGAGATCGTCATGGACACTTTCTCGATCTGGACGAGAGCGGCCTCCAGGGCCTCCCGCAAGTGCTCGGTCCCGCTCTCGTTGTCGAGCGCGCGCTCGAGCTTGGCGCGGGCGACCGCGAGGGGCGTGCGCAGATCGTGGGCGATGTTGTCGCCCGCGCTCTTGAGATGGTCGAGCAGGCGCGCGATCTCGTCGAGCATCAGGTTCACGGCGCGCGCGATCTTGCCGATGTCATCCTCTCCGGCGAGCGGCAGGCGCAAATCGAGATCGCCATTCATGATCCTGACAATGGCGTCGTGAACGCGCTTGAACCGTTGCGAGGCGCGATGCGCGAACCAAGCGCCGATCGCCAGGATCAGGAGAATGGTGGGAAGGAGCGCAATCACCAGCGCCCGCAGCAAAGTCTCCTGCAGGTCATAGTCCTCTCTCAGGCTGCGCCCGAGCAGAAGAACGCCGCCGTCCGCGCGTCGCCGCGCGACAAAAATGGCTGGGTCCTTGTCGCCGTGCGGATCGGGGAAGACGTCTTCGTTGACGAAGTGCGCTTTCGCGTCGATCGGGATTCGCGGCATGAAGGGCACGTTGCCGAAAATCAACTGGCCTTTGGGATCGATCAGCGCGACAAAATCCAGGCGGCGGATATCCCGCGTCAGGCGCAGTTCCAACGCCCTGCGCAGGTCCGTCCTCGCTGTCGTCGACGCTCTTGGCCGCCTCGTCGACAAGAACAGCGCCGACCTGCTGCACGTCGGCGCTGGAGACTTGCCAATAGATGAACGCGAAGGCTGCGGCCGTCGCGACCGAGATCGCCAGGGCGAAGCCCAGCGCGAGGCGAAACGCCCGCGCCTTGAAGACTTCAAGCGTCCACATTCAGTTTGAAGCCGACGGCGCGGATATTGACAATGAAGCGTCGCGCGCCCGTCGGGTCGAGCTTGCGCCGCAAATTGCCGATCTGGACGTCGACGACATTGGTTTGCGCCATGAAGTTGAAATTCCAGACATCCTCGAGCAGCATCGCCCGGGTCACGATCTGCCCAGGCCGGCGCATGAAATATTCGAGCAGGGTGAATTCTCGCGGCAGCAGATCAACCAGCTTGCCGTCGCACCGCACGGTCCGCTCGACGAGATCCATTTCCAGGGGGCCGACCTGCAGTCGCGTGAGCCGCGTGTCGTCGTCCTCGGCGCAGGAGGGCTTCGACCCGCGCCGAGAGTTCGCGGATGTCGAACGGCTTCACCAGATAATCGTCGCCGCCGGCTTTCAGTCCAGTGATGCGATCGTCGACCGACGACAGCGCGCTGATCACCAGAGCCGGCGTCGCGTTGCCTTCGGCGCGCAGCGCTTCGATGATCGAAAGCCCATCCTGACCTTGCAGCATGCGATCGATGACCAGAACCGCCGGGCCCGAGCGCGCCGCGCGCAACCCTTCTTCGACGGTCTCGGAGAGCTGCACCGGATGGCCGCTCGCCTGCAATTCGAGGCGAATCTCCTCGGCGAGGTCGCGCTCGTCCTCGACGACCAGAACCGGAGCGCCCGCATTGGTTGGCGTGCTCGCCGGATCGCCGCCATGCTCGGTAGACGAGACTGTCACCGCCTTCGCTCCTTGAGCGCCTGGTCGACTATCAGATCCGGCGACAACATGGCGCCTTGATGGTGGGAAGTCAGCGTTCAGACGCGCTGAGCCGCCCTGCGGATGCCGGGCGCCCGTCTGAGCGCGTAGCGCGCGCCACCATACGCTTGAGCCAAGAAGCGCCTGCTAAAAGCTTTTTTAGCTTCGCCCGGCCTTTGTCGCCAAGCTGTAACATTAGCGCGCTATTCACAAATCAGACCAAAATGTGTCAGGCGGACGTATCGCGTCTCCGTCTCGTAATGTGCTTGTCCGCAAGGCTATTGCGTCGAGCAGCAGGGAACTATTGTTTTCACGACATCAAAGCATTGTCTGTGATCAATCTGCAACAGCCTCGAAAAAGACGATAAGACGGCAAAATTATTGTTTGTCTGTGACGCGTCGCGCCGCTAATTCCTACAGCGCAACTCAGATCCGAGCATGGAGGAGTCGTGTTGGCGCTGTTGGAACATCTTAATCCCTAGCGCGGACTTAGCGTATTCAGCGTTCGGCGGGGCCTCGAATCAATCGAGTCGCGCAACGGAGGGGACGTAGCTCGCGCAAGGCGCGGGAAGCGGTGGCAGTTCGAGTTAGGCACGAGGGCCGATGGCGATTCGGTCCCACGAAGAGGGGTTGTTGATGAAAAAGCTGGGTGTGGCCTTGGCGATTGCAATCGCCTCTGCCGGCGCGGCTCGCGCGGCCGATCTGCCAACCAAAAAAGAGGTCGCCCGGCGGCGCCGTCAATTGCTACGCAAGCGTCTGGACCTGGCTTGATTCGACCGCCGCAGATTGTCCTTTGAGCTGGGGGCCCCTTCACCGCTCTACGGAACGCTTGACGTGGGCTTGGCTACGAAAGCAACGGCGCCCCCTACAACGCGAGCGTGGAACAACGGCGTCGACAGCTTCATCCAAAGCAGAGTTACGGCGCCAAGTGGCTGTTGGTCGCCCAACAGTCTCAGCCAGTCGGTCGCTCGGCATCAAGATGAGCCAGAGCTTGGCGTCCTTGTCCGGCGTTTTGCCGGGTTGGTCGCTAATCGGCACAGTCGAGACCGGGATTCAATCCTTATTATGGCTATCCTGCCGACGCTCAGCGATCGCAGGTGCAGAACAACGGCAAGGCGCTGTTGTTGCAGGGCGCCAACGCCAATTCAAGCCGCACCGGGCAGTGGGACAACTCGCAGGGGTTCATTGGTCTCAGCAACAAGACCTACGGCACGCTCACCGTTGGCCGCGTCAACACCCTGTCGCTCGATGCGATCAATTCCTACGACCCAATGGGCGGCTCCTACGCCTTCTCGCCGCTCGGCTTCTCCGGCTCCTATGCTGGATTCGGCGACACCGAGGCGGCGCGCGCCAATACCGGCGTCTAAGTACCGGGTGGATATCCCCGAGCCCTCGTTCTATGGGGCGAATTTCCGCCTCGGCGGCTTGGTGCAGTGGGGCGGTTACGACCAGGGCAACGGCACCAACGGCGATTTATCAGGGCCAGGTCGGCGGCGACTTCAACTTGTTCCAGGGGACCCCTACGGCGGCGTTCTCTCGATGGACTTCATCGGCAGTTGGGCCAAGGACGCGGTGAACATGGGCACATTTACCGGAACTTGCGCGACGCTGACCAAAGGAGCGTTTGCAGGCGAAACCGGTTGCACATCCGGCATTCCGAGGTTCTACGGCAACACCGATTTGAAGGCGACGTTATCGAACAACACCGGCTTTTTGTTCACGGCCAAGTACAAATGGCACCGGCTCTGACGGCTTTCGGCGGGTACGGATGGATCAAGCAGGCCAATCCGAGCGACGGTACTTTTCCGAACGGCTTCAGAGACCATCGGTGGTTGGAATGTCCCTGGGACGATCCCCGCGACCAGCCCGGCGATCGCAAAACTCTTCCCGACGACGTGGATCACCTCCACGAATTTCACTATTCACAGGATCGCTCCCTACTTCTGGGTCGGCGCCAAATATGCTGTCACACCGCAGCTCGACGTGACCGGCGCCTATCTATTACCACATCAGACCAACTTCAACACCACCGCCTGCGCCGGCACCCTCTTCACGAACTGTGGTCAGCCAGACGGCAATAAAATCGCGGTTGGGCGCATCAGCAGCAGCAAATGCGCCGGCTCGGAAACGCTTTTACTCAGCCCTGATCGACTATCGGCCGGTCAAGCGCGTCGACCTTTACGCCGGCATGATGGTTTCGAACGTTTACGGCGGGTCTCGCCAACGGCTTTCCAGGCGACCCAGGACATCTCCCCAACTGCCGGCATTCGCATCAAGTTCTAAGGGTAGCGGCTAGGCCCTTTGTCCTTGGCGCGTCGCGCCAAGTTTTCGAAGCGGCTTCACGATAGAGGTCGGAAAGCGCCGCTGGAAATTCCTCCCAGCGGCGCTTTTGCTTAATATGCTTGCTCCGAGTGACTATTCATTGCGGCCCGCAGGACCTTGACCCAAAAAGCCGGTTCAGTAAAAAATTATTTATTGTAAAAAATTGCTTATTAAATACACATTTAGACTTATAATCTTGGCGACATCTGGCCATAATCTGGTCGTTTCATGGCTTCCGCATCGTTGAATAGGAGGAAACCATGAGGAAGATGCAGGTTATGTTGGGCGTTGTTTTGTTTGCTCTTGCGACGCCAGTATTCGCCCAGAGCGGTGACGGTCACTATTACAAACACCATCGATATTCGCGCATTCCAGAGGCCGCCACCGCTGCCGTGCCAGAAGCGACCCCCATCCCGCAAAGCTCTTGCCACATCGTTCCGGCCACGTTGAACCCTTACTGCCCACCGGATTGTCAGTGGACAACCGCGTGTGGGCCCTCCTGAATCGAGAGTAAGCTCGCCGGCCGCCCGGATCGGGCGACCCAACTCAAGGCGGTCTGACGGGCCGCCTTTTTCGTCATGGGGCAGCGGTGGGTAGAGGGCGCCCTCTCGTAGACCCCAGGCAATAGGTCGACACGATAGTTCCGACACAGGCCGCTTGATTTAATAATATTAAAACGATAGACATTATCTCTGACTTGCGCAGCACACCGAACGCGCGGGCGCAACCTAAGAGGGGAATTATGAAGGCCCGGACTTGCGTTTTCGCCTTTGGAATTGCGCTCTCCGGCGCGGCGAAAGCGGCGGATCTGCCAACGACGAAATCAGCCCCGACGCCTCCGCCGGTGAATTGCTTTTCGAGCCTCTGGACCTATCTGAATTCAAGCGCCGCGGACTGCCCGCTGAGCTACGCCGGCATCACCGTCTACGCGACGGTCGACGTCGGCCTCGGCTATAGCTCCAACGGCGCGCCTGCCAGCGGGCCGTATTCCAACAGCGTCTACAGTTTCGTCGGCAAGCAGAGCTACGGAGCCAAGTGGCTATGGACGCCGAACGGCATCAGCCAATCGGTGGTCGGGATCAATATGAAGGAAGCGATTCCCTGGCTCCCGGGCTGGTCGCTCGTCGGCGCGGTGGAAACCGGGTTTAACCCCTATACCGGCAACATCGTCAACGGGCCACGCTCGCTCGTCCAGAACAACGGCCTGCCGCTCGTCCTCCAGAGCGCAAACCTCGACTCGAGCCGCGCCGGGCAATTCGACAACTCGGTCGGATATCATCGGCGTCAGCAATAAGACTTTCGGAACGCTCACCGTCGGCCGGGTGACCTCGCTGACGCTCGACGGCGTGATCGCCTACGATCCGATGGGCGGCTCCTATGCGTTCTCCGCGCTTGGCTATTCCGGCTCCTACGCGGGCTTCGGCGATACGGAAACCAACCGCGCGAACACCGGGGTGAAGTATCGTGTGAGCTACGAGAATTTCCACGCCGGCGCGCTGGTGCAGTGGGGCGGCTACGCCCAGGGCAACGGCACGACCGGCCTCTACCAAGGCGATGTCGGCGACGACGTTACAAACCTCTTCGGCGGTCTCCTGTCGGTGGACGCCGTCGGCAGCTACGCTCAGAACGCGGTCAGCCTCTCCAACTTCGCCGGCTCCTGCGCTACGCTGACCAAGGGCGCCTTCAAGGGCGAGACCGCTTGCACGAGCGGGATCCCGAATTTCTATGGCCCCGACGACCTGAAGGCGACGCTCTCCAACAACAGCGGTGTTGAGCTGCTGGCCAAGTACAAGTGGGGCCCGGTGACGCTCTCCGGCGGCTGGCTGTGGTGGCAGCAGGCCAATCCCAGCGACGACTACTTGAACGGCTTCCAGACGCTCGGCGGCTATAGCGTGCCCGCGACCATCGTCACGTCCAACAAGGCTCTCGCGAAACTCTTTCCGACGGCATGGACGAACTACACCGCCTATAACAAAATGCGGGTCGTCAACGTCCCCTTCCTCGGCGCGAAATATGCGATCAACGATCGACTGGACGTGACCGGCGCCTTTTATTACGAGAACCAGAACAACTACAATTCCTCGGCCACGCCATGCGCCTACGCCAAGACCAGCTACGTTCAGTCAAATGGGAACACGCTCAACGTGATCCGTGAGAACAGCAGCGCTTGCGCCGGCACGCAATACGCCCTTTCCGCGAGGATCGACTATCGACCGCTCGAGCGCGTCGATCTCTACGCCGGGGTTATGTTCTCGAACGTCTATGGCGGCCTGGCGAACGGCTTCCTGGCGACCCAAAACATCGCCCCGACCGCCGGCTTGCGCGTTAAATTCTGACCTGGCGCTCCACCGGGCGCGAAGTTCGCGGCTTTACAGCGTCCTCTCACCGGTTGTCGATGCAGCCCCAACGCGTGCAATCTTCGGGATTGCGGCTCAAGCCGTCGGTCCGATGAAGATTGTACGGATAGTGCTGATAGGGATTCGGGCTTCTGAAAATCGTCGGCAGCTTGTCTGGCGGGAGCTTCAATGCGGCCCGCAGCGTCATGACCGGAATGTTTTGCTCCTGGGCGCGCACCGCAATTGGCGCCCCCAACGAACCAGCGAGGGCGGCCGCGACCGCCAACCGACGCATCAGCGATATCCTCATTTTTGCCTCCTCTTCGCCCGGCAGGCCGCCCACTTTACCGCACCTTCGCGAGCCTCAGATCCCGTCAAGTATCGGGCGGCTAGCGCGAAAGACAACTAAATTCCAATTCATGGGGCGCATTTTCTCCGTCAAGGCGGCCACTGCTTTCGTAGTGGCGTCCGTTGGCGGCGGGCTAGTCGGTCTCATCGCCGCTCGCGCTCGCGCCGTCCTCTTCGCCGACCCGGCGCTGATCGATCCCGTGTCGCCGTGATTCGAGCCCGTTCGAGTGGCGAAGCTCGCATTAAATCGATATATCGCGGCGAGGAAGGCCGAGGGCTGATCTCAATCCTTGAGCCCGGAAAGCTCTTTCAGGGGGACGTCACTAAACGGCTCGGCGAGGCCCGCGACGCATCGCGGCCGCAACCGTGGATCTACGAGGCGAGCGGGGAGCGAAAGTTCCTGGTGTTTCGGAAGTGGCGCGCGCCGGGTCGGGTCATGCGGGTCCCCAACGCGAAGTTCCTGGAGGGAGTCATCAATCTGCGCGGCGCCGACAGCGCAGCCGCGCTAAGAATGTTTCAATCGTCGCAGCGCCTTGACCTCCTTGTCAGCGACATCGGCCTGCCGGGCCTGAACGGCCGTCAGCTTGCGGACGCCACGGGCGTCGCACGTCCGGGTCTAAAAAGCCTGTTCGCGACAGCATACGCAGAGCATGCCGTGGGAACTTCCTTTTTGGAGCCTCGCATGCAGATTGTCTCCTAGTCATTCACCACGGGGCTGCTCGCCAGCAAAATCCGCGAGATCATCGGGGGCTCAGCGGCAAGGAAATAGATGCTCCGGAGCTTCCCGCGCCCTTTATCCGCCGGAGGAGACAATCGACTTCAGAGAACCTCTGCGACAAGGCCGAGAGACTTGGCCTCGTTCGCCTCGATATACCAGTTGCCGGGGGCGCGGTTAAGGACCTCATCCATTGTAACCTTGGAACCGCGAACCAGGTTTTCAAAGCCTTCATTCTGAATTGTGATGGAGGCTTCGATCTCGTGGAGCGCGGCGGTCACAGTAGCCACGCATGTGGTGAGCGGGCCATTGATGTGCAGTTGCTTATCCAGCTTCCGCTCATGGATCATCAGACGAGTTCCGCGAGTTAGGTACCGATTCTCTACTGAGAAGAAGCTCATGAAAGTCGTTCCAGCGGAGTAGATAGCCGCCTTGCCAAGGAAAACGAATCGGGCGTGTTTAGAATTTTCGCTATGGAACCGAATGTCCTCTCCCATCATACGGGCCACTTCCGGATCTCCGCCGAGCGTTGACAACTCGGTGACCACTAAGCCTTCTTTTCCTGAACCATCCAACTGCGATCGAAAACTCTTGTACATATCGTAGTCGACTGGGCCGCCCAATAGAATTGCGGGCGAGGCGAAATTCTTCGGCTTGAGTTTTTCCACGGGAGGAGACTCCTTGAGATGAACGCACCGCCGCAGAAGCGACGCCCGCTTTGGGTTGAACCCGTGACCGCGGCGCCAATGCGCGGACCCTTTCCAAGCTCCGAGCTCCATGGCGCCGAAAACTGATCGTCGCTCATCAAACTCGATTGTTCTACCCATTCCGACTTAGCGGTTCATTGACCCCATGTCGCAAACATGCCGATCGCCGCGGCCCCCATAACAGCGGTCGCCAGCCATCCGAGGAAGGCGAGCCAATTCGTCAGCGCGAACTCGCCCATCACGGCCTTGCGCGAGGCCATGAGCATAATCATCGCCATGATCGGCACCGCCGCGACGCCGTTGATTATGGCGCTCCAAATCAACGCCTTGACTGGATCGAGAGGGGTGAAATTGAGCGCGGCTCCGACAAGGGTCGCCGCCGCAATCGTCGCGTAGAAGGCCGGGGCGCGCCCCGGTCGTTGAGCCAGGCCGACGCGCCAATGCAGCGTTTCCCCCAAAGCGTAGGCCGCGCTGCCAGCGAGGACCGGCAAGGCGAGCATGCCGGTGCCGATGATACCCAAGGCAAAAACCGTAAAAGCAAAGCGTCCCGCGATGGGCCGCAACGCCTCCGCTGCCTGGGAAGAGGTCTGGATGTCCGTCACGCCGTGCGCGTTCAAAGTCGCTGCGGTCGTTATCATGATGAAAAGCGCGATGACGTTCGATATCCCCATCCCCACCAGCGTGTCGACTTGGATGCGCGCGAGTTGGCGGCGGCGCCTGAAGCGGCGCCCTGATTAAGGGTTCCGCCTCAGGATCCTCTTCCTCGTCTTCTACCTCTTCGGCCGCCTGCCAGAAGAACAAGTAAGGGCTTATCGTGGTCCCGAACACCGCCACTACGATCGCAAGATAGTCCCCTGAGAGTTTGATGTGCGGCACGACGAGGTTGTGCGCGACGGTCAGCCACGGCACGCCAACAGCGAACACAGTCGCCACGTAGGCGAAGAGAGAGAGGGTGAGCCACCTCAACACTGACGCGTAACGCGAATAGCGCATGAACACTTCAAGCAGGACGGTGACGACCGCAAACGCCGCGACGAACATCAGCTGCGGCCCGTCGACAAGAAGCCGTAGGGCCGCGGCCATCGCGCCGAGATCGGCTCCGATATTGATGACGTTAGCGACGAGGAGGAGTGCGATCAGAGGATAAACGACCGGAGCCGGGTAATGGCCGCGCATGTTCCCGGCGAGACCTTTGCCCGTAACGCGGCCGACCTGTGCGCTGATCATCTGGATTGCGCACATCAGCGGGTAGGTGAGCAGGAGCGTCCAACCCAAGCGAGTACCCGAATTGCGCGCCAGCCTGCGAATAGGTGGCTATGCCGCTGGGATCATCGTCCGAGGCGCCCGTGATCAGGCCGGGACCCATGATGTCCGCAAGCTTCGGTCGGTCAGGCTGCTTAATTTGGTCGGATGGGGACCGAATATTCATTCGAGGTTCGGCCCTTCGGGATGATCCGCTATCAACAAGAGAGCTGCGAGAGTTCCTATTTGTGACGAGCCTATGGGAACTTATTCATCTGAGTGAGCGTTTCCGCAGTCAACAACGGAGGACGCTATGGTCGAGAAAACTCTCAACGATCTGTTTTATGATACATTGAAGGACATATATTTCGCCGAGCGTCAAATCCTGAAGACACTGCCAAAACTTGCGAAGGCGGCGAAGTCGGAAGAGCTGAAAGCCGCCTTTATGACCCATCGAGATGAGACCGAGGGGCATGTAGAGCGGCTGCAGACGATCTTCGACATGATCGGCAGACGCGCGCAGGCGAAAACCTGTGAGGCGATCAAGGGAATCCTTGAGGAAGGCGCTGAGGTCATGGAAGACTATGCGGCAAGCCCGGCGCTTGACGCGGGGCTTGTTGCTGGCGGTCAAGCGGTCGAACACTACGAAATGTCGCGCTATGGCACGCTGAAGACGTGGGCAACCCAGCTCGGCATGAAAGACGCCGCGGGTCTTCTCGACCAGACCCTCCAAGAAGAGAAGAAGACCGATGCCCTTCTCAGTAAGTTGGCGCAGGCGACAGTCAATCTGAAAGCCGCATGAGACGTTGCTCCGGGACGAAGGGAGGGCGCGACGTCAAGTCCTGCCTTTCCGGAGGCCCGTGGCGCCCGATTCAAGCAGGGCAGTGTCGACCTTGAAAGCCTTCGAGGCCCCCTCGTTATGACGGGGAGACCGCTGCTCGCTTAAAACCAGACCGCTGTGCATTCGGCCTCGGTTGGGCCTCTTGACGACGGGCGCGACGCGGTTCGGCCGCCCGGTTTGGGTTTTCTTGAAACGTCCCGTTTCGCGGCTGAATCCCCTATTTCAGGGTATTGGATTTCCTTGGATTTCCTTGGATTCTCTCGTCCGAATCGAGACTTATCAATGGGTTACACGAGATTTTCAGGAGCAGATTTTCCTCGGCCCTTTTGTCGTCGGGAAACAGCCATCGAACGGCTAGCCGACGATTTGGCATGGCGAAGGGGTGGATTGCTCATTAGGCGAGCTTAGCTTGATTTCTGATTTTCTGCAAGAGAATGCCGCCCGAGCCCTTTCCGGAGGGCCCATGGGCCCGGCTTCAAGCAGGCCGTGTCGACTTCGAAAGCCTTCGAGGCGGCATCGTTGTGAAAGGCAGCCACCGTTCGCTTGGACTAGGCGCCGAGCCAGTCTCTCGGGCCCGATATTCAACTGTAGAGCGGGATCGAGAAAGACTTCGACGGGTTTCTGCTGCGCTTGTCGAGAGATATCCGTCTTTGCGCAAAAAGCGACCGCCTCCTTAAGCGAATTGATTGTCGCATCGGGCTGCGCGGCTTCGACTGTCGGGCCGAGATCATGACTACCCCACAAGCAGACGGCAATTGGAACGCCGGGGAATCGTTTCCTTAAGCGGCGTACAGAATACCGGACCACAGCTAAGCTTTGGCTCCCGAGGTAGACAATACAGAGCGCGTTGACGCCGTCCGGACTGAGACGAGACACCCCGCTAATTGATAGCGAGTCTGGTCCCAAAACGCGCGCCACACAGTGTTCCCGTTCGATGAGTTGAGCCAGGATCGCACACGCTGCTTGATCAATTGGGGTGCGTCCAGCAAGGCAGAGCGCAGCGCCAGACGAAGTCCGTTCGGTTGGAACCGCAGATTCGATCTCAATGGCAGGCTTTGCGACCTCTTCGTCCTTGACGTCGACGTGATCGGAAAGGTCCGCGACGACGCTCTCGACGGCTTCGCATATCTCCCCTTGCCGACCCCTGTCCATCACCCCGCGCACAACGTCTATCTGCGCCATCGCCAAGCCAGGCAGAGCGACCTGTTCATAGTAGTCGAGAAGCGTCAGATTCTTCAGAAGGGCTTCGGCCTGAAAAACCACTTCGTCCGGGTCGGAAGCCAGAATGCGCTGATAGAAACTCTGAACTGGCGAAAGTGGCGACTTGTCGCCGAGGAGCAACTCGATGAAATTCAGACTTTCCACATGCCGACCCAAAACGACCAAGCACGCGGTGATCGGCGTCGAAAGAAGAAGCCCGGGGGCTCCCCATATAAGCGTCCAGAAGCCGGCGGCGACGATGATGGCGAGCGGCGACATGCCGGTGGTGTGGCCGAACAACTGGGGCTCCACGACTTGGCCCATGACGCCTTCGACAACGACGAAAAGTATTGCGGTCTCCGCAACCATGCTCCAGCCCGGATCGACGGCTGCCGCGAGCGCAAGCGGAATCGCGGCGGCGATCAAGGCCCCAGCGTAGGGGACGAACCGGAGCACAGCGCCAACAATGCCCCAGAGGACGGGATTGGGAACGCCAATAACGCTCAGTCCCAATCCGATGATGAGACCGAAGGATGCGTTGATTCCGGTCAGCGCTAAGAAATATCGGCTCAGACGCTGCGCCGCGTCATCAAGGGCCTTCGTCGTACGATGCAGATCATGAGAACCGATGAGACCAATAAATCGGTCACGAAGATCACGTCGTTGGAGCAGTATGAAGATGACGAAAATGATGACGATCGCCGCCGTCGCGAGTGGAGGCAGCAGGGCCGAGAGAACGCTCTGCAGGATCTGAACCGGCCCGGGAGGCGGCTCATGCACCTCGACCTGGAGGGGATGGTCTGCCGGTTGGGTCGCTGGCCCCTGCGCGGGCTGCGAAAGGGGTGGGCCTGAGCCTTTGCCGATGTTGTTCTCAAGTCCGTGTAGCGCGCTGGCCGCCTTCTCGACCATGCTGGCGCCGAACGCTGAACTCCTCACGGCGTCCAGTTTTTTGCTTATCACGACCTGATAGGCGGGGAGATTCTCACTCAATTGCGCAGCTTGTCTGCCGATTATGGCGCCCAATATTCCCAAAATCCCGAAGGCCAGCGCGACGGCGATGAGAACGGGCGCGACCTTGCCAATGCGAAGGTGGCTGAGAGCGTCCGCGACTGGGGCGAGGACGAAACTCAATAGAACGGCGATCGACATCGGGACGAGCACGTCCCGACCAAAGTAGAGCCCTGCAATGACGGCTACGCCAATGATGATTGTGTCTGTAGTCTCGCCCCGCCTTCCCAGATCCGCGCGAGGACCGCTGAACGGATCTCTTGCCTCTCGCTCGTCAGCATCTGCCATCAGTCTCGCCTTATTGCACAAGTCCCGCCTTATCGGCGCGCACGCGACATCATAGAATCGGCCGCCCGCAAGGCCCGGGCGTGGCTGGATGGCCGGGACGAGGCGCAAGCTCGGCAGGGTTTCCAATCGCAGCCCGCGCCCCGCTTAACCTATCTTGGACGACGCGGCTCATCCATCTTTCCCCGCCCGCCGACTATCAAACGGACTGAGGCAACCAGGCGGCGCGTTCGAGATCAAGAAGACTAAGGCAGACAAGCGCAGCGCGGCCGCGCTGCGATATCTCGATTATTTGTAGCTCCCACTGACGCGTCGGCGCGGCTAACGGGCCGTCGGTCATTTCGCCCATAAGAAAAGCCACCTCCTGAAAGGCGGCCTTCTGAGCGAAGCGCGAGATCACTCCTTAAGCGCGCCCGACCGCGCAGACTAAAACCATTCAGCAGGCGTATTGTTCCGCGCTCAGGACAACCGCGCCAAGTTGCCGCCGCCCGAACCGCAGGAAGTCGAGCGAGATGACGGGGATCTCAATCAGGGGCATCCAGTCGCTGGCGAACCTTGGCGGCGAGTTGTTCGAACGAGAAAGGCTTGCTGATCAGATTGATTCCTGCGTCCAGGCGCCCGTGATGGACGATCGCGTTGCGCGTATAGCCGGTCATGTAGAGGACGCGGAGAGCCGGTCGTTTGGCGAGGGCCTTGTCGGCGAGTTGACGACCGTTGAGGCCGCCCGGCATCACCACGTCAGTCAGCAGAAGATCGACGCGGTCCTCTTCGCTTAAGGTCTCGAGCGCCGCCGCGCCATTGTTTGCGCTCAACACGTGGTAACCGAGTTCCTGCAGTATTTCCGTCGCGTACTCTCTCAAGGCGTCGTCGTCTTCGACAACGAGAATTGTCTCCGCGCCGGTCCACCGAGAGAGCTCATTCGATGCATCGGTGGCGGATTTCTCGGTTTCGCTCACACTTCGAGGCAGATAGATCTTGACGGTCGTGCCTTCGCCCAACCTCGCTGTAAATCCTGACATGCCCAGCCGATTGTCGCGCAAAGCCGTAGACTTGGCTCAGTCCGAGACCCGTGCCTTTGCCGACCTCTTTGGTCGTGAAGAAGGGGTCGAACGCGCGCTCCTGCGTCGCCTTGTCCATGCCGGCGCCCGTATCCGTAACCGCGATCAGCACGAATTCGCCGGGTTCTATGCTGTCGCCGAGCGAGGCGACGTAGGCTTTATCCAGCGTGGCGTTCGCGGTCTCGATGATGAGCTTGCCGCCATCGGGCATGGCGTCGCGCGCATTGAGGCCCAGATTGAGCAGCGCATTTTCGAGTTGATTGGCGTCGGCGTACGTGCGCCACAACCCGTCCGCCAGCATCGTCTCGAGAACGATTGTCTCGCCCAGCGTGCGACGCAGCAATTCGCAAACGTCCGCGACGAGTTTGTTGGCGTCCAGCGTTTGTGGGGTCAGCGCCTGCTGGCGCGAGAAGGCAAGCAGACGCGTCGTCAATGACGGCGGCGCGCTTTGCGCCCTGCATCGCCATATCTCTCCCCCGCTCCATTCGGGTCAGAGCGAGCGGATCGGGCAAGTTCGCCATCTGGCGACCGATGATGTCCAGGCCACCGATCACCAGGGTCAGGAGATTGTTGAAATCGTGCGCGACGCCGCCGGTCAGCTGTCCAACCGCTTCCATCTTCTGAGATTGATGCAGTTGTTGTTCGAGACGACGCCGCTCCGTCACGTCGTGAGCGCTGACAATGACGCGGCGCAAGCGCGCCAGGCTCCTGCGGCGCCGGCGTGACAACGGCCTCGATCACTGCATCGCCCTGGGTTCGCTCGTATCGGTGGGGCGCTCCTGCCTCAAGACACGCAGCCAGATGGGCGCCGATTTCCGCCGCGCGTTCGGCGCCCAGGACCGCCTCGATCGTTCGGCCGATCACTTCCTCTCGGGTCTTCCCATAAAGCCGCAGAGTTGCCGGATTGGCCTCCGCGTACCGGAAAAGCCCATCGCTCTCTTCCACGATGACGGCGTGGCATTCCGAGGAGTGTTCGAAGAATGTCTGGATGAGCGCTTCTGAGGCCGCCAGTTGCCGAGTGCGATCCTCAATTCGCCGCTCCAAGGTCTCGTTAAGCTCCGTCAGCGCGCGTTCCGCCTCCTTCGAAGCGGTGATATCGTGGGCGACGCCGATGAAGCCGATGTGCTCGCCGCCGGGACCCCATCGGGGTTGCGATTCCGACCGCAGCCAGCGCCACTGGCCGTCGTGACGCCGATAGCGAGCCTCGAGCGCGAAAGGTTTCAGCGAGCCCTCGCCCGCTCGTTGCTCGCCAAGTATTCGCTCAAGGTCATCGGGATGAAGCGCTTTGCGCCAATCGAAATTCAGAGCGTCCGCATAGGGAACGCCCAAAAACTCATGATAGGCGCGGTTGACGAATTGTCGCAGACCGTCGAGCCGGCTGACCCACATCGGCACTGGAGCGCTGTCCGCGATCGACCGAAAACGCTCTTCGCTCTCGGACAGAACCTTTTCGGCGAGTTTACGGGCCGTTATGTCCATAACGACGGTGTACAGGCCCACGATGCGTCCCGTCGGATCCTGATGCGGAACATGAAGGATCTCGGTTTGGACCGTTCCGTCCCGATCGCGGGAAATCGGCCTCGTAGGATAAACTCTCGCCCGCAAGCGCCCGCTCGATGAAGGGCCGACGAGCCTCATACATCGCGGGTCCCATGACATCCCTTACACTGGCGACCGACAATCTCGCTCAACGGACGTTCGAACCACGCCTCGTAGGGCTTATTGATGAAGCGAAATATCTGATTGCTGTCGAGGTAGGAGATCAGGAACGGAAGGGCGTCGGCGATCGCGCGCAGCCGCCCCTCGCTTTCCTGCATGGCTTCTTTCGCATGCTTCCGGTCGGTGATGTCCAGATGGACGCCGACAAGCTTCAGGGCCGACCTTGACTGTCGCGCTCGATCTCTGCGACCGCGCGGATCCACCGGACTTCCCCGTCGCTGGGTCGAATTATGCGATATTCGGCTTTATAGTCCTTGCCAGAGCCCGCGACCGTGGCCAGAAAGTACTTCTCAACCCGTTCTCTATCTTCCGGATGAACGCGCGCGACCCACTGCTCGTGCGTGTCGTTGACGAAGTCGGCGGGAAGGCCATGAAGGTGGAGATATTCTGGAGAGCGCTGGACTGCGAAAGCCGTGCGACCAGATCCACTTCCAATCCGCCGACGCCGCCAATACGCTGAACGCGGGCAAGCTCCAATTCCCGGCCACGCAGCGCCTGCGTGTCTCTTTGGCGATCCGTAATGTCGCGAAACGCCACCCCGACGCCATCGCCAAAAGGAAAAGCCCTCACCTCGTGATAGCGATCGGGACGCAACGCCGAATAGCTTTCGAATTCCTCTCTGCGTGCGCTCCTCCATGACATGGCGGCAACGTCGGTCGAATTCCGTCCCCTTGATTTGGGGCAAGGCGTCCCAAAGCAACCTGCCAACGATTTCGGCCGCGCGGCGCGCCGAAGATCGCCTCCGCCGCACGGTTGAAGGCGGTGACAGCGCCAGTCACGATCAAGCGCGAAGAAGCTCTCGCCCATCCCCTCGAGGAGCGCCTCAACGAGAGATTCTTGATCCGAGTTGCTCGCTCCCGAGCTCATTCGAGCATCCACGCTGCGCCAACCTTCGCGGCGACTGTCTTGGCGCTATTCTAACAACGCCTGCGGCCACCGTATCATCCGATCGATGAATTGACGGCCATATTTTCTCCAAAGAGCTTGGACTGCCTTCAGGCGGCGCGTCGCTCGCAAGTTGCGGATTAGATTGGTGCCGGATGAGGGGATTGAACCCCCGACCTTCGGTTTACAAAACCGCTGCTCTACCGCTGAGCTAATCCGGCGCCTTAAGCGGCGTTTGCGCTATCAGCGAGCCGGCCTGCGCGCAAGGGCGGCGCGCTTCAGGCGGAGCCGGCCGCGACGGTCGGCGTCCAGGGGCCCTGCGGCGGCAGAGCCTCCTCCATGCCGGGCCAGGGCGGCATGGTGATCGCCACGAACGCGAGGGCGCGAGTCGCTCTCGGCGCGAAACTGAAACGCCGTCCCGAGCGGAATGGTCAGCGAGGTCCCCGGTCCGAGCGCGCTCGATCCGCTCGACGCCGCTCCTGGCGGCGCCAGATGCTGCCGCTTCCGCTGACCACAAACCAGATTTCCTCGACCGTTCGATGCGTCACCGCATGCGACACCGCGCCGGCCGGCAGTTCGAAATGCGCCATGCTTCCGCCGGCGAGGCTCAGGAGCAGGCGCACCGCCGTTCCGTCCGGCGCGGTCGCGTCGACGCCGGCGCCCAGGGTCTTGGTTTCATATGGCTTGGCTGCGATCGCCGGCATCGGATAAGCGCCTCGCGGTTCGGCGCGGCCGAAAGCCGCGTTGTCTTGGCGCGGCGATCGGCGGCCTGCTAAGAAAGAGTATGACGAGCCCAAGCCTAACCGCGGATCAGGCGCTTGACGAGTTTCGCGCCGCCGGCGCCCTGCTCACCGGCCATTTCATCTTGTCGTCCGGGCTGCACTCGCCGGTGTTTCTGCAAAAGATGTTCGTGTTCCAGGATCCGGCGCGCACCGAGCGCCTTTGCCGCGCGCTCGCCGAGAAAGCGCGCGAAGCCTTCGGCGCGATCGACGTCGTCGCCTCGCCCGCGCTCGGCGGCATCGTTCCCGGCTACGAGACCGCGCGCTGGCTCGGCGCCAAGGCGATCTTCGTCGAGCGGGAGGGCGGCGTCTTCAAGTTGCGCCGCGGCTTCACGATTGCGCCCGGCGCGCGCGTGCTGATGGTCGAGGACATCATCACCACCGGCCTCTCCTCGCGCGAGGCGCTGGCCGCGCTCGCCGAGCATCCGGGAACCATCGTCGGCGCCGCCTGCCTCATCGACCGATCCGACGGCAAGGCGGACATCGGCGTCAAGCGCGTCGCGCTGGCGACGCTCGACATTCCGGCCTACGCGCCCGACGCGCTGCCGCCGGAACTTGCGGCGCTTCCGGCCGTCAAACCGGGGAGCCGCGCGCTCGCCGGCGCGGCCTGACCGGCCTAACGAAGGAGGAGCGGCGCGATGACAGCGCTTCGGCTTGGCGTCAACGTCGATCATGTCGCGACCGTCCGCAACGCCCGCGGCGGCGCGGTTCCCGATCCCGTTCGCGCGGCGCTGCTCGCGATCGAAGCCGGCGCCGACGGCATCACCGCCCATCTGCGGGAGGACCGCCGGCACATTCACGACGACGACATGACCCGCCTCAAGGCGTCGATCGGCAAGCCGCTCAATTTCGAGATGGCGGCGACCGACGCCATGCTCGACATTGCGCTCAAAATCCGCCCGCACGCCTGTTGCCTGGTGCCGGAAAAGCGGACGGAACGCACGACCGAAGGCGGCCTCGACGTGGTCGGCGGGTTTCAGGGCCTTGAAGCCGTTCGTCGCCGAACTGACGCGGGCGGGAATCCGGGTGTCGATGTTCATCGAACCCTCGCCGGAGGCCTTGAAAGCCAGCGCCGAACTCGGCGCGCCGGTCGTCGAGCTCCACACCGGGGCCTGGTGCGACGCGCGGGCGCGGGGCGAAGCCGCCAAGGCCGATCACGAATTCGCCGCCTCCGCGCCGCCGCCGCGCAGAGCCAGGCGCTCGGGCTCGAGTGTCACGCCGGCCACGGCCTCGACTACGACACGGCGCGGCTCATCTCCGCCCTGCCGCAGATCGTCGAACTCAACATCGGCCATTTCCTCATCGGCGAGGCGATCTTTGTCGGGCTCGCCGAAACCGTGAAGGCCATGCGCATGGCGATGACCGAAGGGCGCGCGTCGGTGGAGCGCGGGCCTTTGATCGTCGGGATCGGCAGCGACCTTTGCGACATCGAGCGCATCGAGAGGACGCTTGCGCGGTACGGCGAGCGTTTCATCGACCGCTGCTTCACCGAGACCGAGCAACGCCGCTCGGATCGGCGCGCCGCGCGCGCCGCCTCCTACGCCAAGCGCTTCGCCGCCAAGGAGGCCTGCGCCAAGGCGCTCGGCACCGGCTTGAGGCGCGGGGTGTTCTGGCGCGACATGGGGGTCGTCAATCTTCCGTCAGGGCAGCCGACCATGCACCTGACCGGCGGCGCCGCCGAACGGCTGAGAGCGATCCTGCCGCCGGGGACGGAGCCGTTCATCCATCTGACGATCACCGACGAGAAGGCCTTGCGCCCAGGCGTTCGTGGTCATCGAGGCCCGCGCCGTGAACCCGCCTGGCAAGGCCCGGTAGGCTGATCCCTCGTCGTAAAGGGCGGAATCCCCGACGACGCAGCCGGGTGTTCGATTCTGCGCGCGACTCGAATGATTCCAGGTCCTTAAGCTCATTTTTCTGCAACTCCGAATCGATCGCCGCCGAGCGCGCGGCCGCGTGCGCGCGCCGCGAAGATTTGGCCCGCGACGACCAGACTGGCGGATCAACAGACAGGCCAGAAAATCTAAATTCTGTTTCATAAACAGTAATTCATAAGATCTATTTCATACGCACTGTCGTTATGGTCAGTCATAGGATGAAGTAAAATTTATGAAGTAAGTTGTATGAAGGATAGTTTATCAAAAATTTGTGCTAGTTCTGCAACACTTGGGAATAATGGCGCTCGTTTGGCGATTTATTGCCAAATCTTAGTTGAGAGAGGGTGGAAGAAGCGTATGCTCGACTGTGCGACCATGATGATTCCGATCGCAGCTGGATCCGACGACTTGCTGGGGCAATGCGCCGACATCTGGACCAATTGGCAGTCAGGCGAACAACCGACCGGACGCCCACAACGTTGAAACTGGAGGTCACAAATGACGCTCATGAAGAGCATAATGCTGGGGTCGGCGGCGGGAATCGTCGCCGTTGCTAGCGCGCAGGCGGCCGATCTTCCGACCAGAAAGGCGGCGCCAGTCGAATATGTCAAAGTTTGTAACGTCGGCGGCATCACCGGCTGGACCCTGCCGGGCTCCGACACCTGCGTGAAGATCAGCGGTTACATGACCGGTCACTACATCGACGGCAACCTTTCGAATCAGTTCAACGACGCTGGGGCCGCCACATCAGCGGCGGCGACGGCGCTGAATCCGTTCGCGCCCAGCCACCTCTCTCAAACCCTGATGGTTCAGGGCGGCGATACGGCCCAGCCCATCTTCAATGGCGGAACGGTTCCGATCACGATCGGGGGGACCACCTTTGCGCCGGGCGCGAAACTCGGCATCACGCTGCCGAACCAACAGAATGCGATTTTCAACCGCGACGCTCAGGGTTGGAACATCCGCGCCAACCTAGGCTTCGACTTCGCTTCGAACACCGCCTACGGGCCGTTGATCGGCCACATGGACTTCAATTCGGACCTCGGCAGCGGTCTGGACAGTCCCCGCGGCTCTTTCACTTATGTCAACACCGGCTATGTGACCTGGGCAGGCATCACGGCCGGTAAGGCGCAGTCGTTCTACTCGTTCATCGGCGGCGGCGACAACTGGAACAACTTCTTCTCGCCGGACCAGAAAGGCTTTAACGAGCCAATCCTGTTTGCCTACACCGCCTCGTTCGGCGGCGGCTTCACGGCCACCCTCGCCGCCCAAAGCCAGGGCACAAACGGCGCCTCCGGCGGCGGCACGAACTTGAACGGCAGCTATTCGGACGGCACGAATAACCTGGGCACCGGGGCCTATACAGGCGGTATCGCAGGACCCACGACATTTGGCGGCCAGCGTTGGCCCGATATCGTCGGCGCTTTGCATCTCAAGCAGGGATGGGGCGAGGCCCAGGTCTCCGGCGTGATCCATAACGTCAACGTCAGGGACTACAATTACTACGCCAGCGACACGTGCGGCATTAGCGGTCTCGCCACCTGCAGCGCGAGCGAGGGCAAGGTCGGCTGGGGCGTCGATGCGGGCGTGAAGTTCAACCTGCAAGGGTGGGGCGGGTTGTTCGCCGCCGGAGACGACATCATTTCGACCGGCTCCTACACCCAGAACGCAGTCTGGTATTCGGGTCTGCCGGACGCCCAGAATGGTGAGAATGGCCAGGTCAACGGCAATGGCCAGCCCATGTACATGTCCGACGCCTACTTCAATCCGCTGACCAATCAGTGGGCGACCCCGCGCGCCTGGTCCGCTTCAACGCTGATCGAGCACCACTGGACGCCGACCTTCTACACCGACCTCGAAGGCTCGATTGGCGGAATCCAGTGGAGCGGCCAGAACGGGTCTGTGCTGACCGCCGGGGGCCCGATCGGGACGGGACAAATCTCGCCCCATGCCTTCACCTGGCTCGTTGGCGCGGACATCGGCTGGAACCCGGTCACCAACCTGAACTTCGACCTCGAGCTGATGTATCAGCATGTCACCCAGGATGCGCCGAGCGGGAATATCGGGACGATCTACAACACCGGCGCTTTCGTTCCGGGCGCTTGGGAAGGCGACAGCAGCGGTTTCCAGGGTCGTCTCCGCGTCACCCGTTACTTCTGATCGCGTTCCAATCGGTT
Organism: uncultured Alphaproteobacteria bacterium; assembly: GCA_963756955.1. Taxonomy (GTDB): domain Bacteria; phylum Pseudomonadota; class Alphaproteobacteria; order Rhizobiales; family Beijerinckiaceae; genus Roseiarcus. The sequence continues at coordinate 145,969 of CAVWPU010000023.1, forward strand.
GAGACTGACAGCCCCGGAGCGAAAGCTCCGGGGTTTTCGATTCCGGAAAAGGCTTCAGCCAGCCTGCCAAGTCCAAGCGAAAAAAGCCGATAAACGCCGCCAAAAGCGAATGGGCGTTAGCGTTTACGAATCGACGTCCCTCGACCCGATCAGCGCCGGAAATGCTATGCGAAAGTGGGAGCCGTCCGGCCGAGTCGAGAAGGTTTTAGTGACCCGCGTTCAACTTGAAGCCGACCGACCTGACAGAGACGATGACGCGCCGTTGGCCGGTCGGGTCGAGCTTGCGGCGCAAATTGCCGATCTGCACGTCGACGATGTTGGTGTATGCGGGGCGCTGGAAATTCCAGATGTCCTCGAGCAGCATCGCTCGGGTGACGGTTTGGCCGGGGCGGCGCATAAAATATTCGAGCAGCTTGAATTCCCTTGGAACCAGGTCGACCAGCTTGCCTTCGTACCGGACCGTTCGATCGATCAAGTCCATTTCCAGATCGCCCACCCTGAGCCGGACGACGCCCATGTCGTCGCCGAGGCGCAAGAGAATCTCGACCCGCGCGGTCAGTTCGCGAACATCGAACGGTTTGGCCAAATAATAGCAGCCGGCCTTCAATCCCGCGATTCGTTCATCGACGGAGGGGAGCCCGCCGAGCACCAGCGCAGGGGTCGAGTTTCCTTCGCCGCGCAACGCTTCGATGACCGAACGTCCGTCCTCGCCATGCAACATGCGATCGATGACGAGGGCGGCCGCGTGGCCTGAACGGGCCGCGCGAAGCCCTTCCGTCAAGGTCTCCACGACCTGGACCGGGTGACCGCCCGCTTCCAGGTCGAGGCGAATTTCCTCTGCGAGTTCGCGATCGTTTTCAATGACGAGAACGGGACTGCCGCCTCGCGGCCTCGGCTCTTTCTCGCTCAATACGCCCAAGTCTACAGAAGACGAAAAATGATTTATCGTTTTGGCGCCGGTCTCTGCTTAACTTTCACTTGCGTGGCTGCCTTGGCGTCAATCCTTTACGCTGTCAGCTTCCACGACTGCTCACGAAGTGGAACTTGGCGGACTGAACAGTTCCCTCGGGTCGCTTTCGGTACGCAGTTCGATCATTTATCACGTCAACGCCGAACGGCTATCAACACATCCTCGTGAGGGGGCAGACAAAAATTTGTGATTAGACAGAAACAGGATCAGCGATAACATCCCCGGTTTGCCTATTGGGGCTCATCTTATTAAAGAATACATTATAAATACTGCTTCATAAAAATTCACTGCCGAACCTTCTCAACGCGATACCCATACGGCCGCCATGGCTGAGGGCGATGCTCGCGCATTCCTCAACGGAGGTTGCGCGATCGCTCGCGGACCTGTCCGCTCTTTTGTCGTTAGCGAATCAGGCCAGACTACGGTCGAAATCTTGGCGATCTCTTTAAGGACCATGAGTGTTTGCACAGGCCCGCGATCTCGGGCCCCGATCGGCCGGGACAGCCGCCGATTTGGCCGTCCGCGGTTCGCGATCTATCGCGTAAGATATTGATAAAATTGGTATAAAAGATTGCGGCGCGTTTGGGGCGAAATCGAGTGACAATTATGCAACATGGTCCGGGAAACGATGTCTGAAGCCAGGTTTATGAAGAAAATTTATTGTGTCCAAATTTAGAGAAGCTATGGTGGCTCAGGTGAGCGGGAGATTTCCCGATCGCGGAGGTCGACGGCTTTTGCAAGGGGCAAGCGCCAAGATCGCGAAGTCAAGAGGGACGAGGGGGCTGATCGCCTTCGACAGCATTCGGTTCGCCAGCGAGCCGCGGAAGTCGAAAGTGAAAAGAGAACCGAGACCCAATTATAACTGGAGGTCACAAATGACGCTCATCAAGAGCATTCTGCTCGGTTCCGCGGCCGGCATCGTCGCCGTCGCTAGCGCGCAGGCTGCCGATCTTCCCACCAGGAAGGCGGCGCCGGTGGAATATGTTAAGGTTTGTAACGTCGGCGGCATCACCGGCTGGACCCTGCCGGGCTCCGACACCTGCGTGAAGTTCAGCGGCTATATGACGGCGCACTTCATCGCCGGCAATCTCTCGAACCAGTATAACTCCGCCGGGGCGATCACGTCGGCTCTCGATGCGGCGGTGGACCCATTCGCCACGCCCCATCTCTCCCAGGTGCTGATGGTTCAGGGCGGTGATGCCGGAGGCCCCGGAGGGTTGGGCGTCTTCAACGCCTCGGCTGTGCCGATCACTCTGCCCAGCGGCGTGGTTGTCGCTCCGGGCGCGACGATCCCCGGCGCCGTGCTGCCGAACCAGAAGAATGCGATTTTCAACCGCAATGCGATCGGCTGGAACATCCGCGCCAACCTCGGCTGGGATCTGGCCTCGAACACGGCTTACGGCCCGTTGATTGGTCACTTTGACCTGAATTCGGACCTCGGCAGCGGGTTGGACAGTCCCAATGGCTCGTCCACTTATGTCAACACCGGCTATGTGACTTGGGCTGGCATCACGGCCGGTAAGGCGCAGTCCTTCTACTCGTTCATCGGCGGCGGCGACAACTGGAACAACTTCTTCTCGCCGGACCGGAAGGGCTTCAACGAACCAAACCTGCTTGCTTACACCGCCTCGTTCGGCGGCGGCTTCACGGCGACGTTGTCGGCGGAAAGCCAGGGCACGGTGGGCTCGTCTGGCGGCGGCACCAACATGACTGGTGGTTACTCGTCGGGCGGCAACGGCCCCGCCGTCGGCGGTCCGACAACGTTCGGCGGTCAGCGCTGGCCGGACATCGTTGGCGCGTTGCATGTCAAGCAGGGATGGGGCGAAGCCCAGCTCTCCGGCGTGATCCACAACGTCAACGTCAAGGACTACACTTACGATGACACAGTCACCTGCGGGATCAGCGGCCTCGCCCTCTGCGGCGCCAATGAGAGCAAAGTCGGCTGGGGCGTCGACGCCGGCGTGAAGATCAACCTGCCGTCGTTCGGCGCGGGTGACGACGTGATCCTCACCGGCTCTTACACGCAGAACGCGGTCTGGTACTCGGGTCTCCCGGACGCCATGAACGGTGAGAACGGACAGGTCAACGGCAATGGTCAGCCAATGATCTTGGCCGACGCTTACTTCAACCCGCTGACCAATTCGTGGTCGACCCCGCGGGCTTGGTCTGTCAGCGGATTGCTCGAGCACCACTGGACGCCGACCTTCTACACCGATCTCGAAGGCTCGGTCGGCGGCATCAACTGGAGCAACATGAACGGCAGCTTCTGCGGCTTCACGACTTGCGTCGGCACTCGGCGTCCTCTCGCCCCATGCGATCACCTACCTCATTGGCGCGGACCTCGGCTGGAACCCGGTCACCAACCTCAACTTCGACCTCGAGTTGATGTATCAGCATGTGAACCAGGACCGGCCGACAGCGCTTGTCGGGACTGTCTTGAACACCGGCGCGTTTGTGCCGGGACAGTGGCAAGGCGACAGCAGCGGCTTCCAGGGTCGCCTCCGCATCACCCGTTACTTCTGATCGCAACCCGATCAGTTGAAACTGACAACCCCGGAGCGAAAGCTCCGGGGTTTTTTGTTGCCCTCTTGCCCGCGGACTTGGCTAGTGCGCCGTCCGCGAACATTAAAGCTTGCGCGCGCTCGCTCCGAGGCCGATGATTGCTTTCGCGCTGAGGCGCGAGAGCGGGACCCGTGCGGAAGCGAACAAAACGCCGGCTCGCCCGTTTTTTCTGGGCCGATCCGTCCTGGTTGAACCGCACTGGCGCCGCCATGACGAAATCGGCGGCGTGGACGCGGATTTGGTCGGCCTTAAGCGATGATGCGGCAATACGAATTGGTGGAGCGGGTCCGCCGCTATAATCCTCACGCCAACGAGGATCTGCTGAATCGCGCCTATGTGTTCGCAATGAAGGCGCACGGGACCCAGAAGCGCGCATCGGGCGATCCGTACTTTTCCCATCCGCTCGAGGTCGCGGCCATCCTGACCGAGTTCAAGGTTGACGACGCCACGATCGCGACGGCGATGTTGCACGACACGATTGAAGACACGACGGTCACCCGCGAACAAGTCGACAAGGCCTTCGGCGACGAGATCGGCGGGCTGGTCGACGGCCTGACCAAGCTCGGCAAGCTTGACTTCGTCACCAAGCACGCCGAGCAGGCCGAGAATTTCCGCAAGCTCCTGCTCGCGATCGCCGACGACGCCCGCGTGCTCCTGGTCAAGCTCGCCGACCGGCTGCACAACATGCGCACCCTTCAGTTCATGCCGGAGGCCAAGCGGGCGCGGATCGCGGAGGATACGCTCGACATTTACGCCCCGCTCGCAGGCCGCATGGGCATGCAGAGCATGCGCAACGAGCTCGAAGACCTATCCTTTCGCTGCTTGATGCCGGACGCCTACAAGCTCATCGTGACGCGTCTTGAGGCGATGAAAACCAAGAACGGCGCGATCATCGCCCGCATCGCGGCTGAGCTCACCGACCAATTCGCCCGACGCGGCATCAAGGTCGAAGTGAAGGGCCGCCAGAAGCAGCCCTATTCGATCTGGCGCAAGATGGAGCGCCGCTCGATCGCTTTTGAGCAATTGTCCGACATCTATGGCTTCCGCATTCTCGTCGACACGGTCGCCGACTGCTACGCCGCGGTGGGCGTCGCCCACACGACCTGGCCAAGCGTTCCCGGCCGCTTCAAGGACTATATTTCGACGCCAAAGCAGAACGACTATCGCTCGATCCACACCACGGTGATCGGGCCGGGCAGTCAGCGGGTCGAACTGCAGATTCGCACTCACGAGATGCACGAAGTGGCCGAGTACGGCATCGCCGCCCACGCCGGCTATAAGGACATGGGCTCGAGCGCTGACTCGCCTGCGGTCAGCGAGAGCCGAGCCTACCGCGGGTTGAGGCAGACGATCGAAGCGCTTGCGAGCGATGATTCGGAAAAATTCCTCGAGCACACCAAGCTCGAGCTGTTTCACGACCAGGTGTTCTGTTTCACTCCGAAGGGGCGGCTCATCGCCTTGCCGCGCGGCGCAACGGCGATTGACTTCGCCTATGCGGTCCATACCGATGTCGGCAATTCCGCGGTCGGCGCGAAGATCAATGGCCGTCATCGCGCCGCTGATCTCCGAATTGCACAACGGCGACGAAGTGCTGATCTCTCGCGCCGCAGGGGGTTCGCCGCCGGCGGCTTGGGACAGCATCGTGATGACCGGGCGCGCTCGCGCCGCCATCCGCCGCGCGACACGCGAGGCGGCGAAAGCGCAATTCGGCGGTCTCGGGCGACAGATCGTCGAGCGCGCGTTCGAGCGCGCGGGCAAGAAATTCACAGAGGCGAAGCTCAAAGGCGCGCTGCAGCGTTTGGCCCGCGCCTCGATCGACGACGTCTTCATCGGCGTGGGGCGCGGCGAGATTTTCTCCACCGACGTCGTGCGCGCCGTCTTCCCGAACTTCAAGGAGGAGCGCAAGCCGGGCCCCGCCGTCCCCCAGAACGAGAGCGGCTGGTTCGGACTGCCGAAGGCCGCCGATCTCGTGTTCCGCGTGCCCGGGGAATCGGATGCGGGCGGCGCGCTGCCGGTGCGCGGCATCGATCTCGAGACGCCGGTCAGGTTTGCGCCCAAAGGCGGAGCCGTGCCGGGTGAGCGGATCGTCGGCGTTCGCGAGGCCGACGGCATCGTCATCTACCCGATCCACTCGCCCGCGCTGGTCGCATTCGACGACCGGCCAGAACTGTGGCTAGACGTGCGCTGGGACTTGGAGAACGCGCCAAGCGCCCTCTATTCGACCCAGATCGTGGTCACGCTCTTGAACGAGCCCGGCGCGCTTGGCGTGATCGCCACGACGATCGGCGAGAATGGCGCCAATATCGATTCTGTCGCCACCTCGCCGAGCGGCGCCGACTTTCGTCGGTTCGTCATCGATCTGCAGGTGCGCGATATCGAGCATCTCAATGCGGTCCTGTCGCAGCTCAGGGACAAGAGCGTGGTCCACAATGTCGAGCGACTGAGCGGCTAAGCGCGTCGATGCCGCTTTATTTCGCTTACGGTTCAAACATGGACGTTGACGCTATGGCTCGTCGCTGCCCGCGCTCGAAGGCGCTGGGGCTTGCGCGGCTCGAGCGGCATCGGCTGGCCGTGATGCGCGAAGGCTGGCTGACCGCCGTTCGCGACTCGCGTTCGGCCGTTCACGGCGTGCTTTGGGAGCTGGCCCTGTCCGACATCGCGGCGCTCGATCGCTACGAAGGTCTTCCACAGGGCCTCTACGCCAAGGTGACGCAGCCGGTCATCGGCGAGCGCGGCCCGAAACAGGCGATTGTCTATTTCGGCGCCAACGCCGGGCCTGGCGCCGCCCGTCCCGCTTACATCGCCGAAGTCCTAGCCGCGGCGAGGTCATGGCCGCTCCCGGCGGAGGGCGTTGAGGCGCTGGAGCGACTGGCGAGGCGAGTCTGACAATGGCGCCCCTCACTTGTTGAGCCCACGACCCGCTCATCGTCGCGTCGGCAAACCATCGCGGATCGCGGCGCGGCCACGTTCGCGCGCGGCGACATTCGGCCGTTCCATTGGCGCGATCGGCGGGCTGAGCCCGAGCGCGCCAAGCGCGCCGAGCGCCTCGACGTAGTTCGCGCAGTTCCCGCCAAGTGATCTCCGCGCGGCGTATTGGCGGATGAGACGCTCTCGGTTGGTTTCGGTCATGGTTCTTCATACCAGGCCGCCGCGCCTGCCGCCGATACCTGCAGAAGCGCGGCGGGATGGCCGATCCGACCGTTACGCGATGCGCCGCCTTCGATCGCCTCTCAGCCTCGCGCCTCCCAAGCTCAGGAAGCCGATCAACAGCATCGCCCAAGTCGAGGCCTCCGGCGCAGCCGTCGCCCCGTTCAGGCCAAGCGCAGCGGCGTTGCTGGCGGCGAGCTTGGTGTAGTCGAACCCGCCATCGCCGGTGACATCCCCGGCGACCGGCCTGCCGTTGTCGTCGAGAACCTTGATTCCGACCAGTTCGACGGTGTCGGAAAAGTTAATGAAGCCCGCCAGCGAATAAAGATTGAGGTCGACCTCGATCGCGTTGGGGAGGCCGAGCGAGACCCCCACCGCGAGCGAGCTCGTCGCCGAAACGGTAGCGACCCCTTCGACAGACTGTTCAAACACGACGTTGCCGCCAAGGATTGTCGAGGGCATCGCGGGGTTGTCTGCGGTCAGGCGAACTTCGCCGCTGGCGGACGGATCGGCGCTGAGGCCATGAACATAATAAGTAAAGACGAGCGAGCCTACCGAGCCCGGGGCGCCGCCGCTCGCAACGAAAAAGTTGTCGCTGAAGATTGCATCGGCCGTTCCGTCTTCGGAACCTGAGCCGTGCGCGGAGGCGTACAGGCCGGCGGCGTTCGCTTCCGAGGAGGCGGATATGAAACCAGGATACGGATACGTAACCGCATATCCGCATTCCGCGCCGGCGAACGTAGCGCCCAACTCGAGGTCCTGTTTGCCCCCACAATTGGCCGAAGCGGTGTATTCGGCGGGATGTGCGGGGGCCGCGGCGCCCAGCAGCAAGCCCAAGACCGAAAGCCGTACGCACGCTTTCATCGCGCTTCCCCTGGAGGACAAGCCCATGACGAAGACGGCGGCTGTCGCGGTTTTCGACGCCATCGCGATTCCCTTTCTCTCCTCGAACGACTGGATCGTTCTCGCCGCATAGGCACATTGACCGACAGCGACAGGGCCGCGCATCCTCAAAATTGATGAAACGACGTCCGTCCTACGGAGAGACTATGGGGGCGGACGCCGCCGACGAGGAGCCGGATGAGGTCGCTCGTCGTGCGCGCGCCGGCACTTCTCTCGAACGCTGGCGATCTGACTTCTCACGGTTGCAATCGACAATCCGGTCTCGGCGGCGATGTCCGCGGGCGCAAGCCCGGCGAACAGCCCCAAGGCGACGCGGATCTCCGCTGGCGTCAATCCGTGCGCGGTTTTGAGAAAGGCTTCGGAAGGCTTGGCGGCGCCGGGAAGCCCGGTCAGAAAAATCGCAACCGGATTGGAATGAGCCAGCGGCCCCGCGCTCATCGCGATCGCGGCAAGCTTGAATCCGCGCTCGCCCGAGTCGGCGACGACCGCGGTTTCGTAAAATCGCCGTTGCGCAACGCTTGCAACGAGCGCCTGCAAATCGACCCCGTTCAGGCTCAATCTTTGGTTGATGATCCGACCGACGCCTGGCTTCGAAAGCAGCCGGTCCGCCGCTTCGTTTCGATAAAGGACCCAACCCCCGCGGTCGATCAGCAGGACGGCCGTCGCGAGCCGATCAACGATCGAGCCGAACATCGCCGCGTCAGCCTTGCGGAGCGTAAGGTGATCGCTGATCGAGAGCGAACGATGGACATGCGCTCCGATCGTCGCAAAGAGATCCACATCGTCATCGGAATATCGCCCGTCTTCGATGCGGCGGACGACGGCGAGCGCCCCCACTCGCGGCGCCTCCCGGTAGATGCAGGCGCCTAAAAGATCGTCGTACCGTTGCGGAGCGCACCATTCCTTATAGAGTTGACTGGCCTCGAACACGTCCTCGGGAACCAGGTCGCGCATCCGTTTCGGGTCGCCGATCGCCTCCGACATGATCGCGCCGACGAGCGGGTTTTTGTCTGCGTAATGTTCGACATAGAGCCGACTGTAGTGAGGATCGGTGCCGTGCTCATGCGCAAGCAACGCGCTTCGTTTTGATAGGTCGTGATAGTTGATTGTGCAGGCGGCGGACCGGGTACACGCGCAAATAGACGCAAGGGCGCGGGGCCAGACGTCGGGATCGAGCGCTGCGTCGTAGACGTCGCCGATCACCGTTGACAGCAACCTGGTCTCGTCGTGCATCGGAGGCTCGCCTAATCAGCGGGTCTGAAGATGCCTAACGGATTGGGTCTGTCAATAATCTCTTCCCTGAAACGCGCCTGACCCCTGGGGGAAAAGACGGCGAAGTTCACGCCCGCCCAATCGAAGCGATCGCTTCCACAATGCGAGCGAGCGATTGACTCAATTCGAAGCGGCCGTTCCCGGCGCGGCGCCGGTCGCGCCGCCGAGGCTGAGCCACACGTTCGGATCGTCCTGGGCCTGGCGCTTGTAGAATTGATAGCCGGTGGCGGTCCAGGGGCGGATATCGTCCGATAGATTGTCGAGCACGAAGTCGCCGCGGTCGGTCTTGACGGTGAGCACCGCATGGCCCTCGCCATTGAGGTCGCGGACGATCGTCATCAACAGGGCCTGGCGCGGAAAGCCGCGGTCGATGAGCAGCTTGCGCTTGAACAGCGCATAGATCTTGCAGTCGCCCTTGCCGTCGACCGGATAGTCCCAATGGTCGAGCGTCGTTCCCCAATGGTCGAGAGTTGCTGATCGGCTCGATCGCGTTGTTCACCTTGTTGTTGATCTCGTTGAGCGTCTTCCAGCTCTGACGGGTCAGGCGCACGTCCATGGGCTTGAGCTTGCCGAGCGTGCACTCTTCGCTGTGGCGATTGCAGAAGTCGACCCAGCCGTAGGGGATCGAAGCTTCGCCCCCGACCGGCGCGTGCGTGGCCTGGGGAAGGCCCTGCTCGGACGCTTCAACGAAGGTGTTCCAGGCGAGGCCGAAGATCGGCTGCTGCGGTCATGAAGCGAAAGAGCCGAGAAAGCATGGGTTGTCCGCCAAGTTGGATGGGGACACTATCGGGGTCGGCGCTTGGCGGCCGCGAAACAAAATAGGTTGAATTTTATCGATTCGATGCCGCCGGGGCAGGCCAAAATTCGTTAACGTTGACGGTGGGTAAGTTTCGTCGATCAGCCGCCATAGGCCGCCGAGCACGACCAGTCCGCAAGAGGACGAAGATTCCGCTGGCGTCAACAATCTGTTTCTACGGACCCCTATCGAGGGACATCAGGGCGGCCCCGCGCCCGAGAATCGAGGGGAGCGAGGAAGAGCGAGATGTCGACCGAAGCAATGAGCGCCCAGCCGCGATCGCTCGGGCGGCTTGGCCTCGTCGGCGTCGGTGCGCTTGGCGTGGTGTTCGGCGACATCGGCACGAGCCCACTCTACACGCTGAAGACCGTGCTCGACCTATACCGGGCCGCATCCCGACGCCGCCGCGACGCTGGGCGCGCTGTCGCTGATCGTCTGGACGCTGCTCCTCATCACGACGGTCAAATACGTCAATATCGCCATGCGCATCGACAATGACGGCGAGGGCGGCATCATCGCGTTGATGACCCTGGTCGGCGTCAAGCAGCATCATCGGCCTCTGATTGTCGCGGCCGGCCTGTTCGGAGCGGCGCTCATCTACGGCGACGGCGCGATCACGCCGGCGATTTCGGTGCTGTCGGCGCTCGAAGGGCGTGGAGCAGATCGCGCCGAGCTTGCAGAGCTACGTCCTGCCTGCCGCTTCGGCGATTCTGCTGGCTGTTGTTTGCGATCCAGCCGTTCGGGACGGCGGTGATCGGGCGGGCTTTCGGCCCAATCATGCTGGCGTGGTTCGTCATCATAGCGGCGCTGGGCGTCCACGGAATCATCCAGCATCCTTCCGTCATCGCGGCGATCAATCCGCTCTATGGCGCTGAATATCTGGCGAAGCGGCGGTTTCAAGGGATTTCTCGTGCTCGGCGGGGTGTTTCTGTGTGTGACCGGCGCGGAGGCGCTCTACGCCGACATGGGCCATTTCGGCCCGAAGCCGATCCGCTTGGCGTGGAATTTCGATCGTCTTTCCCGCCCTCATTCTCAATTACGCCGGGCAGGCCGCGATCGTGCTCGCGGGCGCGCCGACCGACGGCAACATCTTCTACCGGCTGTGCCCTCCAGCTGCTTCTCACGCCGATGATCGTGCTCGCGACGATCGCGACCGTGATCGCCAGCCAGTCGATCATCACCGGCGCCTTTTCGATGACCCGCCAGGCGATGCAGCTCGGCTGGCTGCCGCGCATGACCATCACTCAGACTTCGGAGGAAGGCTACGGCCAGATCTACGTTGGCGTGGTCAATTGGCTGCTTGATGATCGTGACCCTCGGCCTGACGATCGGCTTCGGCAAGTCGGACAATCTCGCGGCCGCCTATGGCATCGCGGTGTCGGCGACGATGCTGATGACGAGCGTGCTGCTGTTCATCGCCATGCGCGAGATCTGGAACTGGCCGGTATGGGCCGCGGCGGCGGCCGCGGGATTGTTTCGTCGATCATCGACGGCGCATTTCTCGCCGCCAACCTCGCCAAGGTGCTGCAGGGCGGTTGGGTCCCGCTGCTGCTCGCTTCGCTGGTTTATGGCGTGATGTGGATCTGGCACCGCGGCGCGGCCGAGGTCCAGCGCAGCGTCGATCGCTGAGCTGACGCCGCTGTCCTCGCTTCTCGACGAACTGCGCACGGGCAAGATCGCGCGCGTTCCCGGCACGGCTGTGTTCTTCACCCGCGTCAAGGATCAAACGCCGCCGGTGCTGGCTGGCACGTCCGACAAAACCGAGCGCTGCATGAACACGTGCTGGCGCTGACCTTGACGGTGCTCTCCGCGCCATGGACTGATGCCGAGGAACGGCTGAACCTCGAGCGGCTCGACAACAATTTCTGGCGGGCGGAGGCGCGGCGCGGCTTCATGGAGCGTCCCGACATTCACGCGATCCTGGCGGAATGCAAGGCGAAGGGCGCCCAGATCGACCTCGACGACGTGACCTATTACGTCGGCCATGAAACGGTCGTTCCGCGTGAGAACGGAAAGGGCATGGCGCGCTGGCAGGAGGTGCTGTTCGCGGCGATGGGCCGCAACGCCGAGCGGCTCAGCGACTATCTCGAATTGCCTTGCGACCACGTGGTCGAGATCGGCCGGGAGATCGAGATTTGAGCGCTGCTCGCGCCGAGGCGCTGCGATGGACGGTTTTCTCTTGGCCTTTTTCCCAGATCTGGTAGAAAGGTGGACCATAGAAGGTAGACATGTCCCTCAATATCAAGAACCCCGAGGCCCACGCACTCGCCGCGCGTCTTGCGAAGAAGACCGGCGAGACGCTGACCGACGCGGTGACAACCGCGCTGCGGAGCCTCGAACGGCTTGAGCAAACGTCGGATTTCGACGAACAGCGCTACCAGGCGCTCAAGGCTTTGGTGAAGGACAGCCGTGGCCTCTGGCAAGGATTCTTTGCTGACCATCGATCACGGCGACTTGCTCTATGACGAGCGCGGACTGCCGAAATGATTGTCGATACGTCCGCAGTCATCGCGGTTCTCAAGGAAGAATCCGACGCGCCTCGTTTCTGCGCGCGCTCACAAGGTCGGCCGAGCCGAAGCGCATGTCGGCGGCGAACTACCTCGAGGCTGCAATCGTGGTCGACGCCAACCGCAACCCTCTTCTGTCTCGGCGACTCGACGATTTGATTGTTCAAACGGAAATTATGGCGGAGCCGGTCACCCTGGAACAAGCCAATATCGCCCGCGCCGCCTATCGCGATTTCGGCAAAGGCAGCGGCCATCCGGCCCAGTTGAATTTTGGCGATTGTTTCGCCTACGCCCTCGCCAAATCGACGCGAGGAGCCGTTGCTGTTCAAAGGCGACGACTTTGCGCATACGGACGTCGCGATCGCGTAAGCCCGACCGGTCCGACCGGGGCCGCTAATTCCCGGCGCTCGCTTTGGCCTCGCCGCTCTGCGCCTCCGCCTCCACCTGCTCGGCATGTTCCGCCGCGACATTGGCGTAGTGGTCCGGCACGTACATCTCATGCGGGACGGGGTTGCGGTGGTATTCGGGATTGTGCACTCGCGCTGGAAGGGCCGGCTTCTCGTGCGTCACTTCCTGGTAGGGCACGCGGGTCAAAAGGTGGGCGATGCAATTGAGGCGGGCGCGCTTCTTGTCCACGGCTTCGACGACCCACCATGGCGCCTCGGGGATGTGCGTGCGCTGGAGCATGATCTCCTTGGCCTTGGTGTAGGCCTCCCAGCGGCTCCGCGATTCGAGGTCCATCGGCGAGAGCTTCCACTGCTTGAGCGGGTCGTTGATGCGCATGAGAAAGCGCATGTGCTGTTCGTCGTCGGTGATCGAGAACCAATATTTGACCAGGACGATTCCCGAACGCACGAGCAGCCGCTCGAACTCGGGTACGGATCGGAAGAAGTCCTCGTATTCCTCGTCGGTGCAGAAGCCCATCACCCGTTCGACGCCGGCGCGATTGTACCAGCTGCGGTCGAACAGCACGATCTCGCCGCCGGCCGGCAGATGTGGCACGTAGCGCTGGAAGTACCACTGGCTGCGCTCGCGCTCAGTCGGGGCGGGCAGCGCCACCGCGCGCACGACGCGCGGGTTGAGGCGCTGCGTGACGCGCTTGATCGCTCCGCCCTTGCCCGCCGAGTCGCGTCCCTCGAAGATGACGACCATCTTGAGCTTCTTGGCCACGACCCAGTCCTGCAGCTTGATGAGCTCACGCTGCAGACGCAACAGCTCCTTGAAATAGAGCCGCCGCGGCAAGGAATCGTGCAATTGGAGGTGTTCGCTCTCCGACAGCAGATCCGCGAGCTCGGAGTCCTCGAGCTCAAGCTCGATGTCCTCGTCGAAATTGTCCTGGATCTCGGCGTTGACGCGCTTTCGGAGCTCGCTGACCGGAGCTTGTTTATCCGCGCTCAGTTTACCCGCGCTCATGGTCGGCTTCCCCTGGTTGGCGCCCTCGCCGAAACAAAACGGCGGCGACGGCGCGACTTTTCAACCATGGGTGCGACAGTTTTGCGACAAGCGGGCTGTCGGGGCGCCGGCCGCTCTTCACTTCCACACGTATAGGCGCAAAGCGAATCGCGCGGCTCCGGGCGCATCATGAGGGCCGGAGAGAATCACTCGCGGGTTGGATCTCGGCCGGGCGCCCGGATCGACGATCACAAAATGTTCATGTTCGGTTCAGTGGAGCTGCGGCATGAGGGGAAATGAGCTTGGCGACTCGCTGGGCCGGGAGAGAGCTGGCGAAATCGCTAGGGCGCCCATATCGGAGGAATAATGATGATCAGCACGTCTTTTAGGGTCGCGCTTTCGGCCTTTTTGTTTGCCGGCGTCCTAGGTCTGGCCTCGACCGGCCCTGTGCAAGCGCAAAGCATCATGAAGCAATGCGGCGATGACTGGAAGGCCGCCAAGGCGAACAACACGACCAACGGCATGGACTGGCGGAAGTTCCTGAAGCAGTGCCGCGACCAGAAGGAAGGGGCCGCGGCGCCGGCTGCAGCGCCCGCCCCCGCTCCCGTTTCGGCTCCCGCTCCCGCCCCTGCTCCGATCGCGCCGGCCCCCGTGCAAAGCTATGCGCCGAAGCCGAAGCCCATGCAGGCGGCTCGCCCGACCGGCGCGGGCGAATTCGCCTCGGAGGCGGAAGCAAGGGGCCGCTGCGGGGCCGGCACGGTGGTCTGGGTCAACACCAAGGGCAAGTCCCACACCTATCATTACGCGGGCAGCCGTTGGTACGGCACGACCAAGCAAGGCGCCTACATGTGTGAGGCTGACGCGGGCGCCGCTGGCTATCACGCCTCGAAGAGCAAGACGGAACAGCCGAAGCAGATGTAGTCTGGGTTCGAGGCGGCCTCGCGGAGTTCGCGCGGGGCCGCCGCTTGCGCACCCCTTTGGGATCGGCGGCTACTTCTCGTCGAGAGCAATGAGAGGGCGCCAATCGGGGTCGTCCGCGCTCTCCGCCAATTGGGCGAAACGACGCAGGTTGTAGGAGTATAGTCCACGAACCGCGACGGGCGCGCGGGCCGAGGCTTCCTTCGCCATCGATATTGCATCGGCGAAGTCCCAATTCCGGTACGCCGCCAGCATCGCTGCGTGCAACCGGCTGAGGTCGGCGAAATCATCGCTCCTCGCGAGGGCCTGGTCGCCGGCCAACGCGTAAAGACCGACAGGTCGCGTCTTGCCCTTGACCAGCACGGAATCGATCTCGAGCCACGCGAAGTGAGGCGCTTCGGCGCGGACCGTCTCGCTCCCGATGATGTCGACCTCGAAGATTTTACACGCGCCTTCGAGACGCGAAGCGACGTTCACCTCGTCGCCGATCGCCGAATAGTCGAAACGACGCAGCGAACCCAAATTGCCGACGCAGCATTCGCCCGAGTTTAGGCCAATGCCGAAACGGACCGGCTTGAACGGGCGCTCCTCGGCCTCGGCACGGCTACGCCAGCCCTCGTTCAGACCGACCAGGGTCTCACGCATAGTGAGCGCCGATTCAACCGCGTGCGCCGCGTGGTCAGGATCGTCGAGCGGCGCGTTCCAGAACGCCATGATGGCGTCGCCCATGTATTTGTCGATCGTGCCCTCTCGGTCGAGAATGGCGTCGGTCATCGGCGTCAGATATTCGTTGAGGAAAAGGGTGAGCTCCGATGCGTTGAACCCTTCCGAGATGGTCGTAAATGATCGGATGTCGCAGAAGAGGAGCGTCAGTTCGCGCTGCAAGCCTCCAAGCTCGAGCGCGCCAGGTTTTTCCGCAAGGCGGGAAACCACGGCTGGCGAGACGAATCGCCCGAAAGCGGAACGGATCTCCCGCTCCTGATGACGTTTCACCGCGTAGAGCGTCGACACCCCGGTAAAAAAGACCGCAGCGGCGGCGAACGCGGGATAGGTCGGCTCGATGAGGAGGCCGTAACGGGCAAACGCGAACCAGCTCACGGCGACGATCGCGCCAAGCACGACCGCGTAGACTAAAGCAGCAAGGTAGGGCGTCAAAATCCAGGTCGTCGCGACGAGCGCCGCGCAGATCAGGGCCGTCGCCATCCATTCCGCGCTCGGAGCCCAGTCAGGGCGCCTGAGCGTTTGGCCGCTCAAGAGCTGCTCGACGATTTGCGCATGGGCTTCAACGCCCGGCATATCGCGGGACAATGGGGTGGCGACAATGTCCGAGAGCAGCGCCGCGGACGCGCCGAAGAACACGATCTTGCCGCGAAGATCGCTCAGGTCCGCTTTCGGGTCGAGAATCTTCCAGGCCGGGATCGACCGGCGCGGGTCCGCTTTCGCGAAATAGACCCTGACGTCTCCTGCAGCGTCCGTCGGGATCGTCAGGTCGCCGTTGCGGATCGCCACAACGCCGTACTCTTGTCCGAACGCCGTTTCTCCGCTGGCGTTCAATGACTTGACAATATACGTCGTTGCGCCCTGAGCCACCCGGAGCGCTTCCATGGCGAGGCTTGGTTGTAGGGCGCTGTTCACATTGAGGATCAGCGGCACGCGTCGCACGACCCTGTCGACGTCCGGTCGCCAGTTGAGAAAGCCGATCCCTGCCGCATGCTGTGCGAGCTCAGGCAGAGGTAAGAGAATCCCCGGCGCTGAAGGCAGGAACTTCGCTGCATCGTCGCCGGCCGTGACGAATCCCGCCTTGGCCGAACCGCTCGCGCCACTGGGCACGTCCGAGACAAAGCTGCCAAGGACGACGGCCCCGTCATCCATCGATCGGGCAAAGGCGGCGTCGGGAGTGGCGTCGGCGGGGCCGGTCGCGTCGCCGCGGTCTTTTTCCGCGAACAGGAAATCGAACGCGATCGCCGCCACGCCCGCGCCTTTCAGCCCCTGAACAAGCGCCGCGAGGCGCTCGCGCGGCCACGGCCATTGCCCGAGCCGCCTGAGCGATTCATCGTCGATCGCGACAATGCGGACAGGCTGGTCGAATTCGTAAGCGCGCGGCTTCCAACGCTGATATTGGTCGAAGACCAAATTCTGCATCATGACTCGCGTCGGCGCGCCGACGATGCCCGCGAACAGCGCCAGTCCGCAGGCGGTCGCCGTCGTCAGTGCGTAAAGTCTGGCCTCGTGAGCCCTTCGCATGCAGTCCTGCCGCCCGCTAAGATCGAGAGAACGCCAGTCTTGTCAAGCCGATGAGGCTTAGGCGTGAGGCAAGACGCCTCCGGCCGAAATATCCGCCGATTGTTTGACCAAACATTCTTCTCAAGGATCAGGCTGTTCCGCGGCGCAGCGGCGCTCGGCAGGTTTCTCCAGCCTCGCCGGGCGCAAGCGGCCGAAGAAACCGTTCGACGCCGAAATCGACAGCGATCCGGTTCGCCTCATGTCCGGGATCCACCCCATAGCGACGGAGAAATGCGTAAAATGCGCTGGCGGCTAAATCGACCGGCGTTCCATGCCGCACAGCGACTGACCCGATGACCCCGACGCTCATCGGTCCGCAGGCCGCGCGCACCGCTGGTCCGAGGAGCAGGTCGGCGCCCCAGCCGCTGACCGATTCCGCGAATACCCAGTTTGCGGACTCGAGCGCGCGCCGTGTCAGCAACGGCGCCATGATTTCGATCGATGAAACTCGCGTCACGCCAGCGCCAACGGACGGTTTTTTCAAAAACGGATACGCGGTGGCGGAATCCGCGGTTAGCGCCGGCTGCGCCAAGTCGAGGTTTTCGGCTGTCATCGCGCGGAACAGAGCTTCGATCTCTTCAGCGCCAATTTCGACATCGTCGTCGAGAAACAAGACCGCGCGGTAACGGAGGAGCAGATCTGCGCGGAACGCCATGAGGCGTCGAATCGACGTCGTTTTGGTTCCAGCCTGAAAAGCGGCGATATCGGCCTTCGGATGGACGCCGCCCTCCTGGTAGTAGTTGAGGAGAACGTCATAGCTGCGCGGCTCTTCAAGATAGGCTGCGTCAAAGCCTTTTCCGCACTGGACGAAAACGAGGAGATCGCGTTCAGGATGGCCTGCTTCGCGTTCAATTCGCAGCCGCCCGTCGAGGTAGAAGCGGTCCTGGCGCGCCCTTAATTCCTGCCGATTGAGAGGAGGCCCGATCTCGCCCTCGGCGAGCGTGCGGTCGAAGACCCGGTACGCCGCCTCTTCGAGCGAGCGAGGCTTCACGCCGCGCGTGATGTCGCGGACGAACTCAACGTCGATATCGTGGCGTGGACGCCTCCCGGCCCTCAGCCCCCGCTCGAGAAAGTGCAGGAAGGGATGGGGATGGCTCTGCGCCCAATCTGGATTTTGCGAGATGTACCAGCCGTGGTCGAATTCGGCGGAAGGGGAGGGCGCATTTGGCTCGGGACGGGCAAGATAGCGCTCGAGCAAGCCTCGGCTCGCGTCGCTCGGGATGTTCGCGTGGGCCCGGAAGTAACTCGGGTCGAAGAAGGCGTTCGGGCGGTAGCCGCGTTTCTCGCCGATCAGCGCGTAGTGCGCGGGAGCGAATGGCGCCGCGAGTCCGCTGAGCAGGCGTCGCCGCGCGTAAAGGCGGGGCCAGAACGCTCGCCGGCTTGTCTCCGGGAGTGCGATTTGAAGACCCATGCCAAGCCTATAGTTTCCGATAGGCAGGCGGGCAACCGGCGGCGGATCCAGTCAAAAGCCGGACCAAACCTAGGCTGAGAGGCTCGTTATCCAGCCCGGATCGACGGTCGGGCCGAACAGAGTTTCGAACGCCGCGCGAAGCGCAGCGTCCGCTTGCGCCATGGTGACGGCGCGGCCGAGGTCGGCGAGACTGGTGACGCCATAGTGGGCCTCCCGGATCCCGCACGGCGCGATGCCGGAGAAATGCGAAAGATTGGGGTCGACGTTCAGCGCGACTCCGTGCAGGGTCGCCCAGCGCCGCACGCGCACCCCGATGGCGGCGATCTTGTCCTCGGTCATTTCGCCTTGTGATGAGAGCGGTTTGTCGGGCCTCGCGACCCACACGCCGACACGGGCTTCGCGTATCTCGCCGACGACGTCGAACGCCTTGAGCGCCTCGATCAGCCAGCTTTCGAGGGCCGCCACATAAGCTCGCACGTCGGGCCGGCGGCGCCTGAGATCGAGCATGACATAGGCGACCCGCTGCCCGGGTCCGTGATAGGTGAACTGGCCCCCCCGTCCTGTGCGGTGGACCGGAAAGCGCGCCTCGATCAGGTCGCTGTCCTTCGCGCTCGTGCCGGCGGTGTAAAGCGGGGGATGCTCGAGGAGCCAGACACGTTCGGGCGCGTCCCCGCGCGCGATGGCCTCCGCGCGCGCTTCCATCTCCGCCAGCGCGTCGGAATATTGTGTCAATCCGGGGGTGACAACCCATTCGACGGGTGGCGCGCCATAAGGGGCCAGTAAAGGCGCGGGCGGCGCAAGGCGCGAAGTGAACACGCGGCTTTGTACCAGAAGGGGACCCTGGGCGCGAGCAAGGACGAACGCGCCTGCCGATGGTTCGAGCAACCCGGACCGATTTGCCTAGACAGGTCTGTGGCGGGTCCCGCAGTCGAGTTGTCCGGACGCGCAGATCACTCGCAACCCGTTGCGTGTGCTGAGCTTTTTGTTTTTACGACCTTGATTTGCGCTTGACGGAGCGGGAGAATTGGCGCTTCGCTTCTGTAGTCGTCTCGGCATGTTGCAGGACTGTGTAGCTTGCGTTGGGGGGCACGGTATTGACCGCCGGCGCGCGCCGTTTGGGGGCTGCCGCTGGCGCGCTGGCGCTTATCGTCGGCGCGTCGACGACCGCATTCGGCGGCGCATGGACCCTGCCGCAGGGAACTGGCCAAGTTATCACGACCCTGTACGGCTGGACCGGGTTCGGTCCGCCCTGGGGCGGCAATCCTCCCGCCAACCAGAGCCGCTTCGACGCGCAGACTTATGTCCAGTACGGCCTGACCAACTCGCTCACCGCTTTTGGCGAGACGGCCTTCGAACATTATGCGATCGGCGAGCCCAATCCGAACACCTACAACGGCCTCGACTATTCAGGCTTGGGCCTGAGGCAGAAGCTCTGGTCGACCGGCGAATGGATATTCTCTGGCGAGGCGACCGCGTTCATTCCGGGCGCCCATGATTCGAATGCCCCGGCTCAAGAGGGGAACACCGGGTGGGCGGGTGAGGCGCGCCTCAACGCGGGCCGCAATTTCACGGTCCCTGCAATTCCCGGTTTTGGGTGGCTTCCGGGTTTTGGTTCAGTTCCCGGCTTTCTCGACGCGGAGGTCGCCTATCGGCTCCGCACCCAAGGGCCGCCGGACGAATGGCACGGGGATCTGACGGTCGGATTCAAGTTCACGCCCAAGATCATGGTCATGCTCCAGGACTACACCACGGTGTCGATGGCGACGAAGGACCCGACATTCCCGGCCTGGCGCTCGTCGGTCGTCGAGGCGAGCGTCGTCTACGCTCTCAACGACAAATGGTCGCTCCAGGCCGGCCTCTTTTCAACCGTTTGGACGGTCAAGACCAACACCCAGCACGGGGTTGCGGTCGCCGTGTGGCGAAATTTTTAGTAGCGCCCTCGTCGGTTTGCGGTCCGGCGGAATTCAGCCCCGTCAATGGCTGGCGAAGGCCAAGATGACAGCGGCGGCTAACAGACCCAGCAGCACCCAGCCGATCAGTTGCTGGGGATGCAGGCCAAGTGGGCGCGGCGTCGCCTCGGCAAACTCGGGATCTACCCAGGCTGTGCCAGGAAAGATCGGGGCGAACATGATCGCGTCCCAGTAGAGGGACGCGATCAGCGCGGCGAGGAGGATTGTAGCCAGGCTCAGGGGAGCGACGAACAGCAGCCCGATCGCGAGCACGCCCTGACCCAACCCCATAAGAATCCCCTGCGCGTTGTGAAACTTGGCGTGCGGCGCCCAGGCCGGGTTCTTGAGGTGCTGGCGGGCGCCAAAGGGAACGAACCAATCGGCGCAGAGACCGCCAGCGGCGGTTACAGCGGCTACGAAAATGACGATCCAGCGTGCGGCTTCCATGGTTGAAACTCCGGACGGGGCCGGATGCGGTCCATCCGGCTGATGGGAAATGGGCAGACCGCCGTCCACAGCCGCCGCATCGAGATGTTGGACCGATGTCAGATCGAGCGGTATCGCGAAATGACCGTTTTCGACGCGCAGGCCCTGGTCAGCCGGATGACCCGCCAACATGTTTGCAAACTAATAGAAGGGTGAACCGCTTGGCCGCGGGCGAAAGAGAACGGATATGAAAGCGCTGGAGGACATGGTTGCGGCGCTGGGCAAACCCGTCTTCGTGCGCACGCTTGGCGCGCCGTCGGAGCCTACAGCCGCAATTGCGCGCTGGCGGCATGGCGCCGGTGTCGTTGACGTCGTCCCGTCAAATACGATTAGGCTCGCGATGAGCCTCGTCGGCCGTCGCAATGCGCGTATCCGTAACGCCGGCGTGGTTGCCGATCAATTGCGCGGCGGCGGCGTATCGATCTTCTCGCCGTTGGAGGGCGCCTGTGTCGAGGTGGACGGCGAAGCCGATATTGTTCAGCTTTTCATGAGCGAAGGCTATGCCGAAGCCACGCTCGACGCGCCCTTTGCGTGCCCATCCATGTTCGATCTGCGGGACGACTGGATGCAGGCCATGATCATGCGGACCCTCGTCGGCAGCGCTCGGCAACGGCCCGACGACGCGCTAATGGTGGAAGAGGATCTGCACGCGCTGGCTCTCCGTATTGAGCGGCATGCCGGCCAGTGGCGGGACCGGATCGAGAGACCATCGGCGTTGTTCCGCGGCGGCCTCGCGCCGGCTGCGTTCCGCCGTGTGGAGGCAATGATCGAGTCGGCGCTCGACGAGGCGCGCTCACCGACGCTCGCGGATATGGCCGCCGCCGCTGGCCTCAGCGTCACCCACTTCGTGCGCGCCTTCCGCCAGCACACTGGCGCCACGCCACACAACTATGTCATTCGCCGACGCGTAGAGCGCGCCGTGTCGCTCTTGCGTGTCGGCGAGACTCCCGTCGGTGAAATTGCGGAAGAGGTTGGATTCTCGACACCCGCCCATTTCGTGGCGACCTTTCGCGCGGCAATGGGCGTGACGCCGGGAGCTGTTCGCGATGCGCTTGCCGGCTAAAGGCTTCAGCGCTTCAAACTCACGCGCTCTTCTCGAATAGCTCGCGCCCGATCAGCATGCGGCGGATTTCGCTCGTGCCGGCGCCGATCTCGTAGAGCTTGGCGTCGCGCAGCAGGCGCCCGAGCGGATAGTCGTTGGTGTAGCCGTTTCCGCCGAGAACTTGGATCGCATCGAGGGCGACCTGGGTCGCTCGCTCGGCGGCGTAGAGGATCGCGCCAGCCGCATCCTCGCGTGTGGTCTGGTCGCGGTCGCAGGCCTTGGCGACCGCGTAGACGTAGGCCTTCGCCGCATTCATCGTGACATACATGTCGGCCAGCTTGCCTTGGACCAATTGGAACGTCCCGATCGGCTGGCCGAACTGCTTGCGTTCGTGGACGTAAGGCAGGACGACGTCGAGCGCGGCCTGCATGAGGCCGAGCGGCCCCGCCGCCAGGACCACCCGCTCGTAGTCGAGGCCGCTCATCAGCACGTTGACGCCCTTGCCGACCCTGCCCAGCACATTCTCCGCCGGGACTTCGCAGTCGGCGAAGATGAGTTCGGCGGTGTCGGAGCCGCGCATGCCGAGCTTGTCGAGCTTGGCGCCTTGCGAAAAGCCCTTCATGCTGCGTTCGATGATGAAGGCGGTGATGCCGCGTGCGCCGGCGGCCGGATCGGTCTTGGCGTAGACCACCAGGGTCTCGGCGAGGGGACCGTTGGTGATCCACATCTTCGAGCCATTGATGACGTAGCGGTCGCCCTTGCGTTCGGCGCGGGTGGTCATCGACACGACGTCGGAGCCCGCGTTCGGCTCCGACATCGCAAGCGCCCCGACATGCTCGCCGGAGATGAGCTTCGGCAGATAGCGCGCCTTCTGCTCGTCATTGCCGTTGCGCACGATCTGGTTGACGCAGAGGTTCGAGTGCGCCCCGTACGACAGCCCGATCGATCCCGAGGCGCGCGACACTTCCTCCATCGCCACGCAATGTTCGAGGTAGCCTAAGGCCAGCCCGCCATATTCCTCGGGCGCGGTGATCCCGTGCAGGCCGAGTTCGCCCATCTTCGGCCACAGGTCGCGCGGGAACGCGTTGTCGCGGTCGATTTCAGCGGCGCGCGGGGCGATCTCCTTCTCGGCGAAGGTCCGGGCGCTGTCGCGGATCATCGCGGCGCTCTCGCCGAGGTCGAAGTCGAAGGCGCGGGGCGCGTTGGGGATCATGGGCTCGCTCGAAGGCGCTTCAGGCGCGGTGAGGCGCGACCTTGGCGGCAATCGGCTCGATTTGGCAAGGCCACACGGCGGCGTCGAAACGGGACGCGTGCGGGGGTGTACGATTTTGCGCGCGACCAAGCGTTATCAATGTCTTAGGTTCATTTTTCTGCAACTGAAAAAGTCTTAAGAACACAAGTATAATGTATTAATGTTGCAAACGCTCATCGTGCGCCGCTCGCCGGCTCGTCGAGGACGGGCGGTCTCCCGTCGTCGACAGGGTTGGGCGGAGGGGATTGTGGCCGGGCGACCGCAATCCCCTCGAGGCCACGCCTCAGACGTGGATGCTACTGGCAGGCGTCCCAGAAGCCCTGCCGGTAGCTGGGATCGGTGTAATACCAGCACAGGCCCGGCGCTGGCGGCTGGCCGGCATAGGCGATGGCCGCGCCGGTGGCGAGGACGCCGAGCGCGGCGCCGGCCGCGATGGCGCCGCCCGGTCCCCACCGGTACCAACCGGGCCGAGCCCAGCCGCCGTAACCTCCGCGGTAGACGCCCCCATAGGCGCCGCCGCGATAGACCCCCCCACGGTAGACGCCGCCACGATAGGCGCCGCCGCGATAGCCGCCGACCGCAGTGCCGCCGCGATGGTAGACGCCGCCGCGCGGTCCGACAGCGGTCACGCCGCGATGCGCGATATAGGCTTTCGAGATCAACCCGTCGCTGAAGGACGCTGTCGGGTTCGAGCCCTGCAATTCGATGGCGCCGGCTTGCGGGGCGCTAAAACCTAGGAGCGCGATCGCCACGCAGGCGCTTTTCACCAAACCTGACCGAATCATGCTTTCCTCCTTGCGTAGCCCAATCGCTTCGCGGACTTATCGCACAAACAGCGCCGCGGCCAAAGACCAGGCGCGACGGCAGCAAGACTCGTCCTGCTCAGACCTTGGTTACAACCAGAAACAACGCTCAGCTGTCTCGGTGGGTTCCTGAGCCCCTTACGGGTCTAAAACACAAAGGCGTAGACCTGGCCGCCGCTCGCGACATAGAGCCGGTCGCCGGCGGCGATGAGCGTCTGAAATCGATGAAAACCGCGCAAATTTCCTGCCGGCGAGGCTATCAACTCGCCCGTGTCGCCTCTGAACGCGTACAGCCGATTGTCGGCTTCGGCGCCGACGATAAACACAATCGGATCCGCGCGCCCGTCCGTGGTCGTGACGATCGGCGAACCCCGATTGCCGGGGACCGCGGCGCACCAGGCGGTTTCGATCGAGGGGGCGGGATTGGCGCGAATCTTCAGCGCCGCCAATCCTTTTCCGGTTTTATCAGGCGGACAATTTGCCCCGTATCCTTGGACTGCGACGAACACGCCGTCATCGCCGCCCCAAATCGCCGGCGAGGCCATGGTCCGGTTCGCCATGACATGAGCGCTCAAGAGCCCGGGGCCGATGCCGCCAAGATTGTCGCGGTCGAGAAGATACGCGTCGCCGGTCTTGCCGATAGCGAAGATGAGCTTTCGCACGCCCTTGGCGGTCGGGACGTCGAGCGGGATCGCCGCCGTTCCGCCGAGGTCCATATCGGCCCCATCCAGCGCTTTCCAGTTTGACGGCGCGAAGTAGTCGCGCGGCTCGACCGGGCGCGCGAGGCTCGGGCCAAAGCGCAGGACGGCTTCGCCATCGCTCCATGCGGCGGCGCCGAAGGTGTTGCCGGTCGCCACAAACAGCGACTTGCCATCGCCGCTCACCCCGCCTTGCCCCCACATGCCGCCGCCGCGCGCCCGGGTCGAAAAACTCTCGACCTTGGTCGGATCGCTTTGGGATACGCCGACGACGACGCCGTGATAGTCGCCGCAATCGCCAAAATGACCGCTATAGGGAACGAACACGCGCCCCTCGAACAGCGCCAGCGCGCCGCGCTGATTGGACGCGGAGGGCGTGAAGCTGCCCTTGAGCGCGGTCGCCACATCGACCGGCCATCCCGGTTCGACCGACCCGTCGGCGAGCGCGAGCGCATAGATCTCATGGCGCGGCTCGTTGTCACGCATGACCATGGCGTCGAGGTAAAGCGTCGCGCGGGCCGGATCGATGACCGGCGTGCCGGTCACGCCAAGGGTCGGAAGGTTACCGCAAGGGAGCGCCGACAGCGGAACTGGTTCGCCCAGCTTGCGCTCCCAGATTTGCGCGCCGGTCTTGGCGTCGATCGCGTGGACCTCATCCTGGTCCGTCGCCACGATCAGTACGCCGCCTCCTGAGTTGGGTCTCTCCCAGAACAGCGGCTGCGCGTAGACCCCGCCGCGATAAGCGGCATGGAACGAAGCGTCGAGATGCAAGCCGCGCGCGCGCTCATAAGTGAGGCCGGGAACGACATATCGGCCCGAGCGATCGAGCGAGCCGTGATAGGTCAGAACCGAGGAATCGGCCTGAGCGGCGCTGGCGGCGCCAAGCGTGACGGCGAGTGCGCCGGCGAGCAATGCGATGCGCATGACGAGTCCTGGGGAAGGCGGCCAGGAGGAGGCCGCCGCCCCATTATCGGCGCGAGGCGTCAAAGGGCAAGCGAAGGTCCGCTCAGGTGAGCCGCTTGCGATATGTCCTTCACGGTCGCGCGGCCGGTTGCGCTTCAGCTTTGGGAGATCGGCAAGCGTTCGAGATCGGCGATCAACCCAGGTCCGGTCGGCCGCCATCCCAGCTTTTCCTGTGTCTTCTCGCTTGAAGCGGGCATGTCGCGCGCGGCCAAATGGGCAAGCCAGCCGAAATAGCCTCCCGCTTCTTCGGCCGTGATGGACTTGACCGGCATCTTGAGGCGCTGGCCAATGGTTTGCGCAATCTCGCGCGCCGACACGCCTTCCTCTCCGACTGCGTTGTAGACCGCGCCCCGCTCCGCCTTTTCGATCGCCAACCTGTAGAGGCGCGCGACATCGGAGATATGCGCCGCCGCCCAGCGGTTACGGCCCTCGCCGATATAGGCGATAGCGCCCTTCTCCCGGGCGATCGCGATCCAGGGGCTGATGAGTCCCTGCCGCTCGGGATCGTGGACCTGGGGCAGGCGGACGACGGACGTGTTGACGCCATCGGCGGCGACGTCGGCGGTCGCCTCTTCGGAAATCGCGCGCGGGAAATCGCTGGAGGTGATCGAAGGCGCGTCCTCGGTGGCGACCTGACCGGGCGCGACCTTGGCGATCGCGGTTCCGGAGGTCACGATCAAAGGTCGGTCGGAGCCCGGCGAGAGCCGAGCCCAGCGCCGCGATGACGCGCCGATCGGTTTCGCAATTGGCTGCGAATTGCGAGAAGTCGTGGTTGAAGGCGAGATGGATCACGCCGTCCGAGCGGGCGGCGCCGTCCTTCAGGCTGTCGGGATCGTCGATCGATCCGCGATAGATCTCGGCCCCTGCGGCGGCGAGCGCCGGCGCTTTGTCGTCCGAACGGTAGACGCCGATCACCTGATGGCCCGCCGCCGATCAATTCCTTGACGACGGCCGAGCCGATGAATCCGGTGGCGCCAGTGACAAATACACGCATGAGCAAACCTCTATGGTTGTCGAAGGATCGGAGAATCGTTGCTAGGCCGCGGCGGCGAGACCGGTTGACCCGAAATAATGAGCGTCCATGTCGGCGAGCAGGCCGGGATGCTCCGGTCGCCAATTCAGCGCAGCCCGGGTCCATTCGCTGGACGCCGGATTATCGAGGCCGACGAAACTGGCGATCATTCCGAAATGCTTGCCGGCCTTCGCCGCAGGAATGCCTGCTGTCGGCACGTTCAGCTTGGTCGAAATCAGCGATGCAATTTCGCGGAAAGGGACGCCGACGTCATCAACGGCATGGAACTTTGCCCCCGCTTCCCCTTTTTCAAGCGCCAGACGAAAGAGGCGCGCCGCGTCGGACACATGCACCGCGGGCCATCGGTTCGCGCCGTCGCCGATATAGGGCGAGACGCGCTTCTTGCGCGCTGCGGCGATGATCCGGGTGATGAAACCGTGTTCCCCCGCGCCATGCACGGTCGGCGGCAGCCGCACGATTGAAGAACGGACGCCGCGTCCGATCAGGTCCAGGGCCGCCGTCTCGGAGAAAGCCCTGTTTGGACCGCCCGGCACATGATTGTCGCGTTCGGTCGACACCTTGCCCTGCGGCAGGGAGAGAATTCCCGACGCCACGACCAAACGGCCTTTGGAGCTTTCGAGACCGGCGCCCAAAGCCCGGATGGCGCCCAATTCCGTTTCCGCAAGGATTCCGAGAAAGCTCTGGACGATCCCGCCTGTCAGGGCCCCTGCGAACAATCGGAGGCGGGTTGGCAAGCTCATGTTCGAAAGCCCGTGCATGAAGGCCAGGTGGATCACTCCGTCCAATTCAGCGGCGGCCTCGCGCAGCAGCGCATGGTCTTGAAGCCTTCCGACGCGCGCCTTAGCGCCTAGGGCCTTTAGTTTGCGCGCGCCCTCAGGCGTTGTGGTCAGTCCCGTGACCTCATGTCCCGACGCCAGCAAATCCTTCACGACGGCCGAGCCGATCCAGCCAGTCGCGCCTGTGACGAACACATGCATGCGCAGTCTCCATATTCGTTGGAGACAAACCTGTGCTCCTGGGCTATTGTAGTAAAGTAGTGATCTTATCATATTATAATGGCTAACAGGATGAGCGAAACCGCCACGAACGAGAGCCGGCTCGGCGGCTATCTGAAGGACCGGAGGACGAAGCTCGATCCAGCCGCGTTCGGCTTTGCCTCGGAACGCCGCCGCACGCCAGGACTGCGGCGCGAGGAAGTGGCTCAGCGCGCGAACATCAGCCCGACCTGGTATACGTGGCTCGAGCAGGGGCGGGGCGGAGCGCCGTCGGCAGACGTGCTCAATCGGATCTCGCGCGCCCTCATGCTCACGGAGGTCGAGCGCGAGCATCTTTTCCTGCTCGGCCTCGGCCGTCCGCCCGAAGCGCGCTACCGCAAGAACGACGGCGCGACGCCACGCCTGCAGCGCGTGCTCGATGCGCTGGACCCGAGTCCCTGCGCTCATCAGAAATGCGAAATACGACGTCGTGGCCTGGAACCGGGCGGCGACTGTGATGCTCGTCGACTACGGATCGCTGCCGCCGGAACAGCGCAACATCTTGCGCTTCATCTTTCTCGATCCGCGCGCTCGCGCCGCGCAATACGATTGGGCGAGCGTGGCGCGGTTCGTGTTGGGCGCGTTCAGGGTGGACGCGGCCCGCGCCGGCGCCGCAGCGGAGGTTGAGCCCATGGTCGAGGAGCTCTGCCGGCTCAGCCCCGAGTTCAAGGCGATGTGGCGCGACAATGATGTTCCCACCCACCATGGCGAGGCGGTCAAGCACATACGGCATCCGGCGCTCGGTCCGCTCGCGTTCGAGTTTTCGACATTCGCCATCGACGGGCGAACGGACCTTGCCATGGTGGTCTACAATCCGGCGACGCCCGAGGACGCCGCACGGATCAAGTCGCTGCTTTGACCGACGCCGCCCCGGAGGCCGGAGCGGCGCCTCGTCCTCGATGTTACTGGCAGGCGTCCCAGAAGCCTTGCCGACGGCTCGGGTCGGTATAGTACCAGCAAAGACCCGGACCCGGCGCGGCGCCAGCCCATGAGGCGGCGGCCGCGGCGCTCACAAAGCCAAGCGCTGCGCCCGCTGCGATCGCGCCGCCAGGCGCCCAGCCGTATCCCGGACGCGTCCAACCGCCATAACGGTAGACGCCGCCGCGATAAGCCGCGCCACGATAAGCGCCGCCTCGGTAGGCCGCCCCGCCACGGTACGCGCCGCCACGATACGCTCCGCCCCGATAGGCCGTTCCGCCGCGATACGCCCCTCCGCGATGCGCCCCGCCACGGTAGGCGCCGCCGCCGCGATACGCCCCGCCGCCGCGGTGCACTCCACCGCCGCCGCGATGCATCCCGCCACCGCCGCGATGCATGCCTCCTCCGCCGCGATGCATGCCGCCGCCACCGTGGCGCGCCCCGCCGCCTCGCCCTCCGCGGACCTGAACGATCAGGCCGTCGTCGAGCTGCGTCGCGGCTGTTCCCGCTCCATACGCTTCGAAAGCTTCCGCCTGGGGCGCGGCGAAGCACAACAGCGTTGCGATGGCGATCCCTCTGCCGATCACTCGGAACTTTCTCATTGGAGTCCTCCCTAGTTCCGGCGCGCCGAGAACAGGCGCTTTTGTGGTATGTCCCACCGGCGGACCGATGCTAGTCGTTTTCGCCCCCGAGCGCGAGGTTGACGCTCTCGGGGCGTCGCGCCACGCGCTGCCTGAAACATTCCGGCGTCGCCAACGTAACGGATCAGGCAAAGACAACATCGGGAGAGATTATGCGGAACAGGAGAGCGTTTTTGGCCCTCGTCGGCGCGGCCTCGGCGGCGTTGGCCATTCCGGCGAGGGCGTTCGAGCTTCAGCCCTACGACCCGGCCGCCGTGCAGAAGGCGATCGCGTCCGGCAAGCCCGTCGTCGTGCATGTCGCCGCGTGGTGGTGTCTGCAATGCCATGCGCAGACATCGATCCTCGACAGCCTCAAGAAGGACGCCGCCTACGACGGGGTGAGCGTCTTCCGCGTCGACTATGACAAGCAGAAGGACGTCGTCAGCAAGCTCGACTGTCCCCGCGCCACATTGATCGCCTACAAGGGCGGCAAGGAAGTGGCGCGCATGTCCTGGGAGATGTCGCAAGAGGCGGTCGTCAAGATCTTCAAGGCGGCGATGTGAACCTCATCGTCAACCTGGCGCTGGCCTTCGCGGCGGGGATGCTGACCATCCTCAGCCCCTGCGTGCTGCCGCTCGCGCCCGTGGTGGTTGCAAGCGCCCGCGCAAAGGACCCGCGCGGTCCGATTGCGCTCGGGCTTGGCCTGGCGGCGACGTTCGGAATTATCGGGGGCGTTCTCGCATCGTTTGGCGTCGAGTTCGGCGATTGGGAGTGGGCGCGAATGGCGTCCGCGGTCATCATGATCGCCATTGGCGCGGCGCTCATGGTTCCGGCGATCGGCGACGCGATCGAACTCAGGCTCGGGTTTGCCGGCCGCGCCGCCGGCGTCCTGGGCGAGCGACTGCCGAATGCGGGGCTCGCCGGGCAGGCCGCGGCCGGAGTCGTGCTCGCTTTCGCCTGGGCGCCCTGCGCCGGCCCGATCCTCGGCGCGGCGTTGCTGCTCGCCGCCAAAGGCGGTTCGGTGGCTGCGGCGATGGCGACGATGGCGGCCTACGCGCTCGGCGCGGCGGGCGCGCTCATCGCCGCCGGCTATGTGCTCGGCCGCGCCGCGTCGAGGGCCCGCTTCGCTTGGGCAGGCGCGGGCGGCAGGGTCGCGCTTGGCGCGGCGTTCGCGCTCATCGGCGCGACGGTGCTGACCGGCCTCGACCACCAGATCGAGGCGGTTCTCGTCGCCGCGATGCCGGACTGGCTGACTGCATTCGCCACTTCGCTCTGACGCTACGACTTCGCGTCTCGTCCGCGCCGCGGTAAGGGTCCACCGCCAGACGGGGGCTCTCCGCCGCTAACCGTGAGAATGATTAACGTGTCCGACGAAGCGGGAGCGCCCATGCGAGCCGAACAAGCTGGCGCCCCCCTGCGGCATTTCTCCTCTGACGGCGTCGACATCGCGTTCATCGATGTGAAGCCGGAGGGGCAAGACCTTAGCGAGCCGATCCTGCTCATTCATGGCTTCGCCTCGAACCATCGCATCAACTGGGTCAATCCGCGTTGGGTCGAAACGCTGACCCAGGCTGGGCGCCGCGTCATCGCGTTCGACAATCGCGGCCATGGGCAAAGCGAAAAGCTCCACGCGCCTGCGCGACTATCGCGCCGATCTGATGACGGGAGACGCAGCCAACCTGCTCGCGCATTTGAGGCGTCGAGCGCGCCGACGTGATGGGCTATTCGATGGGCGCGCGGATCGCGAGCTTCCTTGCGCTCGAGCAACCGAATCTCGTGCGCTCGCTCGTGCTCGGAGGCCTCGGCGACCGGCTGGCGCGCGACTGCGGTTTGTCGGAGGCCATCGCCGAAGCCATGGAGGCGCCGTCGCTGGACAGCCTCGCCGACCCGATGCAGCGCCTGTTCCGCGCCTTCGCCGACCAGACGAAGAGCGACCGCGTTGCGCTCGCCGCTTGTGTCCACGGCTTGCGTCGGAACCTGACGCCGGCGGAGGCTGCGCGCCTCATCCAGCCGACGTTGGTCGCGGTCGGTGAACGCGACACGCTTGCGGGCGATCCCAAGAGGCTGGTCGCCCTGCTGCCGCGGGCGCAGGCGCTCGCCATTCCCGGCCGCGACCACAATCTCGCGGTTGGCGACAAAACGTTCAAGGCCGGCGTTCTGAGTTTCCTGGAACGCCGGCCGTGACCTCGGCAAAACGCCCAACAGGCGGCCAAGAAAACCGCGTGACAAGCGAGCCGGAAACGTCAAGAGTGCGGCCGTCGCCTGGCCTTGATGAGCCGGCATGAGGGAACGGAAAGCCCATGGTGTTGGCCGAGGCGAGAGCTGGAGGCGCGGATGCGAATGCGAACCTCCAGGCCTCCGCCCTGCTGGCGGTCCAGGGGCTGACGATCCGGTTCGGCGGCGTGACCGCGCTCGACAATGTCTCGTTCGAGGTCGCCCGCGGCGCGATCTGCGGCTTGATTGGCCCGAACGGCGCCGGCAAGACGACGCTCTTCAATTGCATCTCGCGCCTCTACGATCCGGGCGCGGGGTCGATCCTGTTCGATGGCCGGCCGCTGGCGAGCTGCTCCAGGCATGAGCTCGCCTCCCTCGGCATCGCGCGGACGTTCCAGAACGTCGCCCTGTTTTCGACCATGAGCGTGCGCGAAAACGTATGCGTCGGCGCGCATGCGATGGCGAGCGGCGGATTCTTGGCCAACGCGCTGGCCATGCCGCTGGCGAAGCGCGAGGAAAAGAAGATCGTCGAACACGCTGACGCGCTGATCGAGGAATTCGGTCTCAAGGCCGTCGCGGATCGGCCGGCGGGCGCCCTGCCGTTCGGGGTTCGCAAGCGGGTGGAGCTTGCCCGCGCGCTCGCCAAGGGACCGAAACTGCTCCTTCTGGACGAGCCGGCCGGCGGGCTCAACCATTCGGAAGTCGATGGCCTCGCCGATGAAATCCGCGCGATCCGCGACCGCCGCGGCGTCGCCGTGCTCTTGGTCGAGCATCATATGAATTTGGTCATGCGGGTCAGCGACCAGGTGGTCGCGCTCGACTTTGGCCGGGTGATCGCCGACGGCAAGCCCGACGAGGTCAGGGCCAATCGCGAGGTGGTGCGCGCCTATCTCGGGGGCGCGAATTGAACCCGCCGATCCTGGAGGCGAAAGGTCTCGAAGCCTGGTACGGCCCGGCGCGGGCGCTGCACGGCGTCGATTTCGAGGTCGAGGACGGCGGCGTTACTGCGGTGCTCGGCGC
Source organism: uncultured Alphaproteobacteria bacterium (assembly GCA_963756955.1). Classification (GTDB taxonomy): domain Bacteria; phylum Pseudomonadota; class Alphaproteobacteria; order Rhizobiales; family Beijerinckiaceae; genus Roseiarcus. The sequence goes on from CAVWPU010000023.1 coordinate 178,162, forward strand.
CAACGGCGCCGGCAAGACGACGATCCTGCGGGCGCTGAGCGGGCTCATTCGCCGCACCGGCGACATCCGCTTTCGCGGCCGCCCGATCGGCGCGCTCGCGACCGAGGATGTCGCGCGTCTGGGAATCGCGCATGTGCCGGACGGGCGCGGCACGTTTTTCGATCTGACAGTCGAGGAGAACTTGCGCCTCGGCGCCTATGTGCGCTCCGACCGGCAAAGCGTGCGCGCGGATTTCGATCGCATGTTCGGCTTGTTTCCGCGCCTCGCCGAACGGCGCCGCCAGCAGGCGGGAACGCTGTCGGGGGGCGAGCAGCAGATGCTGGCGATCGCGCGCGCGCTTCTCATGCGCCCGAGCCTACTGATGCTCGACGAGCCGTCGTTCGGCCTCGCGCCGCTGGTGGTGGCGGAAATCTTTCGCGCGCTCGGCGAGATCAATCGCGAAGAGGGCCTGAGCCTCCTCATCGTCGAGCAGAACGCCTCGCTCGCGCTCGATCTCGCCGATCGCGCCGTGCTGATCGAAACCGGAAGGGTGGCGCTCAGCGGCCCTTCGCAGATGATCCGCGCCGACGATTCGGTGCGCCGGTCCTATCTCGGCTATTAGCCAAGGGAGCAGTCGGAGTTTGGGCGAGTTCCTGCATCAACTGGCGTCCGGTCTCGCGCTCGGCGGCGTCTACGCGATCATGGCGCTGGCGCTGGTGATGATCTACCAGGCGACGCATCTGATCAATTTCGCTCAAGGTGAAATGGCGATGTTCTCGACCTATTTCGCCTGGAAACTGATGGACCTTGGCGAGCCCTATTGGTTCGCATTCTTCGCCACGGTCGTCGCTTCGTTCATCGGCGGGGTCGTGATCGAACGGTTGGTCGTCAGGCCGTTCGCCAACGCGCCCATTCTTGCTTCCGTGATCGTGTTCATCGGGCTTAGCCTGATTTTCAACTCGCTCGCCGGATGGCTGTACGGCTTTTCGGTGACTTCGTTCGATTCGCCGTTCACCGGCCGGCCCTGGTTCGGCGCCGGCTACATGTCGTCGCACGAAGCAGGGTCCGTTCTCGTGACCTTGTGCGTGCTGGCGCTGGTCTACGCGTTTTTTCGCCTGACGCCGCTGGGCCTCGCCATGCGCGCGGCGGCGCAGAATCCGGTGTCGAGCCGGCTGGTCGGCATTCGGGTCGGGTGGATGCTGGCGATCGGCTGGGGGCTCGCGGCGGCGATCGGGTCGGTCGCCGGCATGATGGCGGCGCCGATCGTCTATCTTGATCCCAACATGATGGGCGGCGTCCTGCTCTATGCCTTCGCCGGCGCGGTTTTGGGCGGCATCGACAATCCGTTCGGCGCGGTCTTTGGCGGCATCGCGGTCGGCGTGCTCGGCAATCTCATCGGCGCCTATCGTCGTCGGCGACGAGGTCAAGCTGTCGGTCGCGCTGGCGATCATCATCGCCGTATTGGTGTGGCGGCCGTCCGGACTGTTCGGGCGCCGCCTCGTGGCGAGGGTGTGACCATGGCCGACGCCGACCGCGCGCTCGGCGCCCTTGTCGCCATCGCGGTCGGAGTCTTCGCGCTCGCCTTTCCGTTCATTGCTTCAGGCTACCACATCTATCAGGGCGCGCAGGTGCTGATCCTCGCGATCGCGCTGCTCGGCCTCAATCTCCTGACCGGCTACAACGGCCAGATCTCGCTCGGCCACGGCGCCTTTTTCGCCATCGGCGGCTATGGCGCGGCGATCCTGATGGTGAAGTTCGGCCTGCCGTACTGGCTGGCCATTCCGCTGGCGAGCGTCGTGTGCTTCGTCGCCGGCTTTCTGTTCGGCTTTCCCGCGCTCCGTTCGGCGGCCTTTATCTCGCGCTCGCCACCTTCGCGCTCGCCGTCGCTGCGCCGCAGATCCTGAGCTACAAAGGCTTCGACGCGTTCACCGGCGGATCGCAGGGTCTCACGCTCGCCAAGCCCCCTGTGCCCTTCGGGCTCAGCCTCACCGCCGACCAATGGCTTTACCTCGTCTGCCTCGCCTGCGCCGCGGCGCTCTACTGGGCGGCGCGCAACCTCGTGCGGGGGCGGATCGGGCGGGCGCTGGTCGCCATCCGCGATCAGCCGATCGCCGCCGAGACGATGGGCATCAACGCGGCGCTCTACAAGACAACATGCTTCGGCGTCAGCGCGCTCTATGCGGGCGTCGCCGGGGGCTTGAGCGCGCTCGCGGTCGGCTTCGTTTCGCCGGAGAGCTTCGGGCTTGCGCTCTCGCTCGCCTTTCTGGTTGGCGTCGTCGTCGGCGGGCTCGCTTCGCTCGGCGGCGCGCTGTTCGGCGCCCTGTTCATCGAGTTCGTGCCCAATCTCGCCGACCAGCTCACCGTCAGTTTCGGCGAAGGCGCCAAGGCGCTGCCGGGCGCGATTTACGGCGCGTTGCTCATTCTGGTAATGGCCGCGTTGCCGACTGGAGCGCGGGCGGGGCGCGGGCGGCTCATGAAGGCGGTCGCGCGCGTGATCGCTTCGCCTCAGCGGCCGCAAAGTCGAAGACGGCGGGCGCCGAGAACGCCGCGAAATTCGGAGGAAAGGAAGAATCCACATGATCACTCGACGTTCATTTCTGCAGTCGAGCGCCGCCGCCGCGGCTTTCGCCGCAAGCGCAGGTTCTGCCCGGGCCGACAACCCGCCGGGCGTCACCGATACCGAGATCAAGATCGGGCAGACCATGCCCTATAGCGGTCCGGCCTCGGCTTACGGGGTGATCGGCAAGGCGGACGTCGCCTATTTCAAAATGATCAACGAGCAGGGCGGCGTGAACGGGCGCAAGATCAATCTGATCAGCCTCGATGATGGCTATAGCCCGCCCAAGACCGTCGAGCAGACGCGCCGTCTCGTGGAGCAGGAGCAGGTCGCCTTTTTGTTCAACAGCCTCGGCACCGCGTGCTGCGCCTCCGTGCGGCAATACATGAACGACAACAAGATTCCGCAGCTCTTCGTCGCCACCGGCGCGAGCATGTTCTCGGATCCGGAGCACTTTCCTTGGACGATGGGCTGGCAGCCGAACTACCAGACGGAGGCCGCGATCTTCGGCAAGCATATCGTCGCGACGAAGCCCGACGCGAAGATTGGGGTGCTGTACCAGAATGACAGCTTCGGGAAGGACTACCTCATCGGTCTCAAGCGGGGCCTCGGCGCAGACCACGCGGGCATGGTGATCAAGGAAGTCTCTTACGAGACGTCGGAGCCCACTGTCGATTCTCAGATCGTGACGTTGCAGGGCGCGGGCGTCGATACGGTGCTCTATGCGGCGACGCCGAAATTCGCGGCGCAGGCGATCCGCAAGACTTACGACCTCGGCTGGACCCCGGTCCGCTACGTGACCGACGTATCGCAGTCGATCGCGACGGTGATGAAGCCCGCGGGGCTCGAGAAATCGAAGGGCGTGACCACGGCCGTCTACGGCAAGGACCCGACCGACGCGCGCTGGAAGGACGACCCTGGCTATAAGGCGTTTGCAGACTTCGTCGGCAAATACATGACGCCGAAGGATCTGACGGACTCGAACGCGGTTTACGGATTTGGCGCCGCGGCCACCATGGTGCAGGTGCTCAAGCAGTGCGGCGCCGATCTCTCGCGCGAGAATATCATGCGACAGGCGGCCAGCCTCAAGGATTTGGTGCTGCAGATGGGACTGCCGGGACTGAGCATCAACACCTCGCCGACCAATTTCAGCCCCATCCGTCAAATGGAGCTTGCAAGCTTTGATGGCGAGAGTTGGCAGGCGTTCGGCGACCTGATGAGCGGGTAAAGGCGGATCGGCGTCGGGCGGTTAGCGTCGCTTCACGCAGGCTCGAAGAAGGGAGCGACGCGCTGAGACGGTCGCCATCGAAAGAATGGAAAGGGAGGAAAGGTCATGATCAATCGAAGGACATTTCTGCAGTCGAGCGCGGCCGCCGCGGCTTTCGCCGCGAGCGCGGGTTCCGCCCGCGCTGATAACGCGCCCGGCGTCACCGACACCGAAATCAAGATCGGGCAGACCATGCCCTATAGCGGCCCCGCGTCGGCCTATGGCGTGATCGGCCGCACTGAGGCCGCCTATTTCAAGATGATCAACGATCAGGGCGGCGTCAACGGCCGCAAGATCAACTTCATCAGTCTCGACGACGCCTACAGTCCGCCCAAGACGGTCGAGCAGGTGCGCCGCCTGGTCGAGGATGAGAAGGTTGCATTCACCTTCCAGACGCTCGGCACCGCGTGCAATCTGGCGATCCGACAGTATCTCAACGACAATAAGGTGCCGCAGCTTTTCGTCTCGACCGGCGCGGCCGTGTTCTCCGATCCACAGCACTTCCCGTGGACCATCGGCTACAACCCCAATTATCAAACCGAGGCGCACATCTACGGCAAGGACATTCTGAAGACGAAGCCGGACGGCAAGATCGCGATCCTCTACCAGAACGACGGATTCGGCAAAGATTATCTGATCGGTCTCAAGGCCGAACTCGGCGATCGCGCCGGCATGATCGTCAAGGAAGCGTCCTACGAGACTTCGGAGCCGACCGTCGATTTGCAGGTCGTGACGCTGCAGGGCTCCGGCGCGAACATCTTCATCATCGGCGCGACGCCGAAATTCGCCGCGCAGGCAATCCGCAAGTCCGCCGATCTCGGCTGGGACGCGACCCGCTATCTCAGCAATGTCTCGCCTTCGATCGCGACGGTCTTAAAGCCCGCGGGCCTCGAGAAGTCGAAGGGCCTCATCACCGCTTACTACGGCAAGGATCCGACGGATGCGCGCTGGAAGGATGCGCCGGATCTGAAGGCGTGGCAGGCCTTCTGCGACAAATATATGAGCCAGAAGGAATTCGTTGACGCCAACGCCACTTATGCTTTTGCCGCCGCGTCGACGATGGTTCAGGTGCTCAAACAATGCGGCGCCGACCTCTCCCGCGACAACGTGATGAAACAGGCGGCCAACGTTAAGGATTTCGAACCGCCGATGGTCCTGCCTGGCATGAAGATCAACACGTCGCCGACCAATTTCAGTCCGATCAGGCAGATGCAGCTCGCAAAGTTCGACGGTCAAAGCTGGCAGCTGTTCGGAGACTTGCTGATGGGCTGAGCCGATGTCGAGGCCGCGCGTTCCCATGAGCGCGTGGCCTGATCGGCCTCTCTCACGCCCACTGCTTGAGCGGAGCGAAGCGGGCGAATTTCTTCTCGTGGTGTCGGTCCATGCGGCTCAGCACATCGCGCAGGAAGCCGACGCCCTCGGCGAGATACGGCCCTTTGTTGAGCATCACGCATTCGGCGCCTTGCGCCATCGCCGCATCCGTCATCTCGGCGCGGCTCGCCACGCCGTCGCGCACAAAATTGTCGAGCACCTGCGTCGCCCAAACCACGGGCGTGTGGGCCGCTTCGCAGAGCCACAGGATCTCCTCCTGCATTTCGGTGAGCCTGGCGAAGCCAAGCTCGACCGCGAGGTCGCCCCGCGCGATCATCACCGCGGTCGGATTGTGCGCCGACGACTGCAGGATGAGGGAGGGCAGATTGCGCACCGCGAGCGGGGTTTCGATCTTCAACACGAGCCCCGGCGGCTCGCGCTTGGGCGCGCGCGCCACCAGGTGATCTTGCAGAAGCTCGATGTCGTCGACCCGCTGTACGAACGAATAGCCGATCAGGTCGGCATGCTCGGCGATGAAGTCGAGGTCGCGGAAGTCCTTGGAGGTCAGCGGCGGCAGATCGAGTTCGGTCGAGGGAAAATTGACGCCCTTGCCGGGCTTGAGCCGCACCCCCTTCTCCCGGGCGGCGTAGACCTCGATCTCGGCCCGGCCCGGCGCCTTGGAGACGACTCGGGCCGCGGCCTTGCCGTCATCGATGAAGATTTCGGAGCCGACAGTGAGTTGGTCGACGAGTTCGGGAAAATTGAGCGAGAAGGCCAGCGGCTCCTTGGTCTTCTCGCGCAGTTCGTCGATGAGAGCGATCCTGTCGCCGCGCATGAGGCGCGTTTTCGGCGGCGCCTTTACTCTGAGGATGCGGCATTTGGGGCCCGCGATGTCCATCAGCACCCGGCAAGGACGGTCGAGCCGCGCCTCCGCCCGACGCACGTTCTCGATCATTCGCCCCCAAATTTCGGGGTCGTCATGGGCGCAATTGATGCGCGCGCAATCCATGCCGGACGGCTATCAGTTTCTCCACCAACGCGGCTTCCGTCGCCGCCTCGGGCGGCAAGGTCGCCATCACCCGGGCGCGGGGGCCGCCTTTTTGCTTCTCGCCGAAAAGCCGGGCGGCCTCCGCCTCCAGCTCTGCGGCGCCCGCCCTCACCAACACCGGCGACGGATAGGGCGCGCTCGATTCGCCGCTCAGGCGCTTGAGAGTCGCGATGAGCGCATCGAGCGCATGCGCGACGTGGCTTTCGCTGCGGCCAAGCGAGGATAGCCCCCGCGCCGCGAGCCGGACTTGCAGGTCGGTGATGTCGTGCGCGCGCAGCGCGATGTAGTGGGAGAGATTGAGAACGCGGGGCGCAACCTTCGACTTGTCCGCGTCGACGCTCCAACTGCTTCTTAGCTCGGCGCCTTTGAGCTCAATATCCTCGCGGAGCGCTTTCACCTCGGCGAGAAGGGCGCGGATTTCTTCCAGGTCGCTTCCGGTTTTTGGAGACATGGGGCGGCTTCGCATGAGCGAATCGTCGACGGAGTCACGCATTTCCCCGCCGACCGGTCTTTGACCCGCGAATGTGACGCCTGTGTAACAAAGCGCGAACAGATTTGGAGTGAAACCATTGCGCGGCGCCGCGCGTATAAAGGGTGGCTAATCTAAGGCGAGGCGATCATGGGCCCCTTGGTGAAAATGGTCGGGCGCGGCTTTTGTCGCAACGACACTGTGGATCGGAACCGCTTCCGCGGACGACCTGACCGCCGCCAGCTCACGCGCCATCGTCGAGCGCCAATTCGACGCCTTCGAACATGACGACGCGGGGGCGGCTTACGCGCTCGCGTCTCCCACGATCAAGGACATGTTCAGCGACGCCGACCACTTCATGGCGATGGTTCGCGACCACTATGCGCCTGTTTACAGGCACCGCAGCGCCGAGTTCGGCGCGTTCAAGGAGTTGGAGGACGAGGCGAGTCTTGAGGCGACCCTTGTCGATAATGACAATGTCGTCTGGACGGCGCTCTACAGCTTTCGTCGTGGGCCCAACGGCGATTGGCTGATTTCCGGCTGCGTCCTCGCGAAGGCTGAGGGGAGCGCAATCTGACCCGCGGCTCGTGCGCCGGGGGCGTAAGGCGAACGGCGCGATATTGTAAGCTGAGCGCCGCGCGGACTAACTTGCCCGGAACAGCGCCTCGCCGATAGAGGCGTCCTGCACGAGGGAAGTCATGACAATCCAGTTTGACGGCCGAGTGGCCGTCGTCACAGGCGCGGGCTCTGGCCTCGGGCGCTCTCACGCGTTGGCGCTCGCGGCGCGCGGCGCGAAGGTCGTCATCAACGACCTCGGACGAAACGGCGCGCCCTCGGAGAACGCCTTGAGCGTTGTGGAGGAAATTCGCGCTGGGGGCGGGACTGCGATGGCGGATGCCGCCGACGTCGCCGATTTCGAGCAGGTCTCCGAAATGGCGGCGCGAGCCGAAAAAGAGTGGGGGCGCGTCGACATCCTCGTCAACAACGCCGGCGTGCTGCGCGACAAGACCTTCGCCAAGATGGACATGGCGGATTTCGAGTTCGTCCTCCGCGTGCATCTGATGGGTTCCGCCAATTGCACGAAGGCGGTCTGGGCGGGCATGCGCGAGCGCAACTATGGGCGCATCGTGCTCACGTCCTCGGCCTCCGGCATCTACGGCAATTTCGGGCAGGCGAACTACGGCGCCGCGAAGGCGGCCATGATCGGCCTCATGAACGTCTTGCACCTCGAGGGCGCGAAGACCGACATTCGCGTCAACGTGCTCGCGCCGACCGCGCGCACGGGCATGACGGAGGGCCTTCTATCGCCGGTCGCCGCGGAGCTCATGACGCCCGAGTCGGTGACGCCTGGCGTGTTGTTTCTCGTGAGCGAGAACGCGCCCTCGCGCGTCATTTTGGGCGCGGGCGCCGGAGTCTTTGCGGTGACCCATATCGGCGAGACGCCCGGCCTCTACCTCGAGGAGAGCGACCGCACCCCCGAGACGATCGCCGCCCGGTTCGCCGAAATTTCCGACCCGAAGACCGCCGAGCCGCTCAAAGACGCCTTTTCGCAGACTTACAAGTTCGTCGCCGCAGCAGCGAAGGCGAAGGGCGTCTCCATGGATTGAGGGTGTGGCGCTTTACGCCTTCGCCGCCGCTCTCTTCCTCCGCTTCGCCAGCGTCCGCAGGCGCAGCGCGTTGAGCTTGATGAAGCCGGCGGCGTCCTGGTGGTCGTAGGCGACGGCGCCTTCCTCAAAGGTGACGAGGTCCTGGTCGTAAAGCGAGTGGGGACTGTCGCGGCCGATCACGTGAACGCCGCCCTTGTAGAGCTTGAGCCGCACCCGGCCCGCGACCATCTCCTGGCTCTTGTCGATGAGCACCTGCAGTAGCTCGCGCTCGGGCGAGAACCAGAAGCCGTTATAGATGAGCTCGGCATATTTGGGCATGAGCTCGTCTTTGAGGTGCGCCGCGCCGCGGTCGAGCGTGATCGATTCGATCGCGCGATGCGCAAGCAGCAGGATCGTGCCGCCGGGCGTCTCGTACATGCCGCGCGACTTCATGCCGACGAAACGGTTTTCGACGAGATCGAGACGGCCGATGCCGTTGTCGTGGCCGAGCTTGTTCAAGGCGGTGAGCAGGGTCGCCGGGCTCATCGCCTTGCCGTCGAGCGCGACGGGATCGCCGTTCTCGAAGGCGATCTCGACGATTGTCGGCTTGTCGGGCGCATCCTCGGGATGGATGGTGCGCGAGTAGACGTAGGCCGGCGTTTCCTCCGCCGGGTCTTCCAGCACCTTGCCCTCCGAGGAGACGTGCAGGAGGTTGGCGTCGGTCGAAAACGGCGCGTCGCCGCGCTTGTCCTTGGCGATCGGGATCTGGTGCTGCTCGGCGAAGGCGATGAGCGCATTGCGGGAGGCGAACTCCCATTCGCGCCAGGGCGCGATGATCTTGATGTCGGGATCGAGCGCATAGGCTGACAGCTCGAAGCGCACCTGATCGTTGCCCTTGCCGGTCGCGCCATGGGCGATCGCGTCGGCGCCCATCTTGTGCGCGATCTCGACGAGGCGTTTGGCGATCAGCGGCCGCGCGATCGAGGTGCCAAGCAGATATTGGCCCTCGTATTGCGCGTTGGCGCGGAACATCGGGAAGACGTAGTCGCGCACGAATTCCTCGCGCACGTCCTCGATGAAGATGTGCTCCGGCTTGATGCCGAGCAGCTCCGCCTTCTTGCGCGCCGGCTCAAGCTCCTCGCCCTGGCCGAGGTCGGCGGTGAAGGTGACGACCTCCGCGCCATATTCGGTCTGCAGCCACTTGAGGATGATCGACGTGTCCAGTCCGCCGGAATAGGCGAGGACGACGCGCTTGACTTGCGGCTTCTTGGGGCTCGGCATGGGCGGCGGCTCTCTTCGTGCGGCGTCGTGGCCGGGCTTGACCCGGCCATCCACGCCACGCCGCCACAGAATCTAAGGCCGCGAGTCGACGCCGCCAGAAGCCCGGTCGTGTGAGAGAGCCGGGTCGAAAGAACGGAGTCGCGTGGATGGCCGGGTCAAGCCCGGCCATGACGATGGGGGCATTGGCCCCGAATGTCAGCCGAGCTTATAGAGCCGCGCTCGCCGCGCGCAACCTGGCTAGCTTTGCCTGGAGGGGGAAAGGTCGAGCGCGGCGATGACAGCGGCGACCTCCTCGTCGGCAGAGCCGCCCGCATCGACCGTCACGACTCCCGGCTCGTCCGGCGTCGGCTCCTCGAGCGTGTCGAACTGGCTGCGCAGCAGCGAGGCCGGCATGTATTCGTGATGGCGCGCGGCGACGCGCGCCGCGATCAGCGCTTCCGAGCCTTTGATATAGATGAAGCGAACGTCAGGCCGCGCCGAGCGAATGCGGTCGCGATAGGCGCGCTTGAGCGCCGAGCAGGTCAGGACGCCCGACTTGCCCTCGGCGCGCCCAGCTCTTCAAGCTCCTCGCCGATCCGATCGAGCCACGGCCAGCGGTCGGCGTCGGTCAGCGGAATTCCCTGCCGCATCTTCTCGACATTGGCCGGAGGATGCAGCCGGTCGCCTTCCATGAACGGCCAGCCGAGCCTCTTGGCGAGCAATTCCGCGACCGTCGTCTTGCCGCTGCCCGACACGCCCATGACGACCAGGGCGAATGCATTTTTTGCGTCGTTCATCATCGCGTCACGGGAGAGAGAGGGCGCGAGCGCGGAACAGGCGGCGGGCGAAATCCCGGATCTGCCGGCGTCTCCGCCATCGGGTTTGCTCCGCGTTGCGCCCTCAGAGGAGCAGGAGGCTCTTCGGCCCACGGGTTGCCAATCAACGCAGCTCACCAGTCATGGGGCGGCCCGCCTCGACGAATTGCGGCGGGGCGACTGGGGAATGCCCCGCGCGTCCGGCTCAATCACGCCCTTTGCCCAGATGACGCGGCGGGTGATTTCGATGACGATGAGCGTGATCAGCCCGCCGAGCAGCACGTCGCTGAGGTAATGGCCGCCGAAGGCGAGCCTGAGCAGGCTTGCGCCGATCCCGAAGGCGAAGGCGGCGACATTGCGGGACCGCGCCAGGGCAGGGGGAGAACGCTCGCCGGCGCGACCATCCAGAAGCCCGTCGCCGCTTCGCCCGACACGAACGAGCAGTTTTTCTTGCAGCCGCCGTTGTCGTCGTACCACGGCACGAACGGGTTCGGCCCGTTGAAGTCCTGGGTCTGGATCGGGCGGGGACGATGCCAATGGTCCTTGAGGCCGACGTTGACGATGAGGCCTGGCGCGATGATCATCGTGGCGATGAGAAAGATCATCGCGCGGCCGCTCGGCGCCCAGCGCAGCTTCGCCCCGAAACGCCTGGCGAGCCACAAGCCCGCATAGGCGACGAGCACGACGAACGGCGTGACGCGGAAGAAGTCGCGGCCAAAACGCTCGAGGCTGTTGCGGCCGAAGAAACCGCCCTCATGATAGAAAGCGCGCGCGCCCGCCAGATCGAGCTCGGGCCAGATCGCGAAGACGGCGAGCGTCAACGCGGCGAGCGCAACGTAGACGAATAGCGCTTTGTTCATGCGGCTGCGATCAGACGACGCGATAGGTCTGGCCGTTCTCCGAGCCTTCGATGCTGCGGCTGAAGGCGCGCGCGGCGCGGGCGACCGGCACGGGATCGTGACCGCGAAAGAACGGCCCGAAGTCCGCCATCGATTCCTCGAATACGGTCGGGCTCACCGCGTTGATGCGGATGCCCAAGGGCATTTCGATCGCCGCCGCCATCGCGAACGCCTCGATCGCCGCATTGACCATGCTGGCGGACGAACCCCCGACGATCGGCGTCTGCGAGAGCACGCCGGCGATCAGCGTGATCGAGCCGTGGTCATTGAGGTGATCGCGGGCCGCGAGCGTCAGATTGACCTGGCCCATGAGTTTATCGGTGAACCCCAATCCGTAGGAGGATTTCTCCAGCCCCGCGAGCTTGATCGCGGACAGCGGATGCCAGTTCACGGCGCCGGCGGCGCAAGCGACGGCGTCCAGCGGCCCCGCCGCCTTCAGGCCGGCGACGATGCTCGCGGGATTGGCGATGTCGATGCGGATGTCGCCCGATTTCGAGCCGGCCGACACGATGTCGTGGCGCGGCGAAAGCTCGGCGACAATCGCGCGTCCCAGCACTCCGCTCGCGCCGACAAGGAGAATGCGAAGACGGTGCGGCTCGGGCATCTTTGGCTCTTCCGGTGAAAGGTGAGGGCGCGTGGCGCGGCGATCGACGCTGGGGTTACGGGCCGGGCTTTCGCAGCGTCGCGACGAAGTCGATGAGGTTGCCCATGGCGATGTTGACGTCGATGAGGTGCCAGCCCCAGCTCTTGAGAAGCCGCCCGCGCACGACGAGGTCGCCAGGCAGCGTCGCGGGCCAGGCGCCGGGCGCCGTCGGCGCGTTGATCGAGACCGAAAGATAGGAGGCCTTCGTTCCCTCTACGCAATGGCCGGACGCGACGCCGGGGAGTGACACGAAGGGCGCGTCGAGCGGCTTGACGAACGCCGCCCAGCCCGGATCGGGCGAAGCCTCGCCAAGCAGGTTCGTCTGGGTTGCGAGAATGGGATCGAGCTTGCCGCCGGCGAGCCCGGCTGGATCGGTGCAGGCGATCGCCATGCCCGGCGTTTCGGCATGGCCGAAACGCGAATCGTCGGGCGGCGGCGAGCTCGCCGGGAAGGTCTCATAGGCGACCACGCAGCCGCTCTGCCCCGCCGCTCGGCAGAGCGGAATCGCCTTGAACGTGCCACCGACGTCCTTGCCTTCGGGGACCTCGACATTGAACCCCAGGATGAGCGCGCCGGCGAGCAGGCGCTGCTCGGGCTTGCCCTCGATTTCGTGAGCGATGAGCCGTGCAAGGATACGGGAGCCCTGCGAATGGCCGATCAGCACGATTCCGCGGCCGTTATTGTCATGCGCAAGATAGTGCCGCCAAGCCGCCAACACGTCCTCGTACGGAAGCTTGAAATCCACCGGGAGCGGCTCGTGCAGGAGCACCGCCTCGACGCCCGCGATCGTCACTTGCCGGTAGATCGGCGCGAACGGGCGGCAGACCGAGGCGAAGGCCGCGAATTGCTGCGCGACCGCCCGCTGCTCGCCCGGCCCGGCGGTCATGCCGCTATTGCCTGCGGGATCTTCGGAGACGGTCGGATAGACGTAGAAGCAGTCGATCGGCGCCGCGGGATTCGGCTTCAAAACCCGGGTTGCGCGCGAGCCGTCGCCTTGCACCACCGTCGCGACCACGGGCGCGGCGCAGAGGTCGGACGCGCCCGGCCGGCAGAGCCAGGTTTCGGGCCGGGCGTAAGGGTCGTCATCCGCGGCGCGCGCAAAGTGCATGGCGCCCGAGCGAAAGCAGACCAGGCGAAGAAAGCCGCCGCAATCAGCCGGGCGCCGGTAAACTTTTGACCATCGACACTCCACCCGCAAAGCAGGGTCTCCGGGGGGCGGCAAATTAGCTGCAACAGGCGGCGAGCGCCAGCGTCCAGCTCAACCGGTTGCCATCCGTGGAGAGCGCCCTGTAAACCACCGGCAAAACTGGAGAGGCGTTGATGTTCAGGCTCGACGACAAGCTCGCGCGCATTCGCAGCGGCGCCTATCGGCGTTCGGATTTCATCATCGCCGACGCCAAGGACCCCGACATGGGGCCGGGGCTGCATGCGGTCGGGCCGGCGCCGACGGCCGACGGAGCGGCGCCGCGATTTCGCACGCGCGCCGAATTCCTCGAATTCGATCGAGGCGATCGTCAAGCAGGACGTCGTCGACATCATGCTGACCTCGGTCTCGAATCTGGAAAGCCTCGTCAAGCGCAACGTCTTCGCCGGAACGGGAGTGAAGCCGGTCATTCGCGCCAATGACACGACCGACGTCTGGCGCCATCGCGGAGCCTCCTTTCATAACCAGCCGTCGCGGCCGTTTCGCACCGCTTCGCTTCGGCATGCAAAGCCGCTGACCGACCTCGGGCTCTATTCGATCACCTTCACCAATGACATTGACGCCGACCATGTCTCGCTCGAAGCGTTCACGGATTTTCGTGACGACGCCGAAGAAAATGGCTTTTCTTATTTTCTCGAGGTGTTCAATCCGAATGTCGAGCGAGCTCTGACGCCGGAGACCATGCCTCAGTTCGTCAACGACGCCATCGTCCGGTGTCTGGCAGGCCTCACCGAGGCGGAACGGCCGAAATTCCTCAAGATCGCCTATAATGGACCGAGAGCGCTGGAAGAGCTGGCGTCGTTCGATCCGAGCCTCGTGGTGGGCGTCTTGGGCGGCGGAGCCGGCACGACCCGCGACTGCTTCGAGCTCATCCATCAGGCGGAGAAATACGGCGCGCGCGTCGCGCTGTTCGGCCGCAAGATCAACCTCGCGGAATCCCCGCTCGACATCGTGCGTCTCATGCGCGCCGTCGCCGACGGCGACGTAACACCGCCCGAGGCGGTCAAAGACTACCACGCCGCGCTTGAGAAGCAGGGCCTGAAACCGACGCGCGAGATCGCGGTCGATAGCGCGATCACAGAATCCGTCCTCAAGTCGGGCTGACCGGTGAGCGAACGGCGCGGCGTGCTGTCGGCGGGCACCTGGTGCGTCGATTTCAACAAGTCGATCGCGCGCTGGCCGGACGAGGACACCTCGAACGAGGTTCTGGCGATCGATCGCCAGAACGGCGGGTCTGGGTCGAACATGGCGCTCGACCTGAAGCGCCTCGATCCTGAACTTCCGGTCGAGGCGATGGGCGTCGTCGGCGACGACGATCTCGGGCGTTTTCTCCTTGGCGAGTGCGACGCGCGTGGCGTCGATCGCACTGCGCTTCGCGCTATGCCGGGAGCCGCGACAATGAGCGTCGATGCGTTCAACGTTGAGGCAAACGGCCGGCGCACGCATTTCTATTATCAGGGCGTGGCGGCCGAGATGACTCCAGATGACTTCGATTTCTCTTCGACGAGGGCGAAAATCCTGCATCTTGGATTGCCGGGCGCCCACAAGGCGATGGACCAGCCATGGCAGGGCGACGCCAATGGCTGGGTCGCCGTGCTGCGCAAGGCGCGCGCCCACGGCCTCAGCGCCAATCTCGAATTGATGAGCACCCGGGCGGAGCGGCTCGCCGAGCTCGGCCGCCCCTGCCTGCCCTATCTTGATTGCCTCATTGTCAATGACTACGAGATCGGCGCGCTGGCGGGACGCGAGACACGGCGGCCCGACGGATCGACGGATACGCCCGCAGTCGCGCGGGCGATCGACGATGTGCTGGCGCTCGGCTCCATGCGGTGGGCGGCGGGTCACTTTCCTGGCGGCGCCGTTGTGGGCGGACGCGATGGATCGAGGCTTGCGCTCGGCTCTGTCGCTTTGCCGCCCAGCGCCATCGTCGGGGTCAACGGGGCTGGCGACGCCTTCGCCGCCGGCATGTTGTATGGCCTGCATGAGCGATGGCCGATGGTTGAGTGTCTGCAACTGGGGCATGCCTGCGCTGCGGCGTCCATGCGCGCCGTGTCGACAACCGCCGGCGTTGGAACGGTCAGCGAATGCCTCGCGCTGGCGAAGCAATGGGGATTCCGCCCGTTGGCGCTAGACGCCTGAGCGCGCGCACGGTGTCAGCTCGTCATTAGAGGGATCGTCTACGCGTGCCGGAATTTCCACATCGCCTCATTTTCGTGCGCCACGGCGAGACGACCTACAACGCGGAGAGTCGCTTGCAGGGACAGCTCGACATTCCGCTCAACGCACGTGGGCGCGACCAAGCGCGGTCGGTTGGGCGGATCCTTAGCGACCGGCTCGGGACAGAGATCGAGCGATTGGAGCGGGCGGGCGCATTCTTCGCTTCGCCCCTAGAGCGCGCCCGCGAGACAATGGAGATCGCGCGCGAGGCGATGGGTCTGGAACCCGGACGCTACCACCTCGACGCGATCTTGAAGGAACTCAGCTTCGGCGTCTGGGAGGGCCTTACCTGGCCAGAAATCGAAGTCAAAGACCCCAAAGGCCTGCGTGCTCGGCGCGAGGATCGGTGGGACTTTGCGCCTCAGGACGGCGAAAGCTACGCGATGCTCGCGGATCGCTTGCGCCCCTGGCTCGACAAGGTCAAGGAACACGCTTTCGTGATTTCTCACGGAGGGGTCGCCCGAGTCCTTATGGCGCTGATTGCCGGGGTTCCGCCGGCGAAGGCGGTCGATGCGCCAATCCTTCAAGGCAAGGCGATCGTATTCGAGAACGGGGGCTTTCGGTGGATCGGGTGAACATCAGAGAGGCCGCCGCTGAGCCGACGCTGGCGCTGGCGCCGCGCAGGTCGCCGGATGTGTCGCCGTACACCATCCTCACGCTTGCGGCGGCCTGCGGCCTGCTTGTCGCCAACATCTATTACGCGCAGCCGCTGATTGCGGAGATCGCCCAATCTCTCGGCCTCGCCACCGGAGCGGCGGGCCTCATCGTGACAATGTCGCAGATCGGCTATGGCGTCGGCCTCCTGTTCGTCGTGCCGCTCGGCGATCTCGTCGAGAACCGCAGGCTCATCTTGATATCGGTGGCGCTGAGCGCAGTCGCGCTTGCCTGCGCTGCTTTCGCTCCGTCCGCAGCCGTCTTTCTGACCTGCGCCGCCGTGATCGGCCTGGGCTCGGTCGCGGTGCAAATCCTGATCCCGCTCGCAGCGCATCTCGCGCCTGACGCAACCCGTGGCCGCGTCGTTGGCTTGGTGTCGAGCGGGCTCATGATCGGCATCATGCTGGCGCGTCCTGTTTCCAGCTTCATTGCCGCGCAGTCATCATGGCGCGTCGTGTTCGGGCTCTCGGCTGCGGTGATGGTGATGCTTGCCGCCGCCCTCTCGCGTGCGCTGCCCGTACGCGCGCCGCGAACCAAAATGACCTATGGCGAGCTGATGGGCTCGATGATCCATCTGGTGAGGGGGACGCCGATCCTGCGCCGGCGCGCCTTCTATCAGGGCTGCCTCTTCTTCGCCTTCAGCCTGTTTTGGACGACGATACCCCTGCTGCTTGCGGGCCCTCACTATGGTTTGACGCAGAACGGCATCGCGCTTTTTGCACTCGCCGGCGTTTCCGGAGCCGTCGCTGCGCCGATTGGCGGCCGGGTCGCCGATCGCGGCTGGGGTCGTCCCGCGACAGGTTGCGCGATCGTCATCGTTGCGCTCGCGATGCTCGGGTCAATCCTGATCCCGCAGGGCTCTGCCGTTGCGCTGTCGCTTCTGGTTGCCGCAGCCATTGCGATCGACTTCGGCGTCCAAGCCAATCTGGTGTTAGGCTTCCGCGCGATTTTTTCCCTGGCCCCTGACGCGCGCGGGCGGCTCAACGGCGTCTATCTCTCGACGGCGTTCGTTGGCGGCGCCATAGGCTCAGCGCTCGGAGCATGGGCTTACGCGCGCGGGGGTTGGGCGCTGGCGTGCTGTGTTGGATTAACGCCGCCTCTCATTGCTCTTGCGCGCTTTCTCGTGGGGGTCGCGACCGCATCAGAGTAAAAGGCGCAGACGTGGCGTGCGAGCCACCAAGGACTTCTCAAAACAGATCTTCCAGGATGGTCTTGCGGTTCGGCATGGCGCGCCGCTTGGATGTAAGAATGCCAGAAACCGGCTCGGGGGCGCTTCCGCTTCGCGCTTGCGTATGACGCGCCGAGGCGCGACAATCAGGGAAAAGGGAACACGCCCCGTAGCCGGAAGTTGCCCCGAAGGAGGCTCGTCCATGACCAGCAAACTCGAACAATTGCGCACAATGACCACCGTCGTCTCGGACACCGGCGACATGGAGGCGATCCGCGCCTACAAACCGACCGACGCCACGACGAACCCGTCGCTCATTCTGAAGGCTGCGGAGATGCCGGCCTATGCACGCCTCGTCGACGAGGCGATCACATGGGGCGGCAAACATAAGGCCTCAGTCGGCGAGGTGACCGATCGCATCGCCGTAAACTTCGGCTCCGAACTGACCAAGATCGTTCCTGGCCGTGTGTCGACCGAGGTTGACGCCGATCTCTCCTTCGACACGGAGGCCATGATCGCTAAGGCGAAGTCGCTCATCGCCGCCTACAAGGAGCGCGGCATCGACCAGAAGCACATTCTGATCAAGCTCGCTTCGACCTGGGAAGGCTTGCAGGCGGCCACGCAACTGCAGGCCGACGGCATCGATTGCAATATGACGCTCGCCTTCTCGCTCGCTCAGGCGGTTGCGGCGGGGGACGCGAAGGCGTTCCTTCTGTCGCCTTTCGTCGGACGTATTTTTGATTGGCACGTGAAAGCTGGCGGCGGCCCGTACACCGCTGAGACGGATCCGGGCGTACATTCGGTCCGCACGATCTACGCCTATTACAAGACCTACGGCATCAAGACGGTCGTCATGGGCGCGTCGTTCCGCAACACGGGCGAGATCGAAGCGCTCGCGGGCTGCGATCGGCTCACCATCTCGCCGCAGCTGCTCGAGGCGCTGTCGAAGGAGGAGGGCGAGCTCAAGCGACAGCTCGACCCGGCCAAGCCCGGTCCGGCGCCAGCCAAGATCGCAATGGACGAGAAGACCTTCCGCTGGATGATGAACGAAGACCAGATGGCGACGGAGAAGCTGTCCGACGGCATCCGGCTATTCGCGCACGATCTCAATAAGCTGAGGACAATGGTGCAGCAGCGGCTTGCCCAGGCGGCATAGCGCGGAGACCTCAGTCCAAATATGCAGGGCGGTGGCCGCCGCGTTCAGTGTGGCGGCCACAGTGATGCTGGTCATGGCTGAATGGCAGCCGAAGCCTGAGTGGGCTCCGTTGTTCTAGACCGGCCTGGCCGCCCCGAAAGATCCAGGCGAGGGGGCGATCGCCACTTTGAGTTCCGATCGGCTCGTTTCGATATTGTCGAGGAACTGGCGCGCGCTCTCTTTCCAGGTGAACCGCATGGAATACTCGCGCGCGCGTTCGCGCGGAATCGTCAGGGCCTTCAGACAGGCCGCACGGAGATCCTCGTCGAGCACGCCGGCGCCGAGCCCCACGACATCGATCGGGCCAGGCACGGGAAAAGCGGCCACTGGCAAGCCGCTCGCCATGGCCTCGATCATCACGATCCCGAACGTATCGGTGCGCGAGGGAAAGACGAAAACGTCGGCGCTCGCATAGATGTCGGCCAGGGCGTCGCCGTGCTTGGCGCCGAGAAAATGCGCATGCGGATAGCGCCGCTCCAGATGGCGGCGCACCGGTCCGTCGCCCACGATAACCGTCGAGCCGGGAAGGTCGAGGTCGAGCAGCGCTTCGAGGTTCTTTTCCACCGACACTCGTCCGACGGAGAGGAAGATCGGCCGTGGGAGGTCGAGCGTACGCTTGGATCGCGGGCGATAGACATCGTGGTTGACGCCGCGAGTCCAGAGCCGGACCCGCGAGAAGCCGCGGCGCGTCAGGTCGGCGCCGATGGTCGGCGTCGGGGCCATCACGGCAGCCGAAGGCGCATGAAAATAACGCAAGCCGGCATAGGTCAGCCGTTCCGGAATGTGTGCGTGTGCTGACACATATTCGGGGAAGCGGGTGTGGTAGCTCGTGGTGAAGATCCGCTTGTGCGTGAGGCAATAGTGACGGGTCAACCAACCGATCGGCCCTTCCGTGGCGATATGGATATGATCGGGCCTGGCTTCCTCTATCCGCTGGCCAATCTTTCGCCAGGAAGGGATCGCGACACGAATTTCCGGGTAGGAGGGCAGGGGAGCGGACCACATGCCCTGTGGCGTCAGGAAGTCGAAGGTCGCGCCCAGTTCGCCGGCCGCCTGGGTCATCCGCTCCAGAGTCGACACCACGCCGTTGACTTGCGGCCGCCAAGCGTCGGTCGCGATCAGAATGCGCATTAGGCCAATTCCGCTTGCGCCTCTTCGGCTCCTGCGTCCCGCTCCTTCGAATGGGGCGTTGTCTTCAACCCATGCGGCGACCTGGATCGGATCCTTCCAGTGCAGCACTTCCAGCCGGCCGTCGAAGTGCTCGACCACCAGCGAACAGGATTCGACGAAGTCGCCGGTGTTGACGTAAATGACGCCCTCCATGTCGCGGATGACCGGATGATGGATATGGCCGCAGACCACTCCGTCAACGCCGCGCTTTCTGGCTTCGTTGGCCAATTCCCGCTCGAAGGAGCCAATGAAATTGACTGCGTTCTTGACCTTGAGTTTCGCCCAGGCGGAAAACGACCAGTAGGGCAGGCCTAACGCGCGGCGCGCGGCGTTGAAATGGGTGTTGACGAACAGAGCGAAGTCGTAGGCCCAGTCGCCGAAGAAGGCGAGCCACTTCGAATGGCGCACGACGACGTCGAATTCATCGCCGTGAATGATCAGATAGCGCTTGCCGTCGGCCGCGGTATAAATCGCCTGCCGCTTGATCTCGATCCCGCCGAAGGTCAAACCGAAGAACTGACGGGCGAATTCATCGTGGTTGCCGGGAACGAACACCATCCGCGCGCCGCGGCGGACCTTGCGAAGCAGTTTTTGGATGACGTCGTTATGCGCCTGCGGCCAGTACCAGCCGGCGCGAAGGCGCCAGCCATCGATGATGTCGCCGACCAGGTAGATCGTGTCGGCCTCGACATGGCGCAGCATATCCAGGATAAGATGTGCCTGGCAGCCACGCGTGCCCAAGTGCAAATCCGATAGGAAAATCGTCCTATAACGATGGCTCTGATGGGACTTTAGCACCGGGGGCCTCCTCGCGAGGGGGCGAACAACGAGAAATGACTGCGCAGATTCTCATGTCGCTTCGATGACGCGACGCACTCGAAGCGGTTATAATTAGCAACCTGAAGAGTGTCGAGAGCGGGGGGGCCGTAATGGACTTAGGAATAGCAGGCCGGAAGGCGATCGTTTGCGCTTCGAGCAAAGGCTTGGGCCGCGGCTGTGCGCACGCCTTGGCGGAAGCCGGATGCGTGGTCGTGCTCAATGGTCGCGATGCGGAGATCCTGGATCGAACGGCGCGCGAACTGCGGCAGGCGACGGGCGCTGAGATTCGCGAAGTTCCGGGTGATCTCGACAATCCAGCGACGCGGGCGGAACTCATCGCCGCCTGCCCGGACGCCGACATTCTCGTCAACAACAACGGCGGTCCGCCGTACAAAGGGTTCGCAGAGATCAACCGCGAGGACATCCTCAAGGGGGTCGAGTCCAACATGCTGACGCCAATCGCGCTGGTGCAGGCTCTTGCGCCTGGGATGGTCGAGCGCAAGTTTGGCCGAATCATCAACATCACCTCGAGTTCGGTCCGGGCGCCGATCGCCGGCCTTGACGTGTCGTCGGGCGCGCGCGCCGGCTTGACGGCGTTCCTCGCCTCGGCGGCGAGGCTGTTTGCGCGCGACAACGTGACGATCAACTCGATCCAGCCGGGATCGTTTGACACGGACCGTCAGAAGGCAGGCCTCGCGCGCGCGGCGGCGCAGCGAGGCGTGAGCGTCGACGCGGCCCGCGCCAACTCAAAAGCGCGCATTCCCGTCGGGCAATTCGGCGACCCGGACGAATTCGGCGCGCTGTGCGCCTTTCTCGCCAGCGCGCACGCGGGGTTCATCACCGGACAGAACATCCTTATCGACGGCGGCGCATTCGCGGGCGCCTTCTAAGGCGGTGAACGCTCGTGAGGCGCGCGGGCTCGAGCCGCAATTGGCTAGGCGCCCGCGAAAAAGTTACCGACGAGAGCAAATGGAAGGGTTTGACGGTTGTTTATGCGCCGTGATACCTTACATCTGGCTCTGGGCTCTAAGAAGAACGGGGCTCACAGAACCACAGAAGGAAACGACACCATGGCATGGTCGACACCCGTAGTTTGCGAAGTTTGCGTCGGCATGGAAGTGACGAGCTACCTTTCAGCCGAGATGTGATATCGCACGCCGCCCGTGTCAAAGCGGGCGGCGTTTTCGTTGGTATGCGCCAAGTACGTACTTCGTTTTTTGACCTGACCGCCCAATTTGGGCACTCGTTGACAGCGTTTTTTCGCGGAACGAGTTCTTCGTCGAAGCCCCTCGATCATTCCCCAGTAAGCGCCGCCGGATTTTGACGTTGGTCGGCGCAACACGATCAGCGCCCGTCGGCGCTCGTTCGGTCTCGGCGCGAAGTTTTCCACGTTGTTTATCCCGAGCGCGCAACCATAAAATTTGGCGCGTCCGTTTCACGCGTTGCGTCATGTTGTGAGCGCCGCACGAGGCGCCGGCGCAAAGCGTCGATCAATACCTAAGACAGATTTCCGCTAAAGCGCACCAATCGTCAGCCGATGAGAGCCGCTACTGCAGCTTCCTTCCGCCGTCCGTCACTTCATCCAAGAAGGCGCTCGTCTCGCGGTTGAGAAACTCGACGTCTTCCGGAAAGAATCCGCCGGCCGACGCGTGCCCTCGCACCGTGCCCGGACTGATCGTGACGACCTTCACGTCGGCGATATTCTTCGCCGCTTCCTTTGGCTCGAAGTCCGGATTGAGCAGATCCTTGGTGCCCGTAAGGATCAACGTCTTCGCTTTGATCGAGGCCAGAGCCTTGGCGGTGTCGCCATTGAAACCGGGCGTGCCGCCAACATCATGCCGCTCATAGGCCCAGCCCTGGTAAATCCAGTCGTTGGCGTCGAACGCCTTCATCATGGCGTTCTCCTGCTCGGTCAACCAGGGCAACACGTCCGTTGGGTTCTTGAACTGGGCCGCGTACATTTCCGGGGTGCGGGCCGCCAAAAGGTTGACGATATCGCGCCACAGCCGCACGCCCTTCTCAGGCGGCGCGTCGTAATTGCCATCTTTCCAGGCCGGATCCTCCATGATCGCCTTGCGCGAGGCTTCGACCACCGCGGCGCTCCAAGCCGGCGTCTTGGCGAGCGGCACGATGGCGACGAGAGCGTCCATGTAATCGGGGTGGCTCACTCCCCACTGCAGGGTCTGCATGCCTCCCATCGAGGGGCCAATGACCGCGGCGACATGATCGATGCCGAGTTTTTCTTTCAGGAGCCGATATTGGGATTCAATCATGTCCCGGATGACGAAGTTCGGAAACTGCATGCGAGGCTGGAGCTTTGAATTGCTCGGCGAAGTCGAGAGGCCGTTGCCGATCGCGTCCGTGCAGACGATGAAATATTTTTCGGGGTCGAGCGCCTTCCCCGGCCCAATCATGAAATCGAGCCGGTGATGGTTGCCGCCGAGCGCCGTCACCATGAGGATGGCGTTTGACTTCTTGGCGTTGAGCGCGCCGAACGTCACATAGGAGATCGAGAAATCCTTGATCGCCTCGCCGCTCTCGAGCTTGAGATCGCCTTCGTTGTAGAGCTGCGCGGGCGCTTGCAGGATTTGCGCCGAGACAGGCGACGACAGCAGCAGACCGGCCGCGACAAGGCGTACGATACGTTTCATTGAGCTCTTCCTCCCGGAGGTCAATTATACCCGATCGCCGTCGCGCCTGTCGCTGCGCGTCTGAGAGACGCAGCCCCGATCGGAAAAGCTGAGACCTACTGCTTCGGCGGCATCAGGGTCACGCCGTAGCGCGTATAAATCGCGGCGATCGTGCCATCCTTAGTCAGCCGGTCCAGCGCGGCGTCGATCGCGTCCTTGAGGGCGTCGTCAGGCTTCCGCATGCCCACCGCCACGTTCCACGATAGGGCTGGCGCGGTCTCGTCGGGCGGCAATATGACCACCTCGCGCCCCGGATGGCGGGTGTTGTAATATCCGGCAGAGATCGCGGTCACGGCCGCGGCGTCGATCTCATGCGACGCGATCGCGTTCAGCATGTCCTCTTCAAAACCGAAAATGGAAATGCGGACATGCCGCTCGTCTAAAGTCATGGCGGTGATCGACCCAACCTGCACGCCCACCTTGGTCGTGCCGTCCAGGGTCGCGAAGGAGCTGATCCGGCTGTTCTGCGGCACCGCCAGCGAAACCCCCGAATGGTAATAGGGCTGTGAAAGCTTGAGCCTCAACTCCTCCTGCGCCTCGGGGTCCGCGATCACATCGAGCATGATGTCGCAATCCGCGCGGGAGATCTGGCCCGCCGTCAGGATCCAATCCGGCGTCATCGACACGCCGAGCTCGCGCGCCAGCGCACGCCCCAGCTCGATCTGAAATCCTGGCGGGTCCGCCGTCTTGCTCGCGAAAGGCAGCGAGTTCGGATGCGCGCAAAGCCCGATTGCGCCACGCTCCTTGATCTCGGCGAGTGTGCGCGCATGGACGGCGAAGCCAAGGCAGCACAGAGCAAGAACCGGGAGGACGCGCTTCATCGCAGGATCGCTTTTCAGTCCGGCTTCAAATTGCGGATATAGGCGATGATCTTGTCGATGTCCGCATCGGAATAGGTCGTGCCGAACGCCGGCATTGCGCCTTCCTTGCCGTTTTTGATGCGGTTGCGGATAAAGTCATCGCTGCGCGTGGTGTTCATGAGCTGCGGGCCTTTGCCCGCCTCCCGGCCGCCATCTGTGTGGCACCAACCGCAAGTGGAGGCGAAGAGCTGCGTGACGTCCAGTGTGGACGTGGGCGCCGCCGTTTGCTGCGCCAGCGCCAAACCAGGCGCGAAAGTCATAAGCCCCCCCGCAAGCAGTGGAAGCCATGCGCGGTTGCTCACGTGGGACAAACTCCGGCTTGGGCGTGAGGAAAAAAGGGGCGGGCGCTGGCGCGCTCCGCCCCTTTCTCATTTGCTTACTTCAGGCTGTACACGACGAGCAAGCCCTCATCGCGCGGCATGCTCGTGAAAGGCTCGCCGAACATCTTCCCGTACCCATCGCCAACGAGGCTGCCGAAGCCCACGGTGACGGCGACATACTGCTTGCCGCCCGCGGAGTAGCTGACGATGCCGCCGACATGGCCGAGCCCATCCGAGTGGTTCCACAATTCGGCGCCAGTTTCCGCGTTGTAAGCGTGCACCACGCCGCGCGCGTCCGGCAGAAACACAAGATTGCCGCCAGTCGACAGCACGCTCGACAGCGGGGGCTGGGGATAGCGCACCTCCCACTTCTTTTCGCCAGTGATCGGGTCACGAGCGTCCAGATGCCCGTAGATTTCGCCACCGGGAGGCGGAACCTCGTGGAAGTTGGCGCCGATATTGAGCTGCGTCACCGGCTCTGTCACAGGCGTTGTCTTCACCACGTCGAGGGCGATGCACCACTCATTGCCGACTTTGTAATAAAGTCCGGTCTTCGGGCTGTAGCTGCCGGCATTCCAGCTCACACCGCCGTCGATCGCCGGGCACAGCGGCTCGGCCGCCTTTCCGGCGGTGAAATCGCGTCGCCCGATCAACTCGCCGGTCTTCGGATCGATCGACTTCACGAAATTGTAGGCGTTAATCAGCGGCCAGACGTTCTGCACCTTCAGATCGCGATCATAGACGAAGATGAAGCCGCTTTTGTTCGGATGTACGATGTAGTGTTTGCCGTCGCGGTCCACCTCGACGAACTCGCCGATCGCGCTGTCGAAGTCCCAGGCGTCGTGCGGCAGTTCCTGATGGAAGTTTTTCAATTCGCCGGTATCGATGTCGAGGGCGAGAACCGACGAGGTGTAGAGGTTATCGCCCGGACGCGGGCCCTCGGTTTTCCATTTGTCGCCGGACCAATCGTATAGCGGCGCCGGGTTTGCTGTGCCCCAATACACGGTGTTGGTCTCTGGTACGAAGGTGCCCGGCATCCAGCCGCCGCCGCCGCCGGTGCGCCAGGAATCGTTGCCATAGCTCGCCTTGGATATGTCGTTACCGCCTACTGTATTGAACTTCCACTTCACCTTGCCGGTCGCGGCGTCGACGCCATAGAGCGGGCCTTGGCCGGGCCATTCGCCGCCCTGGCTGCCGATGACCACCATGCCCTTGGCGTAGAGCGGCGCGCCGGTGAACCCGACCGTCAGCTTTTGGGAATCCTGCAGCTTGGTGTCCCAGGCCACCTTGCCTGTTTTCAGGTCGAGAGCGATCAGCCGGCCATCGACGGTGCCGACATAAAGCTTCCCGTCGCCAATTGCGGCCCCGCGGTTGTACGGCGAATGCGTCTGCCGCGCGACCAGCGCGTCGTCGAGTTCGGGCGTGTAAGACCAGAGTTGCGCGCCAGTCGCGCCATCGAGCGCAAACACCCGACTATAGGATCCAGTATAATAGAGCACGCCGTCAGCGACGAGCGGCATGGACTGCAAGCCGCGGGTCGCGTGCCCCGGAACATGGATCCAGGCGACTTCCAGATCCTTCACGTTGCTGGCGTTGATCTGATCGAGCGCGCTATAGCTCCACCCGTTATAGGACTGGTGATACGTCAGCCAGTCATTGGGGTTGCCGGCCGCGATCCGGGCTGTGTCGATGGGTTGCGCAAGCGCCGGCGCTGCTGTGAGCAGCGTCGCTAACGCGGCGCCGATTGTCAGAATATTGGCGTGTCCTCTCATGGATGCGTACTCCCCGTCCCCCGTTGAAAATCCGCCCGAGCCTGAGGGATGAAGCTCGGGAGTTGGTTCGACTGCGAATGTCGTTGGCGCGGCGACTATTTTACCGGCGAAGGCGTTATGTCAAGGCGTATATCCCGCCAAGGCGGTCAAATATTCCCGGGCGTTATGCGCCTCCTCCTTTTGGTTTTCAAGGATGGTGATTCGAGAGGTCGGACGCGGTGAAGTTGCATGTTCGGCGCGCAGGATAAGTGTTCCGCCGTCTTCCTGGACATCGCCGCGAGGATTGGCGGCGCGGGGTTACGGACTGCCTTCGCTTCGCTGGGTCTCACCAGTTCCCCTGCAGATCGGCGGCCGGCCCCAAATGAGAAGCGATAGCGTTCGATATTCCGAACGAAAGCGTCTACAATGCGGTGCGAGAGGGAAGCGTGCGATGGGTGTCGAAGGCAAGGATAGAGCCAAAGTTCTCGAAGCTGGAGCGGCCTCTCTATCCAACCAGCTGGGGCAGGCCGTGCTCAAGTTGCGCAAGGGATACGGACTGTCGCTCGCCGATCTGTCGCAACATTCGGGCGTCGCCAAATCGATCATCTCGCAGATCGAGCGCAACGAGACCAATCCGACGCTCGCGACGATCTGGCGCCTGGCCCATGCGCTCGACGTCTCGATCGAATCCATGCTGCGCGGCGCCGACGAAGGGCCCGTTCATCGAACATCTCGGCCGTGGAACGACACCGATCTTTGTCTCCGACGACGGACTATGCCGTCTTGCCGTGATCGGATGGCTGAAAACCGTCGACTGGCTGCAATGGTACGATTTTCAGGCCGATCCGGGCGGAGTTCTGGAATCGGCCGCTCATCTGCGCGGATCGGTCGAGTGCCTGTCGGTTTTGGATGGCGAGCTCGAGGTCGACGTGGGCGAGACGACGGCGACTGCCTGCGTCGGCGAGACGCTGCGCTACCGATGCGATATGCCTCATCGCATCCGCAACTTGAGCGGGAAGCCGGCCCACGCCACGATGGTCTGCATTCTCAAGGCCGCCATGATGGATTGAGGGCCAACCGTTTCTTCGGTTGGATTCGCTCGCCGACAGCCAAACCAGAGCGATCCTGCGGAATTAACGCCTTGTGCGCCATGAGTTCACGACCGCGCTCCGGCGAAGCGAATAGGGATTGCCATTTGCGCGGCGAATTGCGCGGCGTCCGGCGTCGCCGATTCCGGCTCCCTTTGTGCCCGCTTCCTTCGCCCGCGTCCCGGATCGGGGCGTTGAACCGTTGACGGCTAGAAGGCTTTGGCGACCATGACGGTACGGCAGCGCGGCAGTAGGGCGAATAGGGATTGCCTTTTGGGCGGCGAATCGTTCGACGCGCGGCGTCGCTGATTCCGGCCCCCTTTGTGCTTGCTTCCTTCACGCGCGTCCCGGATCGGGTCAGCAGACGCCCCGAGGGTCGGAAAGTTTGGGCAACCAACGTGACGCCTGCCGGCGGCCCTAAAGGCCGAAGCAATAATCTCGAGCGCCTCTGCGCCAGCCTGGCAAAAAATTCGACTCGCTTTGTTTGCGGATCTGAGTCCGTGTGCCGTGGTCTCCGATTCGTACTTGGTTTGTTTTTGCCCTGATCCGGTTCGGAAACTTGGTCGCATGCGCTCGACAGTCGCGGGGCGGCGCGATATGAGCGCGGTTTGGGCTTGGCCGGAGCGCTTGGTGACCACAACGCCTTCCGTAGCTCGTCAAGACGCCAAGGACGGCGTCGTGCTCGCGCTGGCGGGCGAATGGATCGTTGGCGCGGGACATCAGCTGGAGGAGGCGGGGGCTTCGCTCCTCTCCTTGGCCAAAGGCGCAAAACGCGTAACCTTCGATCTCGCCGGTCTGCAGCGCATGGACACGGCGGGAGCGTGGTTCATCGATCGCGCTGAGACCGAACTGGCTGCGGCCGGCGCTACAGTTTCCTATCGCGGCGAGCAGCCCAAGCACGACATCCTCCTCAAGGAGGCTGGCTACCATCCGCCGGAGAAGTCCACGCGCATTCCTCCGCCCCATAGTGTCGCGCTGCTCTCGGCGGTCGGCGAGACCGTCTACGAATTCGGGCGTCGATTTCTTCGACATTGTCGACTATCTCGGCGAAATCGTCGTGATGTTCTTGCGCCTTGCTCCGCAGCCGTGGCGGTGGCGTTGGACGCCGATGGTGCATCACCTCGAGATGTACGGCCTGCGCAGCGTGCCGATCATCGTGCTGATCAACTTCCTGGTCGGCGCGATCGTCACGCAGCAAGGCATCTTTCAGCTCAACAGCTTCGGCGCGGGCGACTACGCCGTCAATCTGGTTGGCGTCCTGGGATTGCGCGAACTTGGCGTCCTCATGACTTCGATCATGATCGCGGGACGCACGGGATCGGCGATCACCGCCGAGATCGGCTCGATGAAGATGCGCGAGGAGATCGACGCTCTGAAGGTGATGGCGCTCGACCCCATGGAAGTGTTGATCATCCCGCGGTTGGTGGCGCTGGTTATCGCTCTGCCGATCCTGACCTTCCTTGCCGATTTGGCGGAAATCGCCGGCGGCCTCCTCGTCAGTTGGCTCTACGCGGGTTTGACGCCGTCTGCGTTTGTCACTCGCCTGCAAAACGCAGTGTTGCCCGAGACGTTCCTGGTCGGACTTATCAAGGCGCCGTTCATGGCTCTGGTGATCGGCCTCATTGCTGCGACCGAGGGCATGGAGGTGGGCGGATCGGCCGAGTCGCTCGGCCGGTGCGTGACATCATCGGTGGTCAAGTCGATCTTCATGGTCATTGTCATGGACGGTCTGTTTGCGATGTTTTTCGCGACGGTGAACTATTGAACGACCAGGCCTCCTCACCCCAACCGTCCTCGCCGAACCCTTCCGAGCGCGAAGTCGTGATTCGCGTGCGCGGCCTCAAGGTCGGCTTCGGCGATCACCTGGTGATGGATGGACTCGATCTCGATCTCTATCGTGGCGAAGTGCTGGGCTTTGTCGGCGCCTCGGGCGCCGGCAAGTCGGTGCTGACCCGGACAATCCTTGGCCTGTTGCACAAACGGGCCGGAACGATCGAAGTCTTCGGCTTGGACATCGACACCATGACGCCGCACGACCGTCTGATTGTCGGCGAGCGCTGGGGCGTATTGTTCCAAGAGGGCGCGCTGTTCTCCAGTTTGACAGTGCGGCAGAACATTCAGGCGCCGATGCGCGAGCACCTTGGCCTGTCCCAGTCGACGCTGGACGGTCTCGCGTTGCAGAAGCTCGCGCTCGTGGGCTTGCCGCCAGAAACCGCCGACAAATTGCCCTCGGAACTGTCCGGCGGCATGACCAAGCGCGTTTCGTTGGCGAGGGCGCTCGCGCTCGATCCGGAGATCGTGTTTCTCGACGAGCCGACTTCCGGGCTGGACCCGATCTCCGCCGGCGATTTCGACGATCTCATCGGCACGCTGCAAAAGACCCTGGGGCTGACCGTCTTCATGGTCACGCACGATCTCGACAGCCTGTTTGCGATCTGCGACCGTGTTGCGGTGCTCGGACATAAGAAAGTCATCGCCGCCGGTCCGATCAGTGAGCTCTTGCTTTCCGACGATCCCTGGCTCAAGTCCTATTTTCACGGTAAGAGGGGTGTGATCCGCCTCGGGGCGGCCGCCGACCAGCCCGCAGCGCTCACTGCGGACGACCGGGCCCAGAACACGAGGCGCTAAGCACGATGGAGACACGCGCCAATTACGTCCTGATCGGCGCCTTCACCTTGGCGGCGGTCGTCGGGGCCTTCCTATTCATCATGTGGATTGCGGGTTACGGATCTTCGGGCAGTCATCGGACGTTCCAGGTTGTCTTCAAGGGGTCGGTTGCGGGCCTCTCAGCCGGCGCCAACGTTTCGTTCAACGGCATCAAGGTTGGCGAGGTCACGCATCTCACTTTTTCACGGAGCGATCCGCACCAGGTCGTCGCGGACATTGACGTCAACTCGGACGCGCCGATCGACAAAAACACGAGGGCGCGTCTCGAGACACAAGGGCTGACTGGAGGCGCAGTGGTCGCTCTCCTCGGCGGCGTCACCGCTGGCCCGGCGCTCGTTGCTGAAAACGGCAGGCCGCCCGTCATCTACGCAGAACAGTCTGTGCAACTGCAGGATATTCTGGACAGCGTTTCCGCCCTTTCAACCAAAGCCACGACGGTTTTGGAGGACGCGGATAAGATCATCGCCGAAAATTCCCCGACCATCCATTCGGCGCTCGCGAACGTCGACCAGTTTTCGAAAGCCTTGGCCAATAATTCTGAGGGGATCGACGCGGCGCTGAAGAGCGTGGGTGAACTCGGCAAGCAGATCGGGCCGCTAGCGGCGCGCCTGCAAACTCTCTCCGACGACGCCGATCGCCTGGTCCAGTCCATCGATCCCGAGCAGATCCGCACGATCATCGGCAATGTTCAAAGCATGTCGGTGAAGGGCGTTTCGATCATCGATCACGCCGACAAGCTTCTTGCGGACAATTCCGAATCCATCCAGTCGACGGTTCATAGCGCTGACGTTTTCGCCAAGGCCTTGGCCGACAACGCCCCCAACGTCGATGTGACGCTGAAGAACCTGGCTGAGATCAGCAAGACGGTGCAGCCGGTCGTGACGCAGATTCAAAGCATGACGCAAAGCGCGGATCGCGTGCTTAAGGCGGTTGATCCCGACAAGGTTCGCGCAATCGTTGACAACGTCCAGAGTCTATCGGCGAAGAGCACTTCGGTGGTCGATCGCGCCGACAAGCTTCTCGCCGACAATTCCGAGTCGATCAAGTCGACGCTTCAGAGCGCCGACGTTTTCGCCAAAGCCTTGGCCGACAACGCTCCGAACATCGATGTGACGTTGAAGAACCTGGCTGAGCTGAGCAAGACGGTCCAGCCAGTCGTGGCGCAAATCCAGGGCCTGTCGCAAGACGCCGATCGCGTGATCAAGGCGGTCGACCCGGACCAGATCCACGCTCTCGTCAACAATGCGCAGACGTTTCAGCCAGGCGCTTGCCGAGAGCTCGGACAACGTGAAGGCTCTGGCGCGCGACGGGAGCCGCGCTCGCTGGGTCATCTCAACGATACTGCGAACCGTTTGGACACGGCGCTCACCGACGCCGACTCGGTGTTGAAGGCGGTCGACTCGCAAAAGATCGCCAGCATCGTCAATTCGGCCAATGACGTCGTGCAGACCGTGCGTCAAAATCGCGGCAACATCGATTCGACGCTCAAGAACTTTTCCGACATGTCCGCGAAGCTCAACAAATCCGCCGACAAGGTTGATGGCGTCCTGACCGCGCGCAAAGCTTCCTTGGCTCGCCGGGCACGAAGGGCGCGCTCGACCACATCAGCGAGGCGGCGATCTCGGTCAGGAAGCTCGCCGACGACGTCGATTCGCGGATCAAGGACATCGCGAGCGGGCTCAGCCGCTTCACCAACACCGGCTTGCGCGAATACGAGGCGCTCGCGGTCGAGGGGAGGCGGGCGATCGCAAGACATTGACGGCGTGGTGCGGTCACTCGGACGACAATCCAAGTCAGGTGCTATTCGGGTCGCGACCCGCGCTGCCTGAATATCACGGCGGGCAATGATGGGGCGAATGGGGGGTGGATTGCGGGGTCGATTGAAATTTGTCGCTGCGAGCGTGCTTGCGCTTGCGCTCTCGGCGTGCGCGAGCGGACCGCCGCCGACGCCTGTACGATCTGACCGCCGCAAGCCCTCCGCCGGCCCACGCTGTCCGGGCGCAGTTTCGTGTCGGCCAGGCGACCGCGACGGCCGATCTCGACAGCGATCATATCCTCGTACGCGAATCGCAGACCCTGGCCACGCTCGCCGGGGCTCAATGGCCGGAGCCGCTGCCTGCGCTTTTCCGCGCGCGGCTGACCGAGAGCTTCCAGAACGCGGGGCTCGCCCGTTGGATCGACGGTACGGCGGCGACTGCGAATTACGAAGTCGATCTCGACATCCGCGCCTTCGAGTTCGACGCCCAGACGAAGGAAGTGCATATCGACATCGCCGCCTGGATCGTCTCGCTGGGCAGCGGGCGGATCATGGCGAACCAGATCTTCTCCCTGCGGACGCCAGTCGCATCAACTGATGCTGCGACTGTCGCGGCGGCGATGGATCAGGCGGCGTCGTCCGTGATGACCGACATCGTCGCCTTCGTCGACAAGGAAGCTGTAACGCCGTTCATCGGCGCGGGCTGTCGGCGCTCGCGTCTCAAGCCGCTCTCCCGCGCGTAAAACGACTTGGCTTTTGTCACGTCGGCCTGCGTCAGCCCATGGCCCGCGGGCAGGTCGTCGCGTTCGACGCGCGCGCCCGCGGCGGCGAGCGCCGCCGCCAATTTCTCGGCGCTCGCTCGCGGAGCGATGGGATCGTTCGATCCCGACAGGATCAGCACGGGAACGCCGGAGAGGTCGGGTTTCGGCGGCTCGGCCAACGGCGCCATGGCGCGCAACAGGATTGCGCCGGCCAGAGCATTCGGATGCAGCAAGAGAACGGCCGCGGCGATGTTCGCGCCGTTCGAATAGCCCAGCGCGATAGGCCGCGCCAGACCATAGGCGCGGCGCGCTTCGGCGACGAAATTGGCGAGTTCGCCCGCCCGGCGGCGCACGTCGTCCTCGTCGAACAGACCCTCGCGAAAGCGTCGGAAGAAGCGCGGCATGTCGCCTTCGAGCACATTGCCGCGAGGCGAGAGGAGCGCGGCCCCCGGCGCAATCTCGCGGCCGAGCGGCAGGAGGTCGGCCTCGTCGCCGCCCGTGCCATGGAGAAGGAGAACCGGCGGAAGGCTCGGGTCGGCGCCCGGCTCGAAGCGATGAACATAGGCGAACGTCGGGCGCCATCAGCGGATTCCGCGAGACGATCGGGAAGTTGCAACGTTCGCCTCACGGCTCGTCGAGCTTCGGCAGCGCGGCTTCGATCGCCGCGCGGCGGCCTTCGAGGAATGGCGGCAGTTTGAGCGCTTGGCCAAGCGAATCGGGCGGCTCGTCGACGGCGAAGCCGGGCGGATCGGTGGCGATTTCGAACAGCACCCGGCCGGGCTCGCGGAAATAGACCGAACGAAAGTAGTTGCGGTCCTTCTGCTCGGTCGTGCGCAGATGATGATCCTGCGACGAGCTTGCGGACCATCGCCGCCTGCGCCGCGTCGTCGGCCGCCCGGAACGCGATGTGATGAACCGAGCCCGCGCCCTGGCGCGCCGGCAGGAATTCTCCCGCCGTCCTCAGATCGATGACGCCGCCGAGCTCCACGCCCGGCGCTTGATAGCGTTGCGTCGCGCCCTCGCTGGCCGCTGGCGACAAAGCCGAAGACGTCGGTCAGGATGGCGGCGGTCGGGCCGGCTTCAGCCAGCAGCAGGCTCACGCTGTGGAAGCCGCGAATGGCGTGTTCCGCGGGCACGTCGCTCCGCGCTCCATGCGGGCTTCGCCTCGGCGCCCTTGACGCCGGTCAGCGCGAGCCGGGTCCCATCGCGATCCTTGAATGCGAGCGTCGTTTCGCCAAAGCGCTTGACCGGCGGATCGTGGGCGACGCCCTTCTCGACCAGACGCTGGGTCCAGTAGCCGATCGAGCCTTCGGGAATGCTGAAGACGGTCTCCTGCGCTTCTCCGATCCCGAGCCGTCCGGGCGCAGCGCCCTCCCACGGGAAGAAGGTGAGGATCGTGCCCGGATGCGCCAGCCGCATCGCCGTAGTACAAGTGATAGGACGCATGGATCGTCGAAATTGACCGTCTTCTTCACCAGCCGCAGGCCAAGCGTTCCGGTGTAGAAGTCGAGGTTCCGGCGCGCCGAGCTGGCGATGCTCGTCACATGATGGATGCCGCTCGGCATGCGCTCCTCCTTGACCCACGCCGCGACTGTACCCCCTCTCGCTCAGAACGGCCAATTCCGGCTGTGAACGCGCCCCCGGATTTATCCGATCACCCTTATCCGCTCTGGAACGCGAATGAACGCTGGCGAAGCGATCGGCGTGAGCAAAAAGTCGTGTAGCCGCAGGGCCTGTTCCGAACCCCTGATCCGGTCGGTTGTGAAAGCGACGAACGGCTTGCAAGAGACCCCATCCAATTCAGCGGCGCGATCAAACGCTTCCTCGAAGCGGTCCCGAAAGCAGGGCTGCGTCCGGCTTTTGGGTCGAGCACCGCCGCGTTGCCGGGTCCGATCGCCTTGGCGCGGTAGAGAGCAGCATCAGCCAAACGCACCAGTTCGCTCGGCTCGGCGGCGGACAAGGGAAAGAGCGCAAAGCCGCAGGCGCTGGTTAAGCGGATGCTCGAGCGAGTGGACGACGAACGGCGTCGCGAATATCGCCTGAATCTCGTCGCCGAGCGCATCTGCGCCGTCGCGTGTATCGATCCCGTCGCAGAGGATGGCGAACTCGTCGCCGCCCATCCTGGCGGCTGATCCGCGCCCGTCCATCGCCTTGGCCAGCCGATCGGCGACTTGTTTGAGGATCTCGTCTCCGACCGGATGCCCATGGGCGTCGTTGATCGGCTTGAAGCCGTCGAGGTCGATCAGACCAAGCGCGAACGGCTGGGCTGGGGTTGTTCCATTCGCCGATCCTGTCGGCGAGCAGGCTCTGAAAGCAGCGCCGGTTCGGCAGACCGGTCAGGTCGTCGGTCATCGCGATCGTCATCGCCGCCTGTCTGCGCCTCCTCGGCGACGCGCTGCTTTTCGGCGATCACGAAGCGTGACCGAACGATCTCGGCGAACATGCGAAAGTTCTCGTCGAGCATGCGGATGACGAAGCAGGCGGCGATGGCGACCAATACGCGCAAGCGAGAGCGTCAACTCGGCGCCGCGGGCCAGGAACGCGACGATGAGCGGCACGGTCGCGGCGACGACGATAACGCTCGCCTCGTTCGCCAGCATATTGAGGCAGAACGCGCAGACGGCGGCGACGACCCAGACTGCGACAAGCGCCAGGGCGAATTCGAGCAGGCCGTCCCGCCAGGTCGCGATCGCCGTCGTCAGCGCGAAAGCAAACGTCAGCGCCGGCCCGACAAGGCTTGCCGCACGCACCTCTGCGCCGGACAAGGTCGAGCGCCTCAAGCTCCACGCTCGGCGCGCGCCTTGAACCAGGAAATCAGTCGGAAGAGGGAGACGGCGATGAGCGCTGCAGGCAGCAGGACCCCGTTAACGAGCGAGCCTGTTGGCGCGGTCACGCCGAAAAGCGCCAGAGCTGCGAGAATGACGACCCCATGGACATAAGGCCCGAGCCGCGCCAGCGAGCGATATTGCTCTCGCAGCAGCGCCGCATTGAAAGCCGCTTCGGAGGTCTCGAAGCTTGGCGTTACGCCGCAAGCCGCGACCCCGTTGAACGACATGCCGCGTTCAGCCATTCGCTTAAGTCCTCGCCACTCAAGTCGGTTCCGACGGAAACCCGTCTGACGGGTGAAACCCTAGCGCCGTTACGGGTCGGAGGGGTTAATCGGATGACGGAAAAACGAGGTTTACGCAGCGGTAGTGAAGCCCGTCTGTACGATATGGATAAATTTTGAGGTTAAGCCGCGAGGATCGCCTTCGAAGGCGCTATCAAGCCGCCGCACGTCGCGCATCGGCGCGCGGCGCGTCATTCAACCAATCCACCGCAGACATGGGACAAGGCGGCTCCGGACTCGGTGAAGAGGATGGGCGCGCCTTCCAGAAGGACCTCAGGCTGTCTTGTGCCCCTGCAGGTTCGGCAGGAAGACCG
>CAVWPU010000024.1:0-85657 GCA_963756955.1 uncultured Alphaproteobacteria bacterium
TATGATAGACAATATTAAAGAATAAGTTGGATTTATATGCGCGACTATCGGCAATCAAGTCAGCCATACAACAAATAAATCAAATAATAATGTTATATTTGCGTATTAAATTTACCTAGGCCGTGTGGACGAATTTGATCAAGCAAAGGCCCGCAGCGAAGCTGACGATTGATCTGAAGTTTCGAGCGGTCTTTTCGCATCGGAGGGCGACGCGCTTGAAGCGCTTGAGCCGTCCGACGCCCTGTTCGATGCGCGCGCGGGCTTTGTAGAGGGTGCGTGCGAAGAAGGCTGGTTTGTTCTTTTCGTTGGCCTTGTGCGGGATGACGGGAGCGATGCCGCGCTTTCTCGCCGCTTCGCGATTGGCCTTGCTGGCGTAGCCTTTGTCGCAGATGACGGCGCGCGGCTGAATGTCGGGTCCGATATCGAGCAGGATTTCGAAGTGACGCCCGTCGAAGGCTTCGCCGCCGGTCAGATCGAAGGCGATGATGTCGCCGGAGGCGTCCGATTTTGCGTGGATTTTCGTGGTGAAGCCGCCGCGCGAGCGCCCGAGCGCTTGGCCTTCTTGCCCCCCTTTGCTCCGGCCGCCGACACATGCGCGCGCACGATGGTCGAGTCGAACATCTGAATGAGATGCGCGGTCGAACTCATCGACGCGAGCGTGTCGAAGAAGGCTTCGAAGACGCCAGCCTTGCTCAATCGGTCGAAGCGCTTCCACACGCTGTTCCAAGGACCGAAGCGCTCCGGCAGCGCGCGCCAGCGAACATTCTCCACGGTGAAGAAATGAAGCGCCTCGAGGAACCGGCGGTCGTCCTCGGCCTTCCGTCCACGCCGAGGCAGGCAGGCGCGAAACACCGCAAGCGTGTGCGCCCAATCGTCCTCATTCATCTTCGTCGACATGCGCTCCGGCCTCCGATTCGGTCGGAGACCTATGAAATCATGTCTGATTCAGCGGAGGAATCCCAAAAACATCATCTGGCGAAATTTCGTCCACACGGCCTAGCAGGCTGTTGAAGAAGTCATCGGTTTGGCTTTGAAAACGCCTTCGTCGCCGTTGTGGTACGCGAAGTCGATCCGGATCGTGCCGCAGTCGAGGCGTTCGGCGGTTCCCCAGTCCGCGATCTGGTCGCCTTCGTCGGATCCTTCCCCAGAGAAAGCCGATCGAAGTCGCGGGCGTATTCGACCTCGAGTCCAGCTTGTATGGCGCCGAAAGCGATCTCGCCGCCTTGGCGGTGATCGTGAGCACCGTTCATCGGCGATCGACGGCCGCACGACGCGGCACGTGGGGTATGTCCCGAGCTAACGCATCCGCAAACGGATCGAGGAAGCCTTCGGCTGGATCAAGACGATCACCAGCCAGGAGCGAACGAAGTTCCGCGGCGGGGGAGCGCGTCGGATGGGCCTTCACCTTCACCGTTGCCTACAATCTGGCGCGGTTGCCAAAGCTCTTGGAGGCCTCTGCGTGAAGCTCCGGCGAACTGCCGAATGATCGGCCGCTGGCGGATCGTCGAGGCGGACATCTGGGATCGCGCTTACCTCGATCTCTGCGGCCCCTGGCGTTGTTCGCCACGTGCGGCGTGGCGTTCATCAAGTCAGAGCGGTCGCGCCGTAGATTTACAAGAAGCAGACAAGAGTCGAATCACAGCGGATTTAGGGCTTTCCGTGCCGCTTCCGGCGACGACACCCGGTTTGCGGCCTCTTCATTTGCGATCGGCAAGGCGACTTCGAGAGGTTCGCCGACCGCGATCCGCACCGCGAGCGGCCCTACTATACCCCTCTGGCCCCGGGAGTGCTCAAGACTGCGGCGTTTATGGCGGGCATTTTGAATGCGCGGCCGGGCCGGGCGAAACTGGGCGCGCTGTCAACGCACTTGAATCTCTCGGCAGACCTCTCCGCCACCCAGAGGGCCTTGGCTGAAATGAAGACGCTGTTGCACAACGCCAACATAATCGAACGAACCTGCAACCATTGGAGCCTGCTCAACTCCTTAACACCGACAGAAAATGCAAATTACTTCGCCAAAGCATGACCCCCACGGGGAGACTTGATCTGTTCTCCAGAGAAAAATCGTGACTCAATACCGAGAAGTCTGGTTGAGGTAGAGTCGAATTAAGAACAGAAATAGCAACTAGATTTATGGTGATAGTCGAAGATAATGCCCGACTATGTATGGTTTAATTTGATATAACCCTGGTGGAACCGAATTATAGATCGCCCTAATTCCGCCTTACTCGCAATAGAGTTTGATTAATTATGTTAACAAGAACGAGAGGTGGAAATTATAAGACCTGTCTATTGATGTTCTCCGCCTGACTGTTCAGTGTACTGACCGGACCAATCACCAGAGGCAAGATGAGTTTTGGACACGCTAATGATTGGGATGAACCCGAACCGCAATACGTTGATAAACCGTGGCCACATAGCGAGTGAGCAGTCTCGTGACCGAGCGACACGCGGACGTTGGAGATTTCGGATCGAATCCCTCTGAGACCGCAATAAAAATAAGTGAGTACGTTGCCGTTAAGGCTTCCAACACTGCGATACAGAGTTAAGTGGGGGTATTTTCAATGCGCTTTACACGTGAATATAACATGGCAGTTCCAGTTTCCCATTGCTATGCGCATCTGACGACAAGAAGTCATGACTATTGGCGAAGTCGACAAGCTCTTTGGGCGTGAGGCCGTTGAGAGCCTGTCCTTCGACGTCACGCCTGTCGCCGGAAAGCGGATCCCCGGCCTTTGAGTGACGTCAAATCGCGACGAATGGAGACGTTGGAATGGGATGGCAGACCCTGAAAGTTGGGGCGGGCGGCTTTGCGACCGGCCTCGACATCGACCCCGACGGCACAATGGTCGTGCGCACCGATACGAACGGGGCGTATCTGTGGACCGGATCGCAATGGCAGCAGCTTGTCACCGCGTCGAGCATGCCGGCCGCCTTCGATTTCAGCGGCCGCGGCGTCTACGAAATCCAGATGGCGCCCAGCAACTCGAGCATTCTGTACATGTCGTTCGACGGGTACGTGTTCAAGAGCACGAACAAGGGCGCGACCTGGACCCAGACGGCCTTCACTCCGTTCAACGACTCGGTCGCGGCTGAGAACGACAACTATAGGGTGAACGGCCAGAAAATGGCCGTCGATCCCAGCAATCCCAATATCGTTTATGTCGGCACCCCCTCGAACGGTCTCTTCGTCTCGAAGGATGGAGGCGCGACCTGGGCCAGCGTCAGCGCGATTCCGGCTGCCGCAGGGCAAGGCGTCACCGGCATCCTGTTCGATCCAGCGATCGGAGGTGCGGTCGGCGGGGTGACGCAAACCATTTTCGCCTCGAGCTATGGCCATGGCGTTTATGAAAGCACCAATGGCGGCGCGACATGGACGGCGCTCTCCGGCGGTCCAACCAACGTCGTCGGCGCCGCCGTCTCCAGCACCGGCGTCTATTATGCATCGGACGGCTCCAATCTCTGGAGCTACGCCGGGGGAAAATGGACGGAGGTGCTCTCGAGTTCGACCAACGCTGGCCAGGAAATCCAAGCGGTCGCGGTCAATCCGTCCAATCCCAACGAGATTGTGGCCGTCGCTAATTCCGGATACCTCGACATCAGCTATGACGCCGGCAAAACTTGGACTGGCCCTTTGTGGTCGAGCAACCAGGTGACATCAGCTGATATTCCCTGGTTGGCGGCCGCCAACACGAATTCAAATGGTTCAGTCTACATGGCCGTTGGCGGCGCGGCGTTCAATCCCGCGAAATCCGAGCCAGATGGTCGATATCGGCGGGCACCGGCGTCTGGACGACCACCCACGACGCCATCTTCGGCGGCTTCGTCCACGACGGTGACCTGGAATGACATGAGCGTCGGCATCGAGAATTCTGGTCGCCAACGAGATCATCGCGCCCCCGGGCGGAAGCCCGGTGCTCGCCTCGTGGGACCGGCCGTTCTTCAAGATCACCAATCCCAACAGCTATCCAACGACCTACGGGCCGGTCGCTTCAGACAACATCGTCGCCGGCTGGTCGGTCGACTACGCCTCGTCGAGCCCGAGTTTTCTCGTCGGCATCGCCGACTGGTGGGGCACGGAGGAATTCGGGCTATTCCACCAACGGCGGCCAGACCTGGACGAAATTCCCCACAGAGATCCCAGGCGCCGGCTCATCGTTCATGGGCGGAACGATCGCCGCCAGCACAACCCAAAACTTCATCTGGGCCCCCGCCGGTGGACAGCAGCCTTATTACACGCTCAACGGGGGCTCGACCTGGACCCCGATCACGCTGCCCGGCGTCTCGAGCTGGAGCGGTTTCGACTACGCCTATTATCTCGATCAACGGTCGGTCACCGCCGACCGGGTCCTGGCCAACACCTTCTATCTCTACGATCCCGGCAAAGGGGTGTTCGAGACCACCAATGGCGGCGCGAGCTGGACGGACGTGCATCCCGGTTACATCGAAAGCAATGGCTCGATGGCCGGTTACAACTCGACGATCATGGCCGTTCCCGGCGAAGCCAGCAACTTGTTCTACACGGGAGGATCGCA
Source organism: uncultured Alphaproteobacteria bacterium (assembly GCA_963756955.1). Taxonomy (GTDB): domain Bacteria; phylum Pseudomonadota; class Alphaproteobacteria; order Rhizobiales; family Beijerinckiaceae; genus Roseiarcus. Next base: position 4,536 of record CAVWPU010000024.1, read on the forward strand.
GAGCGGCGCCACACCCAGTTCGCCGGTGAACGAGGGTTTCTACCGATCGACCGATGGCGGAACAACCTGGAGCGCGGTCGCCAACGTCCTCGACGTCTCGACCTTCGGTTTCGGCGCCGCGGCGCCGGGGCAAAGCTATCCGGCCATTTACATCGTCGGATACGTCAACAACGTCTATGGCGTCTGGCAGTCCATCAACAACGCCCAGTCGTGGACCAATATCGGAACCTATCCGAACGGAGAGCTCGACCCGATTTCGACCATATCGGGCGATCCCAACACCTATGGCGAAGTCTATGTCGGCTTTGGCGGCGGAGGCGGATACGCCTATCTGCCTGCCGCCTCAACAACCCCCACAACACCTACCATCACCGGGCTCACCGAATCGCCGGCGAGCGGCGATCTGAACGCGGGCAACACCGTAGCCCTGACGCTCGCCTTCAGCGAGAGACGTCAGGAAACGTGACGGTCGCCGGGGGCGTCCCGACGCTGACCTTGAACGACGGGGGAACCGCGACCTACGCCAGCGGTTCGGGCACAAGCGCCCTGACCTTCACTTACACCGTGCTGGCCGGACAGAACACACCCGACCTGGTGGTGACAGCACTCAACCTGCCAAACGGCGCCACGATCGAGGACAGCGCCGGCAACGCCGCCAACCTGTCGCTGAGCAGCGTCGCGCAAGGCAGCCCGCAGATCGACACCACGGCGCCCGCCGCGCCGGTGATTTCCAGCGAAACCGTGAGCGGCGCAGCCGTGACGCTGAACGGAACAGCGGAGGCGAACAGCACGATCACCGTGTTCGACAACTCGACGCAATTGGGCACGGCCGCTACGAACAGCAGCGGGGCGTGGACATACACCACGGGAGCGCTGGCGAGCGGCAGCCAAAGCTTCACCGCAACCGCGACCGACGGGGCTGGCAGCGGAGGCGAACAGCACGATCACGGTGTTCGACAACTCAACCAAATTAGGCGCGGTCGTCACAAACAGCGCCGGCGCGTGGACATACACCACGGGAGCGCTGGCGAGCGGCAGCCAAAGCTTCACCGCAACCGCGACCGACGGGGCCGGCAATACGAGCACGCCCTCCTCAGCCCTTGTCGTGACCATCCCAGCCGGAGGCGGCGGCAGCGGCCAGGGCCCGACCGTCACCGGGCTCACGGAATCGCCGGCGAAGGGCGATCTGAACGCGGGCAAGGCTGTGACGCTGACGCTCGCCTTCAGCGAGGAGGTGACGGTCGCGGGGGGCGCGCCGACCCTCACCTTGAACGACGGCGGAACAGCGACCTACGTCAGCGGTTCGGGCGGCAAGACGCTGACCTTCGCCTACACCGTGGGGGCCGGCCAGAACGCCGCCTCGTTGGCCGCCACCGCGGTCAACCTGGCGAGCGGGGTCACGATCAAGGACAGCGCCGGCAACGCCGCCAATCTGTCGCTCACCGGCCTGACCCAGAGCGGGCCACAGATCGATACGACAACGCCAACCCTGACCGGGATCAGTGAATCGCCAGCGACCGGCGATCTGGGTTGGAACCAGCCGGTCGCGTTCACGCTCACCTTCAGCGAGCCGATGACCGTGGTCGGCCGACCGACCTTGACCTTGAACGACGGCGGAATCGCCTATTACCAAAGGGGTTCGAGCACGAACACCTTGACCTTCTACTATCACGTAGGGACCGGACAGAACATCGCCTCGCTCGCCGCGACCGCCGTCAATCTCCCGAGCGGAGCCGCGATCAACGACAGCGCCGGCAACGCCGCGAACCTCTCGCTTACGGGCTTCTCCCAGAGCGGGCCGCAGATCGACACCACAGCGCCAACGGTGACGTCGGTCGTCGCCTCGCCGGCGACCGGCACGCAACTTCCGGGAAATCCGATAACGATCACAGTGAAGATGAGCGAGGCGGTGACGGTCGCCGGCGGCGCGCCCTTGCTCCTCTTGAACGACCGCGGAACGGCGACCTATGTTAGCGGCTCAGGGTCCAATACGCTCACCTTCAAATATACTGTGGGAGCGAGCGACAAGGATGTCTCTGCGCTCGGGATCCTGGCCGTCAAACTGCCGGCCGGCGTTACGATCAAGGATGGGGCCGGCAACACTGCAAATATGGCCGGCGCCGTTCATTCGTTTGCTGGTCTGGCTGTCGATCCCCCAATCGTGAGCGCCAAATCCGACGGCAGCCACGCCATCGCCTACTCGGAGGTGACGGGGCTGAGCTACTCCTCTTACGAAGACATCTTCAACTCGGCCGGCGTCCAAGTCGCGGAGGCGCGCGACATGATCGGCGGGACCGGAACGCTGATCCTCAACGCCGATCACCTGACCGTTTCCGCGTCGTCGGGTTCCTTCGGGGTGACGACCGGACCGGACACGTTCAAGGTTAACTCCCATGCCAGCGAGTTGATCATCTCGAGTGGTCGAACCGCGGAAACCTTCGCGTTCGGTTCGGGGTTTGGCCACGAGTTGATCGCCGGCTTGCTGACGAGTGGGGCTTCTCACGACACCATCGAACTGCCTTCAACAATGTTCAAGGGCCTGAGTTCAACCAACACCGCGACCCAGAATTGGAACGCGCTCTTGTCCAGCGGCGCTGCGATTTAGTCGGGCGCGAATGTGACGATCACGGACACCGCCCATGACATGCTGACTTTGAATAACGTAGCGATCTCGACGCTCAGTCACGATGCGGGCAACGTCTTCAAATTTGTGTAGCTACGATCGTCGTTGCGCGAAGATTGAAAATAAAGAGAATAACGATATAGTTTGGATAAATCCCTTCCGATGGGCAAGAGCGAGATGGGATCTCCAGCGCCGGCGCAATTGTTGGACTCGGGGCTGTGCGGGCTTTCGTTGGTGGCGGGATATTACCGCATCGCTGGCGATCCCGCGCAGCTGAGGCATCAACTCGCGCTGACCGGCCGCAATGCGCAGGCTGAGGATATCGTTCGCGGCGCGAATGTCCTTCAGCTGAAGTCGCGCATCCTTCGCGGGGTCACCGCCAAGCGTCTCGGCGCCATTCCTTATCCGGCGATCCTGAGCCTGAAGGCAGGGCGGTTTCGCCGTCCTGGGCGCGGGTTCGACCAAGGGGATGGCGAGGCTGGTCGATCCGATCGCCAGGACCGCCCAGGAATTGTCGATCGAGGACATCGCGGCGCTGTCCTCGGGCGAACTGGTGCTGATCACGCGCCGCTTCGGCGGCGCGGGGATCGATCCCACCACATTCGGGTTCCGCTGGTTCTGGCCCTCGATCCTGCGCTACCGGCGCGCGCTCGCCCATGTGCTGGTCGCGTCGCTGTTCGTGCAATTGTTCGCTCTGGCGACGCCGATCTTTTTCCAGCTGGTCGTCGACAAGGTGCTGGTTCACAAAGGCGTCTCGACGCTGATCGTGCTGGTGCTCGGCATGGTCACGCTGGGCCTGTTCGAGACCATCCTGCAGTTTCTTCGCACCTATACGCTGAGCCACACCACCAACCGGATGGACGTCGAGCTCGGCCGGCGCCTGTTCCATCATCTCTTCCGCCTGCCGCTCGCCTATTTTGAGACCCGGCCGGCCGGGCAGACGGTGGCTCGCATGCGCGAGCTCGAAACGATCCGCAACTTTCTGACCGGGCAGGGCCTCACCTCGCTGCTCGATCTCGTCTTCACGCTCATCTTCTTCGTCGTGATGTTCATCTATTCGGTGAAGCTCACGCTGGTCGTCCTGGCTTCGATCCCGGTCTACATCGTCATCGCCACGCTCATCCGGCCGGTGCTGCGCGAACAGATCAACGAGAAGTTCAATCGCGGCGCCCGGTCGCAGCAGTTCCTGGTCGAATCGATCGTCGGCGCGCAGACCCTCAAGGCTGCGAGCGTCGAGCCGATGATGCAGGCGCAATGGGAGGAGCGGCTGGCGGCTTACGTCCGCACCTCGTTCGACGCCGGCATTTCGGGCGCGCTCGGGCAGAACCTCATCCAATATGTGAGCAAGGTCACGACCGCGCTGATCCTGTTCATCGGCGCGCAATCGGTGATCGAAGGGGCGATGACGGTCGGCGAACTCATCGCCTTCAACATGATCGCGAGCCAGGTGGTGCAGCCGATCCTGCGGCTGTCGCAACTGTGGCAGGATTTTCAGCAGGTGCAGGTTTCGGTCGCGCGCCTCGGCGACATCCTCAACGCGCCGCCGGAGCCGGTCGCCGCAGAACCTTCTGACCTTGCCGCCGCCGCGCGGCGCGATCGAGTTTCGCAACGTGACGATGCGCTATCGGCCCGACGCGGCGGACGCGCTGCGAAAAGTCTCGCTGTCGATCGAGCCGGGGGAAGTGATCGGCGTCGTCGGCCCGTCGGGATCCGGCAAATCGACCCTGACCAAGCTCGTCCAGCGCCTCTACAGCCCTCAATCCGGCCAGGTGATGCTCGACGGCGTCGACATCGCCCAGCTCGATCCCGGCTGGCTGCGCCGGCAGATCGGGGTCGTCCTGCAGGAGAACATTCTGTTCAACCGCACCATCCACGAGAACATCGCGCTTGGCGATCCCGCCATGCCGCGGGTGATGGTGATGCAGGCGGCGCGGCTCGCCGGCGCGGACGAATTCATCGCCCAGTTGCCGCAGGGCTACGACACGATGATCGAGGAGCGCGGCGCCAATCTTTCCGGCGGCCAGCGCCAGCGCATCGCCATCGCCCGGGCGCTGGTGACCAATCCCCGCATTCTGATCCTCGACGAGGCGACCTCGGCGCTCGACTACGAGAGCGAGCGCATCATTCAGGACAACATGCGCGCGATCGTGCGCGGGCGCACCGTCATCATCATCGCCCATCGTCTGGCGGCGGTTCGCCCCTGCTCCCGGATCGTGGGCATGCAGAGAGGCGAGATCGTCGAGGTCGGCGGGCATGACGAGCTGCTCGCGCGCGAGGACGGACTCTATGCGCGCCTCTGGGCGCTGCAATCCGACCATGTGAGGGCGCCGGCATGAACGAACGCGCCGCGCCGCCGGCAGCGCCGCCGCCTCAGCCTCGGCCCTCGCGGCCGCTTCCGGTCGCGGTCTCGGGGCGCGATCGCGAATTTCTGCCGGCCGCGCTCGAAATCCTGGAAACGCCGCCCCCTCCCGCTGCCGATCGCGCTGATGGCGACGATCTGCGCCTTCGCGCTGGCGGCGCTGGTCTGGTCGTATTTCGGCCGGCTGGACGTCCATGCGACGGCGCCGGGCAAGATCGAGACCGTCTGGCTACGCCAAGGTGATCGAGCCGCTCGATCCCGGCAAGATCGCGGCGATCCACGTCGAGAGAGGCCAAATCGTCAAGGCGGGAGACCTGCTGCTGGAGCTCGATCCGGCGGAGGCCGAGCGCCGACGCGTTGAGCGCGCAGAATACGCTCAACGCGAGTCTGGCCGAGATCGCGCGCCGCCGTTACGCGATCAACGCCGTGCGAGCCGCCGAGATCGAGGTCCAGAGCGCGCAGGACCGGCTTGACGCGCGCGGCAAGGACGACGCTCCGCCGGGGGCCGACTCCGGCTCGGTCGAAAGCCTGGCCGGCCAGGCCGAATTGAAGATCGCCTGGGACGGGGCTTTGCCCGAACCGTTCCGGTTGCGGGAAGAGGCGGTGTTGCGCGCCGATCTCGGCCAGCTCTCCGACGCGCTCAAGGCGCTCGACAGGCAGATGGCGGAGAAGCTCGCGACCCAAAAGCGCCTCAACATGAGCATCGCTTTCCAGAACAAGCTGATGGAGACCTTGAACCAGCGCGTCTCGACCAGGCAGCAGGCGATCGACCTCAACGTTGGCACCAAGATCGATCTTTATAACGCCAAGGAAGAGCTGGAAAAGGATCGAGGCGGCGCTCGCGTCCGACCAGGGCCAGCTGATCGAAACCGACGCGGCGATCCGGTCGGTGCGCAGCGAAAAGGCCAAGACGGTCTCCCAGTTCATCGCCGACAACGAGAACAAGCTCGCCGACGCGGCGCGCAAGGCGGACGAAGCGCGTCAGGCGCTCGCCAAAGCGGACGCGCGCCTCGCCCGCACCCGGCTTTATGCGCCGACCGACGGCGTCGTCCAGCAGATGGCCGTGACCACGGTCGGCCAGGTCGTCACCACCGGCCAGCAGCTCGTCGTCCTGACGCCGATCGGCGGCAAGCTTCAGGTCGAGGCGCTCGTGGCCAATCTCGATATCGGCTTCGTCAAGCCCGGCCAGGACGCGGTGATCAAGGTCGACGCCTTTCCGTTCACGCGCTTTGGCGCGCTGCACGGCAAGGTCGTCAACATCGCCTCCGCGGCCATCGCCGAGCAAGACGCCAAGCGCGCCCTCGCCAACGCCACGGCGACGCGCCAATGTGGCGCAGGAGGCGCCCAGCGCGCCCGGTCAACCCGAAAGCTTCGTTTTTCCGGTGACCGTGTCGCTCGACGAAACCGCGATGAAAATCGACAACGCGACCATACCCCTGACCCCCGGCATGACGGTCACCGTCGAAATCCGGACCGACTCCCGCCGCGTCATCGACTACCTGCTCTCCCCGCTCGCCAAGATCGGCTCCGAAGCGCATGAGGGAGAGATAAAGAGCCAATTCGCCGCTGGCCGGCCCAAGGCGCGCCGAATCAAGTCCGCAATGGCGATGTTCGCGGAAGTCGCGCAAAGCGCTTTCATGGGCCTTGTTAAGCAACGCCAACATGAGCTATGGGTGCCGTATCGAGTTTCGGCCGGACGACTTGGCCTCGCCGCGCGCTACGCGTCGGACTGACGACCTTCTTCCAATCTCGATTACTTTGAGCCGGCCGCGTTATTGCGCGGCCTACCTAAACACGTACTGAAAGAAGTGTCTCATGACGCAAGGAACCGTGAAGTGGTTCAACAGCCAAAAAGGCTTTGGCTTCATCCAGCCGGATGACGGCAGCAAGGACGTTTTCGTCCACATCAGCGCCGTCGAGCGCGCCGGCATGTACAGCCTGAACGAGGGACAGAAAGTCTCCTTCGACGTTGTCGCGGATCGGAAGACCGGCAAATCCTCGGCGGATAACCTCAAAGCCGCCTGATAGGTTGGCCGGAAGCCGATCGCCTTGACCACAGATTTGGTGGCAGGGCTTTTGTGGTTTCAGACCCCGCGTGCAGGTTCCTGCGCGCGGGGTTTTTGTTGGGCCTCGGAAGTCGTATAGGCCTTGGGGGAACAGCCGGAGAGCCCCGTCCCGGACGACGTTCGCCTCCGCCGCCGCGATCGCCGCGGTGTTGCCTACCGGCACTTTACCTTCGGCTCGAAAGGGCGAATCCTTCTCAGGGGCCCTCACCCGGCCTGAAGACGCCGCGCCGCCCGCGCCTCCCGAAACGACAGCATCCGCCGCGTGTCCTCGTCCCATAAGCGTGAGACGGACGCAAACAAAGCTTTGCCACAGGGTAAGTCGGCCGATGCTGCGGAGCTCGGGATAGGCGCGCAAGATCTCGGGAAGCCGATAAAACGGAACGCCGCTCGAAAGGTGGTGCACGTGATGCACGCCGATATTGGCGCTGAACCAGCGCAACGGCAGCGGCAGGTCGTAATGCGAGCTGCCGTGCAGCGCGGCTTCAGGCTGGCTCCAGTCCGTCGCCTCGTCCCAGGTCGTCGCCTCGAATTGATGCTGCACGTAGAACAACCACACGCCCATCGTCGCGGCCAGCACGATGATCGGCACATGGACGATGCACGAAGGTCGTGAAGCCCATGCAGAGGATCAAGAGACCGGCGGCGACCGCGATCCCGGCGTTGGTGGTCATGGTGCTGACCCATGGCATGGCGCCTTTGCGCATGAAGCCGAAAGGCAGCCGGCTCTCGATCAGGAACGTATAGGCCGGGCCGAGCCCGAACATCACCAGCGGATGGCGGTAAAGCCGATAGATCAGCCGGCCGCGCCAATCGCGGGCGAAATATTCGCGCACCGTCAGGGTCTTGATGTCGCCGATCCCGCGCCGGTCGAGATTGCCCGATGAGGCGTGATGGATCGCGTGGGAGCGCCGCCAAAGATCGTAGGGCGTGACCGTCAAGACGCCGAGCGCGCGGCCGACCCAATCGTTGGCGTGCTTGTTCGGAAAGAACGATCCGTGGCCGCAATCGTGCTGGATCAGGAACAGGCGAATGAGCAGCCCGGCGGCGAGCGGCGCGAGCGCGAAAGACAGCCAGAAACAGCCCGTGGCTCGAGGCGAGCAGCATCGCGGTCCAGACCGCGACAAAGGGCGGGAAGGTGACCACGAGCTCGAAGATTCCGCGCGCTGCGCTCGGGTTGGCGGTAGGCCACGAGCGCCTTCGCCCAGTCGCGCGCCGACCTGACCGCGCTGCTCGTTTCCGTCACCGACATGCCTGACCTCCGCCCGAAATGCGCTTTTTAGGAAAGCGTCGTCGAGCGGGTCGTCGACTGCGCCGCAGGGAGGGATCGGTCGATCCTCATTCCGAATTCATAGACAGACGGGCGTGAAAAAGCGATGACAATTCGGGCCACAACCGCGCGAAGGCGCCGGGCGCTCCGCTCAACGTTGTGCGCAGGGCGTCGCAAACCGGCCGTAAATCGGCCGGCTGAATCCCCGCAACTAAACGCTAATAAACGCAAGTAAAAGCAAACTAAACGATAATAAAATTGCTTTCGTTTACTTAGCGTTTATTTTTTCGAATTGAGACTTTTCAATGGGTTACGGCCGATTTGGAATAAAAAAATTCTTGTCCCTGCTCTTCGCCCCGTTCAATCCATCCTCTCTGCGACGATCCCCATCCGGAACCCGAATTGGCGACTGAGCAACCTATACCAGAGATTTCGGTTTTTGGAAAGAAAAAATCGCACTTTCGGCTCCGCCACGCCGCCCAATTTGCTGTTGTCCTGGCGCGCCGGAAAGGCGCGCCTTAGGATCGGCGCTAATGGAGCCCGTCGCCCGGGCCTCGCGGCGGCGAGCAAGCCTTCGCACCGTCAGGAGAAGACCCCATGCCGCTCGTCCGCATCGATCTGCGCAAGGGCAAGCCGATTGTTTATCGAGAGGCGATCAGCCGCATCGTGCATGAGGCGCTGGTCAGCGTCGGCGTGCCGAAGGACGACCGCTTCCAGGTGATCGCCGAGCACGATTCCGGAAATTTCGTTTTCGATCTGAACTATCTCGACATCCGCCGCACCGAGGATCTGGTGATCATCCAGATCACCTGGAACGAGGGCCGGACGATCGACCAGAAGAAGGCGCTCTACAAGGCGATCGCCGACGGGCTCGCGGCCAGGCCTCAGCCTCCGCAAGGAAGACGTCTTCGTCAGTCTGGTCGAGGTCAAACGGGAAAACTGGTCCTTTGGCAATGGAATCGCGCAATACGCGTGACTTATTGGCAAATGCGATAGCTTCCGCTCGAGCCATGCGGTTCGATGTCGAGATGCATGTTGTTGGCGTGGAAGCTGTCTGAGCCGGGCCCGAGGACGGTCGTGAACCAGCCGCAAGCCGCCGTCCGCACGGCGCGGAAGTAGGAGGCTTCGTCCGCGCCGGTCTGCCGCTCGACCAGGACCCGGCGCTTGTCGGCGAGCGTGATCGCCATGAAATCGACCGCCAGCCCCTTGGCGTGAGCGCTGATCTTGGCGCCGGCGATGATGGTCCTGGGTCCGGCACGTGTAGCCGGGGCCGGTTTCGATCGCCGCGACCTTGGCGTGCAGCATCGCCTGCCCAAGCGGCGCGACGATGAGGCGAACATAATCGGCGAACGCAAGCGCGAAATCGCAGGCGACGAGCGGGCGGTCCGGCAGACTCACCGCGTCGCCGTCGGCCATGATCGAGGACAGCCGGACCGGACTCGTCGATCCCGCATCCCTCGGCCGACGCCGCAGGCGATTGCGCGGCCTCCGCGCTCGCGCCGTCCGCAGTCAGTTTCGCGAGGCAGGTCGAAGCGGCGTCTTCCTTCGGGGCCGCAGCGGCTGGGAGCGGCGGCGCTTGGACCGCCGGCGCCTCAGGCGCTTTCGCCGGCGCCTTCGGCGAAGTTCCGCGGGTCGCGGCGGCGGCAAAGGCGGCTCGTCCGCCATCGCCTTGGGCGACGCGGCGGCGCCCAGAGCGAGCACGACCAGCGCAAGCTTTGGTCGACGCGCTTTTGAGATTGAAGGCGCCGTCATCGGAACTCCCGCGTGACTTTCGATATTAGCTTAAACGCTGGGAGACGACCTGCAGCGCGCAATTCTGGCCCCGGGGACATTGTCAACTTTTTCGCGATGCGTGATTAACCGTAAAACTCCCTCGCGTCTGTAACCGACGGCCGTCGGCGTCCGTAGCACTTGAAGTGCCGCGCGAGACGCCGATCTGCGGCCCGAAGCGCCTTCGCGACGAGGATAAGGTTATGGTCTGCTTGTCTCGCGTGTCGACCAAACGATTGTCGTGGTGTCCAATGCTTTGGAAAGCGCCTGTGCGGCCCCTTGTGATCGTCGCGGTCGCGGCGTTCGCGCTTGCCGGCTGCAACGCCAATCAGGGGGTCAATCCCTCGTCGCAGCCGGCCTCTCAGGCGTTCGCCGGCCACTATGTAGACGACAATCCCTTACAATCCGATCAGCTACGCACAGAACAACACCGGGATCGGCGGCGGCGGCCGTTGAAAAGCGAGCCCGGCCGACCTGCCGTTCACTTGAACGTCACGAGCGCGTTGGCGGCCGGATAATCGTCGGTGAACGGATGTTGCGGGCCGATCGGGCCAAAAGTCACCGCGGTCGGCGAACTCACATTGGCCTCGACCGGCCCGCTCTCTTCGCCCGTAGCGAATTCATAAGGCAGACCGTTGCCGCCGAGGAACGAAGGCTCGTCGTCAATGTGCATGTGAAGATGGGGCTCGTCCGAGCTTCCGGTGTTGCCGACATGGCCCAGGATCTGGCCGGCGCGGACGATGTCTCCCGCTTTCACGGTCACGGTGCCAGGACGCATATGCGCATAGAGGACGTAACGGCTGGGCGCGATCTCGACCACGACATGATTGCCGGCGGCATTGTTGAAATCGATCGGAATGGCGAATGTCTGGGAATGGGGCGTGTTTTCCGGCGCGCCATCCGAGGCGGCGACGACCTTGCCGTCGGCGACGCTAAAGATCGGCTGATCGTAGCAGAAATAGCTCTCGTTCTTGTCCTCCGGGCCCTTCCAGGTCGTGGTCACGCCGCCAATTGTCTGGACCTGCACCCAGTCGATGGCGAAGCGCTGCGCGACGTAAGGGCGGCCATTGAGGATCAGCACGGCGCGGCGATGCGCGGCGTCCGGCGCGTTGCTCACCGAATCGCCCGCCATCCATTGCCCACGCAAAGGCGCCCCGACCACGATCGGCCGCTCGCTCGAGACCGCGAGCGGCGCGAGGGAGACGACATGCGCCTCGCCTTTGTCGTCGAGGACGCTCAGACTGTGCTCGATGGTCGCAGGCGCTTGCGCTTTGCCGAGGTCGAGCATGATAAAGACGAGCGCGCCGCGACCCGGCCTCGATCGTGCGATTGGCGGCGCTGGCCGGCTCGCCCTGAAAGCCGAAACGCCGGATCATCCCCTCAAGCTCGGGCCCGCGAAAGGCGCCGACGTGTCGCCCGCCTTCGCCTCGATCGCGTCAAGAACGTAGGGCGACTGCGTGTAATTGACGATTTGCATCTCATAGACGAGACGAGTCGATCCGTTCTGGACGATCGGCGCGGGCTCGGCGAGAAACGAAACCGCAAGCTGCGGCGGATGCGGATCGGCGGCGAGCGCGCGGGCGGCAAGCAGGACGAGGGCAAGCGGGAGAACGCGGGCGAGACGCATCGAGGAGACACCCTAGGAGGAGGCTTCCTCATACACAGGACCGCGCGTCAAGGCGACGGGCGCCTCGGGCGAAATGGCAAAGACCGCCAGCGAACGGACGGCCTTGTTGTTTTAAATTCGCCGCGAGGTCAGCCGATCGGGAGGGCCTTGCGGCGTCTGCGATAGGCGACGAGGCCGAGGCCCGCAAAGCCCATGCCCATCATCGCCCAGGTCGCAGGCTCAGGCACGGAGCCGGGAATATCGCCCGTCAGCGAGACATCGTCGAGCAGCGCGACCGGCGGAAGGCTGGTCGGGCCTCCGATCGAGAGGAACTTGAGCACTTCCGAGGCGGAGGTCGCCGTGAAATCGAAGGACGCCGTCATCCAGCCGGTGAAGCCCTGCGACGCGACAGGAACCACCGTTTCGGTGTCCTTGTGTCGCCGCCGAGCGAGACCTGGAATTGGTTGGTGGTGGCGCCGGTCCAGCAGCCAGTGCAGCCAAACGAGGAGCCATTGACGAATTGATACTGGGTGGCGGCCCAGTCGAAGCTGAGCGTGTAGGTCTCACCCACGGTCAGACCGAGACCGGTCTGGCTCATCGTCTGCCGGGCGCCGGGCGGTCGGATCTCCGTCGAAGGCGACAAAGTTGCCGCCGTCGGGGCTGGCCGTGACGCCCGGCCAGAGACTGAACTCGGCCGTGTCGTGGCGCGTCGCGACGCCGGTCGGCGAAGCGAACAGCACGTTGTTCGAATCCGCGTTGGACGACGTGGTCCAGCCCGTCAGGTCTCCCGCGCCATCGGCCAGGAAGAAAGTGGAGCTGGTGTTTCCGGATACGTCCTCGAAACCGCCATTGGTGACAAATTCCGCCGCAAAGGCCGGCGCGGCCGCCCCCGCCACGAACGCGGCCAGCGCCGCTGTGGACAGGACGTTGCGAATGTTCAGCATTTGGCGATTTCCCCCTCAAGAGCACAATACTCCAGCACCGTTCCGTAAGTGCCCTCCGAAGTCAATTAGGTAGTTCTACCTATACGGCCTGGCGGCTTTTCGACGGCCCACGCCCCGGCGCTGCGCCGAAGCCATGGCTTCGGCCAGCCGGCACCCATGAGCCAGGCCACGATGGGGTCGGGTCACTCCGTTTGGGCTTTCTTGGGAGGGGCCATTTCGGTGGGGAAACCCTTTTTCGACGCGATCCTATTCTGCGTTTGCTGCTCATCTCGTCCGGCGGCCGGCCTCCCCACGATTGGAAAGCGGCCATGCGGTTCCCCGTCATTTTCGCGGTCGCGGCGTTCGCGCTGGCCGGCTGCAACGCCAATCAGGCGGTCAATCCCTCGTCGCAGCCGGCCTCCCAGGTCTTCGCCGGCCATTACGAGGACACGAACCCTTACAATCCCATCAGCTACGCGCAGAACAACACCGGACGCGGCGGCGGCCGCTAAAAGCCGGTCGCGTGTCTCAGAGCCTTTTGCGTTGGGATGGAGTCGTCATTGCGAGGCGCGGAGCGACGAAGCCATCCAGAGACCATGGACGCCCTATGGTCTCTGGATGGCTTCGCCATAGCCCGTACGGAAGGACGGGCGTCTTTCGACGCCCTATGGCTCGAAATGACGATCGCGGTTCGACCCAAACGCAATAGGCTCAAGGGCCGACGGCGCCGTCTGTCATTGAACTTAAAGGCACGCGAAATGCGGATCCCGATCCTCGTAGCGCTTGTGGCGCTCGCCCTCGCCGGCTGCAACGCCAATCAGGCGATCAATCCCTCCGGACAGGCGAACCTCTGCGCGAACGATCCCACCTGCAATCCCAATAATCCCTTGAGCTACGCCCAGAACAACGTCGGCATCGGCCGCTAAAAGCCGGTATCGCGATGGACGAGCCCGTCGACGCTGCCGCCGTCGCTGCCCAACTCAAGGCGACGCAGGGATTTGGGTCGAGCGAGGTGCCCAGCGCCTATCATTAAGTATATATATAGTCATATTTAAATAGTATGCGCACAATGCTAGCGAAAGAACCACCGCTCGATGCGGTGCGAACAATGCGACGCGTAGGAAGGTGTGCGGAGGAACGAGAGCAACGAAAGAGTGCGGCGCAACGGACGCGAGTCACTGGCAGTTCGCATCCGAACTGTCGGCGATGCCGCGAAGCCGCATGCGTCTGACAGCGCGGGCCTTACGAAATTGTGGGGAGTTGGCAGACGCCGAGGAGGGGCATATGGTTTGAGTGCTTTAACCCCTGGCTACGCAACCTGATGCTTGCCTCATTTTTTATAGCGGTGCCTTATGAAAGACGGATGTAAGTAACAAGAGTTTTTAGAGGCGAGTTATATGGCCGATTATGTAAAATATCGCATTGGCTTGAACGAGGATTGGTCTCTTGAAGATTTGTACGTTTTTCCCCGAGCGTACGAGCAAGTGTACTTCTTCTATACATCGCTGAGTTTTGAGATTGATGACAGGCAGCGCGACAAGATTGCATATGCATACCAGAGCATGCCGTGGCAGGGTGGCTATAGTGCGGTAAATTTTTTTAACCAGCTAAAAATTTCTACGCCGGTGCAAGGTCGGCCGAAAGTTATCTCTATCCAAAAGTCATCGCCCGGGTATCTGGACTTGGGTCTTTGGCTATTTGGTGCAAGCCAAGTTGCTAAGGTGGTTAAGAATATCGCTGCTACCATAAATACCTGCAACGAAACATATGGAAATATTTACAATGCCATGCAGGAAAAGAAATTGCTGAGGCTAAAAGTAGAGCGGGAAGGCCTTAAATTTGAACAAGAACAGCTCGAATTCATTAAAGCAAGCAGCCGGCAGATGGCGCGTATTTTGGGCTTCCGTTCTCCTGCCGAGATCGATAAACTTACTGGTCATCCTTACAAAACATTGAAACTACTATTTTCTGTTTATAGACGACTTCGCACACTAAGCAAATATGAGAATGACGGTAAAGTAACACTGGGTGAAGACACGATACCCATACCCGCTCCCCCACGTCAGCGAAGTGTCAGACGCAAAGCGCGAGATATTTGAGGCTAGTTAAATTATTGGATGCTTAGCACTAAATGGAGGGTGCGTATTACAAGCACGTGCCGTTCCGGACCATGGTGAATACCGTACTCGGGGTAGAATTCGCCGAAACAGCCTTTCATCCGCGCTTCGACGCGCTTTGAGGCCACGTGAGACGCCGAAGCCGCCTAGAAGTTCAACCTGGGCTACTCGAGGACCTGCTGGGGCCCAAATTCCCACATTTTTTGCTTTTTTATAAATCCAGAAAGCGGTCCACCAAAGCGCAATGAAATTTATCACGAGTATAGGGGCATTTAGAAGATGATTAATACCAGAAAAAGGTAATGTTAAATATGTTTCGCCTGTATCCGCCGCCACTATGCTCCACAGTCCAATTGCGACAACGAAGAACGTTGTTATCAAAGGAGAAGATGATCTACCCATAGTAAAAAGATAGTAGACGTAAACTCCTAGATATATAGCAAATAACGCAAGTAATAATAAGACAGAATTTCCCACGTAAAAAACGGAAACATTGATCAGCTGAGGGATAAAAGGGGCCTTCGGCGGGGTTGCCCCTGCATATTCTATTTGGTCTAAGTTAACTACGCGCATATTCCACGTTAATGGAGGAGAGGGAAAAACGTCATCCTGAGGCTTTGTGGAAGTCATGTAAATAACATTACTAATTTGGTCACCAGGATTAATTAATACTGGATCAGCTTCAAACGTAGTATCGCTCACTTTACGCCACGTGAATGAAGGAGCGCCGGTCTGTGGACCACTATTTATAGTCAGAATTTTCCAGGGATCTTTTGTTGTCAACTGGACTTTGCCAAAAAAATCGGTAGGCAATATTGGTGCGGCTCCGGTGTTGTACAACGTTAATACAGGGCTGTACATATTTTCGAGTGCGTTTCCTTTTGCGTCAAAGACGGAATAAGTTACTACTTCGTGGGCTTGTCGTAAGTCATCTAAGCTGTTTGGTGTCGTTACGATGTCGCTATAAAGATGCTTTTCTGGTAATGGTCCTCGGGAAAAGGTTTTAACTGCAACAGTCGCAATGACCCATCCGCTAAGCAACGCGATTACTGCTACAAAAAGTTGAGCAATCTGTAGCGTATTCGCTTTCACGACTTGGCTTTTCTCTTCGTGTACTCAGCTGCACCCCGTGGTCCCGCCGCAGGTGTCGCACTTCAAACACGTGCCATTCCGCACCATGGTGAAATTGCCGCATTCGGGGCACGCACTTCAGGCACGTGCCGTTGCGGACCATGGTGAAGTTGCCGCATTCGGGGCAGGATTCGCCGACGTAGCCTTTCATCCGCGCTTCGGCGCGCTTCTCGGCGACGGTTTCGACCTGCGGCGCGAGGCTCGAGCCGACGCTCAGCGCGGCGCGCTCGGCGAGTTCGCCCTTGAGCGCGGTCGCGCCCTGGACGAAGCCGCCATGGGCGCCTGAGCCGCCGACGTGAACCGACGACTCCCCTGCCCTGTTCGGCACCAGCATCAGCTTGTCGGCCTTCGAGCGCACGAGGCCCCGCGAGACGACGGAGGCGGGGCGAAGCGCTTGGCCCCGCTTCGCCGAAGCCCGGCGCCTTGTCCTCGATCGACGCCGCCGCCGAGCACGGTCGCGCCGATCTCGTCGGGCGAGATGTGGGCGAGGTCGTTGCGGCCGAGATAGGAGATGGCGAGCTCGCGGAACACGTAGTCGAGGATCGAGGTCGCGTTCTTGATCGCGTCATTGCCCTGCACGAAGCCCGAGGGCTCGAAGCGGGTGAAGGTGAAGGCCTCGACATATTCCTCGAGCGGCACGCCATATTGCAGGCCAAGCGAGATGGCGATGGCGAAATTGTTCATCAGCCTGCGGAAGGAGGCGCCCTCCTTGTGCATGTCGATGAAGATCTCGCCGAAGCGCCCGTCCTCATATTCGCCGGTGTGCAGATAGACCTTGTGCCCGCCGACGACCGCCTTCTGGATGTAGCTCTTGCGGCGGTTGGGCAGGCGCTCGCGCTCGCGCAGGCGCTCGACCCGCTCGACCACGCGCTCGACGATCCGCTCGGCGACGGCGGCGGCGCGCTGCGGCGCGTTGAGCGCGAAGCAGCGTCTCGACCGCGTCGTCCTCCTCGTCGTCGCTCTCGATCAATTGCGAGTTCGAGCGGCTGCGACAGTTTCGAGCCGTCGCGATAGAGCGCGTTCGCCTTCAGGCCGAGGCGCCAGGAGAGCATGTAGGCGTCCTTGCAATCCTCGACCGTCGCGTCGTTCGGCATGTTGATGGTCTTCGAGATCGCGCCGGTGATGAACGGCTGCGCCGCCGCCATCATGCGGATGTGGCTCTCGACCGAGAGATAGCGCTTGCCGATGCGCCCGCAGGGGTTGGCGCAGTCGAACACCGAGAGATGCTCGGGCTTGAGATAGGGCGCGCCTTCGAGCGTCATCGCGCCGCAGGCGTAAGAGTTGGCGGCCTCGATCTCGGACTTGGAGAAGCCGAGCGCGGTCAGGAGATCGAAGCCCGGCGCCTCGTAGCGCTCGGGCGTGATCTTGAGCGCCTGGGAGAGCGTCTCGACGCCGAGCGTCCATTTGTTGAGGACGAAGCGGATGTCGAAGGCGGCGCCAAGCGCGGCCTCGACCTTGTCGATCGCCTGCTTGCGGCAGACCCTTGGCCTTGAGCGCGGCATGGTTGACGCCCGGCGAATGGGCGAGCGTCGCGCGGCCCACCGCATAGGCGATGATGTCGGCGATCTGCTTCTCGTCATAGCCGAGCGCGCGCAAGGCCTCGGGCACGGCGCGGTTGATGATCTTGAAATAGCCGCCGCCCGCGAGCTTCTTGAACTTGACCAGCGCGAAGTCGGGCTCGATGCCGGTCGTGTCGCAATCCATGACGAGGCCGATCGTGCCGGTCGGCGCGATGACGGAGACCTGCGCGTTGCGATAGCCATGCTTTTCGCCGAGCGTCAGCGCGTCGGTCCAGGCCGCGCGCGCGGCCTGGCTCAGCTCCGTCCAGTCCGGGCCGGCGTTGGCGAGCTCGTTATGGTCGAGCGGGGTCGGCGCGACGGACAGCGTCTCGTAGCCCGCCGCCTCGCCGTCGGCGGCGCGCTTGTGGTTGCGGATGACGCGCAGCATGCGCTTGCGCATTCGCCCGGTGGCCGGGGAAGGTCGCCGCTCTTGGCGGCGATCTCGGCCGAGGTCGCATAGGCGCGGCCGGTGAGGATGGCGGAGAGCGCGCCGCAGATGGCGCGGCCGTGGTCGCTGTCATAAGGGATGCCCGACGACATGAGCAGGCCGCCGATGTTGGCGTAGCCGAGGCCGAGCGTGCGGAAGTCGTAGGAGAGGCGCGCGATCTCCTTCGAGGGGAATTGCGCCATCGCGACCGAGATTTCGAGCGTCAGCGTCCACAAGCGAATCGCGTGCTCGTAGCCTTTGACGTCGAACGCCTTGGTCGTCGTGTCGCGGAACTGCAGCAGGTTGAGCGACGCGAGATTGCAGGCCGTGTCGTCGAGGAACATGTATTCGGAGCACGGATTGGACGCGCGGATCGGCCCGAACTCCGGGCAGGTGTGCCAGTCGTTGATGGTGGTGTGATATTGCAGGCCCGGATCGGCGGAGGCCCAGGCGGCGTAGCCGATCTTCTCCCACAGGTCGCGGGCCTTCAGCGTCTTCGCGACCTTGCCGTCGAGGCGGCGCGTGAGGTTCCACTCGCCGTCATTCTCGACCGCCTGCAGGAAGGAATCGGGCAGGCGCACGGAATTGTTCGAGTTCTGGCCCGAGACGGTGAGATAGGCCTCCGACTCCCAGTCGGTGTCGTATTCCTCGAAGTCGAGCTTCGTGTAGCCCTGGCGCGCGTGCTGGATGACCTGCTTGATGATGCCGTCCGGCACCTCGTTCTTGCGCGCGGCCTTCACCTCGCGCTTGAGCACCGGGTTCTTCTCGATCGTGAAGCAATCGTCGCCCGAGCCCTCGCAATTGAGGCAGGCCTTCACGATCGCCTTCAGATGACGCTTGACGACCTTGGAGCCGGCGGCGAGCGCCGCGACCTTGCGCTCTTCCCTGCACCTTCCAGTCGATGTAGGATTCGATGTCGGGGTGATCGACGTCGACCACCACCATTTTCGCCGCGCGGCGCGTCGTGCCGCCCGACTTGATCGCGCCCGCCGCGCGGTCGCCGATCTTCAGGAACGACATGAGGCCGGACGAGCGGCCGCCGCCCGACAGCTTCTCGTTCTCGCCGCGCAGCAAGGAAAAGTTCGAGCCGGTGCCGGAGCCATATTTGAACAGGCGCGCCTCGCGCACCCAGAGGTCCATGATCCCGCCCTCGTTGACGAGATCGTCGGCGACCGACTGGATGAAGCAGGCGTGCGGCTGGGGATGCTCGTAAGCCGACTTCGACTTGACGAGCTTGCCGCTCTCGAAGTCGACGTAATAATGGCCCTGGCTCGGCCCATCGACGCCATAGGCCCAGTGGAGGCCGGTGTTGAACCATTGCGGCGAATTGGGCGCGGCCATCTGGCGCGCCAGCATGAAGCGCATCTCGTCGTAATAGGCGCGCGCGTCGTCTTCGCCGTCGAAATAGCCGGCCTTCCAGCCCCAATAGGCCCAGGCGCCGGCGAGGCGGTCGAACACCTGCTTGGCCGAAATCTCCGAGCCCATGCGCTCGTCCTTGGGCAGCGAGCTCAGCGCGGTCTCGTCGGGGACCGAGCGCCACAGGAACGAGGGAACGGTCTCCTCCTCGACGCGCTTCACGCGCGCCGGAATGCCGGCTTTGCGGAAATATTTCTGCGCCAGCACGTCGGCCGCGACCTGGCTCCAGGCGGCCGGCACTTCGACGCCTTGCAGCGAGAACACCACCGAGCCGTCGGGATTGCGGATCTCGCTCTTGGTGGTCGCGAAGGGGATGAGGTCATAAGGGCTGACGCCCGGCTTGCGTGTAGTGCCGTTCGATGCGCATCGCCTTCGACCCCATTGTTGCGGCCTTGGGCGCTTCTCGCCGCAGGCCGCGTTGATCCTCACGCCGAACAAAGGCGCTGCACGCAAGTCCAGCGCGCAACTCGCCATCGGCTGGCGCGAACGCCGCCCGCCCCCTCACTCGCCCCGAACTTTATAGACCGCGTCCTGGTCAGTTTGCGCCCGTTTGCGCAGGCCTGACTGGCTCTAAAACCCCTGTCCCCGACGCTTGATCCCCACGCGATCCGGGAACAATCGCACATTACAAAACTATGACGACGCGCGTCAACAACTTGTATGGCTACCCATACCCGGCACAACATATTGTGGATAACGTGGATAACAAGGGCTTAACGCCAACGCGGACGAGCAGCATCCGACGAGTCGGGGCGAGCCCGCAAGCCCGTTTTCGGCCACAATCGACGAAAAAGTCAGCTTGCCTCGCAAAGCCCTCGTCGCCATAGTCCGCCGCGCGCAAGGCTTGCGCTCATTTCCCGGCGAGAACGGCGCTCCACGGATGCTGGAACAGATCCAACAATTTCTGCTGCACTATTTCACCTGGTGGAACGGCGCGAATTTCAACACGCGATTCTACACCAGGCGCTTTGGCGTGCTGGTGGGCCATGACGAGTTCGGCAACGCCTATTATCGGCGACCGGGCATCGATCCGGCGCTCGGCTTCGAGCGGCGGTGGGTGATCTACAATGGCGTGTCCGAAGCCTCGATGACTCCGCCCGGCTGGAACGGCTGGCTTCACCACACTGTCGACGTGCCGCCGACCGAGGAAGACTATAAGCCCCACCCCTGGCAACAGCCGCATATGGGCAACCCGACCGGCACGCCGGCGGCGATTCGGCCCGACGGCTCGACGCTCAGGCCCGGGCCCCGCCAGCCGACCGGCGGCGATTACGAGGCTTGGAGCCCTGGCCCCTGAGCTGGCCCTGAGGCCAGCCGCCTTCATTCCGCCGCCCTTCACCAGCAAAGCGCCGCCCATGGACCTCTTCCGCTTGGCCCAAGCGATCCCACGTCGCGCTTGTCCCGCATCCGCGAGGATGAGGCCGACGCTGGCCGGCGCGGCGCTGGCCGCGGTTTCGGCGCTGGCCGCGCCCGACGCGGCGCTCGCCGACAAGATCAGCAATCCGATCGCTGTCTTCGACGGCCTCGACAAGATCACCGGCCGCATCATTTCGTTCGAAGTGGCGATCAACGAGACGGTGCAGTTCGGCGCGCTGCAGATCACGCCGCGCGTCTGCTATTCGCGCCCGCCGACCGATGCGCCGCAGACCGACGCCTTCGCCCAGGTCGACGAAATCGACGAACTGAAGCAGGTCAAGCGCATTTTCTCCGGCTGGATGTTCGCCGACAGTCCGGGCCTGCACGGCGTCGAGCATCCGATTTTCGATATTTGGCTGACCGCCTGCAAGGGCGGCACGGTGGTCATTCATGACGCGCCGGTGGCCGAGGCCTCGGCGCCGAACCCGGACGAAAGTCCGCCGACCGATCCGGGCGCCGATGCGGCGGCCTCTGCGAGCGCAGCCGACGCCGGCGCCTGCCGCCGAAAAAGAAGAAGCCGAAGCCCGCCGACGGTCGTCGCGGCGCCCGCGCCCGATGCGGAGCCGACGGCGCCGTTCGAGCCGGCGCCCGACCCTTCATCAACGCCTGGCGGCAACGCGCGCGCGCGCTGATCTTGGCTGGCAGCGCGATCCTGAGATAGCATTCCTCCAATCGCCATAGCGACTGGCTGCGTTCGGGCCCGCTGCGCTGATGTCGCGAACGAGAGGAAGCGCCCATGACCGCCATTGGCAACGCCGTCAAGCCGACCCGACGTCCCGGCGAACTTGGCGTTCATTCGGTCGACCGGTTTCATTTCGCTGTGCCCGATCTCGCGGTGCCGACGTTGGCCGGCGCGGTTCTGGCGGTGGTTTCGGCGCTGGTCGCGCCCAATGCGGCGCTTGCCGACAAGATCAGCAATCCGGTCGCTGTTTTCGACGGGCTCGACAAGATCACGGGCCGTATCATTTCGTTCGAAGTCGCGATCAACGAGACCGTTCAGTTCGGCGCGCTGCAGATCACGCCGCGCGTCTGCTATTCTCGTCCGCCAACCGAGCCGCCGCAGACCGACGCCTTCGCTCAGGTCGACGAAATCGACGAACAGAAGCAGGTCAAGCGCATCTTTTCGGGGTGGATGTTCGCCGACAGTCCGGGCCTGCACGGCGTCGAGCACCCGATTTTCGATATTTGGCTGACCGCGTGCAAAGGCGGCACGGTGGTCATTCATGACGCGCCGCAGGCCGAGGCCTCCGCGCCGAATCCGGACGAAAGTCCGCCGACCGACCCGGGAGCCGATGCGGCGGCCTCTCCAGAGCAGACGACTCCCCCGCCGCAACCCGCGAAGAAGAAAAAGCCCAAGCCCGCGCCGACCGTTGTTGCGGCCCCGGCGCCGGATGCGGAGCCCACGGCGCCGTTCGACGCGGCCCCTCAATTGTCAGGCGGCAACGCGCGCGCCCGCTGACCTTGGCCGCCAGGACGATTCTCGGATAGCATCCCCACAAACCTCGTCGCGCCGGCAGTCGCCCTGCCTGCAGCGCGGCGGGAATGAGAGGAAGCGCCATGACCGCCATTCGCAGCGCCATCGGGCCCACGCGACGTCCCGGCGAACTCGGCGTTCATTCCGTCGACCGGTTTCATTTCGCTGTTCCCGATCTTGCGGTCGCCAGGAATTTCTACGGCGAGTTTGGACTTGAGATCGACGAGGATCGCAATCTTCTGGCCGTGAGGACGCGCAACAATCCACATGTCTGGGTGACCCTAGGCGAAGGCCCGCGCAAGAAGCTCGGACATATCTCATTCGGCGCGTTCGACGACGACTTCGACCGCTTCGCCGAGAGGCTAGAGAAACTGGGCGTTAAGCGGCTGGACCCGCCGCCAGGCGTCGAAACGAACGGCCTTTGGTTTCACGATCACGACGGCAACCTGGTCGAGATCAAGGTCGCGCCCAAATCTTCGCCCAACGATAAGTCCGATTTCTCCGAGATCTCCATCGGGCCGGGCGAGCGCGGCGCGCCTTTCCGGCGCGACGTCGCGCGCGTCACGCCCCGGCGCCTCGCGCATGTCCTCCTGTTCACGCGCGACGTCGAGAATGCCGTTCAATTCTATACGCGCACGCTGGGTCTGCGCCTCTCCGACCGGTCCGGCGACGGCATCGCCTTCCTGCACGGGATTCACGGCAGCGATCATCATATGATCGCCTTCGTGAAATCGAGCGCGCCAGGCTTGCATCACCTGAGCTGGGACGTGGGCTCGGTCGACGACATCGGCCGGGGCGCCATGCATATGCTGGACAAGGGGTTCGCGAGAGGTTGGGGCCTCGGGCGCCACGTCCTCGGCTCCAACTTTTTCCACTATGTCGGCGACCCGTGGGGGTCGTTCAGCGAATATTCGGCCGGCATCGATTTTGTGCCCGCCGATTGCGACTGGAAGAGCGGCGACCACCCGCCCGAGGATTCGTTCTACGTGTGGGGGCCGAACCCGCCGGACGATTTCACGCACAATGCGGAGGCGTGAACGATTCCCCTCTCGCCCTCGGGGAGAGGGGTTGGGGTGAGGGCAGTCGGGCGCGTAAACCCTCATCCGGTCGGCTTCGCCGACCCCCTTCTCCCCGAGGGAGAAGGTGGCTACCGCCACATGAGCCAGGCCGTCCCCGCCGCGAGCGTAATGATCGTCAGCGGCGCGCCGACCTTGAAATAGGCCCAGAAGCTGATCGGCATGCCTTCCGCGCGAGCCCGTTCGGCGACGATAAGGTTGGCGACCGAGCCAAGCAGGGTGAAGTTGCCAGCCAGCGTCGAACTCATCGCGACCACGAGCCAGGCGCGCTCGGGATCGGGGAAAGTCGGAATGAACGGCCGCAGCGCCAGCACCGCCGGCACGTTGCTGACGATGTTGGAGAGCACGGCGGTGAACAGCGACAGGCGCCAGACGATATCAAGGCCAAGCGTTTTCGCCATTGCGATCCGGTCGGGCGTCAGCAGCGCCTTTTCCGCGCCAGCGACGACGACGAACATGCCGGCGAACAGGATCAGCAGCGGCCCGTCGAGCTCGCGATAGATGCGGTGAGGCTTGATCTGGCGCGTGAGCAGCAGAAACGCGCCAGCAATGATGGCCGCCTTCGCGGGGGCGACGCCAGCGAAGAAGGCGATCGCAAGCGCGACGCAGGTGACGCTCGCCTTGAGGACCTGGCCGGCGTGCATGTGGCCGCGGAAAAGGCGGGGCTCGAGCTCGCCCTTGAAGGCGAATTCCTTCGCATAGACGAGGCGCACCATGAGGACGACAGCAACGAGACTGAAGGCCGCGACCGGCGCGAGCGCCGCGGCGAACGCGGGGTAAGGGATCTTGGATAGCGTCCCGATCACCATGTTCTGCGGGTTGCCAGTGATCGTCGCCACGCTGCCGCAATTGGAAGCGGTCGCGACCGCGACCAGATAGGGCAGCGGATTGCGGCCGAGCGACCGGACCACCTGCACGACGATCGGCGCCATGACGAGGCAGATCGCATCGTTGACCAGGAAGGCCGACAGAACGCCCGCCATCACCGTGACGATGACGAGCAGGAGGAAGGGCGCGCGGGCGTGATCGATGGCGAATGCGCCGAGCGCCCGGAATGCGCCGGACACTTTGAGATGCGCGACCACGATCATCATGCCGAGCAGGAGCGCGATGGTGTCGAAATCGATGGCGCGAAAGGCTTCCTCGAGGCTCAAGGGCCCGAGCGCGATCATCGCCGCGCCGCCGAGGAACGCGATGCCCGCGCGGTCGAGACGCAAGCCCGGGATCCGGCCTATCGCGACACCGATATAGGTCAGGACCAGAATGGCGAGCGCACTATAGCTTTCAAAGGTCAAGAACTGGCCGCCCCTTCGAGCGCAAGCGTCTCGCGATCGTGGGCCATGGCTTCCTCGTTCCGCGTTTCGGGCATGAAGCCGAAAAAGACGAGAAAAGCTACCGCCGCAGCGGCGCCGAGAGCAAGAAAGGAGACGCTATAGCCGAAATGATCGACGACGACGCCGGCGGCCAAAGCGCTGATCGACGCGCCGATTCCCTGCGTGGTTGCAACGGCGCCTTGCGCGAGGTTGTAACGGCCCGTGCCGTGCATGATATCGGCGATGACGAGCGGCGTGAGCGCTTGAAAAATGCCCGCCCCGACCCCGTCGAGCAGTTGGATTGCCGATCAGCCAGAAGGCGTTGTCTGACAAGGGATAGAGCGCCGCGCGGATCGGCAGCGCGGCGAACGCGATAAGAAAGATCGGCCTGCGTCCCCAAGAATTGGCGTTGCGCCCGACGAGAATCGCGATGGGCAGCATCACGCCCTGCGCGGCGACGATGCAGAACGACATCATCGCGGTCGCTTCCTTGGGAAACTGAAGCGCGAGCTTTTGTCCAACCAGCGGCAGGAGCGGGGCGTTGGCGAAATGGAAAAAGAAGGCGCAGAGCGCGAAAATGACGAGCGGCTTCGTCCGGAAAAGGACGCCATAGCCGGCGGCCGACGTCGAGCTCGAACCAGCTTTGTCGGCCCCCAAATCTCTCGCGCGGTCCTGATTGATGGCGCTCGCGGGAATGCTGAGCACAGCCGCCGTGGTCAATAGCGCGAAGACCGGGACCATCAAGAACACCGCGCGTTGGGAGAATGCATACCCGACCACGCCTGCCACAATGGCGATCGCGATGTTTCCGGCATGATCGAAGGCGGAGTTCCGGCCAAGGCGCCGGGCGAGGCCAGACTTCGGCGTGAGGCCGAGGGTCAATGCGGCGACCGCGGGCGCAAAGGCGTCGCCCGCGATGGCCAGAACGGCGAACGCGACCGCCATCGGCCAGAACGCCGGAAGGCCGAAAATGATAAGCGAAGCAAAGGCCATCGCCGAGATCGACAGGACGATGACGCCCCGCTTCGCCGGGGTCAGATCGATCGCCGCGCCGATCGGGGTCTGGAACGCAATGCCCAGCAGCCCGCTCGTGGTCGCGACAAGGCCGACCTCAGTCTGGCTCCAGTGGCGATCCGTCACCAGATAGACATTGACGAAGGGCCCGAGCGCGTTGCGGGCGTCCGCCGCAAAGAAGTTGAGCGCGTCGAGCGCATAGGGGATAGAGATCATCGCGGGCGCCCGAACGCGTCCCAGCCCCGGGCCGCGCGCGAAAACGCCGCGCAACCGGAATTGTTCCAGCCGCCCCAGTGGACGACTCCGATGTCAGCATTCGCAGCGGTCGTGCGCCTGAAAGCCGCCCTTGCTTAACCGCCGCCAACGTTGCTGAGAGCCCAGCGCGTTTCGAAGCTCGCGGCCTCCGATCAGGGGCTCAGTTCGAAGATCACGCCCATACCGTTGGCGCCGCCCAAGTATGTCCCGCTGTAGATATTTCCTGATCGATCGATTGTCACGGCGTTGCCGCCCCCGCCGCCCTCGGCGCAATTCGGCTTTGCGCAAAAGCTGTACAACACCCGCTCAGTCTGCGTGTG
Organism: uncultured Alphaproteobacteria bacterium; assembly: GCA_963756955.1. Lineage (GTDB taxonomy): Bacteria > Pseudomonadota > Alphaproteobacteria > Rhizobiales > Beijerinckiaceae > Roseiarcus. The sequence goes on from CAVWPU010000024.1 coordinate 30,668, forward strand.
GCCGATTGGCGTCAGTCCGACGGACGGCGGATACGCGACTTTTTCCGCCTGCGCAGACAGATCAGTCGGAGTTCCTCTCGGGCTTAATCTCGAACACGACCCCGTTCTGATTGTTAGCCCCGCCGAGAAACGTCGTACTGACGAGGTTGCCCGCCGGGTCACGAACGACGCCTGAGGCAGGAACGGATCCATCGGGGCAGCTTGCGTCACCTGAAGCGCAAAACGCATACACTATGCGCTCGGTCCACACCGTTTTTACAGCGTTCGGGGTTAACTCGAACACCACGCCGCAGCCTTTCCCATAGAGGATGCTACAACCCGGAGCGCCGCCTTGGACAGCCGTACCGTAGATGCGTGAATCGTCGCTCACTACCAGGCTGTCTTGCTCTGGGTCTGAACCATCGGTGCAGTTCGGCTGCGAGCAAAAACTGTAAAGAACTTTAAAGGTCCATAGCTTTCCGGCCGCGCCAGGGGTAAGCAAGAATACGTTTCCGCCGCTCCCCGCACCGGGGGCTCCTCCGCCCTGATCGCTATACGCCCCGCCGCCAGTATCCGCGTTGCCGAGCAGGCCGCCAAACGCGAAGCGCACGCCGGAATGAGGATTCGCCCCATCTGCGCAGACCTTGCCGCCCTGCTTGCAAAAAGCGTAAAGCACCTTCTCCGTCCAGTTCGACCTCTCGGCGTTCGGGGTCAATTCAAAGATCACGCCGCAGGCCCCATTGCGGCAATTGCTATTCTGAGCGCCACCTTCACTGGCGGAGCCGTAGAGGCGCCCGTCCAGACCCATGATCACGCCAGATTGCGGACCCCTGCCATCGGTGCAGCCCGCGCCACCCTCGCCGCAAAAGCTGTACAGCACCCGATAGGTCCAGTTGGTCTTGTTAAGGTTGGGGCTCAGCTCGAACACCGTGCCCGCGTAGCCAGTTCCATAGGGCGGAGATCCCGGGGTGTCCAACTTCGTTTGACTGTGGGCGCCTCCATAGATTGTCGTGCCGTAGAGGCTTCCGGACTTGTCGATGACGAGGTTCCATATGATTGGCTGCGCGCCATCGGTGCAGTAAACACCGCCTTGGGCGCAGAAGCTGTACAAAATCTTCTCCGAATAGGTGACCTGACCCCAGGGGCGGACGCTTGGGATCAGCTCGAACACCGCGCCCCAGCCGTGAGCGCCGCCGTTCTGTGTTGCACCATAGAGGTTTCCCTCCGCGTCCTTGATGACGCCGGAGAATGGATTGGCGCCGTCGGTGCAGCTTGCGCCGCCTTGCGCGCAAAAACTGTAAAGTGTCTTGAAATTCGAGGCCGAAGCGCTGTTTGGCCCGGCCAAACTCGCGATCGGCGAAAACCGCAGCGCCAAGCGCGGAGATGCGACCAAACGCAGACTTTTTGTGCTTTCGGGATAGCATACATGGCCCGCCCTCCTCGCTTTAGTCGCGCAATAGCGACCTCGAAGACGACCCCCTAAAGTCCGCGGATGTTAACGATATGTTAACTTATTGGGCAAATCTTTTTTGCCGCTCAGCAAAATCGAACGGCCAAATGCGTTTGGGCGCCCAGCGCCTTCCAGCTCGCCGTCGTTATAGCGACGTGGCGCAATATCGAGCGCGCCGTGCAGATGCTAGAGACGTCAGACCCGCTCCCTTCGCTAAAGGCCCCATGCGCAAACGTGCGGACATCGTTCTCGTGGAGCGCGGGTTGTTTCCGAGTCGCGCCCGCGCCCAGGCCGCGATCGCGGCCGGGCTGGTCACCGTCGGCGGCGTCCCGCTTCGCAAGGCCTCGGAAGAGGTTGCGGCCGACGCGCCGATCGAAGCTGAGGCGCTCCACCCGTGGGCGTCGCGGGGCGGAATCAAGCTTGCCGCTGCGCTCGACGCCTTCGCGCTCGATCCGTCCGGTCTCGTCTGCCTCGACGTCGGCGCTTCGACTGGAGGCTTTACCGACGTCCTGCTCGCGCGAGGCGCGGCGAAGGTCATCGCCGTCGATGTCGGTCATGGACAGTTCAATCCGCGCCTTGCGGCGGACTCGCGCGTCCGCTCGCTCGAAGGCGTCGATGCGCGCTCTCTCACGGCGGAAATGCTCGGCGAGCCGCCGGGCGCGATCGTCGTGGATGTGAGTTTCATTTCCCAACGGCTGGTGCTGCCGCATGTGCTCAAGCTCGCGGCTGAGCGAGCATGGCTGGTCAGCCTGATCAAACCGCAGTTCGAGCTCGAGCGCGCCGATCTCGTCAAGGGCCGGGTCACGAGCGAAGCGGCGCTCATGCGCGCATGCGACGGCGTGCGCGCCGCGATCGAAACGCAAGCGTGGACGATGCTCGGTCTCATGCCGTCGCCGATCCTCGGCGGCGCCGGGGCGCGAGAATTCCTCATTGCCGCGCGTCATGGCTGAACCGATCGAGGAAGCGTCGATTGTCACGCTTGACGCGCATGGGCACGGCGTCGCCTCAAGCGGAGTCATCGTGCCAGGCGCCCTACCCGGCGAGCGGGCGCTGATCAGGCTCGATGGCAAGCGCGCCGAGCTTGTCGAGACGTTGAACCCTTCGCCCGAGCGCGCGGCGCCGATCTGCCCCTGGTTCGGAACCTGCGGCGGCTGCGTCGCGCAGCATATGTCAGCTTCGCTTTATCGCTGCATGGAAGCGCAGTTCGGTGGTCGACGCGCTCGAGCGCGAGGGCGTCGCCGCGAAGGTTGGGGAGATGGTCGACGCGCATGGCGTAGGGCGGCGCCGAGCCACGTTTCACGCCCGCTTTCCCCATGGCGAGGCGGACGAGGTCGGCTTCATGCGGGCGCGCTCGCACGACATCATCGCCATAGACAGCTGCCCCCTATTCAGTCCTGGCATGGCCGGCGCGATACCCGCCGCACATGCCCTCGGCGGCGATTTGCGCGGCCTGATGAAGCCGCTCGACATCAGCGTCACCGCCACGCTCGACGGGCTCGATGTCGACCTGCGCGGCTCGGGGCCGCTCGGACGCGCCGAGATGCAGAAGCTCACGCACACGGCTGACGCGCTCGATCTTGCACGTGTCTCCAATCACGGCGAGATCGTGATCGAGCGGCGAGCGCCCCGCGTCGCATTCGGCGGGGCGCTGGCCAGGTTGCCGCCCGGCGGCTTCCTGCAGGCGACCGAGGAAGGCGAGGCCTTGGCTCGCTGACTTTGCCGGGCAAGCGTTTGCGCGCGCAAAGAAAGTTGCGGACCTTTTCTGCGGCGCGGGCGCCTTCGCGCTAAGGCTCGCCCGCAGCCGTGAGGTTTTCGCCGCTGATGCTGACCCTGCTGCGATTGCCGCGCTCGCACGCGCCGCCGCGATGGCGCCGGGCCTGCGCATGCTCGCAGCCGACACGCGCGACCTCTTCCGCCGGCCGCTGCGGCCCGACGAACTCACCGAATTCGACGCCGCGCTCATCGATCCGCCGCGGGCCGGCGCGCTTGAACAGGCGCGCGCCATCGCCGCCTCAACTTTGCCGCTCGTCGTCTCTATCTCGTGCAGCGCGGCGACCTTCGCTCGCGACGCGCGCGTTCTTATCGAGGGCGGTTTTCAGATCGAGTCCGTCACCCCGCTTGACCAGTTTCGCTTTTCTGCCCATGTCGAAATCGCCGCCGTCTTTCGCCGACCAAAACCGAAAGGGCGCGCGCGGAGGCTCCTCTAGGTGGACGCGACGAAACGAGAAACCATTCTCGCCGCCCTGCAAAACATTGTGGGCTCGCGTCACCTGCTGACAGATCCCGCGCTGTTCGCGGGCGCGCTCGTCGAGCCGCGCAAGCTTTATCAAGGGAAAGGCGCTTGCGCTGGTGCGGCCGGGTTCGACCAAGGAAGTCGCTGAGGTCGTCGCCTTCTGTAACGAGGCGCGAATCCCCATCGTGCCGCAGGGCGGCAACACCGGCCTCGTCGGCGGCCAGACGCCCGATCTGAGCGGCGACGAGATCATCGTTTCGACGCAGCGATTGCGCGCGATCCGCGAGGTCGACGTCGACAGCAACGTGATGATCTGCGAATTGGGCGTCACGCTTGGCGAAGCCCAGGCTGCGGCGCTCGCCGCCGATCGGCTGTTTCCGCTGTCGCTGGCCTCGGAAGGCACGTGCACAGTCGGAGGCAACATCTCGACCAACGCCGGCGGCCTGAATGTCATCGCCTACGGCAACACGCGCGATCTCGTGACCGGCGTCGAAGCGGTGCTCGCCGACGGCCGCATCGTCAACGCGTTAAGCAAGCTGCGCAAGGACAACACCGGCTACGACGTGAAGAGCCTCTTCATCGGCGCGGAAGGGACGCTCGGCATCATCACCGCCGCCTCGCTTCGTCTGTTTCCCAACCCGCGCGCCCAGGCGACAGCCTTTGTCGGCTTGAAGAGCCCCGACGATGCGCTGAAGCTCCTGAGACTGGCTCGCGAGCGCGTCGGCGCCGCGATCACCAGCTTCGAGTTGATCAGCCGCAACGCGTACGACATTGGCATTCGACACGGCGGCGCGCGCGCTCCGCTGCAAGGCGCGCACGATTGGTACGTTCTCATCGAGGCGTCATCGCAGACCGCGAACGGCCTCGACGAAGCCTTCGCCGGCGCCCTCGAAGCCGCGCTCGAGCAAGGTATCATCGAGGACGCCGCGATCGCCGCTTCGCTGGAGCAGCGCGCCGACTTCTGGCAATTGCGCGAATGCCTATCCGACGCACAAAGCAAGGAGGGCGGGTCGATCAAGCATGACGTCTCCGTCGCGGTTGGACTCGTGCCGACCTTGATCAGGGAGGCGACGCCCGCGGTCGAGGCCTTCGAGCCGGGGGCCCGCGTGGTCGCCTTCGGACACCTGGGCGACGGCAACATCCACTTCAATGTGTCGCAGCCGATCGGCGCCGACAAGCAAGCCTATCTCGATCGCTGGGACGCGATGAACGAGATCGTCCACGGCATCGTCGCGCGGCTCGGCGGCTCCTATTCCGCCGAACACGGCGTGGGCCAACTCAAGCGCGGGCTGCTCGCGCGTTGGAAGGACCCGGCTTCGCTCTCGGTGATGCGCCAAATCAAAGCGGCGCTCGACCCGAACAGCGTGATGAATCCCGGGAAGGTGCTCTAAGGCCGTCCCCGCTATTCCTTACCCATCACTGCCAGCGCCTGCTCCAATGGGGCGTGGGATGCGCGAACGATCCCGGAATAGGGATTGGAAAGATCCAGAATCAAGAGAACTGCACTGGCGATCGCCAGGGAGCCGACCGCCAGCGCGATCACCGACGTCACGGTGCCACGCGCCGTGAGCCCAAAGCCGCAAAAAAGACAGGCGACCCACCCAACGACGGTGAGCAAAACCGGATAGGCGACAGGCGCGGAGAGCGCGAAGGACATCTCCATTCGCGCTTGACCGAGCGCATCGGAGGCTGAGTTCGCGGCGGCGAGCGCCTGCTTCTGGTCTTCGTTCGTGGGATGAAGTTTCTCCAGCGCTTTATCCCGAGCGCGCATGTTCTCAAGCGCCGATGCGAAGTTGTTCGCGGCGAAATTCTCGTCGCTCTGGCGAACATGCCAAAGTTGATCGATGGTCTTTCCCAGCGCGTCCCTGAGGCTAGCGCGTATGGGCGTGGCTTCCGGGCCGTAGTCGGAGAGCGCGAGGTCGAGTTGCATGACCTTCGACGCCACGGCTTGAATCTGAAGGTTTTGACCCGAGTAGACGCCATAAGCCGTCCAGACCAGAAGGCCGGCGACCAGCGCGCACAGAAGGGTGAGAAGGCCGGCGACCGCGGCGATCATGTCACGCGAACCCCCGGTCGTATGATGTTCCGGCAACACCCGCTGCAGCACAAGGCCAAGCAGACCGGCCGCGAACATTGCGACCGCGACGCTTAGCGCGAACTCAAAGGAACTCATTCTTCCCCCCAGGCAAGGTCGCGGCAGTTAGCGGCTGCGCCCGGCAAACGCAAACGCAACCGCCGCCAGCCTTCGCTCACTCGGTCGTGAGACGCCGTCGGAATGGCGCGAATCATGCCGAGACGTTAGTGTCGCCGCGTATGAGTTGGTCAGCACGTAAGTCGAATGGCGTGAAGCGGCGGCAAGCCCTCCTGAGGCGACATGCGGCGGCCCTCAGCACGCTGCTTGTGCTCGGCTTCGGCGCGGGAAATGGCGTCGCCTCGGCGGCCTGCGCGCCGAAGGATTTCGACAGCGCCAAATTTACCGTCTGCACCTTCGATCCGCGCCACGACGACATTCGCCTGTTCCTGAGCGGGCCGGACGACAAGCCCTATGGATCGCTGGGCGCGCTCGCTTCAACGCTGAAACAGAAAGGCGAGAAGCTCGCCTTCGCGATGAACGCGGGCATGTTCGGGCAGGATCAATCGCCGGTCGGCCTTTACGTCGAGGACAAGCGCAAGCTGCACGAGGTCGACACGCGCGGCGGCGCGACGAACTTTCACATGAAGCCGAACGGCGTGTTCTGGATCGGCGATCATGTCGCGGGCGTCACCGAAACGAGCCGCTACCTCGCCAGTCCGCCGCCGGCGCGCTACGCGACGCAATCCGGCCCGATGCTGATCATCGACGGGAAGGTGCACCCGAAAATCCGGCCGGATGGCACCTCGCAAAAGATCCGCAACGGCGTGGGCGCCTGCAAGGGAGGCGCCGTCTCGTTCGCCATCGCCGACGACCCCGTGACCTTCGACACGTTCGCGCGGCTCTTTCGCGACGGCCTCGGCTGTCAGAACGCGCTCTTCCTCGACGGCTCGGTGTCCTCGCTCTATGCGCCGGAACTCAGCCGCGACGATGAACCGGAGCCGCTCGGGCCGATTGTCGGCGTGGTGCAGCCCGGCGCGGCGGAGAAGAAGTAGGCGACCGCCGGCGAGGCCCTCACGGAAACAGCCCGCGCATCTGCTTGGCCTTCACCACCCGCTCGACGCCGATCGCCATCGCCGCTGTGCGGTTGGAAACCCCGTCGTGTTTGGCGCGGGCGACGACCATGCCCCATGAGCGGTCGAGCGCGCGCTCCAGCCGGTCCATCACTTCCTCGCGCGACCAGAAATATTGCTGCAGATCCTGCACCCACTCGAAATAGCTGACGATGACGCCGCCCGCATTGCAGAGGATGTCGGGGATGACGAAGATTTCGTCGTTGCGCTCGGCGAGCACGCGGTCGGCCTCAGGCGTGGTCGGGCCGTTCGCGCCTTCGGCGATGATGCGGCAGCGCAGACGACGCGCGAGATCGGCGTCGATCACGCGCTCGACCGCGCAGGGCGCGAGCACGTCGCAGGGTTGCTCAAGGAGAGCGCGCGGATCGATGGTCGCCTGGCTCGAATAGCCGGCCAGCTCGCCATTTCTTCCGGCGTGAGCGGCCAGCGCCTTCACATCGAAACCCTTGGGATCGTAATAGGCGACGGAATGGTCGCTGACGCCGATCACCTTGACTCCACGCGCCGCGAGTCCAATCGCCGCGTGAGAGCCGACATTGCCGAACCCCTGGACGATCGCGGTCGCGTTGCTCGGCTGGATCTCCAGGGCGTCAAGCGCGCGAAAGGCGAGGAAGGCCACGCCGTGTCCGGTCGCCTCGCGCCGACCCAACGTGCCCCCGGAGCCGACCGGCTTGCCGGTGACGATCTCCGGCACGGTGACCCCCTGATACATCGAATAGGTGTCCATGAACCAGGACATCACCTGCTCGTTGGTTCCCATGTCGGGCGCCATGATGTCCGTCTTCGGCCCGACAAAGGGAATCATTTCCTGCATGTAGCGGCGGCTGAGGTTTTCCAGCTCCTTTGGCCTGAGCGCGCGCGGATCGACCGCGACGCCCCCCTTGCCGCCGCCGAAGGGAAGATCGGCGAGCGCGCATTTCCAGCTCATCCAGATCGCCAGCGCCGCGATTTCGCTGATGTCGACATTCGGCGCGAACCGCGTCCCGCCCTTGGCGGGACCCAGCGCCAGATGGTGCTGGACCCGGTATCCGATAAAGACTTGCGTCCGATTGTCTTCCATGCGGACTGGACACGTGACGACGATTGCGCGCTTCGGATAGAGCAGCCAGTCGCGCTCGTCCTCGGGGATGCTCAGGTGGTCGGCGATGACCTTGAGCTGATCGCGGGCCATTTCGAACACGGGGCCAGTAAAGAGGCTGCTGTTCATATCCGTTCCCCCCGCCTGCCCTCGCCGCAGATGATAACCTGCAAAGGGACCGGGGGAACTGAAATCTGACCGCGGGCGCCGGGCGAGGGCGGCCGGTGGAAAACCCGCGATCGCGGATCGGGGCTCCACGCCGGCTTGACTTCGCGCCGAGCCTCACTATTTTGCCGCCCAAATAGGGCCTGCGACGTTCGCGGGTTTTTTGGCGCGTCCAGCGCGCCGTCTCGCTTAAGGACGCAACGCCCATGGCCAAGGCCGCCTCGCTCAAGATCAAGCTGCTCTCGACTGCCGACACCGGCTATTTCTACGTCACCAAGAAGAACGCCCGGACGAAGACCGAGAAGCTCACCTTCAAGAAATACGACCCCGTCGCGCGCAAGCACGTCGAGTTCAAAGAAACCAAAATCAAGTAAGCCGCCGGTTTTTCTGACAAAATCAAAGGGCGCCTTCGGGCGCCCTTTTTCGTTGGCCTCGCTCCTGCTCGCTCGGGGAGGTCGGCGCGCTTAGAACAGCCATCCGACGAACAGCAGGATCACAGTCGCCGCGAGGCAGGCGATCGAGAGAATGTTCGCCGTCAGCAGCGTGATGTTCTTCCACCAGAGGATGCGCGAAAAGCTTGCGCATTGGTTCGGAAGCTCCTCGAGTTCGGCCTCCGCGTCGGCCACGAAGTTGAAATCCTCCGGATCCGGATTGCGCCAGATGGGAAAGCGCTTCCGCGTGTCGCGGGGAAATCGCGGATAAACCGAGACCAGCAAGTTCAGAAAAATAATCATGAACGGCGTCAGGATCACCGGCGCGCTCAAATACCAAGGATAGTGTTGTCGGTACTGAAGAACCGTTCCCATCATGATCGCCACGAACAGGACCGCGATGAGAGCCTTGATGTCGCTGAGGCGCATGGAATCGAGGTAGCCGGCGATGAGATTGCGCAACTGCGCTTCTTTGTCTTTGACCATCAAAGGCGCCAGCCCACCTGAGGAGGGCGCTCCATCATGTGAAGAACGCGTACAGAAGAAGAACGAAAGTCAGGAACACGCAAACGATCGACAGCAGGAAGCCCACGCGAATGCATTGCGTCTTCCACCACAGAATGTCGGACAGCACCGCGCAAGTCAGCTTCAACTGGTCGATGTCGTCGGCGGTCCTGGCGACGATTTCGAAATCCTCCGGCGTGAGATTGCGCGCCACGAGGAAGCTCTTGGCGCCTCGCTTGGGATAGCGGGGAATAAGCACCAGGAACAAAAAGAAGTAGACGACCAGGAAAGGCAGCAGCACGAGCTGGATCGACAGGTAATCTGGAAAAGATGTGTAGTTCCAGAGGACCGAACCCATCATGAACGCGACGAACAAGAACGCAATGTTCGCCTTGAAATCGCTCGCCCGGATCGCCTCGGTGTATCCGGCGATCAGATTGCGATAGGGTTGAACGTGGCGATGGGAAGGGGTTTGTCCATTTGACGCTCGACCGTTGCCCTTTGCCCGAGCGGGAGTTCGTTGAAGCTTTTCAAGCCTAGAGCGAAATTCCATTTATTGAAAGCGCTTGACTTGCTGTCGCGCGGGCTCTCACCCCCGGTCCACGGACGGGGCTGCGACCTCGAAGCATCTTGCCGAACATCTCTCGGGATGGGGAAAGGAATGCCGACGCAGGCTACGTGGGAGCGATCGTCTCTCCCTTGCGGCTCAGGTTCTATTGTGCATTATTGGCGGGCTTCGCTTGTTCTATAGGCCAACCGCAGCGCGCCTCTCGCTCGCGGATAAACGGGGCAAATAGAAATGAATTCATTTCGGAAGTTCGTAGTTTACGCCGCGTTGCCAGCAATCCCATTCTGGGCCACGGGAGTCCTCGCCTTCACCGATTTTGGCAAGGGCCGTCCGGTCACCGCGCAGGATCTTTCCGGCAAAACCTTCTGCTGGAACAACGGCATTCGTGCGTCGTATGGGGCCAACGGAACGTTCTCGAACAGCCGAGGCGCACACGACAGGCCATGGTCGGTGCCGCGGCCTGGCGTCTTCAAAGACGGCTACAGGGAAGTCCAGATGGAGATCCTCTCGGACGGCAGGCTTCACACTTATGCTTATCACCTGCTTTGGGACAATCATGATCAGGACAACTGGGGAAAGCTCTGCAACTGAACTGCGCTTGGCTACCGCCCCTCCTCCGGCTCGCCCGCCGCGTCGGCTGGATCGGCGCCGTGTGAAACGCTATGCCCCGGGCGCACGATCCGGTCGTCGCGCGCGGGCGGAGGCGCAGGCGACCACGGGCGGTTCTGAAGCGGGGTGCGGTCGGTCGCCAGCGTGAAGCCATTGTCGCCCCATGTCATGCCAACGGCGCCTAGCCGCGCGAGCGCCTGTTCGTCGAACAGGAACTTCGCCTTGCAGCCAGCCGGCGCGCTGAGCGCGCTCACCACGACCTCAGCGCGCGCGCAATCTTCGTCGAACGCCAAGCGGTCAAGGACGATCGAAAGCGATTCGCCCTCGGGCAAAGCGGCGACGCAGCCGAGGCGGTCGCATGGCGCATCGAGAGCGCGCGCGTGAGCGGGATCGCGGCCGTCGCCATCGGCTGTCAGCCATTGCTCGGCGGCGAAGGCGTTGAAGCGCTTGCCGACAATTGAAAGCGCGCCGTCGGCGTCGCGCACTGCCGCCAGATCGCCGGACGGCGCAACGATGACGTCATAGCGCGCCCCCTGCGTCGCGCCGACGATCCCAACGATCGCAAGCGGAATGGCGCTGAGCCGAAAGGTCCATGTCCGCCAGATCGTGGCGCTCATCACCGCGAGCGCCAGAAACGGCAGCGCGTAGGGCGCGAAGGCTCTCAAATGCACGGTCGAAGCAGGCGCCTCGGCGATGAAACGGGCGACCCACAGGATGAACTTGATGCCCGCTCCGACGTAGATCCACACAGGCCCGTCGAGCCCGAGCGGATAGAGCGCGGCGCCGAGCAGCGCGCCCGGCACCGCGAAGACCTCGATGACGGTCAGCGTCAGCGGATTGCCGATCAGCACGTAGGGGCTCAGATCGTGAAAATGATAGGCCATGAACGAAGCGGTGGCCGAGGTCGCGAAGGCGGTGGCGACGAGCAGCGCAAGCGGCTTTTCGATGAGATGGGCGCCAAAGAATCCGTGACTCGACGCTGCGCCGCGCTTCGGCACGAACGGATCGGGGTCGACGTCAAGCGCCGCGATCCGCGATTCCATCACCGCGACCAGAGCGGCGACAGCGGCGAACGAAAGCTGGAAGCTGACGCCGAGAATGGCCTCCGGCTCAATCGCCACGACCGCGAGAACGGCGAAGGCGAGATTGCGCATGGTCAGCGCCCGCCGATCCATGATCACGGCGCTGAGCACGATCAAAGTCATGATCAGCGCCCGCTCGGTGCCGACCCGCGAGCCGGTCGCGATATCGTACAAGACCGATCCCGCCATCGCGACCGCCGCCGCCCACTTCTTGATCGGATATTGAAGCGCCAGCATCGGCGAGAGCGCCAAGATTCGCCGAACGAGAACGAAGATGATTCCCGCCACCAGCGTCATCTGCACGCCGGAAATCGTGATGATGTGGAAGATGCCGGCTTCGCGAATGAGGTCTCTCGCGTCGTTGGAGAGGAAGTCGCGCTTTCCCGTGACCATGGCGGCGGCGATCGCGCCCTCGTCTCCGCCGATGATTGCGTTGACCCGGAGCGCCAGGCGGTTGCGCGCCTGATCAATGGCGGCGTCGAAGCGCTGTCGCCAACTGGCGTCGCCTGGCGCGGGTAGACGCTGGATCGGCCCGAGTGTCGAGCCGACCGCGCCGACGCCGGCGAAAAACGCATCGCGGGCGAAATCGTATCCACCCGGCAGCGCGGCTCGGGAGGGCGGCAGCAAGCGCGCCTTCAACTCGATGTAGTCGCCCGCCGCAATATCGGGCGTGTTGCGGGTCGTCACCCGGACCCGGGTCGGAACCTTCTCTCGCGGCATGCCGTCTGCGTTGACGACGCCGATCACCATGCGGGCGCCAACGGCCCTCAAGTCCACTTCCTCCACATAGCCTTGCAGGGAGACGATGCGGATGCGGTCGAGCACCGGGGCGGCGACCCGGGCGGTGCGGAGCGACATCGACAGAAAGCCAGCGAAGACCGCGGCGATGGCGAGCGAGAGGCCAAGAGCGAGAGGCCTGGCGCGCGAGAACCACGCGAGCGTCGCGAAGAGAGCGGTCATCAGCGCCGGCAGCCACAGCACAGGCTCGCGATCGGCCGCCAGATTCAGCGCGACCCCGCCGATCGCCGCGACGGGAATCCATAAGAAGAAGCGCCGCTCCTCGACCTCGCGCGCAAGGGCCTTCGAGAACGCGCCCCGCCATTCCGGCGCCCACGCGGCCGCGCGGGTCCAGCCGGCCGCCGCGGACAAAACGCCAGTACGCGCAGGTGTGGCCATCCAAGGCCAGACTAACGCCAGTGCGGCGCTGGGGAAAGGCCGCCAATTGGTCTAGGCGAGCCTATGCCCCTTCGCCGAGGGATGGCGCCGGTTCGGCAGCCTCGCGATGGGGGTCGGGTCACCCCCGGACTAAGATCCGGGGGCGGCCATGAATGGAAAAACAGAATCTGTGGCGCCTGGCCAAAATGTCAGCAAGCCGCCTCTCCGCCCTGTTTCCGTGAAAATGAGCCGATGACCAGGGAACCAAGACTGATCCCCCGCGTTATGTCCGCGCTGATTTCAGCATTGGAGTACGATAATGGGTAGCACAGCTGACAAGGTAAGCGGGCTCGCCAACGAAGCGATCGGCAAGGCCAAGCAAGGCGTTGGTTCGGTCGTCGGGTCTGACAAGCTCAAGGCTGAAGGCGCTGCGCAAGAGCTCAAGGGCGATGCTCAAAAGGCGGTCGGCGACGCCAAGGCTGCAGTGAAGAGCGGCGCCAATAAAGTCGCGGACGCTGTGAACAAGAACCTCTGATATTTCAGGCCGCAGAGGGTGAGTCCCCGCGGCCGAACGATAGTTTAGGCGACGCCGATGAGGGCCTCGGTTCGATGGGCCTCATCGGCGTCTATCCATCCCGCGCAGCTTTCGCTCGCTCGTCTTTGATCGGCTGGCCTGAGCTTTTCAGGAGCAAGCTCCGCCTCTTTTAGCGCGCCAAGGGCGAGGCTCTCGACGCCGCCATCGCGCTGGCGCTATCCCTCGAGAAACTTCAGCAGCAAACGGCTGACCTCGTCTGGCTGTTCTTGCTGGACCCAATGTCCGGCCCCATCGACGAGATGCGCGCCCCGCCATTGGGTGCAAGCCGCGGTCTCCATCCGCTCCATCGCGCCTGGAACCTGGTACACGCCCCAGTCGCTCTTGCCCGCGATGAAGCACGCGGGCACATCGATCGTGCGGCCAGAAAACGTTTCAAGCTCACGGACATATTTGCCGGTGAGGCAGCGATACCAATTGAGGCCGCCCTGAAATCCGGTGCGAGCAAATTCCTCGGCGTAAACGGACAAGTCTTCGTCAGGCAGCCATCGGCATGCGGCGACCGCCTCCGCCGACGGCATTTGTTCGGCGGCCGTCTCCGCCATGCCCTTGGCGCGGTCCATGACGTAATAGGTCGGCATTTTCGCCAGCTCGCTCGCTGCGAAGGAGCCGAGCTTGAAAGGCTTGTTCCCCGGCCAGTCCGCGCTCTTATAATGGTAATAGGCGCGTAGAAACGCGTGGACGCCCTGCGGGGCTCTCCACATGTCATCGTTGGCTTCGCGCGTCTGATAATAAAGCTGGTAGTGCTTCCTTGGCGGGTCGAGACGCGCAAGGTCCTCATCGATGGTGGACAGACCAGGCGCAACGGCCTGCGTCGCCTGCGCAGCGGTGTTGAACGGCAGTTGCGGCGGGCCCCCGAAAGGAGCGCTCATCAAGGCCACGGACCGGAACACGTCGGGGCGGATCAGCGCGCAATAGGCCGCGACCGGCGACCCGAAGTCATGCCCGACCACGGCGGCCACGGAACGATAGCCGAGCGCCGAGACCAAACCCAACGCATCCCTGACAAGGTTAGGCAAGCGGAACGAATTAAGGTCGCCGTCGTAGGCGCCATCCCATCCCGTCGTGCGCCCGTAGCCGCGCTGATCGGGGGCGACCACGTGATATCCCGCCGCAGCAAGAGGAAGCATGACGTTCCGCCAGCTATAGGCGAGTTCCGGAAAGCCATGGAGAAGCAGGACGAGGGGCCGCCCGTTGGTTTCAAATCCAGCCTCGAGCGCATGGATCGCGAGACCGTTGACGTTCTTGACGATGCGGGAGCGGACGCCGACTGGCAGCGTGGACTTGCCGTATCCGCTCATCGCCGTGGCGGAGGCCGTCAAAACAATCTCCCGCGGCAGGCCGGATGCGCCAACCCCATGAACGTCCTCACGAGCGCCGCAAGTCTCGATATTGCGTCGGAGTGCGTCCGAACACAGCGCGAAAGGTCTTGTTGAAAGTGGAGAGGTCGCCGAAGCCGCTGTCGAGCGCAATCGTGATGATCGGCCGGCGCGAAGACGCGAGCGCGAACGCGGCGCGCCGCAACCGGGCGCTGATGAGATAGCGATGCGGCGTCACGCCCGTCAGCCTCCGGAAGACGCGGAGGAAATGATATTTGCTCATGCCCGCGGCCGCCGCCATCGTCTTGAGCGCAAGCGGGCGCGCGGCCCCCGATTCGACCAAGCGGATCGCTTCGACCACCCGCCTCGCCTCGCGTGCGGTCGGCGCCGTTGGGGCGCGCGCGTTACTCGCGGTCAGGGCGATGACGCGCTCGATGATCTGCAACCCCCTTTCTTCGGAGCGCAGCGAAGACGGGGCGCAAGACAGCCCTTCCATGTCTGCGATGATCGGAAGGACTGCCGACGACGCAGGCAGGCTCGCGGCCGAAAAGCGAAATCGGCTGGAAGACGCCGCAGCGGCGGCGACCTCGCTGAACTGCTCTTCGTGCACATTCAAGGAAATGCAGAGATCGCCAACCCCGTGTTGGTGGCCGCATTCGAAACAGGAGCCGTTGTTTCCGAGCAGCAAGGCGCCCGAATAGAGCAAGTGGCGGCCGCCGTCCGAACGATAGGTGAAGCTCCCCGCGAGGACGGCCGAGATGCTGAACCCGTCGTGCCGCTCCTCGAATGGCCTGTCGGATGGGCCGGCGCGGCAGACGATTTCGTGCACGCTCCAGCCCTCCCCGGCTGCAAGCCTCAACCTTGGCGTCGCTTCTTCGGCGGCCATGGGCGCGCGGGCGCCAACGGATCGGACTTCACCTTGCATGAGCAACAGATAGCAATTTTCCCCAAGCCGCGAAACGCGAGCTCAGTCAGGGTGACGCTGACGAAGCCGCCCCTACTGACGGGTCGGGCGCATCAGGAGCACCATTCGTGTTCGATCACATATCGATCGGCGCTCGCGACATCGCGAAAGCCAAGGCGTTCTACGACGCGGCCCTGAAGCCGCTTGGATTGACTTGCCTCAGCGCAGACGAAACCTCGCTTGGCTACGGCAAGGAGGCGGCCGGCTTCTGGATCTATGCGGCGGAGCGCCCGGTTCCCGACGATCCCAAATCCGGGCTCCACATCTGCTTCACGGCGCCGAGCCGAGAGAGTGTAGCCGCGTTCCACAAGGCCGCGTTAGCGCATGGCGGACGCGACAATGGCAAGCCGGGACTGCGCAAGGATTACGGGCCGCACTATTACGCCGCCTTCGTCCATGACCCCGAGGGCTACCGGCTCGAAGCTCATTATGGCGGGAAATGACCGATGGCGACCATCCGATCCGAACTCAAAACCGGCGCGTCCGCGAGTGATGTGTGGTCGGCGATCCGCGATATCGGCGCACTGCACACGCGACTCGTCCCCGGCTTCGTCACCGACACGAAGCTCGAGCCGGGCGCGCGCATCGTGACCTTCATCAATGGCATGGTGTTGCGGGAGCCGATCGTCACGCTCGACGATCAGGCGCGACGATTGGTGTGGACCGCCGAGGGCGGCCGCACCAGCCACTACAACGCATCGCTCCAGGTTTCCGAGTTGGCCGACGGCTTGACCTCGGTGGTCTGGACCGCCGATTTCCTGCCTGACGACGCCCACGACTTTCTATCGAAGGCGATAAAAGCAGGAATGGCTGCGATGCAGCGCTCGCTGGACCGGCTCGTGGCGTAGAGAAAACAGTATCTCTCAAGGTGCGCTAGTTTCTGCCAACGCAGCCGTACCTCACGCGCGGGTCAAGAAGGATCCACTCAAAGGAATCACCGCCCGTCGACCCTGCGCCTCAACAATCTGCTGCGCCGAGGCTTGTTCCGCGGTTCGGGTGACGGGCTCATCAATGTCATGCTAAAATAATTCTTAGCCATGAACGTTGGCGGGCCGCGGCAATGGCTCTCGCGTCTTCGCTCCAAATCGAGAGGATCATGCTCAATGATCAGGCGCGCTTTGGAGCTCGCAATCCTGGCGCTCCTCGCCGCGGTTGCGGAAGCGACAGCGCAGACGGCTCCCATCCCCCTCGCAAAGGTCGAGATGGATCGGATGTACGGGGGGTGGTTCCTGATTGCGACCATTCCCAATTGGTTCGAAAAAGGGATCGTCGCGCCTTACGACGTCTATTCAAAACGTCCTGACGGGGACATCCGCGAGGACTTCTACTTCCAGTCGGGAAGTTTCGAAGCGCCGCAAAAGCATTTCACGGTGCATGACTGGGTCCTGCCGGGGACGAACGATGCGCATTGGCGGGTGCAAGTTTTGTGGCCGATCAACCTGCCCTTCCTCGTCCTCTACGTCGATCCGCAATATCGCTATGTCCTCTTCGGAGAGAACGACCGGCAATTGGGCTGGATTTATGCGCGCAGCCAAACGCCGCCGGAGAGCGATTATCGGGCCCTGCTCGATCGCTTCGCCTCCCTCGGTTACGATAAGACGCGGTTCGTCAGGTTCGTTCAGAAGCCGTCGCAGATCGGGCAGCCAGGCTATTGGAGCGAAGGGATCCGATAGCAGGCGCCGCGACTGCGGCAGTGGCTGGAGATTGCGATCCGCTTTCGCTAAGCTCTGGTAGGGAGACCGCACGTCCATGGCGGGCAATCTGGACATCACCGGCTACGCTATCGTCTCCGACGACGACAAGATCGCCGCAGCCGACGGACTGACGCCCCCTTCCCTGCGCAACGAAAAGGACTGGGAGCTGTATCAGCGCGCGCAGGAGGTCGCGAGCCTCGTCGTCTTCGCCCGACGCAGCCACGAACTCGAGCCCAACGTGCACCGGAGCGTGCGTCTCGTCGTCTCACGAGACGCGGGGGGCCTGGAGCAGCGCCCGGACGGCTGGTGGTGGGATCCGCGTCAAGTGACCTGGGAAGAAGCCGCCGCGCGGATTCTGCCGGCCGGCGGGGTCGTCGCCGTGGGCGGCGGCCAGGTGGTGTTCGACCTCTTTCTCATGATCGGCTTTGACGGCTTTCATCTGTCGCGCGCGCACGGGGTCAACCTTCCCGGCGGACGGTCGGTCTTTTCCGAGTGCGACAAGGGCGTCACGGCCGCAGCGGTGCTCGAACAGCACGGCCTCAGCCTCAGCAAAACAATCCCCCTCGATCCCGCGCATAATGTCGAAATGACGATCTGGCGGCGCATAGCCGCGTGACGCCCGCCCGCCTGCGCCTGTCTCGCGCCGCCGCGAGTGTATAATGCGGACCAGCCGGACGCTCGGGAGGGAACGCTCGTGAAGGACGACAACGCCAAGCGACTAAGAGCCAACCGCGTGTGGCTCACCGCCGACTCCTGCGACCTCGAGGCGTTCAAAGGGCAGGTCGAGCGCGCCCTCAACCGCGCCGATTATCCTTTCGCGAGCGACGCCGTGTCGAATGTGCTCGTCTACGATGGCGTCGAGGCGCGCAATGCCGCCGCTTCGCCCGAAACGCGCAAGGAATTGATGGCGGAATGGGTCGAGGCGCTGACCGACGGCCCCGGCATCATCGTCATTCGCGGCGCGTTCGCGGACCACACCGCGATCGATCAATCCAACGCGCATTACTGGGCGATCATCGAAGAAGAGCGCTTGAACAATGTCGGCGGCGGCGACCATTTCGCCAAGCCCGGCGCCAACGACCGCATCTGGAACGCGCTCGAGAAGCTTTGCCTGCGCGATCCCGCAGTCTTCGCCGCCTATTATGGCAATCCAATCATTGCGCTCGTGAGCGAAGCGTGGCTCGGGCCGGCCTACCAGATCACTTCGCAGCTCAATGTCGTCAATCCGGGCGGCGCGGCGCAGGTGGCGCACCGCGACTATCATCTGGGTTTCCAGTCGGCGGCGGCGATCGAGCGCTTTCCCCTTCACGTCCAGCGCCTTTCGCCGGCGCTCACGCTGCAGGGCGCGATCGCGCATTGCGACATGCCCATCGAAACCGGGCCGACGCTCTACCTGCCCTTCTCGCAGAGCTACCTGCCGGGCTACATGGCGATGGGCCGCGCCGAGTTTCGCGACTATTTCGACCAGCATCATGTCCAGCTGCCGCTCGCCAAGGGCGACGCGGTGTTCTTCAACCCGGCCCTCTTCCACGCGGCGGGAACGAACCGCTCGAAGGATGTGCGCCGCATCGCCAATCTCTTGCAGGTCTCCTCGGCCTTCGGGCGCGCGATGGAGAGCGTCGACCGGCTCAAGATGAGCTTGCGACTCTATCCGGCGCTGAAAGGTCTCCTGGCCGACAACGCGATCAATGCGGCCGAGGCCGACAACGCCGTCGCGGCGTGCGCGGAAGGCTATTCCTTCCCGACCAATCTCGATCGCGACCCGCCGAAAGGCGGCATGGCGCCCAAGACCCAGCAGGACCTGATGCGCCAGGCGCTCAAAGAGGATTGGCGGCCGGATGTGTTCGTCGACGCGCTCGAGGCCCAAGCCTGGAAGAAGCTGACCTGAGGGGCTGCCGCGGCATAGATGGCGGCAGGTGGTCGGGTTGGCGTGAGCGCGCCTTTGCGCGCGGGCGCTCCCTTCTGCTAGAGCCACGCGCTCGTTTCGAACTGCGCGCTTCGAGCTCCCAAAATGTCTGAGATCATCACCCGCTTCGCGCCTTCGCCGACCGGCTTCCTGCATATCGGCGGGGCGCGCACGGCTTTGTTCAATTGGCTGTACGCCAAGCGCTTCGGCGGCAAGTTCCTGCTGCGCATCGAGGACACCGACCGCGAGCGCTCGACCCAAGCGGCGGTGGACGCCATTCTCGACGGGCTCAAATGGCTCGGGCTCGACTGGGACGGCGAGGCGATCAGCCAGTTTCAGCGCGCCGAGCGCCATCGCGAGGTGGCCGAGCAGCTGCTGGCCTCAGGCGGCGCGTATCGCTGTTACGCCAGCGTGGGGGAGCTCGAGCAGATGCGCGAAAAGGCGCGGCTCGAGGGCAAGCCGATGCGTTACGATGGCCGCTGGCGCGACCGCGATCCGGCGGAAGCGCCCGCCCGGCGTCAAGCCGGTGATCCGTCTGCGCGCCGCTCAGGAAGGCGAGACGATCATCGACGACAAGGTGCAGGGCAAGGTCGTGTTCGCCAACAAGGAGCTCGACGATCTCGTGCTGCTGCGCTCCGACGGCAACCCGACCTACATGCTCGCCGTCGTCGTCGACGATCACGACATGGGGGTGACGCATGTCATTCGCGGCGACGATCACCTGACCAACGCCGCGCGGCAGACCCAGATCTATCAGGCGCTCGGCTGGGACGTTCCCATCATGGCGCATATCCCGCTGATCCACGGGCCGGACGGCGCCAAGCTTTCCAAGCGCCACGGCGCGCTCGGCGTCGACGCCTACCGCGCCCTTGGCTATCTGCCGGTCGCCTTGCGGAATTATCTGGCGCGGCTCGGATGGAGCCATGGCGACAAGGAATTTTTCTCGACCGAAGAGCTGATCGCCGCCTTCGATCTTGGCGCGATCGGCCGCTCGCCGTCGCGCTTCGACTTCGCCAAGCTCGAGAACGTCAACGGCCACTACATGCGCGCGTCGGGCGACGACAAGTTGTTCGAAGCGCTGATCGACGCCCTACCCTATCTGCCTGGCGGCCCGGAGATCGCGGCCAAACTCGACGAGCGTAAACGCGCCCAGCTCCGCGCCGCGATTCCGGGGTTGAAGGAGCGCGCCAAGACGCTGGTCGAATTGCTCGACGGCGCCGCGCTTCCTGTTCGCCGCCCGGCCGCTCACAATGGATGCGAAGGCTGAGGAGATTCTCGCTCGCTCCGGGTCGTCTGCATCTGAAAAACCTGCTGCCGCGTCTGACCGCCCTCACCGAGTGGACGGCGGCAGGCGCGGAGGCCGTCGTTCGCGCTTACGCCGAAGAGGAAGGCGCGAAACTCGGAACCGTCGCGCAGCCGCTCCGCGCCGCTCTCACCGGCCGCTCGACCTCGCCCGGCATCTTCGATGTGCTCGCCGTGCTTGGGCGGGAGGAGAGCCTCGGGCGGATCGCGGATCAGGCCGGATTGCGGAGACTTAATGCGCAGCGACGATTAAGAGCGCAACGCTTGCCAGTCAAGAAACCGCGATACGATCCTCTTTTTAGCGACGCGACCGGTAAGAGATTTTCGGATAGCCGAGCCAAAGAAGGAAGTCTTGTCATGCTGCGCAGAGCCAAGCCCTTATGACAGGCTATCGCAGCGCTCGCTCGTTACGCGCATCGTCGTGAAGTGCCGAATCGGTGTAGATCCGCAAACGGTCTTGCGCTCCGCTCGGGAAGGCGTGACAGAAAGCATCGAAAGCGGATTGCAACGCCCAAGGACCTCACGGCTCCGTTCAGTCCGCGTGCCATTGCGGCGGCTGCCGGCCGGGCCAAAGTGCGCGCTCGACCCGCCCGGAAGCACTCGCGTGCCGCTGCTCGGAAGGAGCAAGACGACCTCATGCCGAATAGCAACGCGGTCGAGCGAGCGCGTCACAAGAGGGTCAGCTTCGCATGCGAACCGCCAGATCCCCCGCTCGACCGCGAATCGAAACAAGCGGCGCGTAGAGCGCTGGATCGCGTTGTCCAGGGCGCGAGCGCTTGCGGCTTGGAAAACATCCTCCGACACGACGAGGCGGCAATGGTGCTGCTTCGCCACTTCCAGGAGCCGGTTCGCAACGTTGACCGTATCGCCCGTCGCGGTGATCTGCTGTTGGGTCGGCGAACCGAGCCGGGACAGGATCGCCGGGCCGAAATGCAGGCCGATCCGGAAATCCAGACCTTCTCGCGCCGCCGGCGGCAGCTCGGCCAGCCACGCGGTCATCGAGCCGTGCAGCGCCTCGACGGCGATAAGCGCCCGCGCAGAATCATCGCTGCGCGGCTTCGGCAAACCGAACACCGCAAGGACGCCATCGCCCATGTAGTTGATGATGACGCCCTGCTGGGCGGTCACCTCCTTCTCGACAAGGGTCTGCATCGCGCCGAGCAGGTCGCGCGTCCATTCAGGACCCAGCGCCTCCGCGACTCCCGTCGAACCGGACAGATCCAGGAACATCACCGCGACGTCCTGACGAACTGGCTTCTCCAGAAAATCTGGCTCTTTCAACAGTTGGTCGAGAAGAAGCGGGGACTGAAACTTGGCCAGCGTCGAACGCTCGGCGGCGACCTTTGTCGCTGCGCGCCGTTCGACAATCGACCGGGCGGCGGCGAAGCCCATGGTCAGCGGCAGCGCGGACGCAAGCGGCGCGGCGGCGCTGAGCCAAGTGCCGTTGACGAACGCGAGAAAGACCCCCGCGAGCCACAGGACGAAAACGAGGCCCGCGAGCATGAGGCCGATCGCCGCCCGGCGCATCGCCATAAGCGCGATCATGACAATGGGGAGCGCCATCGCAGCGGCCGCGTCGATCCGGCGCGTCGATGGCGTTCGCGCCAGTCCGTCCCCGGCCAGGAAATTGCCGATGGCCGTCGCGAAGACTTCCACCCCCGGCGCAACGCGATCGAACGGGGTCGCGAACGTGTCGCCCGCGCCCGCCGCGGTGACCCCGACCACGACAACTTTGTTCCGCAACGCGTCCGGATCGAGTTCTCCGAGCAGGACCTTGGTTGCGCTGATGCGCTGGACGCTTCCCGCGGGCCCGTAGAAACGTACGGGCATGTGATAGCCGAGATCCATCGCCCTCGACTGTCCCGCGATCTCGATCCGGTCATGGTCCAGGAACGGCTCCGCCTGCAGGGCCTGGGACGCCGCGGCGAGCGCAAAAGAAGGAACGACACCATCCGGCGTTTGGTAGATCATCGGAATGTAGCGCGGCACGCCGCTCAAGTCGGTCGACACATTGGCGAGCCCGACTTGCGCGGCGTCGCGGATCGCCGCGATTGGCCAGAGAACGGAGGACGGCTTCGGCGCTAACGCCAGATCGCTCGGTTCGGCCGCCCCGCTTGAAG
Organism: uncultured Alphaproteobacteria bacterium; assembly: GCA_963756955.1. Classification (GTDB taxonomy): domain Bacteria; phylum Pseudomonadota; class Alphaproteobacteria; order Rhizobiales; family Beijerinckiaceae; genus Roseiarcus. The sequence goes on from CAVWPU010000024.1 coordinate 53,023, forward strand.
CGTCGCCGGCGTCAAACTCGCCGATCGCCGCGACGACTGCCGGCGCCGCCTTAAGCGCGGCGGCGAGTGCGGCATCCGTCTCGGCGTCCTTCGCATTGAGGAAAGCCAGATCGATCGCGATCGCTCGAGGATGAAAGCCCGTCACAGCCCGCACGAGGCGCGCCATCATGTCGCGCGTGGGCGCATCAGTCCCAGTTTGGCTGAGCGCCTCATCGTCAATTGCGACAATGACCACACTCGATGGCGCAGGACGGGCGCCGGCAAGAAGGAAGCGCCAGTCGAGCGTCAGGTTTTCAATTCGATCCAGCGGGGAGGCGAGGCCGTAGATCTCGAGCGCCCCAAGCGCGGCGCCGACGACGAGCGCCGCGACGAGAAAGGCGCCGGTTAGGAGCCGTGACGGTCCCGATCGTTCGGCCGCCATTCACTCGCCGAAGCGAGAAAGAAGGGCTCGGACTCGGTCGTCCCCCCAGGTTTTCTTAACGACCGTCGTATCGGTCGGGGCGATGTCGACGCCCTGCCCCTCTGTGAGGACAACGAACTGATTCAAGCGACGGTTGGTCACCGCCACCGCGCCGTTCAGCACGAGCGTGGAGGTTTGAGCTCCCGTGACATCCATCGCCCATTTCGTGCCACGGACGGCGGCGATTGCCAGCGGCGTCAGGATCTGAAATTTTTCGTTGGGTTTTGCCGGATGATATTCGATGAGCAGCGCCCCGTCATTGAGCCGGATTCCGACCGGGAGCGGGTCGCCTTTCTTATACAAGGGCTGATAGCGGGCGCCTGGAGCGGCTCGGACAGTCAGGTTTTCTCCACATTGCAGCATCTTTTCGGACGGCATGCGATCGTTGGGGACGAGCGCGCAGGCGCCGGCGGCGCGAGCCGGGACCGCTCCGGCGATCGCCGCCGCAAACAAAAGCGCCGCGGTCACAATCGCCCCGAGACAGTCGCGATGGGCTTTCCGATTGCTGTTCGACATAAGGGCCGCTCCCCGCCGATGTTTCGGCTGTTGCCGGAGGCGTCTCATGAGGCGGGCCTCCGAAAGCGCCGCGCCGGCGAGCCGAGGCGCCTCTTGTACCTTCTTAGTTTTGCGGCTTAGCTTTCCCCAGCGAGAGGGATTTGTCGAGCGATCTGATGAGCAGGGGCCCCGTTCGGCGAGGCTCGGCGTTTGAGTAGCGCGCAAAAACGCACACCCAAGTCAAGCCGCCGCCGACCGGCGATAGAATTGTCTGAAGCTACTCCTGCGGCAGCGCTATCGGCTCGACCGGAACCGCCGAGGCCACCGGGCCCGGGCCCGGCGCCGTCGCGCTGATAAATGTCCGGCCGGAACTGCACGAGCCCGTCAGGCGTCGCCCAAGCGGTGATGTAGACCCAATAGACCGGGACCGGCTGCGTCAGCTTCACGTTCTGCTGCTGGCCGGAGCGGATGACTGCGTCGATCTGATCGCGGGTCCAGCCCGGGTTGTCCTTGAGCAGCCAGGCGACATAGTCGCGGACGTCTTGCACCCGCACGCAGCCCGAGGAGACGAAACGGAAGTCGTCGCCAAACACGCCCTTCTCCGGCGTGTCATGCATGTAGACGCCGTAGGGGTTGGGAATGTTGATGCGCACGAAGCCCAGCGCGTCGAGCTCACTGCCGGGATCCTGGCGATAGCTGAAATGGGTCGCCTCGTCTGAGTTCCAGTTGATCGAGGACGGCGAAACCTCCTGCCCATCCTTGTCGAGGATATGGATCTTTTCCTCGGCAAGATAGTTCGGGTCCGCCTTCATCTTCGGGATCAGATCCTTCTTGATGAGCGAAGGCGGCACGTGCCAGTACGGGTTGAAATTGATCTCCGTCGCCTTGGTCTGCATGATCGGCGACTGACGGTCCATCCTGCCGACGCCGGCGCGGTGGTGCGAAAAGACGACCCCGTTCTCGACCGTCTCGACGGAAGCCCCAGGCAGGTTGACGATCACGAAGCGCTCGCCAAGGTCGCCGGAATAGGAGCGCAGGCGAACGAAATTCGTCTCGAGCTGCTGGAGACGGGCGGCGGCCGACACGTTGAGCGCCGCGAGCGTCTCCTTGTCGACCACGCCGCTGCGGTTCAGGCCGTTGCGCGCCTGGAATCGCTTGACCCCAGCCTCGACGAGCGAATCGTAGATCAGGCCCGAGCCCGCGACCGGATCGAGATCCCCGGTCGCGACCAGACGCCGGCGGAGCGCCTCGACCGCCCCGCCCCTCGAGCCGATGCGCAGCTCAGGGCCGCCCGGCAAAACTTCCCAGCCGCCGCGGGCGACAATGTCCTGATATTTCTGAATGGCCGCTTGCGTGGCGTCGAGGGTCGCCGACGACAGGATCGGGGTCGCCTCGCGCTGCACAGCCATCTGAGGCGACGTCTCATAGCTTTGCGGCCATTCGGCCTGAGCGCTATCCTGCTCCTGGGCTTTGGAGGGGATCGACCCCAAAGCAATGGCGCAAGCGAGGGACGCCGTCGCGCCAAGGAATGCGCGGCTCGAAAGCCGCGAGACGATCCTGCCACGCATCAAAGCAAATCTCCAAGAACGGACGGCTCCCGTCCCGGGCCTCTACCGCCTATGCTCCAATGCCCCGGAGCACTTGCGGCGACCGCGAAAGCCTTCGGCCGTTCGACGCCCAACATAGGTCCTACTCGGGCGTTTTTATGACCGGTCTCTTAATGTCCGATAAACGCCAGGCGGAGCGTTCCCGTAAAGGAACGCCCCGCCTCGCTTCTTGGATTGAAATGGCGATGCGCGGCTGTGTCAGAGCCGGTACTTGATCTGGTCGGTCCAGTATCGCTCAAGGCGCAGCAGGGAGGCGTTCATCCGAGCAAAGTCATCGCCGGGGATGCCGCCGATCTGCTCGATGGTGCGCGCATGCTTCTCATAGATGCCGGCGACGATGCGGTGGACCTCCTTGCCCCGCTCGGTCAAGCTGATCCGAACCGAGCGACGGTCGATGCGCGAACGGGAATGATGGAGAAAACCCACCTCGACCAGCTTCTTGACGTTATAGGAAACGTTCGAGCCGAGATAATAGCCGCGTGTGCGTAATTCGCCGGCGGTCAATTCCTTGTCGCCGATATTGTACAAGAGCAAAGCCTGCACCGCGTTGACGTCGGACCGGCCCCGACGGTCGAATTCATCCTTGATGACGTCCAGCAACCGGCGGTGAAGCCGCTCGACCATTGTCAAAGTCTCAAGGTACAAGCCGGATATCCGAAGTTCAGGATCCGCGCGTACTGCAATATCTTGCGTTTTGACTGCGTTAAGCATAGCACACCCGTCTGTTCGCTTTCGCCTGCCGAGCGTTTCTTCGGTCTTCTTATGAGTAGAACTGTAACGGAAGCGCGTGAATACGGGCTTAAGAGTCAAGATGAATCGAAGGTTTTCAGGCGCTGGTAAATTTCAACTGAATCAAAGACTTTGTTTACGTTGACAGGACGCAAACGCGAGCCCGGGGCATAGCCAATCCGCAAGCAACGCTTGGATCAAAAAAGTCAGGGTCGCTGGCGCGCCGCCCGCCAGCTCAAAAGAAAATAACCGGCGACGAGCGCCACGTTGAGCAAAGCGCCGCCATACCCGATCGCAGCCGCCCGCGGACTTAGGATCGGCGAAGCAGCCTCGACCACCGCGCACAAAAGCCAGATCGCCCCGCCCCAGGCCGCAGCCAGCCATAGGCCGATCGCCGCAAGCAAATCGAGACACGCAAACGCGACGATGGTCGCCTGCAGAGGAAGCGCCATGGTCGTGAATTGTCCAAGCCCCGGAAGCGCGCCAAGAATGATCGCCCAGTGGAACAGACCCTTGGCGACCCATACCCAGGCCAACGTGCGCATGTACCAAATGAGCACCGTCTCCCAGCCCAGGCGCGAGATCGCCGACATGAGGTCGCGGTCTTTGATCGGGGCCGGCGATCGGTCGACAAGTTCAATCGCGCCATCGCGGCTCTGGCGCATGATGTATTTCATGCGCCAGGCGCCGGAAATTTGAGTTCGCTCTCGCCGAGTGAAGCGAAATAGGCGTCGACCTCCGCCTGCGACGGCGGCGGCGCCCAGTGAGGACGATTGTCCTTGTCGACGATCACGGCGCGAACGCCCTCGTAAAAGTCATGCCCATGGCCGATGCGCGAGACTATGCGGTAGTCCATGCGCAGAGCCTCGTCGAAATCGATCGTCGGGCCCAACGCCATCTGCCTCAGCGCGATCGCCTGGCTGGTCGGTGATTTCTCGAGCATCGCGGCTTGCGCCGGCGCCGCGAAGGCGCGCCCCTTTATCTCGGCTTCGCGCAAGGACGCCAAGATTGCCGTTCGATCCGGGCCGGAGAAACAAGCTTCAATGGCTTCGGCCTCGCCGATCAAATTGGAACGGGGCGCGGGCGCGGCGAAGCGGGCGAGCACAGTCTCGACTGGCTCCTCGCTTTCCAGCGCCTGGGTCAGCGCCGGAAACGCCACGCTCGGAACAAAGGTCTGAGCCAAGCCCAACGCCAGAGCGTCGCCCGCATCGGCGCGCAAGCCCGTGAGCGCGAAATAGCTGCCTGCGCGATGCGGAAGACGCGGCAGAAACCAGGTCGCGCCGACGTCGGGAAAAAATCCGATGCCAACTTCCGGCATAGCGAACACAAACCGCTCGCTAGCCACCGCATGCGTTGCGTTCATCGCCAGACCGACGCCGCCGCCCATGACGATGCCATTGACCAGGGCGATAATCGGCTTCGGATAGGTCTTGATCCGCCGATCGAGCTGATATTCCTCGCGCCAGAACGTCAGTTGGGCGTCATGGTCGCCCGCGCGCCCGAGATCGTACAGGCGCCGGATGTCGCCGCCGGCGCAAAACGCTCGCTCGCCCGCCCCAAGGAGGACGATCCGGTCAACGGCGCTGTCCCCCTCCCACTCGTCGAGTGCGGCGGCAATCAGCCGAACCATCGTCAGGGTCAGGGCGTTCAGCGCCTTGGGGCGGTTGAGCACAATGACGCCGGCGCGGCCACGGCGCTCAACGAGCGCCTCCGCGTCTGGCGAGGGCGCCGTCACGCGGCGGCGACCACCGAGAGCACCGAGTTCGATCGCCTTGGCGACATCCTGGATCGGGGCCATCCCGTCGACTTCGTGCAACAGGCCGCGCTCGCGATAGAACGGGGTCACCGCAGCCGTGTCGCGTTCGAATGCCGCAAGGCGCGATTTGAACACTTCCGGATCATCGTCCTTGCGGACGGGTTGGCCGGCGGCGCTCGCTTCCTGGGCGCGGCGGACAATTCGCTCGACAAGCTTAGGCGCGTCGACAGTGAGTTCGATGGCAGCGTCGAGCCTCAACCCCTTGGCGGCGAGCATCGTCTCCAGCGCGCGCGCCTGCGCCAGTGTGCGCGGAAATCCGTCAAGAATGAAGCCGCGCTTCGCGTCCGGCTCACCGATCCGGTCGTTGATGATGCCGACGACGATGTCGTCCGACACCAGTGCGCCCGATTCCATCACCGCCTTCGCCTTGAGCCCGATCGGCGTTCCCGCCGCGACCGCCGCGCGCAACATGTCCCCGGTTGATAGCTGCGGAATATTAAGGGATTTGGCCAGTCTCTGCGCCTGCGTGCCCTTGCCGGCCCCCGGTGGGCCGAGCAGTATCAGCTTCATCGCTTCCGCCCTTTCAACCTGGCCTTTCTAATCAGGCCTTCATATTGATGCGCCTGCAGATGACCGTGAATCTGGGCGACGGTGTCCATCGTCACATTGACCACGATCAGCAGCGAGGTGCCGCCAAAATAGAACGGCAGCGCCGCGTAGGAAATAAGCCATTCGGGCAGAAGACAGATCACGGCGAGATAGAGCGCGCCGAGAACTGTGATTCGGGTGAGGACGTAGTCGATGTACTGCGCAGTACGCTCGCCAGGCCTGACGCCGGGGATGAAACCACCGTGCTTCTTCAAATTGTCCGCAGTGTCGGAGGGATTGAAGACAGTCGCGGTGTAGAAGAAGGCGAAGAAGATGATCAGCGCCGCGTAGAGGATGAGATACAGCGCGCTGCCCCGCCCCAGAAGCGCCGAGATGGTCGACAGCACGCCTGAACTCGTCGAGCCTTGGGCGAAATTGGCGATTGTCGTTGGCAACAACAGCAGCGAGGAGGCGAAGATCGGGGGAATGACGCCGGAAGTGTTGAGCTTCAGCGGCAGGAACGAACTTTGCCCCTCGTACATCTTGTTGCCGACCTGGCGTCGCGGATATGTGATCGGCACGCGGCGCTGGGCCCGCTCCATGAACACGATAAAGGCGACGACGACGAACACCATAATGATGACCGCGAGCACCAGCCCAGTGGAGATGGACCCTTGCCGGCCAAGCTCGAACAATTGCACCACCGCCTGCGGCAAGCGGGCGACGATGCCGGCGAAAATGATGAGGGACGATCCATTGCCGACGCCGCGTGACGTTATTTGCTCGCCGAGCCACACCAGAAACATCGTGCCGCCGGTCAGAGTCACGATTGTTGAGATCCGAAACAGAAGTCCCGGATCGCTGACGATGCCGGCGCGTCCTTCGAGCCCGATGGAAATACCGTAAGCCTGGAAGACCGCGAGAATGACCGTCAGATAGCGCGTGTACTGATTGAGAATTTTGCGCCCTTGCTCGCCTTCCTTCTTGATGGCCTCAAGCGAGGGCACCACCGAGCTCAAGAGCTGGATGATGATCGAAGCGGAGATGTAGGGCATGATGTTCAGCGCAAACACAGCCATGCGCTGAACCGCGCCGCCCGAAAACATGTTGAACATGTCGAGCACGCCCTGCTTCTGTCCGAGGAACGAAGCCTCGAACGCCGCAGGGTCGATTCCAGGAAGCGGGATGTAGGTCCCGAGGCGGTAGATGACCAGCGCGCCGAGCGTGAACCAGATGCGCTTCTTGAGTTCGTCGGCCTTGGCGAAGGCTGACCAGTTGATATTGGCTGCGAGTTGTTCGGCGGCCGACGCCATGGCGCATTTGCTCCGGGCGGCGCTTCAGGACCAGCGCCTCTTTCTTAAAATACGTCTCTCCCGCCAGCCGAGGCCGACTTTGGCGGAAACGCCCCTAGCATATGGTCATCGTGCGCGCCAATGCCATCGCCCGGGATCACCGTCAGGGGGATGAGGGAGCGGCCTCTTGACGCAGCGTCTTGAGGCTGCCGCCGGCTTTCTCGATCGCCGCCGCCGCGCTCTTGGATGCGACCGCCACTTCAAAAGTCGCCTTGGTCTTCAATTCGCCCACCCCAAGGATTTTGACGCCGTCGCGCTGGCGCGTGACGACCCCGGCCTTCATGAGGCTCTCGACCGTGATCGGCTCGGCCGCGTCAAGCTTGCCGGCGTCGATCGCCTTCTGAATGCGGTCGAGGTTGACCACGTTGTAATCGAGCCGCGCGGGCGGGTTGAAGCCGCGCTTGGGCAGGCGGCGATGGATCGGCATCTGCCCGCCCTCGAAGCCCTTGATGCGGACGCCCGAGCGCGCTGTCTGGCCCTTGCCGCCGCGGCCGGCCTGCTTGCCCTTGCCCGAACCGATGCCGCGCCCGACGCGGATGCGCGCCTTGGACGAGCCCGGGTTGTCTCTCACTTCGTTGAGTTTCATGATCGGCAATCCCTATCGGCCGTCGACAACGCGCACGAGATGCGCGACCTTGGCGATCATGCCGCGATTGGCGGGCGTGTCGGCGACGCTCGACCTCCGCCCGATCTTGTTCAAGCCCAGGCCCTTGAGCGTCTCGCGCTGCGGACCAGGGCGGCCAATGGCGCTGGAGGTCTGCTCCAGCGTGATGTTCTTGTCGGCGCTCATCGTCTTGGCTCTCACGAATCGGAGGCGTCGGCTTCGACGCCCTGGCGGCGCGACTGCAGCGTCGACACCTTGAGGCTGCGCCGTTGAGCGACCGACCGCGGGCTGTCCTCACGCGCCAGCGCATCGAATGTCGCGCGCACCATGTTGTAGGGGTTCGACGAACCCTGGCTCTTGGCGACGACATCGTGCACGCCAAGCGACTCGAAGACGGCGCGCATCGGGCCGCCGGCGATGATGCCGGTGCCTGCCGGCGCCGCGCGCAAGACGACGCGGCCAGCGCCGTGACGGCCGTTGACGTCGTGATGAAGCGTGCGCCCTTCGCGCAATGGCACGCGCACCACGCCGCGCTTCGCAGCCTCGGTCGCCTTGCGGATCGCCTCCGGCACCTCGCGCGCCTTGCCGTGGCCGAAACCAACCCGCCCCTTCTGGTCGCCGACAACGACGAGCGCGGCGAAGCCGAAGCGCCGTCCGCCCTTCACCACCTTCGCCACGCGATTGATATGCACGAGGCGATCAACGAATTCGCTGTCGCGCTCCTCGCGGTTGCGATCGCGGCCGCGGCCGCCTTCTCCTTCACGCGCCATTGAGTTCATCCATCAATCAAAAATATCGCGGCGCGTTGCAGGCAGCGCCGCTTGGTTCCGTCTTCTCGTCAAAAGTCCAAGCCGCCCTCGCGGGCGCCGTCCGCGAGCGCTTTCACGCGCCCGTGATAGATGTAGCCGCCGCGGTCAAACACCACCTTGTCGACGCCAGCCTTCTTCGCCCGCTCGGCGAGTTCCTTGCCGACCCGACGGGCGGCCTCGACGTTTGCGCCGGTCTTCATCGATTCGCGCATCGTCTTTTCGAGCGACGAAGCGGCGGCGATCGTACGGCCGTGCTCGTCGTCGATGACCTGAGCATAGATCTGCTTGGACGAGCGGAAAACGCTGAGCCGCGGGCGCCCGCCCGAATGGGCGAGGACCGCTCGACGGACCCGGGCTTTGCGCCTATCCGCAGTTGTGATCGAGTGAGCCATTCCGTCGCCTCTTACTTCTTCTTGCCTTCCTTGCGGAAGATGAACTCGCCGGCGTACTTCACGCCTTTCCCCTTGTAGGGTTCGGGACCGCGAAACCCGCGGATCTCCGCCGCGATCTGGCCGACCTGGCGCTTGTCGATGCCGGCCACCGTGATTTCCGTTGGCTTGGGCGTGACGATCGTGACCCCCGCAGGAATGGGATACAGGATGTCGTGGCTATAGCCGAGCGAAAGCTGGAGGTTCTTGCCAGCGATCGCGGCCTTGTATCCGACGCCGTTGATCTCCAGCTTCTTTTCGAAGCCTTTGGTGACGCCGCCGACCAGGTTCTGCACCTGCGCGCGCGCCGTGCCCCACATGGCGCGGGCGCGCTTGTCCTCGCTATGAGGCGTGACGTGCACAGCGCCGCCCTCAACCGAGATCGAAACCTCCTCGGGGGCGGTGAATTTCAATTCGCCCTTGGCGCCTTTGACAGCGATCGTCTGGCCGTCCATCTTGGCGGTGACGCCGGACGGAATGACGATGGGCTTCTTGCCGATACGAGACATTGCTCTAATCCGTTGCTAACTCTGCGCCGTCAGAAGACAGTGCAGAGAACCTCGCCGCCCACATTGTTCTCGCGAGCGGCATGGTCGGCCATCACGCCTTTTGGCGTCGACACGATCGACACCCCAAGCCCATTGGCGACGCGCGGCATGGCGTCAACCGTCGCATAGACCCGGCGGCCCGGCTTGGACACGCGTTCGAGCTTACGGATGACCGGCTGGTCATCGAAATACTTCAGCTCGATTTCGAACTCGGTGCGGCCATTGCCATAGTCCGTGGTGGAATAACCGCGGATATAGCCTTCCGAACTCGAGAACGTCGAGCACGTTCTTGCGCAACGAGGAGCCAGGCGTGGAAACCTTGCCCCGCTTGCGCATTTGAGCATTGCGGATGCGGGTGAGCATATCGCCGAGGGGATCGTTCATCGCCATGATCGTCGCCTCCTCACCAGCTCGACTTGACGAGGCCGGGAATCAGGCCCTGGTTGCCAAGTTCGCGCAGCGCGATGCGCGACATCTTCATCTTGCGATAATAGCCGCGCGGCCTCCCGGTCACTTGGCAACGATTGCGCACGCGGATGATCGCGCCGTTGCGCGGCAGCGCCGCCAGACGGATGCGCGCCTCGAAGCGCTCCTCCATCGGGCGCGCCTGATCATTGGCGAGGTCAAGCAGGCGCTTGCGACGGGCGGCGAACTTCTTCACCAGCCGCTGCTTGCGCAGGTTATTCTCAATCGCACTCTTCTTTGCCATTCATCGGCTCCATTTTCCGCGTCTGAGCGCTAAACCAGGCTCACTGCCGGAAGGGGAAGTTAAACGCTTTCAGCAAGGCTTGCGCTTCCGCGTCAGTCTTCGCTGTCGTGCAGACCACGATGTCGAGACCCAACTGGGCCTCGGCCTTGTCGTAGTCGATCTCGGGAAAAATGATGTGCTCCTTGACGCCGAGCGCATAATTGCCGCGCCCGTCGAACGACTTCGGATCGAGGCCACGGAAATCGCGCACGCGCGGCAGCGCAACCGTCACCAGACGATCGAGAAACTCGTACATCCGCGTCCGGCGCAACGTCACCTTGGCGCCGATCGGCATGTTCTCGCGCACCTTGAAGGTCGAGATCGCCTTGCGAGCCCTCGTCACGACCGGCCTTTGCCCGGCGATCAGCGCGAGGTCCGCGGCGGCGGAGGTGACCTTCTTGGTGTCGTTGACCGCTTCGCCAACGCCCATGTTGAGGACGATCTTGTCGAGCCTCGGCACTTCGAGCGGGTTCTTGTATCCAAACTCCTCCGTGAGCTTGGGCACGATTTCATCCCGATAAAGCTTCTTGAGCCGCGCGACATAATCCTTTGGCGCGGCCTTGACCGCGCCGGCCAAAGCGACTTCGCCGCCAGCTTCCCGGCGCGACTTGCCCTTGGCTTCCTTCACCGGCGCGCCCGCGCCCGTGTCCGATTTGCCGCCTTTGGCGGGCGCCTTATCAGTCTTACCGGGCTTGGCGTTTTTGTCGCCTTTCCCGCCCTTGGTCTCAGCCATCGATCAAGTCTCCGGAACTCTTGGCGACGCGCACCTTCCGGCCATCGTCGAGAATTTTGAAACCGACACGCGTCGGCTTGCCCGTCTTGGGATCGAGAATCGCCAGGTTCGACAGATGGATCGTCAATTCCTTGGTGATGATCCCGCCTTCGGTCTGCGCCGTCTGGCGCGTATGGCGACGGACGAGATTAACGCCAGCGACAATCGCGCGGCCGTCATCCGGCATCACTTGCCGAACCTCGCCCCGCTTGCCCTTGTCGCGCCCGGCGGTGACGATCACCCGGTCGCCCTTCCTGATCTTAGCGGCCATCAGAGCACCTCCGGCGCAAGCGAGATGATCTTCACGTGATTCTTGGCCCTCAGCTCGCGCGGCACGGGCCCGAAGATGCGCGTGCCGACCGGCTCCGACTGATTGTTGATCAGCACGGCGGCGTTCGAATCGAACCGGATCACCGAGCCGTCGGCGCGACGGATGTCCTTGGCGGTGCGCACGACGACCGCCTTCATCACGTCGCCCTTCTTGACGCGGCCGCGCGGGATCGCCTCCTTGATCGAAACGACGATAATGTCGCCGATCGAGGCGTAACGGCGCTTCGAACCGCCCAAAACCTTGATGCACATCACGCGCCGCGCGCCCGAATTGTCGGCGACGTCGAGATTGGTTTGCATCTGTATCATGGCATAACCTCTTCAATTACGCCTTCGGCGCCGTCTCACCGACGATAATCCAGCGCTTGAGCTTCGAGATCGGCCGCGTCTCCTCAATCGAGACGATGTCGCCGACCTTCTGGGTCTTGTTTTCCACATGCGCGTGGTAATTCTTTGACTTGCGCACGGTCTTCTTCAGTAGCGGGTGCGTGAACCGACGCTCGACCTTGATGACGAGCGTCTTTTCCTGCTTGTCGCTGACGACGACACCCTGCAAAATTCTCTTCGGCATGAGTTTAGTCCTTGGCCTTCGCGGTCGCGCGCTTTTGGGCGGCGACGGTCATCACGCGGGCGATATCACGGCGAACGACGCGCACGCGCGCAGTGTCCTGCAATTGCCCACTCGCCTTCTGAAAGCGCAGATTGAACTGCTCCTTCTTGAGCTTGAGCGCCTCGTCGCTAAGCTGATCCTCGGTCATGACGCGAAGGTCAGAAAGACGGCTGGTCGATTTCATCTCCGCGCCTCCTATTCCGCGATGCGCTGGATGAAGCGCGTCTTGATCGGCAGCTTCGCCGCCGCGAGCGCGAACGCCTCGCGCGCAATCGTCTCCGGCACGCCGTCGACCTCGAACATGATGCGGCCCGGCGCAACGCGCGCCACCCAAAATTCCGGCGCGCCCTTGCCCTTGCCCATGCGCACCTCGATCGGCTTCTTCGATACCGGCACATCCGGGAAAACGCGGATCCAAACGCGGCCAGCGCGCTTCATATGTCGGGTCAGCGCACGCCGGGCGGCCTCGATCTGGCGCGCGGTGACACGCTCCGGCTCCATGGCCTTGAGCCCGAACTCGCCGAAATTGAGCGCGAATCCGCCCTTCGCATTGCCGTGAATGCGGCCTTTGAAGGCTTTCCGGAATTTGGTTTTCTTAGGCTGCATCATGATGGCATACTCTCGACAGCGCGCCCGTTAGACGGATTCGCGCTCACGCTCGCGAGGTTCGCGGCGCGGACGATGGGTTGAAGAATGGTCGGCCTCGGCCAAGCGCTTGTCCTGGGCCATCGGATCGTGCTCAAGGATCTCGCCCTTGAAGATCCAAACCTTGATGCCGCAAGTGCCGTATGCGGTATGCGCGGTGGCGACGCCATAATCGACATCAGCGCGCAGCGTGTGCAGCGGCACGCGGCCCTCGCGATACCATTCGAGACGCGCAATTTCGGCGCCGCCCAGCCGCCCCGAGCAATTGATGCGGATGCCCTCGGCCCCGAGACGCATCGCCGACTGCACCGCGCGCTTCATCGCTCGCCGGAACGCCACACGGCGCTCAAGCTGCTGAGCGATCGAACTCGGCGACGAGCGTCGCGTCGACCTCAGGCTTGCGGACCTCGACGATGTTGATCGCAACTTCCGAGTTCGTCAGCTTGGCGACCTGCTTGCGCAGCTTCTCGATGTCGGCGCCCTTCTTGCCGATGACCACGCCAGGGCGGGCGGAGTGAATGTTGATGCGCGCCTTCTTGTGCGGTCGCTCGATGACAATCTTGGAGATCGCCGCCTGCTTAAGGCCCTTCGTCAGCGAGGCGCGGATCTTGATATCCTCGTGCAGCAGCTTGCCGTACTCGGCCTTGCTGGCGAACCAGCGCGAATCCCAGGTGCGGTTGACGCCGAGGCGCAGACCGATCGGATTGATTTTCTGTCCCATCTTCGATGTCTCTCTAAGCGGCCTTGGCTTCAGCGGCTGCAACTTCCCGCACTATGATGGTGATGTTGGCGAAGGGCTTCTCGATCCGCCCTGACCGGCCGCGCGCGCGAGCGCTGAAGCGCTTCAGCACCATGTCCTTGCCGACCCAGGCTTGGGCGACGACCAAATCGTCGACGTCGAGATCATGGTTGTTCTCGGCGTTGGCGATCGCGGATTCGAGCGTCTTCTTCACCTCGACCGAGATCCTCTTGTTAGAGAACTCGAGATCGGCGAGCGCGGTCGCGACCTTCTTGCCCCGGATGAGCTGGGCGAGAAGATTGAGCTTCTGCGGGCTGACACGCAGCATGCGCGTCGTCGCCTTGGCTTCGTTCTCCGCCTGACGGCGTGGGTTGGATAGTTTGGACATCGGTGGTTAGGCCCTCTTGGCCTTCTTGTCGGCGGAATGGCCGTGGAACGTGCGGGTCGGAGCGAACTCGCCAAACTTGTGGCCGATCATCTCTTCCGAGACCATGACCGGAATGTGCTTGTGGCCGTTGTAGACGCCAAATGTGAGACCGACGAACTGCGGCAGAATTGTCGAGCGCCGGCTCCAAATCTTGACGATGTCGGAGCGGCCGGAGCTGCGCGCAGCGTCGGCCTTCCTGAGCATATAACCGTCCACGAACGGACCCTTCCAGATCGATCGCGTCATGGCTCAGCCTCTCTTCTTGCGCACATGGCGCGATGCGACGATGAACTTGTCGGTCACCTTGTTCGAACGGGTCTTCTTGCCCTTGGTCGGCTTGCCCCACGGGCTCACGGGATGCCGGCCGCCTGAAGTGCGCCCTTCGCCGCCGCCATGGGGATGGTCGACCGGGTTCATGGTGACGCCGCGGTTGTGCGGACGGCGCCCGAGCCAGCGGTTGCGGCCGGCCTTGCCCAAGGAGGCGTTCATGTGATCAGGGTTCGACACCGCCCCGATCGAGGCGAAACACTGGCCGTGAATAAGGCGCTGCTCGCCGGAGCTGAGACGCAGCGAAACGTAGCCCTGGTCGCGGCTGACGATCTGCGCGTATGAACCGGCCGAACGGGCGATCGCGCCGCCCTTGCCAATCTTCATTTCGACATTGTGAACGATCGTGCCGACGGGAATGTTGGCGAGCGGCATCGCATTGCCAGGCTTGACGTCGACCTGGAGGCCGGCGATCACCTCGTCCCCGGGAGACAGGCGTTGGGGAGCGAGAATGTAGGCCTGCTCGCCGTCGGGATATTTGACAAGCGCAATGAAACTCGTGCGGTTGGGATCGTATTCGAGCCGCTCGATCTTGCCCACGACCTCAAGCTTACGACGCTTGAAATCGACGATTCGATAGGTCTGCTTATGCCCGCCGCCGCGGAAGCGCACCGTGACACGGCCGGCGTTGTTGCGCCCACCCTTCTCGGACTTGCCGACGGTCAGCGCCTTGACCGGCTTGCCCTTGTGCAGAGCGCTGCGGTCGACGAGCGCGAGCTGGCGGAGGCTCGGCGTGGTCGGTTTGTAGGTCTTGAGAGCCATGGTTCTTTGTCCCTCAGAGGCCGGTGGTCATGTCGATGCGATAACCGTCCGCAAGCGTGACGATCGCTTTCTTCATGTCCTGCTGGCGCCCGCGCACGCCCCTGAACGCTTTGTTCTTGCCTTTGCGCAAGAGCGTGTTGACCGCCGTCACCTTGACGTCGAACAATTGCTCGATCGCCGCCTTGATCTGCGGCTTGGTCGCATTGCGTGCGACCTTGAACACGAATTGGTTGTTCTCTGAGGCGATCGTCGCCTTCTCCGTGATCACGGGGGAGACGATCGCGTCGTAGTGGCGCACGTCCTTGATCATTTGAACCGCGCCTCCAGCGCCTCAACTGCGGCCTTGGTCAAGACCAGCTTCTCGCGCCGCATGATGTCGTAGACATTGACGCCCTGGATCGGCAGGACGTCGATCTCCGGCAGGTTGCGGGCGGCAGCCGCGAATTTCGTCTGCGGCTCGGCGCCATCGATGATGAGCGCATTCTTGAGCGCCCCCTTTTCGAAGGAGAGGCGCAGCGTCTTCGTCTTGCCGTCTTCGAGCTGAGCGCTTTCCCAGACGACGAGTTCGCCCGCGCGAACTTTGGCCGAGAGGGCGTGTCGCAGCGCGAGCGCCCGCACCTTCTTCGGCAAGTCATGCGCGTGGCTGCGCAGGACCGGACCCATGGCGCGTCCGCCGCCGCGGAACTGCGGCACACGGGCCGAGCCGTGACGGGCGCCGCCGGTGCCTTTCTGCTTGTACATCTTCTTGCCGGTGCGATGGATGTCGGCTCGCCCCAGCGTCTTGTGCGTGCCGGCCTGACGCTTGGCGAGCTGCCAGCGCACCATGCGCGCAATCAGATCCACGCGCGGCTCGAGCCCGAAGACGGCGTCGCTCAACTCCAGCGAGCCCGCGGCCGAGCCGTCAATTGACGTCATGTCGAATTTCATGGCGTCACTCTCCCTTCGCCGCTTCAGCCGGCGCGGCGCTCGCGCCCGCTTCGGACTGAACGCGGAACTTGCCAGGCAAGGGCGCGTCCTTCGGCAACGGCTTCTTCACCGCGTCGCGCACCGCAATCCAACCGCCAGCGTGCCCGGGCACCGCGCCTTCGACCAGAATGAGGCCGCGGTCCGGATCCGTGCGTACGACGCGAAGGTTCTGCGTCGTCACCTGATCAGTTCCCATATGCCCGGCCATCTTCTTGTTCTTCCAGGTCTTGCCCGGGTCCTGACGACCGCCGGTCGAGCCGATCGATCGATGCGAGATCGACACGCCGTGCGTGGCGCGCAGGCCGCCGAAGTTCCAGCGCTTCATACCGCCGGCGAATCCCTTGCCGATCGTCACCCCGGTGACGTCGACATATTGCCCGACGGCAAAGTGGTCAGCGGTAATCTCCGCTCCGACCGGGATCATCTTATCTTCTTCGACGCGGAACTCGGCGAGTTGCATCTTCGGCTCGACATGAGCGATCGCGAACCGCCCGCGCTCGGCCTTCGACACGTTCTTCACCTTGGCCTTGCCGACCCCAAGCTGGAGCGCGGTATAGCCGTTCTTCTCCTGGGTGCGATGCGCGACCACCTGGCAGCTCTCGACCTGGAGAACCGTGACCGGCACGTGGTCGCCGGCGTCGGTGAAGACGCGGGACATGCCCAGCTTCTTTGCGATGATGCCTGAACGCATTGGCGTTTATCCTTCGTGAGCGCCTTTGAAGCGAACCCTTCAGAGGCGCTCGGCAAATCCCTTACAACTTGATCTCGACGTCGACGCCGGCGGCGAGATCGAGCTTCATCAGCGCATCGACCGTCTGTGGCGTCGGGTCGACGATGTCGAGCACCCGCTTGTGCGTGCGAATTTCGAACTGCTCGCGCGACTTCTTGTCGACGTGCGGCGACCGGTTGACCGTGAACTTCTCGATCCGAGTCGGCAGGGGAATGGGCCCGCGCACCCTTGCGCCTGTGCGCTTGGCCGTGGACACGATCTCCTTCGTCGAAGCGTCGAGCACGCGGTGATCGAACGCCTTCAGACGGATACGGATGTTTTGCGTGTTCATGTATCAAATCCCTGCCGGCCGGGCTGGCGGGGCGACCGCCCGCCTGATCCTGTTGGCCGCAACGTCCTCATTCAGTGATCGAAACGACGACGCCCGAGCCGACCGTTCGCCCGCCCTCGCGAATGGCGAAGCGCAGTTTCTCCTCCATCGCGATCGGAACGATCAGCGAGACGTCGATCGTCACGTTGTCGCCCGGCATCACCATTTCGGTGCCTTGCGGCAATTCAACGATTCCGGTCACGTCGGTCGTGCGAAAATAGAACTGCGGCCGATAGTTGGTGAAGAACGGCGTGTGCCGGCCACCCTCTTCCTTGGTGAGGATGTAAGCCTCGGCCTTGAACTTGGTGTGCGGCTTGACCGTGCCGGGCTTGCACAAAACTTGGCCGCGCTCGACTTCTTCGCGCTTCGTGCCGCGCAGGAGGCAGCCGACATTGTCGCCCGCCTCGCCCTGATCGAGCAGCTTGCGGAACATCTCGACGCCGGTGACGGTCGTCTTCGTCGTGGGACGAAGGCCGACGATCTCAACTTCCTCGCCGACCTTGATAATGCCGCGCTCAATGCGGCCGGTGACGACGGTGCCGCGACCCGAGATCGAGAACACGTCTTCGACCGGCATCAGGAACGGCTGATCCTTCGGACGCTCCGGCTGCGGGATGAAGGCGTCGACGGCCTCCATCAGCTTGAGAATCGAGTCGTGGCCCTGCTCAGGCGACTTGCCCTCAAGCGCCATCAAAGCCGAGCCCTTGATGATCGGAATGTCATCACCGGGGAACTCATACTTCGACAGAAGCTCGCGCACCTCGAGCTCGACGAGCTCGAGCAGCTCCGGATCGTCGACCATATCAACTTTGTTCAGGTAGACGACGAGCGCCGGCACGCCGACCTGACGGGCGAGCAGGATGTGCTCGCGAGTTTGCGGCATCGGGCCGTCGGCGGCCGAAACGACCAGGATCGCGCCGTCCATCTGCGCGGCGCCGGTAATCATGTTCTTCACATAGTCGGCGTGGCCGGGGCAATCGACGTGCGCGTAATGGCGCTTCTTCGTCTCGTACTCGACATGCGCGGTCGAGATCGTGATGCCGCGGGCCTTCTCCTCGGGCGCCTTGTCGATCTGGTCGTAGGCGGTAAAGGTCGCGCCGCCCGTCTCCGCGAGAACCTTGGTGATCGCAGCCGTGAGCGACGTCTTGCCATGGTCGACGTGGCCGATCGTCCCAATGTTACAATGGGGCTTGTTACGCGAAAACTTTTCCTTGGCCATAGCCGGACTCCTTATCGTGGCCCTTTATTCTCAAGAGGCGGAACGCCGCCTCACTTGAATTTCTCGATGATCTCGGCGCTGATGCTCGCCGGGACTTGCTCGTAGTGATCGAACTGCATGGTGAAGTTGGCTCGGCCCTGCGTGCCGGAGCGCAACTGGTTGACATACCCGAACATGTTGGACAGCGGGACCATCGCATTGATGACGACCGCATTGGCCCGCATGTCCTGCCCCTGCACCTGTCCGCGACGGGACAGAAGATCGCCCATCACGAAACCGGTGTGCTCCTCAGGAGTCACGACCTCGACCTTCATGATCGGCTCGAGCAGAACCGAACCGCCCTTCTGCAGGCCCTCGCGGAACGCCGCGCGGGAAGCGATTTCGAAGGCGAGCGCCGAAGAGTCGACGTCGTGATAGGCGCCGTCAATCAACGTCGCCTTGACATCGACGACGGGGAAGCCGGCCAGCACGCCCGAGCCCATCACGCTGTTGATGCCTTTTTCGACGCCGGGAATGTATTCCTTCGGCACCGCGCCGCCGATGATCTTGGATTCGAACGACGACCCCGAACCCGGCTCCGCCGGCTCGAACACCAGAACGACCTTCGCGAATTGACCCGTGCCGCCCGTCTGCTTCTTGTGGGTGTAATTGATCTCGGTCTTCTTCGTCAGCCTCTCGCGATACGCGACCTGCGGCGCGCCGATGCTCGCATCGACCTTGTAGGTCCGCTTCAGGATGTCGACCTTGATGTCGAGGTGAAGCTCGCCCATTCCCTTGAGGATCGTCTGGCCGGATTCCTGATCGGTCGAGACGCGGAAGGACGGGTCCTCGGCGGCCAGCTTCGCCAACGCAACGCCAAGCTTCTCCTGGTCGGCCTTCGACTTCGGCTCGATCGCGATCTCGATGACGGGTTCGGGGAACTCCATCTTCTCGAGGATGACCGGTTTCTGCAGGTCGCACAGCGTGTCGCCGGTGCGGGTGTCCTTGAGCCCCGCGAGCGCGACGATGTCGCCAGCGTAAGCCTCTTTGATGTCCTCGCGGTTGTTGGCGTGCATGAGCAACATGCGGCCAACGCGCTCTTTCTTATCCTTCGTCGAATTGAGAACTGTCGTGCCCGATTCGATCTTGCCCGAATAGACACGGCAGAAGGTGATCGTGCCGACAAACGGGTCGTCCATGATCTTGAAGCCGAGCATCGAGAAGGGCTCGTTATCGTTCGGCATACGGACGACTTCCTCGCCCGTATCGACGTCGTGGCCCTTGATGCCGCCGCGATCGACGGGCGACGGCAGGTAGTCGACCACCGCATCGAGCAGCGGCTGCACGCCCTTGTTCTTGAAGGCCGAGCCGCACAGGACCGGCACAAACGAAATCTGCTTCACCGCCTTGCGGATGCAACGCTTCAGCGCGTCGATGTCAGGCTCCTGCCCGTCGAGATAGGCGCCCATGACATCATCGTCCATCTCGACCGCGGCTTCGATCAGAATGTGACGGTACTCGTCAGCCTTCGCCTTGAGGTCGGCCGGAATCTCTTCGTCGTGATATTTCGCGCCGAGCCCCTCGTCCTCCCAGACGACCGCCTTCATGCGCAGAAGGTCGATGATTCCCTTGAAGTTCGATTCAGAACCGATCGGCAATTGGATGCAGATCGGACGGCCGCCGACCTTGGTGTTGATCTCTTCGACGCAGCGGAAAAAATCGGCGCCGATCTTGTCCATCTTGTTGACGAAAACGATGCGCGGCACGTTATATTTGTCGGCCTGACGCCATACGGTTTCGGTCTGCGGCTCGACGCCCTGATTGCCGTCAAGCACGCATACGGCGCCGTCGAGCACGCGCAGCGAACGCTCGACCTCGATGGTGAAGTCGACGTGGCCAGGCGTGTCGATGATGTTGAGGCGCTTGTCCTGCCAGAAGGTGGTCGTCGCGGCCGACGTGATGGTGATGCCGCGCTCCTGCTCCTGCTCCATCCAGTCCATGGTCGCGGCGCCGTCGTGCACTTCGCCAATCTTATGCGACTTGCCGGAATAGTAGAGGATGCGCTCAGTGGTCGTCGTCTTTCCGGCATCAATGTGAGCCATGATGCCGAAATTACGATAGTCCTCTATAGCGTGGCTGCGCGCCATGATCCTTGATCCCGATTGCCTGGCCGACCGCCGCTTACCAGCGGTAGTGGGCGAAGGCGCGGTTGGCTTCAGCCATCCGGTGCGTGTCCTCGCGCTTTTTCACTGCGGCGCCGCGATTATTCGAAGCGTCGAGCAGTTCCGCCGACAGCCGGTCGACCATGGTCTTGTCGTTGCGGTCGCGCGCCGCGGTGATGATCCAGCGGATCGCGAGCGCCTGCCTGCGATCGGTGCGCACTTCGACCGGCACCTGATAAGTGGCGCCGCCAACGCGGCGCGAACGAACCTCGACCGACGGCGCGACGTTCTCCAGCGCCTGCTTGAAGACAGCGAGCGGGTCGCTCTTCGCCTTGGCCTCGACGCTATCGAGCGCGCCATAGACGATCGACTCGGCGACCGACTTCTTGCCCTCGTACATGATCGTGTTCATGAACTTCGCCACCACCACGTCGCCGTATTTGGCGTCCGGAATGATGTCTCGTTTCTCAGCGCTGTGTCGGCGGGACATCGCCTAATCTCTCTCTTCGTCTTGGCCGATCTGACTCGGCCAGCAATGAAAACTTTCCGCGAGATCCCCGGGTCTCGCTCCCGCTCGCCCGAGGATGACGCTACGCTGTGCTTCGCGTCACTTCGGACGCTTGGCGCCGTATTTCGAGCGGCGCTGCTTGCGATCCTTGACGCCCTGGGTGTCGAGCACGCCGCGCAGGATGTGGTAGCGGACGCCGGGCAGATCCTTGACGCGACCGCCGCGGATCATGACCACCGAATGCTCCTGAAGGTTGTGGCCTTCGCCGGGGATATAGCCGATGACCTCGAAACCGTTGGTCAGCCGCACCTTGGCGACCTTGCGCAAAGCCGAGTTCGGCTTCTTCGGCGTCGTCGTATAGACGCGCGTGCACACGCCGCGCTTCTGCGGGCTCGCCTGCAGATGGCGGGCCTTCTCGCGGTAGGTCTTCGGTTGCCGCGGCTTGCGGATCAATTGACTAATCGTCGGCATGTCGGCCCTAAATCTCAGTTCCAAGGCGCCCGGCCTTGCGACCGGACAGAAAATCAAACTCCATACGCCCGACCTTCGCGCGAAGCCGGCAAGGCAACGCGCGAAACCAACAGCGCCCAGGAAACCCGTTTGGGTTTGGGCGCCGCCGAAAGCAGAGGATCACGGCAATGGCCGCGATCGTGCGAAACAGAACCGGCCCCTCAGGGCCGGTATGGCTCGTCATCGGTAGGATCGTCAGCGTTTAGAGCCGGTGGGTATCCAACGAGTCGTCGAATACAGCGAAGCTCTACGGCCTGTCGAAAGTGCGCAGAACATATTCAAGCCGTTCCGGCGCGTCAACCCCTTTCAACTGTCATAATCCGCGCAGCGGCGAAAAATTCGTCTGTCCCCCAGGGTCGTCTGTCCTTGGCCCCGTTCTGCGCCGCGAAAACGCCGCAGACGATCATAGATGAGCCGGGATTTGGACGCCAGCGGACCGTAAGGCCGTTCGAGCCGGCGCGCCGGCCCAACCTGCCGGAGCTCCGGAATCCGATGAAAACGACTCGCAGAGGGATTTTGGCTCTGGCGGCGACGGCCGCCTTCGGCCCCTGGGCGGCGAGCGCCGAGACCGCGAGCGAGCCTGCCAAGGCGCCGTCCTCGTCAAATCAGGCGGACTTTGACCAGGTCTGGGAGCTTGTGCGCGACCGCTTCTACGACCCCCGCCTCAACGGCCTGGACTGGCAGGAGCAGCGCATCCGCTTCCGCCCTGACGCGGCGTCCGCGCGCTCCCGGGAAGACGCGGCGGTCGTCATCAACGCCATGCTCGCAAAGCTCGGCGCCTCCCATACCCATTTCTACACGCCGGAGGATCCGGCCTATTATCAGCTCGCCGATATTTTCGCGGGTGGACTTGAGCGCCAGGGACTCGACCGGGTGTTCCCGAAGGGGGACGTGTCCTATCCGGGAGCCGGCATGTTCACCGCGATGGA
This sequence comes from uncultured Alphaproteobacteria bacterium, assembly GCA_963756955.1. GTDB lineage: Bacteria > Pseudomonadota > Alphaproteobacteria > Rhizobiales > Beijerinckiaceae > Roseiarcus. The sequence goes on from CAVWPU010000024.1 coordinate 75,132, forward strand.
TGGGCAGGGCCGCACCTTCCTAACCGGGGTGATCGAGGGGGCGCCGGCGCACGAGGCGGGTCTTCTGCTCGGCGACGAAATCCTGTCGGCTGACGACCGCGCGTTCCGCCCGGTCGACTCGTTCCGCGGCAAGGTGGGATCGCCGGTCGCCCTCCAGATCCGCCGCAATTCCGGCGCGGCGCCGATCGGGGTCAGCGTGTCGCCGGCCGATCTCCACCCGAACGCAATGTTCCTCCGTGGCCTCAAAGACAGCGCGCGGGTCATTGCCGCGGGCAACGCTCGCATCGGATACGTGCATGTTTGGTCCTACGCGAGTTCGCAGGATTCAGTCCGCGCTCGAGGACCTGATCTCCGAAGGACCGCTGCGCGACGCGGACGCACTGATCTGGGACTTGCGCGGCGGCTGGGGCGGCGCGCAACCGCAATATCTCGACTTGTTCAACACGCGCGCCCCCACGATGCAGGTCAAGGACCGGAACGGCGAGACGGGCTTCGTCGACGTCAAGTGGCGCAAGCCAGTCGCCATGTTGATCAACGAAGGCACCCGTAGCGGCAAAGAGGTGCTTGCCTACGGATTCAAGCAATACCGTCTCGGCGAACTCATCGGTCATCGCACCGAAGGCGCGGTGTTGGCGGCGACCGCGTTCCTGATCGGCGATGACGGTTTGCTGCTGCTTGCGGTCGAGGACGTGCTGGTGGACGGGCAGCGTCTCGAAGGGGTCGGCGTCACGCCGACAATCGAGGTCCCTTTCGATTACCGCTACGCGGCGGGGGGCGACCCTCAGCTCGATCGCGCCGTGCGGGTTCTCGCGGGCGCTTAGAGTCCCGCTCCCGGCGGCCTTGGCGCCGTTTGGATCGATGGAAACTGCGGCCGACCCAAGCGCTCGCTGGCCAAGCGCCCGGAAAATCATGTAGCTCAGCGCCGGTGATCGGATCACCGCGGAGGAAGCATGACCGGGACGAGCGAGCATCATGAGCCTCGTCTGGCGTCCGACAGCCTGATTCTGGGGGTCGTTGCAGCCTACGCCGCCGCCTTTGTCGTGTTCGGCTTCCTTGTTCAGCCCGCGGGAGACGTTCTGCGGGGCTTAAGCGCGATCCTGACCACCCGCGACGCCCTGCTCACCGACTATTTCGGCGTGGGCGGGATCGGTGGGGGATGTGTAAGCGCGGGCCTACTGACCCTTGCAGCCGCGCTCGTCTATTGGCGCGCTGGCGCGAAGATGACGGGCGCGTCCGTGGCTGCTCTCTTTCTCGTGCTCGGCTTCGGCCTGTTCGGCAAGAACCTGCTCAATGTCTGGCCGATCGTGGCGGGCGTTGCGCTCTACGCGCGGTTCCGCGGCGAGCCCTTCCGCGCGCACCTCAATACGGCATTCTTTGGGGGCGCGCTTGCGCCGATTTTTTCTGAGATCGTGTTCTCCACCGACCTCACGCCGATCGTCAGCCTTCCGCTCGCTCTCGCGACGGGGCTTGCGGTCGGCTTTATCCTTCCGCCCGCAGCCGCGCACCTCTTCCGTGCGCATATGGGCTTCAGCCTTTACAATATGGGATTCACGGCGGGCATCGTCGGCACCATCGTCGTCGCGATGTACAAGGCGTTCGGCTACGTGCCCGATCCTGTCTTCATCTGGACGAACGGCGCGAACACGCTCCTCGCCACGTTCCTTGGCGTCATCTTCGCCTCGATGGTCGCCGTCGGCTGGGCTTTCGACCGTGGCGCGCTCATACGTCTGCCGATCATTCTGAAAACCTCGGGCCGCTCTCCGACAGACTTTATCATGCGCTTGCCGGCTTTGGCGCGACGCTCGCCAATATGGGGCTCGCAGGCGCGATTGGCGTCATCTACGTGCTGGCGACGGGAGGGGATCTCAATGGTCCGTCGATCGGCGCGATCCTGACGATCGTCGGGTTCGCAGCGTTCGGGAAGCATCCGCGCAACATCGCGCCCCTTATGGTTGGGGTTTTCCTGGGCGCGTTGGCGCGCTCAGCCAGCCCTGCCGATCCCTCGTTAACGCTTGCGGCCCTGTTTGGAACGACGCTTGCGCCGATCGCCGGCCGCTTCGGCTTCGGATGGGGAATTGTCGCGGGCTTCGTTCACTCGGCCGCAGCGCTGACGGTGGGACCGCTGCACGCCGGGCTCAATCTCTATAACAACGGGTTCGCCGCCGGCATCGTCGCCGCGTTTCTCGTGCCCGTGATCGTGGCGCTCCGGGCCGGCTTCGGCTACCACGACGATCTCGACGCCGAGGCCAACCTTAAGGCGTGACGCTTCAGGCTCACTCGAATTTCGAGCTTTCCTCGGGCCGCTCACCGGGCAGCAAGAACATCCATGAGACGAGAACGAACGGAGCTGTCAGGGCCGGCAGCGCAAAGGGGCGCAGAGCGACGTTGAGCGCGGCCTGCGCGACGACCGTGAAGATGACGCCGAGCGCGGCATAGAGAGTCGCATTGAGGCTCGGCCGGCGGAACGTGACGCCAAGCGCGATGGCCGTGAGCACAGGGCTGAATCCGAGAAGCCCCTGGGTTACAAGACCGCTCTCCGCGCCGAAGGCGTGCGCCACGGCGACCGCAAGCACGGCGCCGCCAAGCGCGAGCAGCGCCGCGGGAATAGAACTCACGGCGAGACCCGCGAGAAAGAGAAGCGCCGAGACGACGCTCGCTTTCAGAAACACCTGCGAGATCGATAAGAACGTCCCCGTGAGATAGGCTCCGAGCCCAACCGAGACAGGGGTCGCCGGCTCAAAGGGCGCCACGACCCCGGCAGCCGGGAGACCAACGCCCGAGAGACCGGCGAAGCCATAAGTCGCGAGCAGCATGATCCATGTGACCCCAACAAACGGGGCGGTCAGCGCAGGCGCCCCGAAGGATTTAAGCGCGTTCGCCGTCCCAAGCGTCGCGACGGTCGAGACCGCGGCGCCCAGCGCGACATAGACCCAGAGCGCGGCCCCTGGCGCGACGAAGGTCGCGAGCGCCAGCCCGACAAGCACGCCATTGTAACCATACAGACCGGCCGTCAGCGCTGTTTTGTCGGCGCTGAGCCAGATTGCGGTCAGCGTGGAAGCGACAACGCCAAGAACGCCGGCGAGCAGCACATGCGGAGCGCCCGCCACGATCGAGCCCCACGCGATCGCCGCCAGAAAGAGAGCGCCGGTCAGGGGATTGTCCTGAAACATGACCTGCCCGAAACCGCGCAGGCCAATGTCGACAAATCTGCAGCGCTGGGGATCGCGAGCAAGCCGCCTCCCATTGCGCGAGCAGCGATTCCATGCCGGCCTCCCTCCCCGAGCGATGAAATCTCGTCTCGTTGCTCACCCCAATCCGAAGAATAGGGCGCAGTCCGGTCCTTCGACAAGGCCGGAGCAGCCCTGAGCGTCGCCGGCAAAAAAAGAGCGGCCCGAAGGCCGCTCAGATTTCGCCAGAGAAGGCTTTCGCCCTCACTCGGCCGGAGCGCGGGCCTTGCTGCGCGGCGCTGGGGCCGGCGGTTCCGCGGGAGCAGCCAGCGGCAAGGCGGGAGCCGCCGCAGCCGCCTCGGCCTTCTGCGCGAGGATCAAGGTGTCGCGCATCGCCGCGATTGCGCGCAGCTTCGCCACCGCCGCGCCCGTTCCGGCCGGAATGAGCCGGCCGACGATGACGTTCTCCTTGAGGCCCTCGAGCGTGTCGACCTTGCCGTTGACCGCGGCCTCGGTCAGAACGCGCGTCGTCTCCTGGAACGAGGCCGCCGAGATGAACGAGCGGGTCTGCAGGCTCGCCTTGGTGATGCCGAGCAGCACCGGCGTTCCGATCGCCGGCTTCTTGCCCTCCGCAGTCACCGCTTCATTGGCGGCCTCGAGATCGGACGCGTCGACCTGCTCGCCGACCAGGAAGTCGGTTTCGCCGGCGTCGACGATGTCGACCTTCTGCAGCATCTGGCGCACGATCACCTCGATGTGCTTGTCGTTGATGCTGACGCCCTGCAGACGGTAGACTTCCTGAATCTCGTTGACGAGATAGGCAGCCAGCTCCTCGACGCCCTTGATCGCGAGAATATCGTGCGGGGCGGGATTGCCGTCGACGATATATTCGCCCTTCTCGATCACGTCGCCGTCCTGAAGGTGAATGTGCTTCGACTTCGGGATCAGATACTCGACCGGCTCGGCGCCTTCCTCGCTCGGAACGATGCTGATGCGCTGCTTGTTCTTGAAGTCCTTGCCGAACTGCACTGTGCCCGAGATCTCGGCGATGATCGCGTGATCCTTCGGCCGGCGCGCCTCGAACAGCTCCGCCACGCGCGGCAGACCGCCCGTGATGTCGCGAGTCTTCGCGCTGTTGATCGAGATACGCGCAATCACGTCGCCCGCGCGCACCGTCGCGCCCGGCTCGAACGAAAGGATCGAGTTCGACCGACAGCAAATATCGCGCGTCGCCGCCGCGCGCCAGCTTGGCGATCTTGCCGTCCTTGCCCTTGATCACCATCGCCGGCTTGAGACCGGCGGTGCGCGGCGTGGACCGCCAATCAATCACGATGCGCTTGGCGATACCCGTGGCCTCGTCGACCTGCTCCGACATCGACACGCCCTCGACCAGGTCCTCGAATCCGATCACGCCGTCGATCTCGGTCAGGATCGGTCGGGTGAAGGGGTCCCACTCGGCGATCCTTTGCCCGCGCTTGATCTTGTCACCCTCGTCGACCTTGAGCCGTGCGCCATATTGGACGCGGTGCACGGCGCGCTCGGCCCCGCTGCGATCGGTGATGACAACCGCGACGTTGCGCGCCATCGCCATGAGATCGCCGTTTGCGTTGCGCGCGAGGTTGCGGTTGCGGATCTTCACCTCGCCGTCGAAATTCGACTCGATGAACGACTGGTCCGCCAGCTGAGCCGCGCCGCCGATGTGGAAGGTGCGCATCGTCAGCTGAGTGCCTGGCTCGCCAATCGACTGGGCGGCGATGACGCCCACCGCCTCGCCCATGTTGACCGGCGTGCCACGCGCCAGATCGCGCCCGTAGCACGCGCCGCAGACGCCGTTCTTCGCCTCGCAGGTCAAGACCGACCGGATCTTCACCTCCTGGATTCCGGCAGCGTTGATCGCCGCCATGTCTTCTTCGACAAACATCGCGCCAGCTTCGACGATCACCTTGCCGTCGGCGTCGCGCAGCGTGTCCGCGGAGGTGCGGCCAAGAATACGCGTCGCGAGCGACGCCACCACGGTGCCGGCGTCGATGATCGCGCGCATGCTGATGCCGTTCTTCGAACCGCAATCGGGTATCGTGATGATCGAATCCTGCGCGACGTCGACGAGACGGCGGGTGAGGTAACCGGAGTTCGCGGTCTTCAGCGCGGTGTCCGCGAGGCCCTTGCGGGCGCCGTGGGTCGAATTGAAGTACTCCAGAACCGAGAGGCCTTCCTTGAAGTTCGAGATGATCGGGCTCTCGATGATTTCGCCCGACGGCTTGGCCATCAGGCCGCGCATGGCGGCAAGCTGGCGCATCTGCGTCGGCGAACCGCGCGCCCCGGAGTGCGACATCATGTAGATCGAGTTGATCGGCTTGTCGCGGCCGTGCTCATCCTTGCGCACAGCCGAGATGCCCGCCATCATTTCCTCAGCCAGCCTGTCCGAGCATTTCGCCCAGGCGTCGACGACCTTGTTGTACTTCTCGCCCTGCGTGATGAGGCCGTCGTTGTACTGCTGCTCGTACTCCTTCGCCAAGGCTGACGTTTCCGCGATGAACCTTGGCTTCGAGTCCGGCACCACCATGTCGTCCTTGCCGAACGAGATGCCCGCCTTGAACGCCTCGCGAAATCCGAGCGACATGATGCGGTCGCAGAAGATCACCGTCTCCTTCTGACCGCAGTTGCGGTACACGACGTCGATCATGTTGGAGATTTCCTTCTTCGTCATCAGCTTGTTGACGACGTCGAAAGGAATCTTGGGGTTCTCGGGCAGAAGCTGGCCAAGGAACAGGCGCCCAGGCGTCGTGTCGAAGATCTTCGCCACCCGCTCGCCTTTTTCATTGTAGGTCCAGGCGCGGCCCTTGACCTTGGTGTGCAGCGTGACCGTTCCGGCGGCGATCGCGTGCTCGATCTCGCCGATGTCGCTATAGACGCCGCGAATCGGGCGCTTGGTCTTCGGATCTTCCTCGTACTGGCCCGGGTCTCCGTCGCGCATCAGCGAGACGTAGTAGAGGCCGAGCACGATGTCCTGGCTCGGCACGATGATCGGCTGGCCGTTGGCGGGATGCAGGATGTTGTTGGTCGACATCATCAACACCCGCGCCTCGAGCTGCGCTTCGAGCGACAGCGGCACGTGCACGGCCATCTGGTCGCCGTCGAAGTCGGCGTTGAACGCCGAGCAGACGAGCGGATGCAGCTGGATCGCCTTGCCTTCGATCAACACCGGCTCGAACGCCTGAATCCCCAGTCGGTGGAGGGTCGGCGCGCGATTGAGCATGATCGGATGCTCGCGGATCACCTCATCGAGGATGTCCCAAACTTCCGGCTTCTCCTTTTCGACCAGCTTCTTGGCCTGCTTGACCGTTGCCGACAGGCCCTTGGCGTCGAGGCGCGAATAGATGAACGGCTTGAACAGTTCGAGCGCCATCTTCTTCGGCAGCCCGCACTGATGCAGCTTGAGCTCCGGACCGACCACGATCACCGAGCGGCCGGAATAGTCGACGCGCTTGCCGAGCAGGTTCTGGCGGAACCGGCCCTGCTTGCCCTTGAGCATGTCGGCAAGCGACTTCAGCGGCCGCTTGTTGGCGCCGGTGATGACGCGACCGCGCCGGCCGTTGTCGAACAGCGCGTCGACCGACTCCTGCAGCATCCGCTTTTCATTGCGGATGATGATGTCGGGCGCGCGCAATTCCATCAGCCGCTTCAAGCGATTGTTGCGGTTGATGACGCGACGGTAGAGGTCGTTGAGGTCGGAGGTGGCGAAGCGGCCGCCGTCAAGCGGCACCAGCGGACGCAGGTCCGGCGGGATGACCGGCACTTCGGTCAGGATCATCCACTCCGGCTTGTTGCCCGAGTGCATGAAGGCCTCGATGATCTTCAGCCGCTTGGCGAGGCGCTTGGGCTTGAGCTCGCTCTTCGATTGGGCGATCTCGACCTTCAGGTCCTCGGCGATCTTCTGCAGGTTCATGCCCTTCAGAATCTCGCGGATCGCCTCCGCGCCGATCATGGCGGTGAAGCTGTCCTGGCCATATTCGTCGACCGCGCGCAGAAAGTCGTCCTCGTTCAGAAGCTGGCGGTCCTTGAGCGGCGTCAGTCCCGGATCGAGCACGATGTAGGATTCGAAGTAGAGGATGCGCTCGAGGTCCTTCAGCGTCATGTCGAGCAGAAGCCCGATGCGCGACGGCAGCGACTTCAAGAACCAGATGTGCGCGACTGGCGCTGCGAGCGAGATATGGCCCATGCGCTCGCGCCGCACGCGCGACAGCGTCACCTCGACGCCGCACTTCTCGCAGATGACGCCCTTGTACTTCATCCGCTTATACTTGCCGCACAGGCACTCGTAGTCCTTGATCGGCCCAAAGATGCGGGCGCAGAACAGGCCGTCGCGCTCGGGCTTGAACGTGCGGTAGTTGATCGTCTCGGGCTTCTTGATCTCGCCGAACGACCACGACAGAATCTTTTCCGGGCTCGCGATCGCGATCTGGATCTGGTCGAACGCTTGCGGCGCAGCGACCGGAGCAAAGGGATTGGTGATTTCCTGGTTCATTCTGGTCTCCCGCGAGGCCGGCGCTCAACAAGCGCCGGAACCCGCATTCATGGAAACAAAGGCGTAACGCCGCCCGCGACCGCGAAGCGTTCGAGGACGGCTAAAGCCATTCGGGTTACTCGGCGGCCTCCGCGGGCGGCAGCTCCTCGGGGGTGCGCTTGATCGACGCCAGTTCGACGTTCAGTCCGAGCGAGCGCATTTCCTTGACGAGCACGTTGAAGCTCTCCGGAATGCCCGATTCGAACGTGTCGTCGCCGCGAACGATCAATTCGTACACCTTGGTGCGGCCGGCGACGTCGTCCGACTTGACGGTCAGCATCTCCTGCAGCGTGTAGGCAGCGCCATAAGCCTCAAGCGCCCACACTTCCATTTCGCCAAACCGCTGCCCGCCGAACTGCGCCTTGCCGCCCAGAGGCTGTTGAGTGACGAGGCTGTAAGGGCCGATCGAGCGCGCGTGGATCTTGTCGTCCACGAGATGGTGAAGCTTCAGCATGTAGATGTAGCCCACTGTCACCTTGCGATCGAAAGCATCGCCCGTCCGCCCGTCGAAGAGCGTCACCTGGCCGGATGAATCGAGACCCGCCTTGTTAAGCATCTCGACGATGTCAGGCTCACGCGCGCCGTCGAACACCGGCGTCGCAATCGGCACGCCGCGACGCAGGTTCTCGCCAAGTTCGGCGAGGCTCTTGTCGTCGAGCGCCTTGATCGTCTCGTTCTCGCCGTAGATATCCTTCAGCTTGCCGCGCAGCGGCTTCACGTCGTTCGAGCGCAGGTAGGCGTCCACAGCCTCGCCGACTTGCCGGCCAAGACCAGCGCAAGCCCAGCCGAGATGCGTCTCGAGGATCTGCCCGACATTCATGCGGCTCGGCACGCCGAGCGGATTGAGCACGATGTCGACCGGCTGGCCGTCGGCCAGGAACGGCATGTCCTCCTGCGGCACGATGCGCGACACGACGCCCTTGTTGCCATGGCGTCCCGCCATCTTGTCGCCGGGCTGGATCTTGCGCTTCACCGCGATGAAGACCTTGGCCATCTTCATGACGCCAGGCGGCAGTTCGTCGCCGCGCTGCAGCTTCTCGACCTTGTCGAGGAAGCGGCTTTCCAGCGACTTCTTCGATTCGTCGTATTGCTTCCGCATCGACTCGATCTCCGACATCGTGTGGTCGGACTCGAGCGCGAAGCTCCACCATTGCGAGCGCGGCTGCTCCTCGAGCAACGCCTTGTTCAGCACCTGATCCTTCTTGAATCCCTTGGGTCCCGAGAGCGCACGCTTGCCCTCGAGCGTCTGGGCCAGACGCGCGTAGACGTTGCGGTCCAGGATCGCCTGCTCGTCGTCGCGGTCCTTGGCGAGGCGTTCGATTTCCTCGCGCTCGATCGCCTGCGCGCGCTCGTCCTTGTCGACGCCGTGGCGGTTGAAGACGCGCACCTCGACGATCGTGCCCTGCACGCCCGGAGGAACGCGCAACGACGTGTCGCGCACGTCGGAGGCCTTCTCGCCGAAGATGGCGCGCAGAAGCTTCTCTTCCGGCGTCATCGGGCTTTCGCCCTTGGGCGTGATCTTGCCGACCAGAATGTCGCCAGCCACCACCTCGGCGCCGATGTAGACGATGCCCGCTTCGTCGAGATTCTTCAGCGCCTCTTCCGAAACGTTCGGAATGTCGCGCGTGATCTCCTCCGGGCCGAGCTTGGTGTCGCGGGCCATCGCCTCGAATTCCTCGATGTGGATCGAGGTGAAGACGTCGTCCTTGACGATACGCTCAGAGAGCAGGATCGAATCTTCGAAGTTGTAGCCGTTCCACGGCATGAACGCGACGAGGACGTTGCGGCCGAGCGCCAGATCGCCGAGATCCGTCGACGGACCGTCGGCGATGATGTCGCCCTTCTCGACCCGGTCTCCCACCCGCACGAGCGGCTTCTGGTTGATGCAGGTGGACTGGTTCGAACGCTGGAACTTCATCAGCCGGTAGATGTCGACGCCGGGCTTGGCGGCGTCGGTCTCGTCGGTCGCGCGCACGACGATGCGGGTGGCGTCGATCTGGTCGACGATTCCGCCGCGGCGCGCCGCGATCGCCGCGCCTGAGTCGCGCGCCACGATCGCTTCCATGCCCGTGCCGACCAAAGGCGCGTCCGAGCGCACCAGCGGCACGGCCTGACGCTGCATGTTCGAACCCATGAGCGCACGATTCGCGTCGTCGTTCTCGAGGAACGGAATCAGCGCGGCCGCCACCGAGACCAGCTGCTTAGGCGATACGTCCATGTAGTCGACGCGATCGCCGGGCAAGAACACGACGTCGCCGGCGTGGCGGCAGACGATGAGGTCGCCCACCAGATGACCGTTGGCGTCGATCGGCGTATCGGCCTGCGCGACCGAGTATTTCTGCTCCTCCATCGCTGAGAGGTAGCTCACCTCCTCAGTCACCTTGCCTTCACGGATCTTGCGGTAAGGCGACTCGATGAAGCCGTACTTGTTGACGCGCGCGAAAGTCGCAAGCGAGTTGATGAGGCCGATGTTCGGGCCTTCCGGCGTCTCGATCGGGCAGATGCGGCCGTAGTGCGTCGGATGCACGTCGCGCACCTCGAAGCCGGCCCGTTCGCGCGTCAGGCCGCCCGGTCCAAGCGCCGAGAGCCGGCGCTTGTGGGTGATCTCCGAGAGCGGGTTGGTCTGATCCATGAATTGCGAAAGCTGCGACGAGCCGAAGAACTCGCGCACCGCCGCGGCCGCAGGCTTCGCGTTGATGAGGTCTTGCGGCATGATGGTGTCGATCTCGACCGACGACATGCGCTCCTTGATCGCCCGCTCCATGCGAAGGAGGCCGATGCGATATTGGTTCTCC
>CAVWPU010000025.1:0-317323 GCA_963756955.1 uncultured Alphaproteobacteria bacterium
AAAGCCGCATCGACAGCTCGACGTCCTCGGCGAACGGCATGGACATGTAGCCGCTCGCCGGCGAGCGCACGCGCTTGAGGTAGTCGGGGCTCATGTCGGCGTTGTCGGCGACGATCAACGCGCCCGGCCTCAGGCGGCTTTCGACCAGGCTCAGGATCTCGGGATAGAGCGACTTGGCGCCGTCGAGCAGGACCAGGTCGATCGTTTCGGGAAGATCGACGCTCAGCGTCTCGAGCGCGTCGCCCTCCCGGATCTCCACGAGGTCGATGACGCCAGCCGCCTTGAGATGGTCTCGCGCCCGCGCCGCCTTGGACGGCTCGAACTCGCTCGTGATCAGGCGACCGCCGCCGTTGTCTCGCAGAGCCGCGGCGAGGTGCAGGGTCGAGATGCCGAACGAGGTTCCGAACTCGACGATCGTCCGCGCGCCTGAGCTTCGCGCCAGCATGTAGAGCAGCGCGCCGGTCTCTCGCGAGACGGCGAGCGGAAGATCCTTCATCCGCGCGTAGAGTTCAGCATAGTCGGTCTTGCTCCGCAGCATACGCGCCTGCTCGCCGTCGGAGAGGTCGGCGAATACGGCGTCGATGTTCGGTTCGGTCGCTTCAGCCTCTGCGAACAGACGGTCCAGGAGAGGGGCGAGCGGGGCGGCGGTCAGCGTTGTCATGTAGTATCCAGTCCGGGGTTGAGTGTGGTTTCGGGTCGCGATAGAAATACGACGAATCCGTCGCATTCTCTATTCGCGTTTCCTCCGCACCCCAGTGACCGATCGCCCAAACGCCGAGATTTCCTCGCGAAAACGGCCGAAGCAGGCCCGTTCGACCGACCTTGTCGCCGCGATTCTCGAGGCCGCCGCTCAGGTTTTGGCGAAGGAGGGCGCGCCGCGCTTCACCACCGCACGGGTGGCGGAGAGGGCTGGGGTCAGCGTCGGCTCGATCTATCAATATTTCCCGAACAAGGCGGCGATCCTCTTCCGCCTCCAGAGCGACGAGTGGCGCCAAACGTCCGAGATGCTACGCGGCATCCTCGAGGACGTGAGTCGACCGCCGCTCGAACGGCTGCGCGCCCTGGTCCACGCCTTCATCCGCTCGGAATGCGAGGAGGCGGCGATGCGCGTGGCGCTCGACGATGCGGCCCCTCTTTACCGCGATGCGCCCGAGGCGCGGGAGGCGCGGGCGTCGGGAGACCGCACCATGCAGGTCTTTCTGCGCGAAGCGCTGCCCGAGGCGTCGGAGCCGACGCGCGCCCTGGCCGCCGACCTGATCGCGACGACGCTCAGCAAGGTCGGCAAGCACTTTTCGGAGAGTTCTCGAAGCCCCACGGAGATCGAGGCCTACGCCGGCGCGATGGCCGACATGTTTTGCGCCTATCTCAAACGGCTTCAGACTGAGTAGGAGTTAAAGGGGTACAAAGCCGTCATTGCGAGCAAGTCAACGCAAGCCAATCGCGCCCAAGGGGCGAGCGCTCCTGGGCTTCTGACACCGCAAAAGCCGGCGCAGTTCACTTCGCGTCCAGCCCGTAAAGCGTGTGCAAGGTGCGCACCGCAAGCTCGGTGTAGGCGTCGTCGATCAGCATCGAGAACTTGATTTCCGACGTGGTGATGGCGCGAATGTTGACGCCCTTCTCGGCCAGCGCCTTGAAGGCGCGCGCGGCGACGCCGGAATGCGAGCGCATGCCAACCCCGATCGCCGAGATCTTCACCACGTCCTGCGCGCCCTGCAGCTTGACGTAGCCGATCTTTTCCCGACGCTCCTCGAGGAGGCTCATCGCGCGCTCATACTCGGCCGCCGGCACGGTGAAGGTGATGTCGGTTGTCGTCGTGTCGTCGGATACGACCTGGATGATCATGTCGACGTTGATGTTGGCGTCGGCCAGCGGCACGAAGATCGCCGCGGCGACCCCCGGCTTGTCCGCGACATCCCGCAACGTGATTTGCGCTTCGTCGCGCGAGAAGGCGATGCCGGTGACGACCTCCTGCTCCATGATTTCCTCCTCGTCGCAGATAAGCGTGCCAAGCTTCGGGTGGGCGGGATCGTCAAACGACGAGCGGACGGTGAGTTTGACCTTGTTCACCATCGCCAGTTCGACCGAGCGCACCTGCAAAACCTTGGCGCCCAGCGAAGACATTTCCAGCATTTCCTCGAACGCGACTTTGGCGAGCCGGCGCGCCCTCGGCACGACGCGCGGGTCGGACGTATAGACGCCGTCAACGTCGGTATAGATGTCGCAACGATCCGCCGAGATCGCCGCGGCAAGCGCGACCGCCGATGTGTCCGAGCCGCCGCGCCCCAGGGTCGTCACCCGGTTGGTGTCCTTGTGCACGCCCTGAAAGCCGGCGACGACGGCGATCTCGCCCGCTGCAAATCCCTCGCCAAGCCGAGTCCCGTCGATGCCAGCAATCCGGGCCGAGCCATGCGTGTCGTCGGTGACAAGCGGAATTTGCCATCCGGCCCATGAGCGCGCCTTGAGCCCCATGTCTTTGAGCACCAGCGCCAAGAGTCCAGCCGTCACCAGTTCGCCGGATGCGACGACGGAATCGTATTCGGGATTGTCGGAGTGGGAGCCTGCCTCCTTGCACCAGGCGACAAGCTCGTTGGTTTTTCCCGCCATCGCCGAGACGACGACCGCGACCTCGAAGCCTGCGTCGGTCTCCCGTTTCACATGTGCGGCGACGTTGCGGATGCGTTGAACGTCGGCGACCGACGTGCCGCCGAATTTCATCACAAGACGCGACATGGTCCTTCAAGGCCTTAGGGGAGATGCGCCAAGCTCGCGCAATGGGTGGAGGCGGCCTATAAAGGCGCACGCCGGGTGGGTCAAATGCGGGCGCGCTCCAGCGCGAGGCGCGAGAAAGGGTCGCGATGTCAGTCAGGCCGTCGCCGAGCATCAAGTCCGAGGAAGTCGCGCGCTTCGAGGCGCTTGGCGATGCGTGGTGGGACCCGGACGGGCCGATGGCGCCGCTCCATCGCATAAACCCGATCCGGATCGGCTGGGCGCGCGACCTGATCGTGCGGCATTTCAAGCTCGAGACGCAGGCCGGCGCGCCGCTCGCCGGCATCGACCTTCTCGACGTCGGCTGCGGGGCTGGACTGTTCGCCGAACCCTTGGCGCGGCTCGGCGCCAATGTCGTCGGAATCGATCCGGCGCCCGCCGCGATCGAGGCCGCCCGCCATCATGCCGAGGAGACGGGCGCCAAACTCGCCTATCGCATCGGCACAGTCGAGGAGCTCACGGGGGAGCCGCGGCTTTTCGATGTCGTGAGCGCGATGGAGGTGATCGAGCACGCCGCCGATCCGAGACGCTTCGTCGCCACGGCCGCTTCGCTGGTCAAGCCCGGCGGTCTTCTGCTCGTCTCGACCCTCAACCGCACGCTGAGGAGCTTCGCGCTTGCGATCGTTGGGGCCGAATATGTCCTGCGCTGGCTCGAGCCCGGAACGCACCGGTGGGAACAATTCGTGACGCCGCTCGAGCTCACCGGCTTCGCCCGCGCCGCAGGCTTACGACGCCGGAGCCTGCGCGGCATGGTCTACCATCCGTTCCGGCGCGACTGGCGGCTGTCGTCCGATACGGCCGTGAACTACCTGTTCGCGGCGACGAAGCCGGACGTTTAAGGCCAAGCTCAATCGCTTTGCGGGAGGTTCGAACAGCGTCAGCCGCTGCGCGTCGTCGTCCAAGAGATCGCGGCGAAGGCTCCCATCTGTGACCAAAGCGTCGTCAACCTCGTCAAGAGGCGGGCGAATGACGCCAAACCAGTTGTATTATTGATGATCTGCACCAACCGATAGCCAAAAGACTTCCTGAAAGCGGAAAACGGGGTACACATTGAAATCCGTTGCAGTGCTGGACCATGCATACGGTTGCGATAAGCTAAATCCCTATCGCATTAGCCTTGAAGGGCAGAAAATCATGGCAGCGGCAGCCCCCACGCCGGATCAATTGATTGCCGCCGTTGTCGGCATGTATGCAACCAAATGGATTGTGGAAAAAAAATCGCCGCCAGCTCTGACAAATGCGCTTCTTGACGAAGCTTTGCAAAATCTCGCGGCGAAAAAACAAGTTTCGGCTGAGCTTGCAGCACAGGCGAAGGCGTTGCTTGCACAACCATCGTCCCGGGCGCTGGTCAGCAATTGTTCGGCAGTCGCCGCTTATGCTCTGCGGCGATATATCCAAGCCAAAGCCACCAAGACTACCGGCACTACGCCGAAAGCTACGCCCGTCATATCCAAACCGCCGACAGCAGGGCCCACGCCCGTCGCGCCCAAACCGCCCATAGCGGAGCCAATCCACAAACCTATCGAAACCCCTGTTATACGTCCGACCGTGGGCGGCGCGAAAGGACACAATCTTGTCTGACGTCGCCTCTCACGCGCCAGGCAAGCCGCCTACGGCGCCTGCCCCGCCCGCTTTGCCGCCCCTGACCACAGGCCAGTTTATTTCGGCTGCGATTGCTGCGCGCGCCGCTGCTGAAAATTACTCGACCCCGTTGGGAAACACGGACACCTGGATCTACTACTCCCCCCGCCGCCCTCGATCGAAGATCAGAATGATGCGATCGAGCCGGATGACGATTTTTATGCTGTGCTGGACGTCGGCATCGGCATCGCAATGGGCATGCCGCCCGGGGCAAAAACTTTGGTCCAAGTGACAATGGACGGCCTGACGGAAGCCTTCGGCTCGATGTTGCTCGAAGCTGTGCCGGACATGGTGCAGTTCACGGAGCCAACCCAGCCACCCTCTGACCCGCATCCGGAACCTGTCGATGGCGGCGTCAATGACGGCAATTCCCTCCCAGGCGGCACGAACATTGGCCCGGCCGACCCCGGAGAAACAGGAGGAGGCGGCGGCAAACCCCTGGGGCCGCCGCTGTCCAGTTCGCCTGACGGTCCGGCTGGCCCCGGAGCGGCAGTAGGCGGCGGGGCAAAGCCGCTGAGGCCGCCTATATCCAGCTCGCCGGATGGCCCGGCAGGCCCTGGCGAAACGGGCGGCGGCGGGAGGTCGCTTGGCCCCCCTCTGACCAGTCTGCCTGACGGCCCGGCCACCCCTGGAGAAGGCGGTGGCGGCGGCGGCGGATTGGCAATTCACGGCGGCGCCGGCCCGGTGAAAGAGGAATAGCTGGACGGCGCAAGCGACGCGGATTGCCGAGGCGGGCCATCGCTGTAGCGACGCGCGACAATGAACGGCCCGACGCGCCGTCGAGAGCGGCGGGCAGCGCGCATCTCGTCCATGAGCCCCGCCCTCACCGGCTTCGCCCGCACCGAAGGCTTACCACGCCGGAGCCTGCAGCGGCATGGTCTACGATCCGTTCAGGCGCGACTGGCGGCTGTCGTCCGATACGGCCGTGAACTACCCGTTCGCGGCGACGAAGCCGGAGGTTTAAATTCAAAACTCGATCGCTCCACGGGAATGGCCGCTTCGGGCGGAATAGGGAGGCGTCTCCTGGTTTGACGGTTGGCGGGCCGCATGCGAGGCTTCCAACACCAAAAACGGGCTGGAAACGCCATGAAAGCGCTGCTTGCGGGCTTCCCGCTCGTCATCTGTTGTTCCCTCGTTCTTTGCGCAGGGCCTATCGCCGCCGCCCAAACGCCGCTTGCGCCGCGGGACGTCCCGGCCAAAACCATCCCGGTCCCGGGCGACGTCAGCCCGGAAATGCAGTCGATCATCGCCCAGCCCTTGCGCAAGGATTGGGACAATCCGCCGACCACGCCCGACGGCTGGCGCGAGCTTGCGAACAAGCAAGCCATCGTGGCGACGCCGCTGGTGAACGCCATGGCCGATCGGATGCGTGTCAACATCGAGCAGGACACAATCGATGGCGTGAACGTCTACCGACTGACGCCCGAGGACATCCCCGCCCGCAACGCCAACCGCATAGCGATCCATGTGCATGGCGGATGCTACGTTTTGAATCCGCGGGCCGCGGCGCTGCCGGAAGCGCTGCTGCTCGCCGGATTGGGTCAGATGAAGGTGATTGCGGTCGATTACCGCATGCCGCCAGACGCCTATTTTCCCGCGGCGCTCGACGACGCGATGACCGTCTACAAGGCCGTGGTGAAGACGACGGACCCGAAGACCGTTGCTGTCTTCGGCAGTTCTGCCGGCGGCGCGCTGACGCTCGAGATGATGCTGCGGGCCAAGCAGGAGGGCCTGCCCATGCCGGGCGCCATCGCGCCGGGCACGCCGATGGCGGACACGACGAAGGTCGGCGACAGCTTCCAGACGAACGCGCGGGTCGACAACGTGCTGGTTTCACCGGACGGGTTCTGCGACGCCGCCACACGCTTCTACGCGCAGGGCCACGATTTGAGCGACCCGATGCTGTCGCCGATCTATGGCGATATGAACGGCTTTCCGCCGACAATCTTGACGACAGGCACGCGCGACCTGCTCCTCAGCAACACCGTGCGCGTCCATCGCAAGCTTCGTCAGGCCGGCGTGGACGCCGTGCTGCAGGTTTTCGAGGGCCAATCGCACGCGCAGTTCTACCGGGACGACCGCATTCCAGAAGTCAAAGAGGCGTTCAAGGAGATCGCCGGGTTTTTCGACCAACATTTAGGCCAGTAAAACGCTCCAGGTCGAAGCGCGCCGCCCATCCCTCGGCCTCGCAAATCGAACTTCCTGGGAGCGGCCACCCTATCGCGAGGGGCCCCGCCGTCGCGTGGCGTTGATTGGCTCGCGGACTCTTCGAGTCCCTCGCCGCCCAAGCTCGGCGCGTGTTCAGCCGCTCACGCTGGCGAACGCGGCGTCGGCTGGGAGGAGTTCAACGCGCGTAGACACGGCATGCAGGGCGATGAGGTGCAGCATCTCGCTGACCGTGGTCGTGCAGTCGGTCAAGATAATGACCTTGTATTTTTCAGCAGCCTTTGAGATGGC
The DNA here is from genome assembly GCA_963756955.1 of uncultured Alphaproteobacteria bacterium. Taxonomy (GTDB): domain Bacteria; phylum Pseudomonadota; class Alphaproteobacteria; order Rhizobiales; family Beijerinckiaceae; genus Roseiarcus. The sequence continues at coordinate 6,865 of CAVWPU010000025.1, forward strand.
AGTGTGCGTGACGCAGTTTTGAGTCATCATGCCGGCGATTAGCAGGGTATCCACTCCCCAACCGGCTAAGAGACTCTCCAAGCGAGTCTGATGAAAGCTGTCAGCATAGTGCTTGGTCACGACCGGCGCCGTGGGCGCGGCGGCTGCGATTGACGCTTCGATCTCGACGCCGGGCGTCCCTGCATTGAAAAAGGGTGACAGCCCCAAGGCGGGATCCGCCACGTGCTGAACGTGCACAATATGTAGCCCCAGGGCCTGGGCTCGCGCGACCGCGTCGCGGATGTGTCGAAGCACCGGGTCGGTGTTCCAGAGCGGAAAGGCGCCGCCGTCCATGTAATCGTTCTGCAGATCGATCAGGATCAAGGCGGTTTTGGACGCTTGGGGCATGATGGTCTCCGGTGTTGACCCTGCCAGGTTCGTACGCGGTCGGGCGGGTCGCCAGTGGCCTGATTGCCAATTGCTGCTAAGATCGGGCCATTCGAGTCATGGAAGCGACATGGCGATCGAAGCGGTCCTGATCGCGATGGAGGGCATCAGTCCCATCCACCTAGCGATACCATGCACGTTGTTTGGCGATGACCATGGCGATGGCAGGCCATTCAATCTAACGCTCTGCGCGGAAAAGCCCGGTCCCCTCACAACAACAGTCGGGCTCGAGATCAAGGTCACGCGTGGACTAGACGCCCTGGACACAGCGGACATCGTCATCGTGCCGAGTTGGCCTGAACCGTCGAGCCGGCCTTCGCAGGATTTGATCGATGCGCTAGCGCGGGCGGCGGATCGCGGCAGCGCCTTACTCGGGCTATGTCTGGGCGCGTATGTGCTTGGCTACGCCGGGTTGCTTAATGGCCGCGAAGCGACGACCCACTGGCGATACGCCGAGGACTTCGGCGCCCGATTTCCCCTGGTGAGGGTCAGTCCAAGGAAGCTCTATGTCCAGTCGGGCGCCATCTGGACATCGGCCGGCGTGGCGGCCGGCTTCGACTGTTGCCTTGAGTTCGTCAGCCGACAGTGCGGGACGAAGACCGCCAACGCGATGGCGCGAAACATCGTGGTGGCGCCCCATCGCCCCGGTGGGCAGGCGCAGTTCATCACCGCGCCACGCCCGCGGACCACGGCCGACGAGCGTCTCAACGCCGTTATCGCCGACATTCGTAACACTCTCGAGAGATCCCATAGCATCGACGCTATCGCGGCCCGCCTGTGCATGAGCCGGCGCACATTCACCCGCCGCTTTAGCGACACGGTCGGACTTCCGTTTGGCGAATGGCTGATCGCCGAGCGCGTTCAGTTCGCCCGCGAGCTTCTTGAAACGGGGGACCGGTCCATCGACCAAGTCGCGCTCGCCGCCGGGTTTGGTTCCACCGCCGCCTTCCGTCTCCAATTCGCCCAGCGCGTTGGCCTCTCGCCGGCACAATGGCGCCGAGCCTTCAAGGGCGGCGCTCGAAGGTGACCGATGACTGAACTAAAACAAGACGACGCTGCGGATCGACTTCCCCTCATGCATCAGATCGAAGGCGTCGTTGATCTTGTCGAGGGGCATCGTGTGGGTGATCAGATCATCGATATTGATCTTGCCCTCCATGTACCAGTCGACGATCTTCGGCACATCGGTGCGACCACGGGCGCCGCCGAACGCCGAGCCCCTCCACACGCGGCCCGTCACCAACTGGAAAGGCCTCGTGGCGATCTCCGTGCCCGAGGGCGCGACGCCGATGATGATCGACTCGCCCCAACCGCGATGGCAGCATTCGAGAGCCTGGCGCATCGTGTGAACGTTGCCGATGCACTCGAATGAAAAATCCGCGCCCCCGCCAGTCAGGTCGACAATCGCCTGGACCACCTTGTCGCGGCCGACCTCGTCCGGATTGACGAAATGGGTCATGCCGAATTTCTTCGCCATCTCGACTTTGGACGGATTGAGGTCGACGCCGATGATCTTGTCGGCGCCGACCATGCGAGCGCCCTGAATCACATTGAGGCCGATCCCGCCCAGGCCGAAGACGACAACATTTGCGCCAGGCCAGACTTTCGCGGTGTAGACGACGGCGCCGATGCCGGTGGTGACGCCGCAGCCGATGTAGCAAATCTTGTCGAACGGCGCGTCATCGCGCACCTTGGCGACGGCGATTTCGGGCAGCACGGTGAAGTTCGAAAAGGTCGAGCAACCCATGTAGTGGAAAACTTCGCTTCCCGAACAAGAGAAGCGCGAGGCGCCATCCGGCATCAGGCCCTGGCCTTGGGTGGCTCGGATCGCCGTGCAGAGATTGGAGCGGCGCGACAGGCACGTTTTGCATTGCCGGCATTCCGGCGTGTAAAGCGGAATGACGTGATCGCCCGCTTTCAACGAAGTCACGCCCGGGCCGAGCTCGCGAACAATTCCTGCGCCTTCATGACCGAGAATTGCTGGAAACTTGCCCTCGGAATCGAGCCCGGAAAGCGTGTAGGCGTCCGTGTGGCAGACGCCCGTCGCCATGACTTCGACCAGTATCTCACCGGATTGGGGTCCCTGGACGTCGATCGTCTCGATCGTCAAAGGCCTGTTCGCCTCCCAGGCGACGGCGGCGCGAGATCGCATTTTCGAGGTTCCTGAACGTGTTGCGAAGAGCGTTAGTCCTGACCCATCGGGGTCTACAGCACAAAACTCCGTTCGTCTCGCGATCCGCCTGTGAGCATAGGCTCAAGTCCAAGCGGATGTTGAGCGATGCCGAGCCATTGTTGACGCGGATGACAGAGACAGCACGGGGCGACCGAGAGCTTTGCAGAAGAGCGAGCGTGGTCGGACGGCGATGGATTGAGGTTTGGATCACGGGTTTTGCGGGACGTGCGGGGGACGTATGGCGGTCCTGGTCTTCGATCTTTCCTGGTTCCGGAGGTCTTGGGGGTCTTCTTTCCGGCGAACGGGTCAAGCTTCTCGCAGCACGAGCGCCCGCTTCATGTTCATCGCCATCGCGATGAACTGCAGAGGACAGGCTTTGCGGCAAAGCTCGAGGCAGCGGACGCGGCCCATGCCGTGACCCAGGCTTCATCGTGGCGAAGGCGCGCTCGACCGCTGAGCGCACGCTTCCCGCCCAGGCGCGGTGTTCAATTTTGCACGCAACTTCAATCTTTTCAGTTGCTTAACCTCTTTTTTCTGCAACTCGGATCGGCCATATAATACGCAGTATGATTGTTATTTAGCAAAAACAGCAGGGTTATGCGGCCCTGCTCAGGGGGTTGTCGACGACTTCCGCGCTGCGCCCGACGACACGAGGCGCAGGGCCTGACAAAATGGGAGCGCCTGCTGACGAACAATTCACCGAGTAGGATGTCATACCCTTAGGGAACCTGGAGAAAACTACTGGGGTATCGAAGGCACGGACGCCTTCGCATTTGGCAGAATGTAGAGCGTCAAAGCCTCGTTAATCTCTTCTGGAGTTCCCCTCCCCCTCATCCAGTTTCTATGTACAAAATCCTTATTATACTTCTTTGCATTTTTGTAAGCCATAATGACACCGGATTTTGCATAGTTGTAAATAAGTAAGAATACTTCACCCTTCTTATCTTGTCCGATTTTCCAGTCTCCTTTGTATAATTTTGAGATCTGATTTTTCCAGTCGTCATCCCCATATATAAATGTTGCAGCTCTACTGAACGCAAACAATACAGGCCATTTCCTTTCCAAGGCAGCACGCGCATCTACATCAATCTCTTCACCTCGAGTGGCCCGCAAATGTGAATAAATTTCCGAAGATATCCAATATATAGCAGATCTTAAACGAAACTCATTCGTAGGCATAGACTCCCACAGCTTATCCCCGTTCCCAAAGACTCTCACGTAGCCACCAGAGATACCGTCGTCAAACAGAAAAGATGATGATCCGGAAAATGCCAGAAAATCGAAAAGAAATGTATATACAGCTTTAGAATACTCTTCCAATCTAATCACTTCCGTATTACCAGGAACGCGGTCAGTACGTTTGGCAAGATAGACTACCTTTTTTCCAAATCTGTTTATTTGAGAGAATTGTTCCTTCAAATTCGCCTGAATCTGATCATTACTCCTAAAGTCGCTTATTTTTATTGCATTTTGGGTGTTATTGTACTGAGTTATCCGTTCCCTAGCCCGAATTGTTGAGCCATACCCTTCAGGAACCTCGGTAATGCGGACGAGGATTAATGGGACATGTTGATCCCAAAGATGCTTTTTTCCGTCCATTTGCTCTATAATTTTGGAAACGTGAACCAAAGTCTTGACGGTTTGCGCACCATTGATTACCTGAAGACCAGTAACCTCTATGTGATCATCAAACAACGATAAATTGGTCGCCAGACAAGATATTCCATTGTTATACATGAAGAACTCGGAAGGCTCCTCCTCCGCTGTCTTTATAATGGCCTTGTTAGTGCTTGTATTTCCAATATAATTTCGGATATTAAGCGAAAATAAGGCGTCCTGCCCCAAGGTCTTATATGCTCGTACAATCTGCCGGGCGTCCAAAGTCATAATAAATGAGCTGTAAGCACCGGCCCTAACCTCTAAGACAGCGTCCGTTCCACGTCGTCCCTTCGGGCCAACCGCGTATAAATCAATTTTCTGACCCTGTCCTCCTTTGTGAAGATCCCTTGCGCTCCGAAATTGGATATTTAGCTCGCTCTCGTCAATATAATGCCACTCGCAGCGCTCATCCAAGTCAACCGTATCGGCGGGATATTCCGGCGGCTGTTGCGAAATAACAAAAGCTTGTGATTGGGGATCTATCTTTCCAGTTGTGATAAAAAACAACTCGAAAGCATCTCTATTCCAGTCGATTTCATCAATAATTTCTTTCACATTTTTGTTGGGTTTTAATGCTTTATTCCTTAATCTTACTAACACGGATCTGAAATAATTTACTGCAGCTGTGTCCTCACTGAATGAGGATTTTCGGTATTTAGTTTGTATTATGGTGACTTGTCCTTCGCTTCTACTAATAAAATCACAGCCAAGATCATTCGAGCCGTCGACTACTCCCCACTCAATATCCTCATCAGAGATTATAAAGCCAGACTTATTGTGTATTTCTTCGACGTAAAACAAAGCCAATTTAACTGACTTCTGCTTGTCAGGTAACGCGTTGAATACTTGCCAGTCACCTCCAGCGTAGAGTCGAACCAATTCGTCCCTTGCTTTGATCTTATAAACCTCAGCCGCAGTCATTTCGATGCCCAAATCAAGAAGCCAAACTTGAGTATGCCAAGATTTAGACGACCCTAGAAGCTATTTTGCGAGCTCGGGCATCCCGGGGGTAGAATTGCTACACCTTTGGCGCCTGACCCAAGAAAGGCAAAGCCCTGCGGCTTGGGGCGTCATGCGGCTCAACGCCGAGCAGGCGCGGCCGACGTTAGCAGGGCCGCTAACAAATTCATCAACACGCTTGCTCAATAGCGCCGACCTTCCCGCGCTGTTAAGCTCGCCGCTTCTCCATCATCGAAACGGGCGGCTCATGACCGACGCCTTTCTCACTCACATCCGCACGACCCTCGACGACATCGAGGCGCAGGGCCTGACAAAGCGCGAGCGGCTGCTGACCGGGCCGCAGGGCGGGCGCATCCATGTCGCGTCCCCGCAAGGCCCGCGCGACGCCGTCAATCTCTGCTCCAACAATTACCTCGGCCTCGCCGATCATCCGGACGTCATCGCGGCGGCGCGCCGCGCCATGGACCAGTTCGGCTTCGGCATGGCTTCGGTGCGCTTCATCTGCGGCGCGCAGACGCTGCATCGCGAGCTCGAACAGGCGATCGCCAAGCACCTGGGCAAGGCGGACGCGATCGTGTTCGCCGCCTGTTTCGACGCCAATGGCGGGGTGTTCGAGCCACTGCTCGGCGAAGAGGACGCGATCATTTCCGACAGCCTCAACCACGCCTCGATCATCGACGGCGTGCGCCTCAGCAAAGCCAAGCGCTACCGCTTCGCCAATTCCGACATGAACGAGCTCGAGGATCGCCTCAAAGAGGCGGACGCCGCCGGCGCCCGCTTCAAGCTCATCGCCAGCGACGGCGTGTTCTCGATGGACGGCTATGTCGCCAAGCTGAAGGAGATCTGCGAACTGGCCGACCGTTACGGCGCGCTGGTGCTGGTCGACGATTGCCACGCGACCGGGCATCTCGGCGAGAAGGGTCGCGGCACGCCGGCGCTGACCGGCGCGGGCGACTCGCGTCGACATCGTCACCGGCACTTTCGGCAAGACGCTCGGCGGCGGCATGGGCGGCTTCGTCGCCGCCGACCAGCCGATCGTCGATCTCCTGCGCCAACGGGCGCGGCCCTATCTCTTCTCCAATTCGCTCGCGCCTCCGCTCGCCGCGGGCGCCTTGAAGGCGCTGGAAATCGCGATCGGCGCCGACGCACGGCGGGCGCTCCTGAAAAACCATGCGCGTCGCTTCCGCGAAGGCGTCGAGAAAGCCGGATTCACCGTCGTGCCCGGCGAGACGCCGATCATTCCGGTGATGCTGGGCGAGGCGCAGAAGGCGCAGGAGCTGGCCAAGGCGCTCGACGAACGCGGCGTGTTCGTCGCCGGGTTCTTCTTTCCCGTCGTGCCGAAGGGCCAGGCGCGCATCCGCACGCAAATGTCGGCGGCGCTGACGGAAGCCGACATCGATTTCGCGATCGGCGCCTTTGCGGACGCGGGCAAGGCGCTGGGGATCGTGTGACAGGACGCAGCGGCAGACGCGCCTCGACGGTCGCTTGATCTCTTGACTCTTTAATTGCTATATTGCTATATAGCTATATGGCAACATTCAACGATCAAGATCATCTGAGCATCGCCTTCCAAGCTCTCTGCGATCCGACGCGCCGGGCAATCCTGGCTCGCCTGACGCAAGGCGAAGCGACCGTTTCGCAATTGATGGAGCCGTTCGAGCTCAGCCAGCCGACCATCTCGAAGCACCTGAAGGTGCTTGAGAACGCGGGCCTCATCGAGGGTGGGCGCGACGCGCAGAGACGTCCCCGCAGACTTGCCCCGCTCGCGATGAAGGACATCGCCGACTGGATTGAGCCCTTCCGCCAGCAATGGGAGAGCCGCTTGAACAATCTCGACGTCCACCTTGCCACGATGAAACAACAGAAGGAGAAATGAGATGCCGTTAGCGCAAACAAAGACCCAAAACGCCGGGCTTGTCATTGACCGGCAGTCACACACCATAAAACTGACGCGGCATTTCGATGCGCCCCGCGCGGAAATTTTTGAGGCCTGGACAAATCCGGAGCATGTCGCCTGCTGGTGGGATCCAGGGGGCGAGCCGCTGGCCGCTTGCGAGATCGACCTGCGGCCTGGCGGGTCCTTCAAATTCGTCACGAGGGACCATACAGACATGCCCTTCGCCGGAGCCTACCTTGAAATCGCGCCGCCAGGCCGGCTCGTCTTCGAGGCGCTTGGCTCAACGGGACGGGTCACTCTCGAGGAGGCTGATGGCCAGACGCACATGGTGGTCGAGATCGAATGTCGATCGGCCGAACAGCTCGATCAGTATCTCAGAATGGGCGTCGATGTCGGGACCGGAAGGACGCTCGACAATCTTGTCGCTTACGCGCAGCGTCGAGCGGCAGCCCTCCCCTGAGGTTGACCAACAAAGGCCTGGCCTCACGCGTAGGCGCGAAGCCAGGACTTCGCTTCCGCCGCCGCGATTGTCCTCCCATTCGCGCCGCCGCCGCTATCGCAATCCCGCCTGAGCGGCTAAATCGCAGGAGCGACCCAGCGGCCGCCCCTCACTGCCTGGAAGACCCCATGCGCGCCCTCGTCAAGGAAAAGCCGGAGCCGGGCCTGTGGCTCGCGGAGCAGCCGGTCCCCGAGATCGGCCCCGACGACGTGCTGGTGAAGGTGCACAAGACCGGCATCTGCGGCACCGACATCCATATCTTCAACTGGGACGAGTGGGCGCAGAAGACGATCCCGACGCCGATGACGGTCGGCCACGAATATTCGGGCGTGATCGCCGAACTCGGCGCCAATGTCCGGCGCCTCAAGGTCGGCCAGCGCGTATCGGGCGAAGGCCACGTGATCGGCATGAAGAGCCGGGCCGTCGCGCGGCGGGCGCTATCATCTCGATCCCGAGACGCGGGGCATCGGCGTCAACATTCCCGGCGCCTTCGCCGAATATGTGCGCGTGCCGGCGTTCAACATCGTGCCGCTGCCCGACGACGTCGACGACGAACTCGGCGCGATCCTCGATCCGCTCGGCAATGCGGTCCATACCGCGCTCGCCTTCGATCTCGTGGGCGAGGACGTGCTGATCACCGGGGCCGGGCCGATCGGCATCATGGCCGGCGCGGTCGCGCGCCACATCGGCGCGCGGCATGTCGTCATCACCGACATCAATCCGAAGCGCCTCAAGCTCGCCGAAGAGGTCGCCGACGTGGTCGCGGTCGACGTGTCGAAGACCGACCTCAAGGAGACGATGAGCCGGCTCAAGATGAAAGAGGGCTTCGACGTCGCGCTCGAAATGAGCGGCGCGCCGGCGGCGTTCGATCAGCTGTTCGACGCGATCCTCATCGGCGGCCGGGTCGCGCTGCTCGGCCTGCCGGCGAAGCCTGCGCTCGTCGACTGGAACAAGATCATCTTCAAGCAGCTCACCATCAAGGGCATCTATGGGCGCGAGATGTTCGAGACCTGGCACAAGATGATCGCGATGCTGGAAAGCGGCCTCGACGTGCGCAAGGTCATCACCCACCGCCTGCCGGCGGACAAATTCCTCGAAGGCTTCGAGATCATGCGCCGCGGCGAGAGCGGCAAGATCGTGCTGGACTGGACGGGCTGAGCTACAGGCCCGACCAGCTCACGCTGCTTCCGTGCGGATGAGCGGCCGCCAATTGAACTTCGCGCGCGCCGGGCCACAGAGTCATGCGAAGCTCGAATGCAGATCCGGACGCCGAGGGTTCGAGGCGCAGCCAGGCCAAAGGCGCGGCGCTGGTGGCACGATCGCCGGTCTCCTCGAGACTCGCACGGATAGAAGCCTGGGCGTCCGGCGGCATATATTGCCACATGACGGAATGGTAGAGGACAGTCGCCGTCCCCGCCGCGGGCTCGTGGAGTTTAACGCTGACCCATTCGGCGGCGTCGGCCTGATCGACCCTTGGACCGTGGGCGCGCGCGAGGTCGATGGCGCTTTCCAGACGGGACAGGCGCTCGCGCTGATCGGCCCAGATGTAGGCTCTGAGGCGAAGCCGCTGGGCTGGATCTTCGAGATCGACGGGCGCGATGTCGCAGGCATGACGCTCGATCACCCGGAGAGGAACGTCGCCCGGCGGCGATGGGCCTTCCCAACCGGGCGCGAGGCTGACGGGGCTCTGCGGGTCGCCCCAGCCGACCGCGCCAAGACGATAGTGATAGCGATCCCAGATGGTGTTGAGGCCTGCGCTCGCGCCGATTTCGAGACACCGGAGCGGCAGACCCGTCGCCTTGGCGATCTCCAGAAAACCTCCGACCAGCACGCCCGATCGACCGACTTCGTTCGTCTGTGGGGGCGAGACAAGAAAATCACGAATGGCGCTGTGATGGTCTCGGACGACGTCGAGAACGACGGGCCGCAAGTGTTCGACGGGCGCCGCGTGCGGCGGATAGCACGGGACAAGCGCAGGCGCCGACTCGGTCAAGGCGAGCGCGTGCAGCGCTCCCGCCATCCTGAGAGCCAAGGCGTCCGCGACCGGATCGCCGGGCCACCCGAGCGCCAGTTGCGCGCTGGCGCCGCCGGCTGCGATGTCGTCTCGCAGAACCGTGAGCAGCCGCGCCATGAATGGCGAGGCGAGCTTTTCGGACCACACGATCTGCTTGTCGAACGCGTCGAGAACTGTTTGCCGATCTTGATCGTGATCTGAAACGCTCATCAGCGAACCCTCTTCAGCTTGGAGTCAGCGGCGCGGCCCTCATCGCGTCTCCAATCCCTTCACAAATGTCTCGAACTCAGCATCAGCGATCGGCACGAGATGCTTGTCCTCCGGGCACGCGTCTTTCTCCACATCGGCCCGGAACTCCTGAAAGGCCGCGATGGGCTCGCGCTGCAGCCACTCGTATTCGGGGCGAACGTTGCGATAGACCTTGGCGTGACGGGGCTCATGGCCGCGCGAATAGCCGAGCGCGTCCTCGGCGAACAGATATCGCGGGTCGCAGCCTGAGCCCGCCCCCATCGACATAAGGATAAGCGACGTGCGCTTCGCGATCGCGCTCGCCACGCGCGCCGGCACGACCTCGATCTCGGCCGCGACGGGGCCCGCGGCTTCGACCTGCTTGACGTGATTGTAGACCTGCATCGGCCGCGAGCTTCGTGATCGCATGGAGACTGCCGGCGCAGCAGAACGCGTCCCCGCCGATCATGAGATTGTTGTGCGCGGCGCGCAGATAGTCCTCATAGGTGCAGTGCTGGCCGGAGATGAGCCCGACCCGCACGAAGCAGTCGTCCGCCGCCTCGCGCATCGAAGGGGACCACACATGTTCACGATCGACAGAATATCAATGCCGGCGGCGGACGCCGCAGCCGCCTCTTCCCGCGTCTCGACGAACAGCATCGTCAACTGCCGTTTGCCCTTGAGCTTGCGCAAGTCGGAGCCCGTCAGCCGGTTATGCTTCGTCAAAGCCACGCCATGCCCTCCCGCATGCCTGTCCGATAAGACAAGGACGCAGCAAAGCGCAACGCCGCGCCGCTCAAGAAGCGGCTGATAAACAAATCTTGGTGAAGCCCAGCCAGAACGGTCCGCCCTTCATCCCGTTGTCATATTGCCGTGAAGTGTGGCGCGCTGGGCCGGCCAGGATCGAGACTTGGCGACGGTCAGGCTCAAATCAGGGGGGCGCGGGTGCTCAAAACCGGACTTCTCGTCAGTGTCGCAGCCGTCGTCGCGGCATCGCAAGCGGTGACAGCGGCGGACGCCGCCAGCATTTCCTCGTTCACCGAAGGCGATCTCGTGGTCGCCGTCGAGGGAGACGGCAGCGGCACAGGCTCGTACACCGACAATCAGGCGGCGCCGCTGACCCTCTACGAGTACGGTTCGGGCGGCGCGGGCTTCGTCGGCTCCTTCACGCTCCCGCAGAGCAATTCGGTCGCGAATTTCCCGGTCTCCGGCGAATATGGTTCGTCATCCGAGGGCACGCTGCAGCTCTCTGGCAACGGCCATTACCTGACAATCGCCGGATACGGCGTCAACGCGAATGCGTTCAACGCCAACCCGGGCTCCTACAGTCCCGACCCGACCAACACGGCCCTCGGACAATCGGGAAGCCAGACCGGTCAGTCCTACACGGCGGTTCCGCGCGTGGTCGCGCTGATCGGGCAGAACGGCTCGGTCAATTCCTCGACGGCGCTTTACAACGTTTTCAACGCCAACAACCCGCGCAGCGTCTACACGGTCGACGGAACGTCGTTCTATGTCTCGGGCCAGGGGAACTATCCCGACGCGACGGGCGGGGTCTTCTACGCGACCCTTGGAAGCCATTCCGCGACCTCGATCACCGGCGCCGACGCTGGCAGCGGCACGTCGCAGGACACTCGCGAGGTTCAGGTCTACAACGGCCAGCTCTATGTCTCCACGGACAGCAAGAAGGGCTCGACCAATCGCGATTACATCGGCGCCCTCGGGGCGCAGGGCGCGTTGCCGACAAGCGAAGCGAACGGCGGCAACGGGCCGGCGCAGCTTCCCGGTTTTGGCAACTCGGGCGGCACTGGAAAGATTACCGTCACCGCGGCGAACGCCAACAACGTCAACGCCGGCCTCGTGGGCCAAAACAAGACGGTCAACCTGAGCCCCGAAAATTACTTCTTCGCCGATCCCGGCACGCTCTATGTGGCCGACAGCGGCGCGCCGAAGAACACCTCGGCTAGCAGCTCGCTCGGCGACGGCGGCCTGCAGAAATGGACCTTGTCTGACGGAACCTGGACGCTCGACTACACGCTGTCGGCGGGTCTCAACCTCGTCGCGAACAGCGGGACGTCCGGATCGACCGGTCTCTATGGCCTGACCGGCAAGGACGTGACGGTCGACGGCGTGCAGAAGGTGGAACTGTTCGCAACGAACTACACGATTGGCGACACCGACCAGACCTATCTTTATGGCCTCACCGACGTGCTCGGCGATCTCACAGCCCAAGCCGGCGAGAGCTTCGTGGAGCTCGAGAAGGCGCCGGCCGACGCCAACTTCAAGGGGGTCGCGTTTGCGCCGGCGCCAGCGCCCGAGCCCTCGACCTGGGCGATGATGCTGATGGGCTTCCTAGGCATGGGCCATCTCGCTTACAAAGCGCGTCGGGGAAAAGGCGTCGCTGGCAAGCCAACTTGAGGGCCAGATATCGAAAGATCGCCGTTGCGAGCATTTGCGCTTGTCACTTTGACCGGCGTCGCCCAATCGCCGCTCACCTCTTCGGATAGCGCTCGCTCAAGAGCTCGAACAACGCCCGCGCCGCCTGGATCTCGCCGCCCGCCGGCGCGTGGGCGCGCGGCTTCGGGTTCCAGGCGTAGACGTCGAAATGCGCCCAAGCTTTGGCCTTCTCAACGAAGCGCCTGAGAAACAGCGCCGCGGTGATCGAGCCGGCCATGCCGGCGCCTGACCCAGAATTGCTGATGTCAGCGACCGAGCCCTCGATCATGGCCTCGTAAGCGCGCCAGAGCGGCATGCGCCACACGGGATCGCGCGCGCGCGCCGCGTGACTGGCAATCGAGCCTGCCAGAGCGTCATCGTCGGTATAGAAGGGGGGCAGGTCCGGGCCGAGCGCGACCCGCGCAGCGCCGGTCAGCGTCGCGAAATCGAGCATCAGCTCCGGCGCGTCCTCATCCGCCAGCGCGAGCGCGTCAGCAAGAATCAGCCGCCCTTCCGCGTCCGTGTTGCCGATCTCAACCGAGATTCCTTTGCGGCTGACAAGCACGTCGCCCGGCCGCATCGCCGGCGCCGAGATCGCGTTCTCAACGATCGGGATCAGCGTCCTCAAGCGCAGATCAAGCCCCGCCTCCATGACCATCCTCGCCAGCGCCAGCGCCGTCGCCGCCCCGCCCATGTCCTTTTTCATCAATTCCATGCCCGAAGCCGCCTTGATGTCGAGGCCGCCGGTGTCGAACGTGACGCCTTTGCCGACGACCGCGACTTTCGGCGCGTCCTCGCGTCCCCAGGAAAAGTCGACGAGCCGAGGCTCTTCTGCGCCCGCGCGCCCAACCGCGTGGATGAGCGGAAAATTGGCGCCGATAAGTTCGTCGCCCCGCACCACAGTGACGCTTGCGTCAAACTGTTCGGCGAGCTTGACCGCCTCCTGCTCAAGCGCGTTCGGACCCAACACATTGGCGGGCGCATTGACGAGATCGCGCCCGTAGGCAATCGCCTCGGCGATGCGCTGAATCCTGACCGCATCGATGTCCTCGGGCGCGACGAGGCGCGGCTTTTGTCCGCCGTCGGCCTTGAACCGATCGTAGCGATAGAGCGCGAGCAGGAAGCCGAGGGCGGCGAGATCAGGGTTTTCAGGGGTGTTGGCGAACCGGTAGGCGCCCTCGGGCAACGACGTCGCGAGCTTGCCCGCCGCCAACGGATCGCGCGCCGGCGCGCGCGCCTCGTCGACTCCGAACAAGACGCCCCCGAGCGCGCCACCCTCTCCCGGAAGAAGCTGCAGGCGTCCGGCTTTCGGCTGAAACCCGCAGCGTTCGGCGAAGGCCGCCGCATTCGCGCCAATCGTCGATTTGACCGTCGACCAGTTCTCGGCGCTGACCAGCCACACCGGCGTCGCGTCGGGCGTTGGCGAAGCGAATGCGGGCAAGGGCTTGAGCCTCCATCGGACGGATGATGGCGGCGGCTTAGCCTGATTTCGCAGCGCGGCATAGACTGCTCTCCCACCGAGAGCCCAGGCGGCACGGCTCTCAGCGGATTGAGGGCGGGTAACGGATTCGTTTAAATTTTCCTGCGACTTGCGGTTTTTGCATGCGGGCGCAAAGCGGTACGCCAAGTGTGCGGCTTGACTTGCCGGCGCCCTTGCGGTCGTTAGGGCCGCATTGAAATTAGGCGCCGTTTGGGCTCGCGTTGCCCCAAGCGCGTTGAGGAGGATCGATTGTCCGAGCCAAGCGCGAATCCGAAGCTCCGCCTGCTCGGCGAGGCGGCGACAAGCGACAAGCCATCCGTCGTTGCGCTGTCTCCCCGGGCGCCCGCGCAGTCAGCCGCGCCGCCCGTGTCGATCGCGCCGCCCGCTCCCACCGCACCGGTCCATGCCCAGCCGATCTTCCTTGGCGACTCGGCCGACGGGGCCGACGTCCTGAACGCCGGCAAAATCGTACAGCCGCTCGCTCAACTTTGTGTGATCCCTCAGGTTCAAACACCCTTTCTCGCGGCGATTTTGGGACCGTCTGGGGCAGGCAAGACGTTTGCGCTGAAGCGCCTGTCGCAGGCGATTGAACACCTCAGCGCTTCCTCGGCGACGGTAAGCGGCGGCGCGTTGTCGAGGATTGTCACGGCGCGCGTCGACGCTTCCAGCGGCGTCGAGGCGCCGGTGGCGATCGCCAGCGCTGCTTATTCCGCGCTCGATCGCGAATCCGGCGACGTGGACTATTCGGGCCTGTTGGACGAGATTCGTCATGCGGGCGGCGATCCGCATCGGGCGGCCACCGCGGCGTCCGATCGTCATGACGATCTCGTCAGGAAGCTCGAGGCCGAGCGCGCGCAGCGCGACGAGGTCGAGGCCAAACGCGCGCGTCTCGCAGATGCGCTGGCTTTCGACACCCCCGGCTCGCGCATCGACGTCTTCGCGCGAGCTCACCGCGGCACAATCGAAGCGCAGTTGCGCCGCTTCGGACTGGCCGGAGCGGACGCAGACTCGAGCTACCGCACTCTGGCGCGAGACGTCTCGACCATCGGCGCCGGCGGCCGCGTCGGGGTCGTGATTCGGTCAATCTGGGCCTATGGCAGCCAGGCGCGGCTGCTCCTCTGGGGCGTCGTCGCTTTCGTGCTCGCCTTCGCCCTCCGGTTGCTGCACGGCGAAACGGCGACCTCCGCGATTGAGCGTGGGAGCGACTCGTTGAAGCCCGCCGGGGATTGGATGGCGTCGCACGGCGATTGGTTCGACCGAGCGGCGCAGATCCTATTCATCCTCGGCGCCTTGGCCATCGCGCTCAACCTCTGGCGGGCGCTCGGGTTCTCGAACCTTTTGTTGCGCGGCGCGCGGCTCTTGACCCAAGAGACCCGAGACCGTCGCCAGGACCTCGAGGCCCGCGCCGCTCGCCTCAATCAACGCGTCGCCGCGCTGACTGCCGAGGCCGAGGCGGCCGCCAAGCGCGCCGAAGCCGCGAGCCAACGCGCAGGGGGCAAAACGTCGATGCGCGCGCCGGGGCCGGAATTTCTCGAAGCCGCTCACGCTCCGTCGGCGGCTGCGCGCGAATTCTTAGCAGCTCTCGGCGCCAAGATTGGACATACGGGGGCGGCGGCCCCGGCGCCGGATCGGCTCATCGTCGTCGTGGACAATCTCGACGCCCTTCCGCCGGCCGCGGTCGTCAGCTGGATTGACGCCGCTCAGGGCGCGATCGGACCCGGCTGCATCGGTCTCCTGGCTTTCGATCCCGGCCGGCTGGCGAGCGCGTTGGGCGGCCCGCTCGAGGCGCGTCGGCGTCTTGGAAAATGGCTGCAGGTCACGGTCAACCTACCCGCCCGCAAAGACGCCGATGGCGAACTCGTGGTTGCGCGCCTTCTGTCGGCCAGCGGCCAGCCGGCGCCGGCGCCGGATTCCGCGATCGCCGCGGCGCTCATGGAGCCGCTGTCAGCTGCGGAAACGACGCTCCTTGCTGCGCTCGCGCCGCTCGCCGCGCATTCGCCGCGCGACGCCAAGCGCTTCCTCAACGCCTATCGTCTAGCGCGGTGCTCGAACTTGCCGCGGCCGGTGACGGCGCTCATGCAAGCGGTGGCTTTCGCCGACGACGAAGCGCAGACAGCGATGCTCGAACGGCTCACCAACGGATCGGGAGATCTGAGCGAGATCAATAGTCCGCCCGCGTTGGTCGAAGCCATCAAGGCCGCCCGCGCCGCCAATAACGGCCCGATCTCAATCGAGGACGCGCGGGCTGCGGCGGAAACCGCGCTCCGGTACGCCCTGCCGCTCTAGCGGGCGCCCGCGATCACTCGGCTGGGCCCGCGACGGGCGCGGCGCCGTGGCGCAGATAATACCTGCGCCACAAGCCTGATAGCCACTTGCCGAAATTGTCCAGGTAAATGAAAACCACCGGTGTCGTGTACAGCGTCAGCGCCTGACTGACGATGAGCCCGCCGACGATGGT
The DNA here is from genome assembly GCA_963756955.1 of uncultured Alphaproteobacteria bacterium. GTDB lineage: Bacteria > Pseudomonadota > Alphaproteobacteria > Rhizobiales > Beijerinckiaceae > Roseiarcus. The sequence goes on from CAVWPU010000025.1 coordinate 23,095, forward strand.
GATCCCGAGCGGATGGCGCAGCTCCGAGCCTTCGCCGGTTCCGAACGCCAACGGCAGCGCGCCGAACAGGGCGGCGAAGGTCGTCATCATGATCGGGCGAAAGCGCAGGAGGCAGGCCTCTTCGATCGCCTCGCGGGTATTGCGCCCTGCGCGCTCCGCCTCAAGCGCAAAATCGACCATCATGATGGCGTTCTTCTTGACGATGCCGATCAGCAACAACACGCCGATCGCAGCGATGATGGTGAACTGGGTGTCGAACAGCCACAACGCCAAAGCCGCTCCGACGCTCGCCGAGAACAGGGTCGAGAGAATGGTCAGCGGGTGGATCAGGCTTTCGTAAAGAATACCCAGCACGATATAGATCGTCACCAACGCGGCGCCGAATAGAAGCGGCATACTCGATTGCGATTGCTGGAAGGTCGCGGCGGTGCCGGCGAAAGAGCCGCGGACGGTCGACGGCATGCCGATGCGCTCGATCGCGTTATCAATCTCCGTCCTGGCTTCGCTCAGCGAGCGACCTGGCGCGAGATTGAACGAGATCGTGCTCGCGGCGAATTGTCCCTGGTGATTGACGCTGAGCGGCGTGTGGCCCGCCGTGAATTTGGCGAAGGCCGAGAGCGGAATCATCGTCTCGAGCGAGGTCGTGACCGCTGCGCCTGTCGAAGCGGCGGAATGTCCGCTGACCGCCAAGGAATTGGTCGCGAGGTTGCGGGCTGAATCCGCGGCGATTGTCGCCGCCGAGCTCGCCGTCCCGGTCGGGGACACGTAATCGCCGGCGGCGATCCCCGTCTGTTGGACGCCGGTCGGATTGGCGCCCGACGTCGAAACATAGATCTGCTCCAGCGTACTTGGATCCTGCCAGTAGCGGGGCGCGATCTCCATCACGACGTGATACTGATTGAGCGCGTTGTAGATGGTTGAGACCTGACGCTGGCCGAAGGCGTCGTACAGCGTGTTGTCGATTGCGCTGAGAGTGAGACCAAGCCGCATCGCGGTGTCGCGATCGATGGTGAGGTCGGTTTCAAGCCCGCCGAGCTGCTGATCGGAGTTGACGTCCTTGACGATCTCGCTCGACATCAGCGCCTGGGTCAGCTTGGGCGCCCAGGCGTAGAGCTCCGTCGGGTCGTCAGAGAGCAGCGTATATTGATAGGCCGCGTTGCCCTGCCGCCCCCCGGTTCTCAGATCCGAAACCGAGACCATGAAGAGCCGCGCGCCCGCGACCTGCGCGAGCTTGCCGCGCAGCCGCGCCACCACATCGTCGGCCGTGACTTGGCGCTGGTCGTAGGGCTTCAACGACACATACACGAAACCAGCATTGGTCTGTCGGCCGCCGGTAAACCCGACAATGCTGTCGACGGCGGGATCGTCCTGAACGATCTGCTGCAATTGCGCGAGCTTGGTGCTCATCGACTGAAACGAGATGCTCTGGTCGCCCTGGATCGAGCCGATGATGAGGCCCGTGTCCTGCACCGGAAACAAGCCGTAGCTTATTTGGTAGCGGAACATGTAGTAGTTGAGCCCGACCGTGGCCAAAAGCGACAGCGCCACAACGCCGGGATGACGAAGCGCGACGCGCAATGTCGTTCGATAGAAGGCAAGCATCGCGTCGAAGACGCGCTCCGTCGCTCGATAGAGGCGCCCATGCTCAGTCTGAGGCCCGCGCGGCAGGATGAGCGCGCACATCATGGGGGTCGTCGTGAGCGAAACGACCATGGAAATGAGCACCGCCACCGACAGCGTCAGCGCGAACTCGGTGAACAGACGCCCCACAAGGCCGCCGAAAAACAGCAGCGGCGCGAACACCGCAATCAGCGAGAGCGTGATCGAAACGACGGTGAAGCCGACTTCGCCGGCGCCCCGGATCGCCGCTTCGACGCGCGGCATCCCCTGCTCGAGATAACGTGAGACGTTCTCGAGCACGACAATGGCGTCGTCAACGACGAACCCGGTCGAAATCGTCAACGCCATCAGCGAGAGGTTGTTGAGGCTGAACCCGAGCAGATACATGACGCCGAACGAGCCGATGATCGAAGTCGGCACCGCGACGCTCGGAATCGCCGCCGCCCGCACGCTGCGCAAGAACGCGAAGACAACCAGAATCACCAGAGCGACCGCGATCCCCAATGTCTTCTCGGTGTCCAAGAGCGACTGCCGGATGGTCTTCGACCGATCGACCGCCACCGTGAGGTCGACGTCACCGGGGAGCGACGCAATCAGCCGCGGCAGCTCGGCGCGGACGTTATCGACAGCCTGGATGATGTTGGCGCCCGGCTGGCGCGACAGAACGACCGCGACGCCCGGCTTGCCGTTGACAAGGCCGGCGTTACGCAAATCCTCGACTGAATCGAGCACTTCGGCGACGTCGGCGAGTCTGACCGCCGCGCCGTTTCGATAGGCGATCACCAAATCGCGATATTGAGCCGCGCGGGAGGCCTGATCATTGGCGTAAATCTGATAGTGGTAGTCATCGTCTTCGATCGCGCCTTTCGGACTGTTGGCGTTGGCCGAAGCAAGCGCGGCGCGAATATCTTCGAGGCCGATGCCGTAGTGGAAGATCGCCCCGGGGTTGATCTCGACGCGCACAGCCGGCAGCGCCGCCCCGGAGATATCGACCTCGCCGATGCCCGGCAGCTGCGATAGCCGCTGCTGCAGGATGTTGGAGGCGAGGTCATAGAGCTGCCCCGCGGTGTGGGTCGTCGACGACATGGCGATGACCATGATCGGCGCGTCGGCTGGATTGACCTTATGATAAGTCGGGTTCTGGCGGAGGCTGGTCGGCAGATCGACTCGCGCGGCGACGATGGCCGCCTGGACGTCGCGGGCGGCGCCGTCGATATTGCGATCGAGACCGAACTGAAGGGTGATGCGGGTTGAGCCCAGCGTGCTCTGGGACGTCATCTCGTTGACGTCGGCGATCTGACCCAAGTGCCGCTCGAGCGGCGCCGCAACCGAGGTCGCCATGTTGTCGGGATTCGCGCCCGGCATGTTCGCCTGAACCGATATGACCGGAAAGTCGACTTGCGGCAGGGGCGAAACCGGAAGTTGCGAATACCCCAGGAGCCCGGCGACAACGATGCCGATCGTCAACAGAATCGTCGCCACCGGCCGGCGAATGAAAAGCTCGGAAAACCGGTTGTTCACGGCGTTTCGGTCGCCAGCGCCGAACCGGCGGCGCCCATGCCGAAGCGCGCGCCAAGCCGCTCGAAGAAGAGATAGATGACCGGGGTCGTGTAGAGCGTGAGCACCTGGCTGAAGGCGAGACCGCCGACGATCGCAAGCCCCAGCGGCCGACGAAGCTCCGAGCCGACGCCGGTCCCCAGCATCAAAGGCAGCGCGCCGAAAATCGCCGCCACTGTCGTCATCAAGATCGGGCGCAGGCGCAGCAGGCAGGCTCGGTAGATCGCCTCGCGCGCCGGAAGGCCCTGTTCGCGCTGCGCCTCGAGCGCGAAATCGATCATCATGATCGCGTTCTTCTTGACGATGCCAATCAGGAGAACGATGCCGATAACGCCGATGATGTCGAGCCCGGCTCCTGCGGCGTTCAGCGTCAAGAGGGCGCCGATGCCGGCGGAGGGAAGCGTCGTCAGGATCGTGATCGGATGGATGAAGCTCTCATAGAGCACCCCGAGCACGATATACATGGCGGCGATGGCGGCTGCGAGCAGGAACAGCTCATTCGACAGCGCCGACTGGAAAGCCTGCGCCGCCCCCTGGAAGCTGACCCCGAAGCTGGGCGGCAGATTGATGTCGGCGAGCGCCTTGCCGATGGCGTCGACCGCCTCGCCGAGCGACGCGCCCGGCGCAAGGTTGAACGAGATCGTCGTCACTGGGAACTGTTTCAGGTGCGAGATCTGCAGCGGCGCGGTCTTGACGGTAAAATTGGCGACCGATCCGAGCGGCGTCTGACCGGCGGTCGTGGCCGCCGACGGCAAATACAGCGAGTTGAGCGATTTCACCGAACGCGCCATGGTTGGATCGACGTCGAGGATGACGCGGTATTGGTTGCTCTGGGTGAAGATTGTCGAAATGATCCGCTGGCCGTAAGCGTCGTAGAGCGCATTGTCGACGATTGCGGGGGTGATGCCGAACCGCGCCGCATTGGCGCGGTCGAGATCGACGATCACCGAGCGGCCGTCCGGCTGCATATCGCTCGCCACATCGACGATCGAAGGAATTTCGCTCAGACGCTGCAACACCTTCGGCGTCCACGTCTGAAGCGTCGGCAGATCCTGGTTCTCAAGCGTGAACTGATATTGGGTCGCGCTGACGGCGGTGTCGATCGACAGGTCCTGCACCGGCTGCATGAAGAGCGCTATGCCGGGAACATTCGCGGTTTCCTCTTGGATCCGGCGAATGATTTCGCTCGCCGTCGCCTTGCGAGCCGCGTGCGGCTTGAGGTTGATAAGAAAGCGGCCCGAGTTGAGCGTGATGTTTGAGCCGTCGACCCCGATGAAGGAGGACAGGCTTTCAACGTCCGGATCTGCGAGGATCACTTTCGCCAGCGCCTGTTGATGGTCGGCCATCTGGTCAAACGAGATCGCCTGCGCGGCTTGCGTAACGCCTTGGATGACGCCGGTATCCTGGATCGGAAAGAAGCCCTTCGGGATCGTCATGTAGAGGTAGCCGGTGAGCAGGAACGTGCCGAGCGCCACCAAGAGCGTCAAGCCTTGATGATCGAGCACGACGCGCAGCGTTGCTGCGTAGAAGCGGGTCAAAGCCTGGAAGAAACGTCCGCCGCTCGCCTCGCCGCCATGCCCATGCCCCTGCGCGCGCAGCAGCTTCGCGCATAACATCGGCACCAGGGTCAGGGAGACCACCGCGGAAATGACGATGGCGGCGGACAGCGTGATGGCGAATTCGTGAAACAGCCGTCCCACGACGTCGCCCATGAAAAGGAGCGGGATCAAGACCGCGAGCAGCGACACAGTCAGCGAAATAATGGTGAAACCAATCTGCGCCGAACCCTTCATCGCCGCTTCGTAAGGAGTGTCGCCTTGCTCGAGAAACCGAGCGATGTTCTCGATCACCACGATCGCGTCGTCGACGACGAAGCCGGTCGCGACGGTCAGCGCCATGAGGGAAAGATTATCGAGGCTGAACCCAGCCTGATACATGATCGCCAGTGCGCCGATCAGCGACAAGGGCACCGACAGGCTCGGGATAATCGTGGCCGGAATGTTGCGCAGAAACAGGAAAATGACCAGCACAACCAGGCCGACCGCGAGCGCGAGCTCGAATTCGACGTCCTCAACTGAAGCGCGGATGGTGACCGTGCGGTCGGTCAACGGCTTGAGTGTGATCGCCGCCGGCAACGAGGCGCTGAGCGTCGGCAACAGCGCCTTTACGCTGTTGACGACGTTGATGACATTGGCGCCGGGCTGGCGCTGGATGTTGACGATCAGCGCCGGCGTCGTGTTCATCCACGCCCGCAGGCGACCGTTCTCAGGCGCGATTTCAACCTTCGCGACATCGGAGAGCCGAACCGGGGCGCCGTTGCGATAGGCGATGACCGATTTCGCGTAGTCGTTCGGGTCGCGAATCTGATCGTTGGCGTTGATCGCGGAAGCTTGCGCCGGCCCGTCGAAATTGCCTTTAGGCGTGTTGACGTTGAGGTTGGCGATTGTCGTGCGCAGATCGTCAAGATTGATACCCACCCCGGACAGGGCGAGCGGATTGACATGGATGCGGACGGCGGGCCGCTGTCCGCCGGAGATCGAGACCAGTCCGACGCCGGGAAGTTGCGACAGTTTCGGAACGATGCGCGTTTCGATGATGTCTTCGACATCGGTGAGCTTCATCGACTCCGAAGCGACGCCAAGCGTGAGAATCGGCGCGTCGGCCGGATTGACCTTGGCGTAAATCGGCGGCGCCGGCAGATCGGCGGGGAGAAGATTGCCCGCGGCGTTGATCGCCTGCTGAACCTCCTGCTCGGCAATGTCGAGACCGATGTCGAGACCGAACCGCAAGGTGATGACCGAAGAGCCGGCGGAGCTCTGCGACATCATCTGGTTCAGGCTCGGCCATCTGGCCGAATTGCCGCTCGAGCGGCGCCGTCACCGCCGAAGTCATCACCTCCGGGCTCGCGCCCGGATAAAAGGTCTGGACCTGGATCGTCGGATAGTCGACCTCGGGCAAGGCCGAGAGCGGCAGGAAGCGGAAGGCCACATGCCGACAAGCAGGATCGCGATCATCAGGAGACTGGTCGCGACCGGACGATCGATGAAGATGCGGGACGGGTTCACCGCCCCGCCCCAGCCGCAACGTCATTGCGCCTCCCTGCGCCGGGCCGCGGCGGTCCGGCTGGCGACCCTTGGCAGGCGCCCGGGCGGCGCTTGGTGGTCGACTTGCGGCGGCGGCACGTAGCGGGAGCCTCGCCCGATGCTCGGCGGCGCCCGGAGGGGAGTTGTTTCAAGCAGGCGCCGGCGGGCCGCGCTCTAGGGCGCTATCCCGCTGGACGGTTCCAGCCTTCACAGATCTATGACCTTGGCCTACCATGCACGAGATCTGGCCGGAATCGGGAGCGCGGCGCCATTGGCTCGCTCCGGCGCGGACCCGCCTCGCCGATGGTCGCGCTGTCGGTGGCGTGCCCGCCGCCGTTCGTCGATCCCACCGCGCCGCTGCGCCCTGCTGCGGCTCCGGCCTGCGCGCCGCCCGCGGCTGGATGGTCGACCACCTTCACTTTGGCGCCGTCGCGCAGCCGATCGACGCCGTCGATCACCACCTTGTCGCCCGCCGCGAGGCCTGAGGTGATCACGGTGTGTTTGCCATCGGTCGGGCCGGTAACGACGTCGCGCTTGGAGACGTCGAATCGTCGTTGAGCAGATAGACGAAGTTGCCTGAGGCGCCGAGCTGGATCGCCGCGTTGGGCGCGAGCGTCGCGCCTGTCATCGTATCGACCAGAAGGCGGACGTTGACGAACTGGTTCGGGAACAGGACCCCATTGGGATTGTCGAACGTCGCCCGCATCCTGATGGTGCCGGTGGTCACGTCGATCTGGCTGTCGTAGGTGGTCAGCGTCCCGGTCGCCAGCATGTTCGCATTGCCTCGGTCGAACACCGTGACGGGGAGCTTGGCGCCGGAATTGAGCCGCGCTCCGATGCGCGGCAAGTTGTCCTCGGGGGTGGTGAATACCACGCTGATCGGATCGATCTCGGTGATGACGACGATGCCGGTGGCGTCGGAGGGCTGCAAATAGTTGCCGGGGTCGACAAGCCTCAAGCCCACCCTGCCGCTGATCGGCGAAACGATATGGGTGTAGGCGACGTTGAGCTCGGCGGTCTTGACCATCGCCTGGTCTGCGGCGATCGCGGCCTTGTCTTGGGCGACCAGCGCCATCTGGTCGGAGACCTGCTGCATGGCGATCGAGTCCTGCTTGGCGAGCTGCTGAAAGCGGGCGAGGTCGCTCTGCGCCTGGCCCAGCAGCGCTTGATCTTTCGCCAATTGCCCCTGCGCTTGGGCGAGCGCCGCCTCATAGGGGCGCGGATCGATCTGGGCGATAAAGTCGCCGGCCTTGACAGTCTGACCTTCGGTGAAACCGACGTTCTGTAACACGCCGGCGATCTGGGTGCGGATGGTCACCGTCTCAAACGGCGTCACCGTCCCAAGGCGTCGATGGTCAGCGGCATGTCGCCAAGCGTGACCGGGGCGACGCGCACGGTTTGCGGCGGCTGCGCCTGTCGGCCCGAGTTTTCTTGTCGCCGCGTGGATGGAGCGGTATTCCCGTATTTCTTCCAGGCAAAGGCCGCCGCCCCGGCCAGGACCGCGATGACCATGATCCACGTGAGCCAGCTCCGCCGTCGGCGAGGCGGGGCCTCCACGCTTGCGGGCGCCGCGCGTTGCGTCACTTCGTCCGGTTTCAGGGCCTCGTTCATCCCAAACGCTCACGTTTCGTCGCAGGCTTGGCACGGCAAAACCGTCGATTCAAATCAAGCTCGCGTGCGCAGCCCCAGCGCAACTTGTGCCGGGGTCTATCGGCTGGATGTTGCATTCTCGTTATCATTGCGCCATAAGCGCGGCCGGCGGCGCTGCCGCCTCACGGATGCGGGTGTAGCTCAGGGGTAGAGCACAACCTTGCCAAGGTTGGGGTCGAGGGTTCGAATCCCTTCGCCCGCTCCAAATTTTTTCAAGGAAATCAGTGCGCTAGATTGGCCCCTCGGGGCCGATTTGATGCTTACACGGGCTATTCCCAAACGAGCCGCAGCCCGAGCATGATGTCGGGCGGGGTCGCCTGACAGATAACTGACGGCAACGCGGGAAGCGCGTCCCAGCCCGGCGAAGGGCGCGATTGACGGCGCCGTCACAACAGGCTTTCTGTTTCTCAATCATAGATTTCGCGCCGAACGAGGTGCGTGTTCAAGTCGTGGCGGATCATAGGAGCGAGCCATGCAGGAAAGAGCCCCGCCCACGTCTGGCGAACGAGTGACCATCGAGATCGCCGGCGGCGTCGCCGAGGTCAGGCTGAATCGCCCCGACAAGCTCAACGCGCTCGATCCCGCGATGTTCGAGGCGATCGTCGCCGCGGGCGAGCGGCTGCGGCGAACCCGGGCTTGCGCGCCGTCGTGCTCACGGGCGCGGGCAAGGGCTTTTGCGCCGGCCTCGACAAGGCGACGTTCGCCTCGATGCTGGCCGGCGGAGCCGCGCCTGACGCTCGGCGATCTGACGACGCGCACGCATGGCGATCGCCAACGCGCTCCAGCAGGCGGCGCTGGTCTGGCGCGAGATTCCGGTTCCGGTGATCGCGGCGATCCACGGCGTCGCGCTCGGCGGCGGCTTTCAGATCGCGCTCGGCGCGGACATCCGCTATGTCGCGCCCGACGCGCGGCTGTCGATCCTCGAGGTCAAATGGGGCCTCGTCCCCGACATGGCGGGCATTGCGCTGATGCGCGAACTCGCGCGCGCCGACGTGATCCGCGAGCTGACCTTGACCGGCCGCAGTCTTCTCCGGCGCGGAGGCGCTTGACCTACGGCTTCGCGACCGCGCGTCCACGCCGATCCGCTCGCCGCCGCTCGCGCGACGGCGCGGGAGATCGCCGGCCGCAGCCCCGACGCGGTGCGCGCGATCAAGCGGCTCCTGAACCGCGCCAGCGACGACGACGCGGCGGCGATTCTGCTGGCCGAATCGAACGAGCAGGCGGCGCTGATCGGCTCGCCAAATCAGATCGAGGCGGTGCGGGCGGGCGTGGAAGGAAGGCCGGGACGGTTCGTCGGATGAAGCGTGAACCGAGCCAGTCGGGATGCCGTTCTTCACTAGCTTGCCGGAAGAGCGTACGCGACCAATCGCTACGCGGCAGCTACCGCGCAAGAGAAGGAACGCGCCCATGTTCGCCGACGGTCTGTTCGCGGGCAAGAAGATCCTCGTCACCGGCGGCGGCACCGGGCTCGGCAAGGCGATGGCGGAGCGGTTTCTCGGCCTCGGCGCCGAGATCGCGATCTGCGGCCGGCGCAAGGCCGTCTGCGACGCGACCGCCGAAGAATTGATGAAGGCGCATGGCGGGCGCGTCGTCGAGCTACGGCGTCGACATTCGCGACGCGGCGGCGGTCGACGCGATGGTCGAGGAGATCTTCCGCGACGGGCCGCTGACCGGCCTCGTCAACAACGCCGCCGGCAATTTCATCTCGCGCACCGAGGACCTGTCGCCGCGCGGCTTCGACGCGATCGCCAATATCGTCATGCACGGCACGTTCTATGTGACGCAGGCGGTCGGAAAGCGCTGGATCGCCGGCAAGCATCACGGCAGCGTCGTCTCGATCACGGTCACCTGGGTGCGCAACGGCGGCCCGTTCGTCGTGCCCTCGGCGATGAGCAAATCGGCGATCCAGGCGATGACCATGTCGCTGGCGCCCGAATGGGGCCGCTACGGCATTCGCCTCAACGCCATCGCGCCCGGCGAAATTCCGACCGAGGGCATGAGCAAGCGCCTCACGCCCGGCGCCGAGCCCGGCGCGTCACGCCGCGCGCAATCCGCAGGGCCGCGTCGGCCGGATCGAGGAATTGCAGAATCTCGCGACGTTCCTGATGTCGGACGGCTGCGACTGGCTGACCGGCGAGACGATCGCGATGGACGGCGCGCAGGCGCTCGCGACCGGCGGCAATTTCTACGAGTTGCGCAAATGGGGCGACGCCGAATGGAAGGCGGCGCGCGAGGCGATCCAGGCGCTGAACGCGCGCGACAAGGCGGCGCGCGGCTGACGCTTGCAGTCCATTGCACGCGTCTCCATTCTTGCGGCGAACCACTTTCAGGAGAAGGCTTTGGGCAAGATATTGGTCATTGGGGCCGCTGGGCTGATCGGCAAAGAAGTCGTCAAGGCGCTGGGTGAAAGCGAGTGCATCCGCGCGTCGCGCAGTTCAGACGAACGCGTCGACATCTCCGATCCGAAATCGATCGCGGCGCTGTTCGGCCGGATCGGCACAATTGATGGAGTCATCTGCGCGGGCGGCGCGGCGCGCTTCAAGCCGTGGGATCAGCTGACCGACGAGGACTGGACGTTCTCGCTGGCCAACAAATTGCTGGGTCAGGTCAACGTCGTCCGCTACGGACTGAAGTCTGTCCGGCCCGGCGGCGCGATCACGCTGACCACCGGTTTGGCTTCGCAATATCCGGCTCCCGGCAGCGCGATCATCACAACCGTCAATTCCGCCGTCGATGCTTTCGTTCGCTCGGTCGCCGCGGAGCCGTCGATTTCCGTTCGGGTCAACGCCGTTTCGCCGGGCTGGGTTTCGGAGACGTTGCAGGCGATGGGCCGCAATCCGTCGGGCGGAATTCCTGCCGCCGAAGTGGCGAAGATCACCGTCCGGCAATTTCGCGAGGGCGCAACGGGATCGGTTGTCCCGGTGGCGAAGGTCTGAGAAACGCGCCGCCGTCCATCCGTCTACCACTGCGGCGCGCCGCGCGCAGCCTCGGCGAGAGAGGCTGCGAGATGGGGCGCGAACGATCGCCAGATTTCGACATGGAAGCTCGTCTCGGCGCGACGCCAAAGCACGATCTCCACTTTGTCGAACAGGGTCCGCGTTGCGAACCCAACCGGGAAGGCGCGAGGATCGAGATCGAGCGGGCAGCCGGCGTTGAGGACGCGCGCCGCGGCCGGACCGCTAGCGAGGAGGCCGATCTGACGATGCGAAACGTCGACCAAACTATGCGCGGTTCCATCAAGAACCAATTCCAGCATGGCCCCGATTTCCGCAGCGTCGGCGCCGTCCGCAATCAAGAGCCATTCGTCCGGGCCGAGCCATAGAGCCGCGCGCTTGTCCCTCTCGCTCGCCACGCCGAGTTGCGAAGGCAAGTCGGCGCCAAACGCCATGCCGCAGGCGACACGCACTGCTTCGGCCCCACGCAGGATGAAGCGCGCGGCCGGCGGCGCTTCCGACAATGTGAATCGCGGCCCTCTCGGAAGGGCCAGACCTTGCAATGGCGAGCGGGCTTCAAGCGCAGCGTCAGCCATTGAGCCGCGCTCCCTCTTTGTCATAAAAAACCGGGCTCACGACCGTCACGGCCACGGCGCCGCCGGGCATAGGGACATAGAGCTTGGCGCCCATGCGTGATCGCCCCGCAGCGACCAGGGCAAGCGCAATCGGACGGCCCACGGCTTCGCTGCGATAGGACGATGTGACGTGGCCGAGGGCTGAGGAGCCGGTCGGCGGGCTCGCGCTGTCCGTCACCTGCGCGCCCTCTTCGAGCGCGATCGCCGGGTTGTCGGTGAGAAGCCCGACGAGCTGCTTGCGATTGTCCACCAACATATCGGGGCGGGTGAGCGATCGTTTGCCGACAAAATCCTTCTTCGTTTTTCCGATCATCCCATCGAGGCCAAGGTCGGCGAGCGTCACCGTGCCGTCGGTCTCCTGGCCGACAATGACATAGCCCTTCTCGGCGCGCATCACATGCATGGCCTCGGTGCCGTAGGCGCAGCCTCCGTGTTTTTGAACCTCGCGCCACGCGGCCTCCCAGACGGGGCGCCCGAAATGGGAGGGCACGCTAATCTCGTAGCCGAGCTCGCCGGTGAAGCTCACCCGCATAAGTCTTGTCGGAACGCCGCAGACGCGCGCCTCGCGCAGGCTCATATGCGGGAACGCCTCGCCCGCGAGATCGACGCCTTCGATGAGGGGCGCGATTGTCTCTCTCGCGCGTGGTCCTTGCACGGCGATCGTCGCCCATTGCTCGGTGGTGGACGTGAGCCAGACTTTGAGATCGGAGAACTCGGTTTGGAGGTAATCCTCCATATGGGCGAGCACGCGCGGCGCGCCGCCGGTTGTTGTCGTCACGTGGAAGCGGTCAGATTTCAAGCGCGCGATCACGCCGTCGTCCATGAGGAAACCGGCTTCGTTCAGCATGAGGCCGTACCGGCAACGCCCGACCTCGAGCTTCTGAAAAGCGTTGGCGTACATGCGTTCGAGAAAGATCGCCGCGTCGGGGCCGACGACTTCGATCTTGCCGAGTGTGGTCGCGTCGAACAGTCCGACACTGGCGCGGGTCGTGCGGCATTCGCGCGCGACTGCGTCATGCATCGATTCCCCGGCGCGCGGAAAATACCAGGCGCGTTTCCACACGCCGACATCCTCAAACAATGCGCCGTTTTCGGCCGCCCAATCGTGAATGGGGGTGCGGCGGATGGGATCGAACAGGTCGCCGCGCGCGGGGCCGGCGAAGGCGCCGAAGGTGACTGGCGTATAGGGCGGGCGGAAAGTGGTGAGACCCACTTCGGGAATCGGCTTCTTGAGTTCGGCCGCGGCGATGCCGAGCGTGTTCATGTTCGACAGCTTGCCCTGGTCGGTCGCCATGCCCGTGGTTGTGTAGCGCTTGATGTGCTCGATCGAGCGCATGCCCTCCTGGACCGCCAAGCTTACGTCCTTAGCGCAAACGTCGTTCTGGAAATCGACGAACGCCTTCACGCGACGGTCCGTGTGAACGGACGGCGGACCGACAAGCGCCGCGCCAAAGGCTGGACGAGCGTCGCTGACCGCGTAAGTTCGCGCTTCTCGCGCCTTGAACCCGGCCGCCGTCGCCGCCGCGCGCCCCGCTGTGTCGCCTTCCGCGAGCGCGCCCGCCAGATCGAAGGTCGCATTGCACGCGCCAGCTGATCGCTCGCGCTGCGCCGAAGCGCCAGGCTTGAAGAGCTGCTGCGCTTCGTCGAACACGAGCTTGCCGCGCGATTGGGAGAAGAGATGCACCGAGGGCGTCCATCCGCCGGACATGAGCAGCGCGTCGCAGGGGACTTTTCGCTCTCCGCCACGGTGCTTGATGCGAACCGCATTGACCCGCAGGCGGCCGTCAGCGCGGAGAATCTCGCCGCCGGCAACGACCTCGATGCCCGCGGCTTGCGCGGCTTCCGCCAACGGGCCTCTGGCTTCGGAGCGCAGGTCCACAATCAGCGCGACCCCCACGCCCGCTTTCTTGAGATCGAGCGCAGTCCGGTAAGCGCTATCGTGCGTCGTCGCGACAACAACCCGGTCGCCAACCTTCGCGCCATATTGAACACCATAGCGCCGCGCGGAATCGGCGAGCATGATTGCCGGGCGGTCGTTATTCGCAAAGACGAGCGGACGCTCGATTGCGCCGGTCGCTAGCACCACCTCACGCGCCCGCATCTGCCAGAGCCGCTCGCGCGGCAAGTCGGGATCGGCCATGAGGTCGGCTTCGGCGATGCGCTCGTTGAGCCCGACGAAATTCTGCGCGTAATAGCCAAACGCCTGCGTGCGCGTCATCAGCCGGACGTTTGGCGCCGAGCGCAACGCCGCGAGCGCGCCCTCGAGCCATCGCGGCGCGCTCTTGCCGTCGATCTCGGCGTCAGCCTCGGCGAGGAGCGAGCCTCCAAGCGCAGCATTTTCGTCGCAGACGACGACGCGCGCGCCGCTTTGGCTTGCGGCCAACGCCGCCGCGAGTCCCGCCGGGCCAGCGCCCACAATCAGCACGTCGCAATGATCGAAGCGTTCGAGTGATAGCGATCGGGATCGGGCTCGCGCGGCGGCGCGCCCAAGCCCGCGGCGCGGCGGATCAGCGGCTCGTAGATGTGCGCCCAAGCCCACAGATTGGGGCCCATGAAGGTCTTGTAGTAAAAGCCGGCGCCGAACAAAGGCGAGAGCAGGTCGTTAACCGCCCCGAAGTCGAATGTGAGCGACGGCCAGCGATTCTGGCTCGTGGCGCTGAGGCCGTCATAAAGCTCGATCTGGGTCGCGCGCAGGTTTGGGGTTACGCGGCCCGTCCCGCCCGCGAGGGTGACAAGCGCGTTCGGCTCCTCGGCGCCGGCGCTTAAGATGCCCCGCGGCCGGTGATATTTGAACGAGCGCCCAACCAGATGGACGCCATTGGCGATGAGGGCGGAAGCGAGCGTGTCGCCAGCGTAGCCTTGATAGAGGAGGCCGTCGAACGTGAAGGCGACAGCGCGCGAGCGGTCGATCGAACCAACTCCGGCGAGACGAAACGGCTGGTTCATTCGCGCCGCTCGGATCGTTCGGCTGCGACGTCCGGACGAGGTTCGCCTGCTTTGTAAGTCGCCACGATCTTGTCGCTCAATGTGTCGCGCAGACAATTGAAGAAGCGCCCACAGCCGAACGTATGGCGCCAGCGTTCGGCGAGAACGCCCTTGGGGTTCGAGCGGAAATACAGGAAGTTCGCCCAGTCTTCGTCGGTGACAGCGCTCGGATCGACGGCGCGCGCGATATGCGCTTCGCCGCCATAAGCAAACTCGATCTCCGGGCGCGCCATGCGGCAATAGGGGCAATCGATCAGCAGCATGAGGCAGACCGGTGCGCGAAGCGAGCTGGATCGGCGCTGCCCTCACCCCAGCCCTCTCCCCGAGGGAGAGGGGGCGCGGCGGCGCGCGCAACGCCTTCTTTCCGCCGGGAGAGGGGGCGCGGCGGCGCACGCAATCCCTTCTCCCCCCGGGAGAAGGTGGCCGGCGCGAGCCGGCCGGATGAGGGTTTGCGGTGGGTCAGGATCATCCTGCTGCTCAATGCGCGACCGCGGCGGCGGCGGCTTCATCGATGAGCCGGCCGGAACGAAAGCGTTGAAGCGTGAAGGGGGCGGCGAGCGGATGCGGCTCGCCCCGCGCGATCGTATGCGCGAACACGTGGCCCGAGCCCGGCGTCGCCTTGAAGCCGCCTGTGCCCCAGCCGCAATTGACGAACAGGCCCGGAACCGGCGTTTTCGCAATGATCGGCGAGCGGTCCGGCGTCACGTCGACGATGCCGCCCCAGTTGCGCAACATGCGCATGCGGCGGACGGCGGGGAAGAGTTCGCAGATCGCTTCCAATGTGTGGTTGGCAATATGCAGGCCGCCGGTCTGCGAATAGGACATGTAGGCGTCGGTGCCGGCGCCGATGACGAGTTCGCCCTTGTCGGATTGCGACATGTAGGCGTGGATCGTGTTCGACATCACGACGCATGGCATCATCGGTTTGACCGGCTCGGACACCAAAGCCTGCAAGGGATAGCTCTCGAGCGGCATGCGGACGCCGGCCATCGCCATCACAACCGATGTATGCCCGGCGGCGACAACGCCGATCTTCTTGGTCGCGATCGCGCCGCGCGTCGTCTCGACCCCGGAGACAGCGCCAGAAGCGTCGCGGCGGATCGCCGTCGCCTCGCAATTCTGAATGATGTCGATTCCGCGCGCCGACGCCGCGCGCGCATAGCCCCAGGCGACTGCGTCGTGCCGCGCTGTGCCGCCGCGCCGCTGCAGCGCCGCGCCGATCACCGGATAGCGGACGTCGCTGGCGATGTTGAGGATCGGGCAAAAGGCCTTGGCCTCTTCCGGCGTCAGCCATTCGTTGTCGACGCCGGCTAGGCGATTGGCGTGAACGTGACGCTTGCCCACCTGCACGTCATGCGTGTTGTGCGCCAGCATCATGACGCCGCGCGGCGAATACATCACGTTGTAGTTGAGCTCCTGAGACAGGCCCTCCCATAGCTTCAGCGCGTGCTCATAGAGCGCCGCCGATTCCTCCCAAAGGTAGTTGGAGCGGATGACCGTGGTGTTGCGCCCGGTATTGCCCCCGCCAAGCCAGCCCTTCTCCAGCACAGCCACATTGGTGAGGCCGTGCTCTTTGGCCAGATAATAGGCAGTCGCGAGGCCATGCCCGCCGGCGCCGATGATGATCGCGTCATAGGCGGCCTTCGGCTCCGGATTGCGCCACTGCTCCGGCCAGCCGGAATTGTGCTTGAGCGCCTGCAACGCCAAATTGACAAAGGAGAATCGCAACTTACCGCGCCTTGGTGACTTCGAGGGGACGATTGCCCGCTTGTGACGGCGATTGCGAGAATAATTTCGAGGCGGGGGCGAAACTTTGTTGTTGGACCCTCGGCAAGGGTTCGTGGGGCTCGACGAACGCTCTCGGTATTTCGGTCGAACGGTGATTGCCTCTCGAAATCCGAAATAAGGGAATATCTTGCTTTTTACAGAAAATACAGCTATGATGCCAGGATCGTGAAAGCCAAAACGTAGGGTGCAACCTCGCCCTAGAGGATCGCTGATCGCCGAGACCGATGGCAGCCCGGCGCTGGAAGATATTGCCGCCGCCGGCCTTCCGCTGCCGGTCCATTTCTTCCAATGTCGCTCAACGCTTTCTGGGGCGAAGCGCGCACAACGGGGGCCGGGAGCCCGGAAGGAAAATCCACGCTAAGAGTCTGACATCGCTCGTTTCGCGGAAGGAAAACGACGTTCCTTCCGGGGGTTTGGCAGAGATTTTCGACGCCATAGATAGGGCGCGTTTGCCCGCCGAAAGCGCTTCTTCTTGATAGCCCACGTAGGAGTTTTCTCCTCGTCTGTCTCAGAGGCTCTAATGCGCGCAGCCAACGAGCTCCTTGTCCTCGATGGTGAACACCTTACCCGCCTCGATGTTCACTCCCTTGGCCATACAGGCGCGACCATCGGCGAGCTTGAGCCGGGCGTCATAGGGGCCAGTCTTCACCCCGGTCACCTTCAATCGCTCGTCATGATCGACAGCGCCATCGGGATCGTTTGTGGTTTGGTTTGGACCGAAGGCGGACGTGCCGGCGGGCGCAAGCTCGAGCGATTTCACAGTTGAGGACGTCAGGTTCCAGAAGCGCGTGTCCTTCGCGGCTGCGGGTCCCGCGATAAAGATCGCCGCGACGCCGACGAGAATTGCACGGTTCATCATTCCTCCCCAAGGTTGGCTTGGGCCGGCCGCCCGGCCTCGATCTTTGGCGATCATGGCGCCCCACATAGACCAACACAACGCACGTTACGCGGCACGGCTTGCCGGGTCGCGTCGCGTGAACTCGAGCGCGCCGTCCTCGATCGCGCCAAAGCGCAACGCCATGACGTCCAGGGCGTAGTTCTGATTCAAGCGCCACGGCTTTTTCGTCCCTTGCTTGAACAGAAGATCCTTGGCCCTCTCGATATAGCCGGAGGTAAGGGGCAGCGTCGGCTCGTCCGCAATCGCTGCGTCGCCCCGGCGCGGCGTGCAGATCGCGTAGCCGCGCCGATCCATATGGCTGAGGAGCCGGCAGACGTACTCGGCGATCAGATCGGACTTCAGCGTCCAGGAGGCGTTGGTATAGCCGAAGATCGACGCAAGATTCGGGACGTCGCTGAACATCACGCCCTTGTAGCCGGTCGTGGTCGCGATATCGACTGGGGCGCCGTCGACCTCGATCGTGACGCCGCCCATGAGCCGCACTTTAAGTCCGGTCGCCGTGACGATGATGTCGGCTTCAATCTCCTGACCCGAAGTGAGGCGCAGGCCCGCCTCCGTGAAGGTTTCAATCTCACCATTCACGATCGAGGCCTTGCCCGCGCGCATTGCCGCGAAGAAGTCTCCGTCGGGCGCGACGCACATCCGTTGGTCCCAAGGTTCGTATCGGGGGTTGAAGTACTCAGCGGCGTTGAATCCTGGCCCGATTTCCGCCTGCGCCAGCTTGATGATTTGCGCCCGCACCGCGGCGGGTTTGCGCCGCGAAAGGCGATAAAGGTACATCTGCAACAGGATATTTTTCCAGCGCACAGCGGCGTGCGCGGCCCCTGCGGGAAGCCATCGCCCGAGTCGATCGTCGACCGCCTCCTCGGCCGGACGAGCGACGATATAGGTGGGGGAGCGTTGCAGCATGACGACATGCGCCGCCCGCGCCGTCATCGCCGGAACGATCGTCACCGCCGTCGCGCCGCTGCCGATCACCACCACCCGCTTGTCGTCGTAACCCAGGTCTTCGGGCCACGTCTGCGGATGCACGATGCGGCCGGCGAATTTATCCATGCCGGGCCAGACGGGCGCGTGGCCTTTCGCGTATTCATAGTAGCCCGTGCACAGGAACAGGAAGTTGCATGAGAATTTGAGGTTCTCGCCGTCTGGACCGTCAACGTCGAGCTTCCAGCAAGGGTCCGCCGCCCGCCATGACGCCCGCACGACCTTGCAGCCAAAGCGAATGCGACGGTCGACGCCGTATTCCTTTGCGGTTTCAGCCAGATAGCGGAGAATCGAGGGCCCATCGGCGATCGCCTTCGAATCGTCCCAGGGACGAAACGCATAGCCGAATGTCGACATATCGGAGTCGGAGCGAATGCCCGGATAGCGAAAGAGGTCCCAGGTGCCCCCGATCGCATTTCGCGCTTCGAGGATGGCGAAGGTCATTTTTGGCCGCTTCCGAAGGAGATGGCAGGCCGCTCCGATTCCCGAGAGACCGGCGCCGATGATGAGAACGTGGAAACGCGCAGGCGTGGTCCGGGCCGTCGAGCGCGCATCATGGCCGCGCTTCCCGAGAGTTGCATCATTCATGCGCTTCTCCGCCGGAAACAGCGACATTCGGTCGGGGACAAGCTTGTCGGCGAGCGGCAATTCTTATCGAGCCGACGCTGGCTTGGCCACCCTGAAAGGCGTTGGTCACAGTTTCATGTTAAGGGCCTCCGCCATGAAGCCCTCATCCTTCCCCGCGTTCGCCATTTGCGGACTTGACGAACTCGTCGGCCACCAAGGCCGGGGCGTCACCCATGTTCTCTCGATCCTTGACCCCGAATGGCCGGAGCCGGCGGCCTTCCAGGCGTTCGATCCACACTTTCGGGCTACGTTGCGCTTTCACGATGCGATAGAGCCTGACCCGGGCGTTCTGTTGCCGGAGAGGTCGGATGTCGAGGCGATCCTGGCTTTCGGCCGCGACGCCGCCGAAGCAGGGAGCCTACTGATCCACTGCCATGCTGGAATTTCTCGCTCGACGGCCGCCACGCTAATGATCCTGGCTCAGGCTCGTCCGCACGAAGGCGAGGATGAACTTGCTGAGCGACTGTTGCAGAACAGGCCGCAGGCTTGGCCGAACTCTCGAATGATCGTGTTCGCCGACGAGCTCCTGGACCGCCGCGGCCGGCTCGTCGCCGCGACTGTGGGCGTCTATGCTCGGCAACTCGTGAGGCGCCCAGAACTCGGCGAGATCATGCGCCGGCTGAATCGGGGTCGAGAGGTCGAACTTGGCCAGAGCAGGGAGCAACCCGGCCCGTTCAAGCGGGCGATGCAGATCGTCTCGCGGCTCGGCGCGCGCGAAGATGCGACCGGGGCTGACAGGGCGCCAAGTGTCCCCGCGGGAGAGCCGGGGGATACCGTCGATCTGAGTATTAAGTCCTCGGCGCCGCGGGATTCCGCCACGGCCCGTCAGCGCCGATAAGCGCGTTCGCGCCGTCGGGCCCCCAGCTTCCGGGCTCGTAATCCTGGACCATCGGGGGATTGGTCAGGATCGGTTCCACGATGCGCCATTGGGCGTCGATTGTGTCCGCGCGTCCGAACAGCTCGTTATTTCCGCGCATCGCGTCGCCGAGCAGGCGTTGATATGGCGGCATGTCCGCCCCGGCCCGTTGCATAAGCTTGAGCTCAACATTGTCCCCGGTCATGCGCTCTCCAGGATGCTTCATCCGCAAACCCAAAGCAACGCCAACGTCCGGGCTGAGCCGCGCGCGCAGGTAGTCTGCTGATTGGTCAATCTGCTCACCAAACGTTGAACGGGGCGGCGGCTTGAACTCGATCGTGACTTCGGCGGCCGTCAACGGCAGGCATTTACCGGCGCGGATATAGATTGGCACGCCTGCCCATCGCCAAGAGTCCACGAACAGCTTCAACGCGACGAAGGTTTCGGTCGTTAAATCCGAACGCACGCCTTTAACGGAGAGGTAGCCTTTATATTGCCCTCGCACCAAGCTCGAGGCGTCCAGGGGACGAACAGCCTTCAACAGCGCCGCCTTCTGGTCCCGCTGCGCCTCGCGCTCTTCGCCGGTCGGGGCGTCCATCATGACGTTCGCAAGGACCTGCAGCAGGTGGTTCTGAACCACATCGCGAAGGGCGCCGACGGCGTCGTAGAAGCTGCCCCGGTCCTCAACGTCGAAAGCTTCCGCCATGGTGATCTGGATGCAGCGGACGTGGTGGCGGTTCCAGAGCGGCTCGAACATCGCATTGGCGAACCGCGTGTAGAGGATGTTCTGAACCGGCTCCTTGCCCAGATAATGGTCGATGCGAAAGATCGCATATTCCGGAAAATGCTCGAGCAGCGTGGTGTTGAGCGCCTGAGCCGATGCGCGATCGTGGCCAAAGGGCTTCTCGACGACGAGACGGGCGTCGACATTGAGACCGCTCTGGGCGAGCGCGGAGACGACAACGCCAAATAGGCTGGGGGAATCGCCAGATAGTGCAGCGGCCGTTTGGCGCCGCCGAGCGCCTGCTTCAGTTTTGCGAAGGTTTGAGGATCGTTGTAGTCGCCATCGACATATCGCAAGAGCCCAATAGCTTATCAAGCTTTGCGGCGTCCGCGCCCCCGTGCTTCTCGATGCTGTCTTTGGCCCTTCCCCGCAGCTGTTCGACTGTCCAGCCGGCCTTGGCGACGCCGACGATAGGCAGATTGACGCCTTCGTCTCCGACGAGGCCCAGAAGCGCAGGGAAGATCTGCTTGAAGGCAAGATCGCCGGAAGCGCCGAAGAACACTAGGGCGTCGGACTGGGCGGCCTCCATGTCACCTCCTGCAATTCGGAAATTCGGACGTTTGTCGACACGCTGCTGCGCGGCGCTCTGTCTAATCACATCTCATGGGTATGGCCAACCGCCTCGTCCGGAGAGGCCTTCATGGGACGCGGCGCCGGCCGGGAGAGGCCCCCATTTCCGATGAGATTCTGCGCGCCGTCTCGAGCACAAGCGCCCCAAGCGGGGCGATGCGTTCCTCGACAATGCGGGCCATCGGGCCGGAGGCCGAGATCGCCGCAACGACTTCGCCGGTCTCGTCAAAGATCGGCGCGGCGATGCAGCGCAGGCCCACGGCATGCTCCTCGTCGTCAACCGCATAGCCCGCCGCGCGCGCTCGTTCAATCTCGACCCGCAACGCACTCGGGGTCGTAATCGTCTTCGGCGTCAAGCGCGGCATGCCGCGCTGATGAAGAATGCGCGAGAAAGACCTGTCGGACATCGCCAACAGAATCGCCTTGCCGACGGCGGAGGCGTGCAACGGCGCGCGAGAACCCGGGCAAGCGAAGGCGCGCATCAATTGCCGGCATTCGACTTGGGCGAGATAGACGGCTTCACCATCGTCTTCCACGGCAAGGTTCACAGTCTCGCCTGAGCTTTCCATCAAGAACCGCATGTGCGGCCGCGACAGCGCCCCGAGCCGGCGGCTCTTGGTAAAGGCCGCGCCGGTCATGAACGCTTGCACGCCGATCGACCACAGCCGACCTTCCTGGTCGAAGCGCAAGTAGCGTTCCTGCTCAAGTGTCGTCAGGAGGCGATGGGTCGTCGAAGCAGGCAGGCCCACCTGCTGGGCGAGCTCGGTCAGCGTGAATCCGTCGCCGGGAGCCTCAGCCACTCGGTTGAGCAGGGTGAGAGCTCTGACCAGAGATTGGACCTGATCGCCGGCCGAGGGCCTTCCGACACGTTTTCCATGGACTGCGACCTTCCCTCGTGGAGCGGACGGTTCTTGTTCCACCGGGACCCCCAACATCGGCCAAAGCCTGCAGCAGATCCTAAATGCTGGGGCGAGCATAGGAAAATAGCCAAACTTTCACGATACGGGAAAAGTGTTGGCTTGACGTGGCCCTGCGGCCGAATGATCCACAAGCCACTGTTTCGAGCCACTTTTGTCAGCTTTTTCCACATCATGGAAAGCATTCCACTCAAGATAAAGTCTGGTATGCTCTGTTGCTCCGGATAGATCGGCGGAGGAGACGATGGCCAAGATGAAGGCGGTGGACGCGGCGGTGCTGGTGCTCGAGCGGGAGGGCGTGACGGTCGCTTTCGGCGTGCCCGGCGCGGCCATCAATCCGCTCTATGCCGCGCTGCGTAAGCGAGGTTCGATCCGCCATATCTTGGCGCGCCACGTCGAGGGCGCCTCGCACATGGCCGACGGCTATACGCGCGCTAAGTCGGGCGCCATTGGCGTGTGCATCGGCACCTCGGGCCCCGCCGGCACCGACATGATCACCGGGCTCTACGCCGCCGCTGCAGACTCCATTCCCATTCTCTGCATCACCGGACAGGCGCCGCGCGCAAAGCTCTACAAGGAGGATTTCCAGGCGATTGATATCGAGTCGATCGCGAAGCCGGTGGCGAAATGGGCGGTGACCGTGCGAGAGCCGGCGCTCGTGCCCATGGTCTTCCAGCAGGCTTTTCATGTGATGCGGTCGGGTCGTCCGGGCCCAGTGCTGATCGACCTGCCGGTCGACGTCCAGACCGCCGAGATCGAGTACGACATCGAGACGTACGAGCCTCTGCCGGCTTACAAGCCGGCGGCGACGAAAGCGCAGGCCAAGCGGGCGCTCGAGATGATGAACGCTTCCGAGCGGCCGTTGATTGTGGCGGGCGGCGGCATCATCAACGCCGACGCCAGCAGCCTGCTCGTAGAGTTCGCCGAACTCACCGGCGTGCCCGTCATCCCGACTCTGATGGGCTGGGGTTCGATCCCCGACGATCATGACTTGATGGCCGGAATGGTGGGCCTCCAGACCAGCCACCGCTACGGCAACGCGACTTTCCTCGAATCGGATTTCGTGTTCGGCATCGGCAACCGTTGGGCCAACCGCCATACCGGCTCGATCGAGCTCTACACGAAGGGCCGAAAATTCATTCACGTCGATATCGAGCCGACCCAGATCGGCCGGGTGTTTGGTCCGGACTTCGGCATTGTTTCCGACGCGCGCGCGGCGCTCGAGCTGTTCATCGAGGCGGCGCGTGCGCTGAAAGCGGAAGGCAAGCTCAAGGATCGGTCCGACTGGGCCGCGCAGTGCCTGCATCGCAAGAACAACATGCTCCGCCGATCGCACTTCGATCATGTCCCGCTCAAGCCGCAGCGAGTCTATGAGGAGATGAACGAGTGCCTCGATCGCGACACCTGCTACGTGACGACAATCGGCCTGTCTCAGATCGCCGGCGCGCAGTTTCTACACGTTTATGAGCCGCGCAACTGGATCAATTGCGGCCAAGCCGGGCCGTTGGGCTGGACCCTTCCAGCCGCTCTCGGCGTGCGCGCGGCCGACCCCGATCGCAAGATTGTGGCGCTTTCGGGGGATTACGACTTTCAGTTCATGATCGAGGAGCTCGCCGTCGGCGCGCAGCACAAATTGCCCTATCTGCACATCGTGGTGAACAACTCCTACCTCGGCCTCATCCGGCAGTCGCAGCGCGGCTTCCAGATGGATTTTGAAGTCAGTCTCGCCTTTGAGAACATCAATGCGGCGCCGGACGGCGACGCTGTGCCTGGCTACGGTGTCGATCACGTGGCCGTGGCGGAGGGCCTGGGCTGCAAAGCGATCCGGGTCAAGAGCCCAAACGAGTTCAAGGCTGCCTTTGCCCGCGCGCACGAGCTCATGCAGGAGCATCAGGTTCCCGTGGTGCTCGAGTTCATCCTCGAACGAGTCACCAACATCTCGATGGGGACGGAGATCGACGGCGTGAACGAGTTCGAGGAAATCCTGTGCCTCGACCCCAAGCTCTCAATCAAGAACAGCCAAGACATGCGGACTACAGAGAAAAAGCCAGTGGACGCTCTTACGGACAGACGCTAACGCGCCGCTAGAGGGGTGGGGGTTGGCTGTGACTAGAGGCAGCGGCAACGACGAAGGTTGGTCTCTCATGGCTTCATCCCCATCGAGCTGAGAGAGCCGCCCGAACCCCGATTTCACTGAGCTGGAGACGTAAAGAATGGCAAAGATCGGTTTCATCGGCCTCGGGATCATGGGGCGCCCGATGGCCGGCCACCTCCTGGAAGGCGGGCACCAGCTTTTCGTTCAAACGCGCAGCGCTCCGCCGAAGGAACTGACCGACAAGGGCGCCGTCGCATGCGCCAATGGCAGGGAAGTCGGTGAGAAGGCCGAGGTGATCATCACCATGGTTCCGGACACGCCTGACGTCGAGACGGTGCTCTTTGGCGCCGGAGGCGTCGCGGAGGGGTTGTCGAAGGGCAAGATCGTCATCGACATGAGCTCGATTTCGCCCATCGCCACCAAAGAGTTCGCCAAGAAGATCAACGCCCTCGGATGCGAATATCTCGATGCGCCGGTTTCCGGGGGCGAAGTCGGCGCAAAAGCGGCCAGTCTCACGATCATGGTTGGCGGCCCCGAGACCGCTTTCGAGAAGGTCAGGCCGATCTTCGGGCTCATGGGCAAGAACATCACGCTTGTCGGCGGCAACGGCGACGGACAGACGACCAAAGTCGCGAACCAGATCATCGTCGCGCTGACGATCGAGGCCGTCGGCGAGGCGCTGGTGTTCGCCTCCAAGGCGGGCGCTGATCCCGCTCGCGTGCGTCAGGCGCTGATGGGCGGATTCGCTGCTTCGCGCATTCTGGAGGTTCATGGCGAACGGATGATCAAGCGCAACTTCGATCCCGGCTTCCGCATTGCGCTGCATCAGAAGGATCTGAACCTGGCGCTGCAGGGAGCGCGTTCGCTCGGCGTCAGCCTGCCGAATACGGCCACCTGCCAGGAGCTGTTCAACGCCGCCGTGGCGGCAGGCGGGGCGGCGTGGGACCATTCGGGCATGGCTCGCGTGCTCGAAGGGCTCGCTCACTTCGAAATTGGCCAGAAGGCGTCGACCTGAAGCCCTCGCAAACGCGGGCCAAGGCGGAGGAGCGCACGCGATGAGAGAGCGGCAGTTGCTGCGGGACATGTTCGACGCCGCGATCGCGGCGGCCTCGCCCGACAAAGCGGTGCCTGCGAACCTCCCCCAGCCGCCCGCAGGCCGCACGGTCGTTGTCGGCGCCGGCAAAGCCGCGTGCTTCGATGGCCCGCGCGGTCGAGGCGCATTGGCCTCTCGACAAGCCTCTCTCCGGCCTGGTTGTCACGCGCTACGGCCACGGCGTTGGGGCTTTGAAGCGGATCGAGGTCGTCGAGGCCTCCCATCCCGATTCCGGACGCCGCAGGGCAAAAAGCGGCCGGCCGAATCCTTGATCTCGTCAAAGGCCTGGGGCCGGACGACCTCCTGCTCTGCCTGATCTCGGGCGGGGGCTCGGCGTTGCTGTCGCTGCCGGCGCAGGGGATCACGTTGGACGACAAACAGGCTCTCAACAAGGCGCTCCTCAAGAGCGGCGCCAACATCCATGAGATCAACTGCGTCCGTAAGCACCTGTCGGCCATCAAAGGCGGCAGGCTGGCGGTCGCCGCCGCGCCGGCCAGGATTGTGTCTCTGATCATCTCCGACGTTCCCGGCGACGATCCGTCGGTGATCGCGTCCGGGCCGACGACGCCTGACGCAACCACGCTCACTGACGCCAAAGCCGTGCTGAAACGCTATGGCATCGTCCCGTCAGCATCGGTGCAGGCCTTTCTCGACGACAGCCAGTCGGAGACGCCAAAGCCCGGCGATCCGGCCTTTGCGCGCAGCGAAACGCGCATCATCGCGGCTCCCCAAGCCTCGCTCGAGGCCGCGGCCGAGTTGGCGAAACGGGCTGGCTATCGCCCGCTCATCCTTGGCGACGCGATCGAGGGCGAAGCAAGCCAGGTCGGGAAGGTGATGGCGGGAATTGCGCGCCAAGTGGCCGTGCATGAGCAACCGGTCGGCGCTCCATGCGTCTTGATCTCGGGCGGAGAAACAACGGTGACGGTCGACGGAAAAGGCAAAGGCGGCAGGAACGTCGAGTTCCTGCTGTCCATGGCGGTCGAGCTCGACGGCCGGCCTCGGATCTTCGCGATCGCAGGCGACACCGACGGGGTGGACGGGGCCGAGGAGGTCGCGGGCGCGGTCGTGACCCCCGACAGCCTCGAGCGGGCAAGGCGGCTCGGCCTCAACGCGAGGGCGTCGCTCGCCGACAACGACGGGCACGGCTTTTTTCGCGCGCTCGGCGATCAGGTCGTCACCGGGCCGACATTGACCAACGTCAACGACTTCCGAGCCGTGCTCATCAACGGCCCATGACCGAGGCGCGCATCAGCCACGCGACGGCGGGGATCGATCCGGGGGTTCGATAAGTGCAAATAAATGTCAGTAAACGCAAATAAACGAAAGCAAAAATGCTTTCTTTTACTTACGTTTATTTTTTCGAATCGAGACTTTTCAACGGGTTACGACCGATTCAAACAAAAAAATCTTTTCCCATTCCCCGCCGTGTGCGAGACATCTTCGAGGCGCGAACTCTCTTTTCTCATTGGCAGCCGTCCTCAAGGATGAGGTTTATCCTTTTGACTAAGAGAAAATATAGCACACATTTCGGCTTCACGCAATCGACCCGCGCGAAAACCTCGCCGTGCGCCCGGCGGCGATTCCGCCCAAAGGCGCGTGGCTCCAGCTGTTCCAGCCGCGGCCAATCCTTATCTATCTCCATAATGGCCCCAGCCAACGGAGGCGCGCCATGATCGCCATGCCGATACCCGATCGTAACGTCCTCGACCGCCGCGCCGAGATCGTCGAGGCGCTGCGGCGCCTCGTCCCGGGCGAGGGCGTTATCGACCATGCGAACGAATTGCGCGCCTTCGAAAGCGACGGGCTCACCGCCTACCGGCAACCGCCGATGGTCGCCGTGCTGCCGGATACGACGGCCCAAGTTGTCGAGGTCATGCGCTATTGCGCGGCTAATAAGATCAAAGTCGTCCCTCGCGGCGCCGGAACATCGCTTTCGGGCGGCGCTTTGCCGCTCGCCGACGGCGTTCTCCTCGGCATGGGCAAGTTCAACAAGATCCTCGAGATCGACGTGGCCAATCGCTGCGTTGTCACTCAGCCCGGCGTAACCAATCTCGGCATCACCCATGCAGTACAGGGTCTCGGGCTCTATTACGCGCCCGACCCTTCGAGTCAGATCGCCTGCACGATCGGCGGGAACGTCGCCGAGAATTCGGGCGGCGTTCACAGTCTCAAATACGGGCTCACGACCAACAACGTCATCGGCCTCGAAATGGTGACGATCGACGGCGAGATCGTGCGGCTCGGCGGCAAGCATTTCGATTCGTCGGGCTACGACCTGCTCGGCGTCATGGTCGGCTCGGAGGGTATGCTCGGCGTCGTCACTGAGGTCACCGTCCGCATCCTGCCGAAGCCGCCGGGAGCGCGCGCGCTTCTCATCGGCTTCTCCACCGTCGAGGGGGCCGGCGACTGTGTCGCCGCCGTGATCGGCGGCGGGATCATTCCCGGCGGAATGGAAATCATGGATCGGCCGGCGGTGGCGGCCGCCGAGGCCTTTGTCCATGCGGGCTATCCGCTCGATTGCGAGGCCTTGCTGATCGTCGAACTCGACGGCTGCGAGGCCGAAGTCGATCATCTCATCGCCGAGGTCGAGGGCATCGCGCAACGCCATGGGGCGATGAGTTGCCGGACGAGTCAATCCGAAGCGGAGCGGCTCTTGTTCTGGGCCGGGCGAAAGGCGGCTTTCCCCGCGGTCGGCAGAATCTCGCCTGACTATTACTGCATGGATGGAACAATCCCTCGCAAGCAGATCGGCCAGGTCCTGCAAGCAGGATGAACCAGATGCAGGCGCGGTTCGGCTTGCGTGTCGCGAATGTCTTTCACGCCGGCGACGGCAACCTTCATCCTTTGATTCTCTATGACGCCAACAAACCTGGGCGAGCTCGAGAGGGCGGAGGAATTCGGCGCGGAGATCCTCAGGCTCTGCGTTCAGGTTGGCGGCGTGCTGACGGGCGAGCATGGCGTCGGCGTCGAGAAGCGGGACCTGATGGACACGATGTTCAACGAGGACGACATCAATCAACAGTTGCGACTGAAGTGCGCCTTCGATTCGGACGGCCTGCTCAATCCCGGCAAGGTGTTTCCGCAGCTTTGCCGGTGCGCTGAACTCGGCCGCATGCACGTGCATGCGGGCAAGGTGGCGTTCCCCGACATTCCGCGCTTCTGAGGCCATCGATACGTGTCGCTGTTGCAACCGTCAGACGCCGCGCAAATCGCGGAGATGGTCTCGTGGGTCGCTTCGGAAGGCAACTCACTCGAAATCACCGCGGGGCGCACGAAGCGTGCGCTCGGCCGTCCCATGAAGACGGATCACGTTCTCGACGTTTCAGGACTTGCAGGAATTGTTGACTATGAGGCCGCCGAACTTGTCCTGACGGCGCGTCCTGGCGAGCCGCTCGCCTCGATTAACGCTGAGCTTACGAAAAACCGGCAGATGCTGTCTTTTGAGCCCCCGGACTGGCGCGCGCTGCTCGGCTCAGAGGGCGAGCAAACTTTAGGCGGCGTGATCGCCTGCAATCTGGCGGGTCCGCGGCGCGTGCGCGCGGGATCGGCGCGGGATTACATCCTCGGCTTTGCCGCCGTGAATGGCTTCGGCGAAATCTGGAAATCCGGCGGCAAGGTCGTGAAGAACGTCACCGGCTATGACATGTCCAAGCTTCAGGCGGGCGCCTATGGCACCTTGTCGGCGCTCACCGAACTCAGCCTTAAAGTGATGCCGAAGCCAGAGACGGCATGCACGATCGTGTTGCACGGGCTTGCCGACGAGATCGCCATCCAGACATTGGCGCTTGCGCTGAATTCGCCCTTCGAGGTTTCCGGCGCGGCGCATTTGCCTGCCTCTGCAGCGCGGCGTTCGAAGGTCAGCGCCGTGGCGTCAGGGCTTGGCGCGGCGACCGCTCTACGGCTGGAAGGCCCGCGGCCCTCGGTCGCCTATCGCACGAACGCGCTCGAAGGCCTCACCGGGCGCGGCCTTCGCCTCAATGAGATGGAAACGGACGCCTTATGGTCCGAGGTCGGCGCGGTTCAGCCGCTGCTCGGACAAGGTTCCCGTATCGTTTGGCGGCTTTGCCCCACGCCAAGCCGTGCGCCAAGCGTCACGCATGCGCTTCTCGCGGCGCTATCGTCAGCGGAATTCTACTTCGATTGGGGCGGCGGCCTGATCTGGCTGAGCCTCGATGCGGAGGAGGCCGGCCCGGACGCAGCCGCCGGCATTGTTCGTCCCGCAATGCAATCGTCGGGCGGACACGCGACGCTCGTCGTGGCGCCGGAATCTGTTCGCGCCTCGGTGCCGGTGTTCGAGCCTTTGAGCGCCGGGCTCGCGCAGCTGACCGCGCGTGTGAAGAATGGTTTTGACCCTCGCGGCGTCCTCAATCCGGGACGCATGCGGGAGGGCGAGTAAATGCAAACGAATTTCACGGTCGCGCAACTCGCCGATCCGGACACCAGCGCCTCCGAAAAGATCCTGCGCGCCTGCGTGCATTGCGGCTTCTGCACCGCGACCTGTCCAACCTATGTCCTGCTCGGCGACGAACTCGACAGTCCGAGGGGGCGCATCTACCTCATCAAGGAGATGCTGGAGAACGATCATCCGGCGACGCCCGAGGTGGTCAAACATATCGACCGCTGCCTCTCCTGCCTATCGTGCATGACGACATGCCCTTCGGGCGTCAACTACATGCACCTGGTCGACCACGCCCGGCATCATATCGAGAAGACGTACAAGCGGCCCTGGTTCGACCAAGCGTTGCGGCGCGCTTTCGGATTCGTGCTGCCGAAGCCCGGTTTGTTTCGCATGGGCCTGTGGGCGGCGCGCTTGGGCGCGCCGTTCGCGGGGCTTATGCCCGCGCGGCTGCAGGCCGCGCTGGCGCTCGTTCCCTCGAGGTTGCCGTCCGCTTCGCCCGTCGACCGGCCGCAGACGTTCAAGAGCGAGGGGCAGCGCGTCCGTCGGGTGGCGCTCTTGAACGGATGCGCCCAGCAAGTTCTCGCGCCCCAGATCAACGAGGCGACGATCCGGCTCCTGACCCGCCACGGCTGCGAAGTGGTCGTCGCCGAGGGCGCGGGATGCTGCGGCGCGCTCAATCATCACCTCGGGCAAAACGCGCACGATTATGCGCGAGCCAACATTCTCGCCTGGACGAAAGAGATCGCGAAGGGCGGACTGGATGCGATCGTCATCAACGCATCCGGATGCGGCACGACGGTCAAGGATTATGGGTTCATGTTCCGGAGCGATCCCGAACTCGCGGAGCCCGCCCGCGTCGTGTCGTCGCTGACGCGAGACATCACCGAACTCATGAGCGAGATCGGGCTGCAAGCTCACGTCAATCCGACGGGGCAGCGCGTCGCCTACCACAGCGCCTGTTCGCTCCAGCATGGACAGCAAATCCGCGAGCAGCCGAAGCAATTGCTGAAGGAAGCGGGCTTCGTCGTGCTCGACCCGCCGGAGGGGCACCTCTGCTGCGGGTCGGCCGGCACGTACAATCTGCTGCAGCCGGAAATCGCCCGCAGGCTGCGCGACCGAAAGGTCGCGAATATCGGCTCCACCTCGCCGGATCTGATCGCCGCCGGCAACATCGGCTGCCTGACGCAGATCGCGAGCGGGACGAAAACGCCGGTCGTTCACACGGTCGAACTTCTCGACTGGGCGACGGGCGGGCCAAGGCCGAAAGCGACCGCAGCCTAGTTCAAGCCCGGTCCTCGATCGCCGCCAATCGCTCGGCCTCGGCGAGATCCTCGACCGTATTGGCGTTGAAAAATGGATCGAAGGGTTCGGGGGCCCATGCGACCGTCGCAACCCGGTAGCGCCCGGTCCAGTCTTGAACCTTGCGAAGGCCCTCGACGACGAGGGCCTGTCGCAGCGCCTCGCGCAACGCGACATTCCACAACCCGATGACCGGATGAGATCGCCCTTGCGAGGACGCGACCGCGAGCTCGGCGCCTTCCGCGTGCACGGCCTGACGCAATCGCGCGACCAGATCGCGAGGCAGGAAAGGACAGTCTCCGGGGGCGCTAAGAATCCATTGCGCTTTGGGCCGATGGATCGCGGCCCAATCGAGCCCGGCGAGGATTCCGGCCAACGGCCCTGGATGATGCTCGACCCCATCGGCGATGACAGGCAAACCGAATGATGCGAAGCGGAGCGGATCGCCATTGGCGTTGAGAAGCAGGCCCTCGCATTGCGGCGTGAGCCGAGCAATGACGCGCGCGAGCATTGTGCGGCCGGCGATCTCACGCAACGGCTTGTCGCCGCCCCCCATTCGCCGCGCCAGCCCAGCGGCAAGCACGACGCCCGGGACGCCATCGGCTTCGCCCGTCACAATCGCGGCCCGTTCGCGAGCGTCCCGCATGCCGGTAGAATATAGGCCGCTCGTTTGGCGATTGACGATGGGCGAACGTCAGCGCATGTCCCGCCCATGACCACCGCCAAATTGGATCTGTCGGGACTGAAATGCCCGCTTCCGGCGCTCAAGACGCGCAAGGCCTTAAAATCCTTGGCGCCAGGCGATCGGCTGGAGGTGCGCTGCACCGATCCGCTTGCGGCAATCGACATTCCCCATTTGGTCGGAGCGACGGGCGACAGGTTGGAGGCGATCGAGCGCGGCGAGAAGGATATCGTCTTTCGCATCGAAAAAACCGCGCCCACAGTTGGGGCATAGCCGCCAAAACTCAACCCATCACGTCGTTTTGATCGCGTCCCGGCGCCAGGGAGAACACGCGGACAAGACACTCGCGGTAAACTCGGCTTGGGGAAACCACACCGTGCTGCCAATTGGAGTGAAACGATGAGTGACTTCTCGCGACGGGATCTTCTCTCCACGGCCGTGGTCGCGGGCGCGGCGATGACCGCCTCGGCGGCTCAGGCGGCCGATCAGGTTCCCGAGCCGAGCCGGGCCCCCGGCGTCGGCGGCTCCGATCCCGTCCCAGGCGATGTCGCTCGCGAGGCTCAGAATCCGGACCTCCTCAATCCGCCGGCGACCGATTCCGGAACCCTGCCTAACCTCAGATTTTCCTTCGCCGACGCGCATGTGCGGCAGTCGAGCGGCGGGTGGACGCGACAGGTGACGGCGCGCGAGCTCGGCATTTCGAAAGCCATCGCCGGCGTCAACATGCGCCTGAACGCCGGCGGCATCCGCGAGCTGCATTGGCACAAGCAGGCGGAATGGGCCTACATGCTCTACGGAACGGCGCGCATCACGGCGATCGACGCGCAGGGCCGCAATTTTGTCGACGACGTCGGCGTCGGCGACCTCTGGTATTTCGCCGGCGGCATTCCCCATTCGATCCAGGGCCTCGGTCCGGACGGATGCGAATTCCTCCTCGTCTTCGACGACGGCGACTTCGACGAGGACAGCACGTTTCTGCTCAGCGACTGGTTCAAGCACGTGCCCCCCGAGGTGCTGGGCAAGAATTTCGGCGTGCCGGCGACGCTGTTCGGACATACGCCCGATCCGCGCGAGCTCTATATCTTCAAGGCGCCGGTGCCGGGGCCGCTCGGTCCCGACAAGCTCATGGGCGCGGAGCCCGTTCCGCAAAGCTTCAGCCATCGCATGCTGGCGCAGGACCCGATCCGCACCAAGAGCGGAACCGTGCGGATCACCGATTCGAGCGTGTTTCCGGCCTCCAAGAACATCGCTGCGGCGCTCGTCGAAGTTGAGCCCGGCGGCTTGCGCGAGTTGCACTGGCATCCCAACACCGACGAATGGCAATATTACATCAGCGGCGAGGGGCGCATGGGCGTGTTCGCGGCCAACGGCCAGGCGCGGACGTTCGATTTCCGCGGCGGCGACGTCGGCTTTGTCCCGTTCGCCATGGGCCATTACGTGGAAAATACCGGTTCGACGCCGTTGCGGTTCCTGGAGATCTTCAAGAGCGGCTATTACGCCGACGTGTCGCTCAATCAATGGCTGGCGCTGACGCCGCCTGAGCTTGTCAAAGCGCACCTGGATCTGGATTCGCAGGTCATGGACGCCCTCAGAAAGACCAAGGCGCCGATCGTTCCGGCCTGAACGATCCCGACGTTGGGCTCCCTGTCCTTTTACTGGTGCGAAGGGACGCCGCTGCCAGTGATCGACGCTGGAGTGGCAAGGATCGTTGCAGGGAATCGGAAAGGGCGCGGTTAACCCCAGCTTCACAGCCCCACGATCAGCTTCAAGGCGATCGCCCACATCGTGACGGCGATGAGCGCCTCGAAGACGCGCCAGGATCTCGGGCTCGTGAAGACGGGCCGCAAATATTGCGCGCCATAGCCGAGCGAGAAGAAAAACAGGAACGAGCCGGTCATCGCGCCGGAAGCGAACGAGGTCTCCTGTCCGGGAAACCGGGTCGAGATCGCGCCGAGCAAGATAACGGTGTCGAGATAGACGTGCGGGTTGAGCCAGGTTAGCGCGAGGCACATCGCCAAAGTTTGCGCGAGGCTCGTGAAGCGCGCGTCTTCCGCCTTGAGCGCCTCGGACGATCGCAGGGCGGAGTATAGATTGCGCGCCCCGTACCAGATCAGGAACGCGGCGCCGCCATAGCGCATGGCCGGGAGAAACCACGGCGCGATGACAGCGATTTGCCGGAAGCTTGTCACGCCGAGTGCGATCAGAGCGGCGTCCGACAGGCTGCAGGCAAGACTGACCGCGAAGACATGCGCGCCAAGGAGACCTTGGCGCAGGACAAAGGCGTTCTGCGCGCCGATCGCGACGATCAGACTGAGGCCTGCCAAGAGGCCTGTTATGAAAACTGAAAGGCTCATGCCCCGCGCGAGGCCGAGGACCCCCGAACAGCCTCGCCTGGCGTCACGTCGAACACGCCCCGGGCCGTCGCGATCAGCAAGCGCTCGCCCTCGCGTGGAACGACCCGAGCGAGCCGCCGGTGAATTCGCCAAAGGCAGGCAGCACAATCTGTCGCCATCCGCCACGAAACAGGGCGTGCGAAGCGAGTCCCGTCCCGAGTCCGTTCAGGCGCGACGACGGGATGGACATGGCCTGCGAGAGCGAGAGGCGCTGAGACAGCTGTCGGCGACAATCGGGTGGTGCCGGCACTCGACACCCGCGAGCAAGACCGGCGCTTCCGCCCAGGCGAAGCCGCAGTCCGAATAGAACTGCTCGGCCCCGCGATCGTGGTTGCCGAGCACGATCGTGAAAGCCAGCGACGACCAGCGCGCCCGCCAGGCGCAGCAGCGACTCGAAAAGACCCGGCGTCATGGACGGCGCGGGCATGGGTGAAGTCGCCGAGCACCACGACATGCTCGGGCTGGATCGTCTCGATCAGTTCGCCAAGGCGCCGCAGCGTCTCTTCGCTGACGCCCGTCGGCGCAGGCGCGCCGAGCGCTCGAAAGGCCGCGGCCTTGCCAAGATGGAGATCGGCGACAAACAGGGTCTTCGCGTGCGGCGCCCATGCGGCGCGTCTCCGGCAAGAGCTTCAAGACGCCCGAGCGCAGCGCCTCGAGCGCGTTCATGCGTCCGCCGCCTTTTCAAGCTGCGCCACCATTCGGTCGATGCGCGCCGACAACGTCTCGTTCGATAGCCTCTCACGAAAGCGCTCGACCATCAGCGGGAAACGCGAATGGCGTCGGGCGCTTAAGGGTCCGAACCTCGAGCCTGCGCGCCGCCAATCTTCTGAAGCGTCGCCTGCAGGCGTCTCACGTCCAGTTCATCTTCAAGCACCTCGCGCTCGGCCTGTTTCAGAAGGCCATTGGCGGGATCGAACTTGCGGAACACATCATAAAATAGGCCTGAAGAGGCCTGCATCACACTTGTCTTGCGCCGCTCGCCTGGAAATCCGCGCGAGACGAGGCCAGCAATATGGGCAATGTCGCGGAACCGCCGACGCGCCAGTTCGCTGGCGTTGAGGCTCGCAATGACCTCCTCCGACAGCGCGTCGACGCTTTCGGCAGGAGCAAGCAGTGACGGCAAGCATCCCCGCCCAATCGCGCGCGTTCGCGCTCAAAATCTCGAAACCGTAGTCGTTGACGCTCAGCGAGAAAACGCCCTCGCGTTCGCGCGCCGCCCGCCACGCGATCAAGCTCGCGAGACCAAGATGAATGTCGCGGCCCGCGAAAGGATAGAGAAACAGATGCCAGCCCTCGCGCGATTTCAGCGTCTCGGCAAGAAGCGTCGTCTGGAGTCGGCAACGCCGACCATTTGCGTTGCACCTCGATCAGCGGGCGCGCCGCTGCAAGTTCCGGCTCGTCGTAACGTCCCTCTCCTGCTCGCACGAAGGCTTCCAGCATGGCGTCGGCGAGCGTTGTGGAAAGCGGCATCCGGCCGCCCTGCCACCGCGGCGTCGCTCCGCCGCCGCTCGCGGCTCGGACATATGCGGTCTGATCCCGCAATCGGACAAACTCCAGCGCACGACCCGCGAACCAGAATTTGTCGCCCGCCTTCATGCGGGCGATGAAGCTTTCTTCGACCGCGCCAAGTTTTGCGCCCCGGGGAGCGGGCCCGTACTGCACCATGACGGACGCGTCGCTGACGATCGCGCCGATATTGAGTTTGTGACGCAAAGCGACCTGTCGGTCAGCCGCGCGCCAGACGCCGTTTCGCGTCGGGCGCAACGCGGCGAAATCCGGGATAAGCCGTGAGGCTCGGACCGCCGCGTCGTATGAAATCGAGGACCCACGCCCAGTTTTCGTCGCTAAGATGTTCGTAGGCCGCGGTCTCCCGCACTTCGGCAAGCAGATCGTCGGGCAGGAAACCGCCGCCGAGCGCGACCGTCACGCAGTGCTGGGCGAGCACGTCCAGGGGAGCGTCGAGGCTGCGCCTGCTCTCTATCCGCTTCTTCCCGACCGCGTCTCGGACTGCGGCGGCCTCGACGAGTTCGAGCGTGTGCGTGGGAACGAGCGTTACGCGCGAGGCGCGGCCCGGCGCATGGCCGCTTCGCCCTGCCCGCTGCAGGAGCCGAGCCACGCCCTTTGGCGATCCGATCTGGAGCACGCGCTCGACGGGTAGGAAATCAACGCCGAGATCGAGGCTCGAGGTGCAGACGACCGCTTTGAGCGACCCTTTCTTGAGCCCCTCCTCCACCCAGTCGCGCGTTTCTCGCGACAGTGAGCCATGATGGATCGCAAGGATTCCCGCCCACTCAGGCCGCAGCCGAAGAATGTGTTGATACCAAAGCTCCGCCTGCGAACGGGTATTGGTGAAAACGAGCGTCGTCGCCGCCGCTTCGATCTCGGCGACAACGGGTGCGACCATTTTCGCGCCAAGATGCCCCGCCCAAGGGAAACGTTCCGGGGATTTTCGGCAGAAGCGTGTCGATGATGAGCGGCTTGTCGAGGCGCCCTTCGACGATTGCTCCTTGCTCAGCTTCGCGAGGTCCGAGGAGCACGCGCTTCGCTTCTCCGAGATTGCCGAGCGTCGCCGAGAGACCCCAGGTGACGAGACCTGGACGAAAGTGACGAAGGCGCGCCAGCGCGAGTTGCGTCTGCACGCCCCGCTTGTTGCCGATAAGCTCATGCCATTCGTCGACGACGGCGTAAGAGAGCGAAGCAAAGGCTTCCCGCGCACGCTCCTGGGTCAGCATGATCGAAAGGCTTTCCGGCGTCGTGATCAAGAGGCGTGGCGGTCTTCGAATGATCGCCGTGCGCTCGCTTTGCGATGTGTCGCCGGTGCGCGCGCTCACGCGCCACGCCGCCGGTCCCGCGGCGCCCTCGGTCGCGACGCCCGCGAAAGCTTCGCGCAGCGATCGCTCCGTGTCGGCAGCCAGCGCCCGCATCGGCGTAATCCAGAGGACGCTCAGTCCATTACCCGCATCTGCTGGTTCGCTCGCGCCAAGCCACGCGCCAAACGCCACGGCCAGCGTCTTGCCCGATCCAGTCGTTGCGTGGAGGAGGCCGGACTGACCCTCGGCCATCAGACGCCAGGTTTCCCGCTGGAACGGAAAAATCGTCCATCCCCGGCGGGAGAACCAGGATTCCAATATGGCCGTTCGATCTGGGGGAAGCGCCGGCGTCGGCGACGACGGGGGATCGCTCGGCGGGATTGCGCTCGGCCCGAACTCTATGTCGTCCCTATCTTCGGGTCGCATATGGCTTTCCGGATTGAGTTCCAGCCGAAATGCGGTTGGCGCTGCTTTCGGCTCAGAAATCGCTCGCGAGCCCCTTCACCTCCCAGTCGCCATAGCGCGCCGGATCGAGACCGCCCCGCCCGTTGATCTCATGCGGCGGGTCGAGCTTTCGCTCGGCGCGTCTCGCCTGCGCTTCCGCGAGCGCCCTTCGAGCCGGCGGCGAGGGTGTGCGCGCGACGAATTCGTCCGCCTCCCGCCGATCGCCTGAAGCCTGAGAGTCGTCGTTCATATCCTAGCCTCGTTGCGTCGCCCGCCCGGATGACGTTACTTCCACAAAACGCATGTTCTTCAGTCGACCCGACGCAAGTCCGCCTCAGATTTCGCGTATAGTTACAATGCCGGCGGCCGGCAATTTTGATTCGAGCGAGACAAGTTGGCGCGACAATCGGGCGGATTTCGTGCTGGCCGTCTGGAGGCGCCGGCCCCCGCACCGCCGGGAATGGCGGCGCGGGTCGCCGCGGCTCGCGCGGTTGGCGAAGCCTTGACATTGTCGCGGCCGCTCGAAGAGCGGCTCGCCGCCGACATCACGATGCACAGAGGCGGCCTTGACCCGCGAGACAGGGCGCTGGCGCGCTCGATCGCCACAGTCGCGCTTCGCCGGCTCGGCACGATCCGCAAGGCGCTGGCGCGGCGGTTGGAAAAAGGCATGCCGCAAGCGCGGCGGCGCACTGGAATGGACGCTCATCGTCGCCGCGGCGCAAATCCTGTTCCTCGATACGCCCGACCATGCGGCGGTCGACCTTGCGGTGAAGGCGACGCGCGCGGATCCGGCGAGCGCTCCATTCGCTGCGCTCGCCAATGCGGTTCTGCGCGCAATCGCCCGCGACCGCGACGCCATTCTGGCCGATTCCGATCCCCTCGACGACGACACGCCCGCGTGGCTCGCCCAGCGCTGGCGCTCGACCTATGGCGAGAGCGTCGCCCGCGCCATCGCTGCGGCGCACCGCTCGGAGCCGACGCTCGACCTCAGCGTCAAAGGCGACGCCTCCGGTTGGGCGGAGCGGCTTGGCGGCATCGTATTGCCGACCGGCTCGGTACGCCTCGACACGCCATGCTCCCGTCGCGGAACTCGAAGGCTATGGCGGCGGCGAATGGTGGGTGCAGGACGCCGCGGCGGCGCTTGCCGGCCCGGCTCCTTCGGCCGGCATCCTGGCATGCGCGTCGTCGATCTCTGCGCCGCGCCGGGCGGAAAAGCCGCCGAACTGGCCGCCGCGGGCGCGGATCTCACGACGGTCGATCGCTCGGCCGAGCGCCTGAAGCTCCTCGCCGCCAATTTCGAACGCTTGCGCCTTCGCTCCGAGATCGTCGTCGCCGACGCGCTCGCCTTCGATGCGGCGCCGTTTGACGCTGTGCTTTTGGACGCGCCGTGCAGCGCGACCGGCACCATCCGCCGCCATCCCGACGTCGCATGGATCAAGCGGCAGGGAGATCTCGCGCCCGCTCGTCAAGCTGCAGGCCGAACTGCTCGAACAAGGCGATCGCGCTGGCGCGGCCGGGCGGCGCCATCGTTTATTGCGTGTGCTCGCTCGAGCCCGAGGAGGGCGAAGCGCAGATCGCCGCCGTTCTGCGCCGCAACCCGGACGTGCGCCGTCTAGCGATCACGCCCGAAGAGATCGGCGGCCTCGCCGAATGCCGTGACCCCGTCCGGCGATTTGCGCACGCTGCCCTGTCACCTTGTGGGGCGACAATCCGCGGCGTTCGGGCCTGGATGGGTTCTTCGCCGCGCGGCTGGTCAAGAGCGGCTTAGCAAGATGGAAGCGGCCTACTGGAAGAAGGGAAACGGGCTCTTCCGATGCGACCCGCAGCCACTCGGCGCTGTCTTCCGCCTCGTTCTTCGCCTGATTGTCGAAGTTCCATTGGCGCTCTTTGGGCGTGAGCGACTGGGTGGGGATCACCGGCCCCCAGCCGACGCGTGCCCCAAGGACGACGAATTGCCCTGTTCGGCAAGGGCTGCGCTGGACAGGAGGGCGAGAGCGCGCGGCGAGCGCTGACGAATCGCAATCAGCTTTGAACATCGGTTTTTCCTATCTCGAGCGGGTTTCGGAACCATCCCGAGGATCATACGGAAGAACACCCGTCCAGTATAACCCTCGACGTCGCCGAATATTCGCCAGAGGCCGGTGGCGCTAGATCGCGGCCGCCAACCGGCCTATTGCGATCTGGCCAGCGCCGTGGTGATGACGAATCCAGGCTCGCCCCGGCTCTCGCGCGCTCCTTGCTCTCATTGGCGTGGTTCCACGAACGCTGGAAGGGCGTCAGCGACTGCGTCGGGACGGTGGGGCCGGAGCCATCGGTCCCATAGGCGGACGAATTGCCGCTGACGGCGAAGGCCGGGGCGGACGGCACGGCGAGGGCGGCCGCAAGGCCGATCAACGCGATTGTCTTGAGCATGGGGTGCTCCTCATTCGGGCGAAAGCTTGGACTGTCACTTTATAAGGAAGCCCTCCGGTCGGACAATGCTCACGCGTATAACGAAGACCCTCAGTCATGAACCGAGCTCTCACATTTTGGTGAACCGCCGCGCCGACGTCTGCCGTCCGACGCGCATTGCGCGTGAGACGTTCCGCGCGTACAGACCTGTGCTATTGCACTGCAGCAAAGTCGCACACGGCGAAACTGAGGCGTTTGCGCGAATGGCCACGGATATCGTCAAGATCGGGCGGGCGCTCCTCTCCGTTTCCGACAAGACGGGCCTCCTCGATCTGGCGCGCGCGCTCCAGCCGTTCGGCGTTGAGTTCCTTTCGACCGGCGGCACGGCGGCGGCGCTGAACGCCGCTGGCTTCGCCGTCGTCGACGTGGCCCAGATCACCGGCTTTCCCGAGATGATGGACGGGCGGGTCAAGACGCTGCACCCGCGCGTGCATGGAGGGCTCCTGGCGATCCGGTCCGAGCCGGCGCATCAGGCGGCGATGATCGCCAACGACATCGCGCCGATCGACCTCCTGGTCGTCAATCTTTATCCGTTCGAGGCGACGCTGAAGCGGGGCGCCTCGTTCGAGGACAGGATCGAGAACATCGATATCGGCGGCCCGGCGATGATCCGCGGCGCGGCCAAGAACCACGACGATGTCGTCGTCATCGTCGACGTGGACGATTATCCCGCGCTGATCGACGAATTGCAGCCGCGACGAGGGGACGACCAGCTCTCGCTTTCCGCCGCAGGATGGCGCAGAAGGCCTTCGCCCGCACCGCGGCCTATGACGCGGCGATCTCCAACTGGCTCGCGCAGGAGATTGCATGAGCCCGCGCCGAAATGGCGCGCCTTCGGCGGCGTTCTGCACCCGAGCTTCGGCGCGCTGCGCTACGGCGAAAACCCGCAGCAGCGCGCGGCGCTGTACCTCAGCGCCGAGGCGCGCCCCGGCGTCGCGACCGCGCGCCAGATCCAGGGCAAGGAGCTGTCCTACAACAACATCAACGACACCGACGCCGCTTACGAGCTGGTCGCCGAATTCGATCCGGCGGAAAGCGCGGCAGTGGCGATCATCAAGCACGCGAACCCGTGCGGCGTCGCGCATCGGCGCAGTCGCTGCTCGAGGCCTACGAAAAGGCGCTGAGCTCAGATCCCGTGTCGGCGTTCGGCGGGGTGGTGGCGCTCAACCGGAAGCTCGACGCGGCCTCGGCCCGCAAGATCGTCGAGATCTTCACCGAGGTGATCATCGCCCCGGACGCGGACGACGAGGCGTTGGCGATCATCGCGGCGAAGAAAAACCTGAGGCTCTTGCTCGCCGGCTCGCTTCCCGATCCGAGAGCGCCGACCCTCGCCGTGCGGTCGGTCGCGGGCGGACTTCTGGTCCAGGATCGCGACAATGGCGTGCTCGAAGAGGGAGCGCTCAAGGTTGTGACCAAACGCGCTCCGACTTCGCGCGAAATGGCCGACCTACAGGTTCGCATGGGCGGTCGCCAAGCATGTGAAGTCGAACGCCATCGTCTACGCCAAGGACGGCGCGACGGTCGGCATCGGAGCGGGGCAGATGTCGCGGGTCGATTCGGCGCGCCTCGCCGCGCGCAAGGCCGAGGAAGCTGCCGAGATGGCTGGCCTGGCCGAGCCGCTGACGCGAGGCTCGGTCGTCGCCTCCGACGCCTTCTTTCCGTTTCGCCGACGGCCTGGTTGCGACGATCGAAGCCGGCGCGACCGCGGTCATCCAGCCCGGAGGATCGGTGCGCGACGCCGAAGTGATCGCCGTCGCCGACGAAGCGGACGTGGCGATGGTCTTCACCGGCATGCGGCATTTCCGGCACTGACCGATCGTCGACTGATACCGCGAAGGCGCCGCGATGGGTCGAGCGACGCCCGGCGCGGCTCTATCGGCAGAGCCCATCAAGCGACAGGCTATTGATCGGGCGAAACGATAACGGAAATTTGGTCCTTCGGGACGCCGCTGAACTGAAGCGCGAGCGGCCGAGCTCGGCAGGTCGAATCTTGACGCTCTTTCGCGCGCCTTCGCATTCCTTCGCGCCGGTAAAGGCGATCGGATGCAGATAGGCGCCGCCGTCGAGGACGTCGACCCAGCCTTCCGAGGAGATCGTCACTCTGTAGGCGCCCGCCTTGGCCGGCGCGGCGAGGGTAAAATGGCCCGCGAACGCGTGACGGCGACTTCGGCGCGCGCTCGGGCGCCTTCGGCAACCCGGCGGCGGAGAGCGGCTGAAGCTCGAGCGTCATCGCGACGTCGTAGGCGAGCGCGCCGCCATTGGGAAGCGACGCCTTGTCGGGCCGAGTGAGAGCGCGCGCGCTCGTGGTCAAGCGGCCATTTAAACGCGCTGCAGCCCGACCCTTCCTGCGCCTGAGCCAAGCCCGGGCGCAGCGATCGAGCGCAGCTCGCGATCAGCCACCGAGCCGAAGGTCATTGCGAGTGTCACGGTCGCCGGCTGATCCGGGCTTCGCAGCGTCTCGGCCTTGGCGCCGTGCAGGAGCTTGACCGCCGCCTCGAGCTGCGTGTCCTTGTCGCGGTCCGGCGGCACGTAGGCGTCAGAGCCCTTCTCCTCCTCGCCGTCATTCTTCAAATGACCGAACAGCGAGGCTTCTCCCAGGCTGGAGACCTTGCCCTTCAGGTCGTCAGGAATGTTTTCGAGCACCTTGATGTCCGGATCGATGCCCTTGGCCTGGATCGACCGGCCCGAAGGCGTGTAGTAGCGGGCGGTGGTCAGCTTGAGCGCGCCATTTTCTCCGAGCGGCAGGATGGTCTGAACCGACCCCTTGCCGAATGTGCGCGTGCCGATCAGCGTCGCGCGCTTGAGATCCTGCAACGCGCCGGAGACGATCTCCGAGGCCGAGGCCGAACCGCCATTGATGAGCACCACCACCGGCTTGTCCTGCGAAAGATTGACGCCGGGGCGGGCGGAGTAACGCTGCCCCTGGTCGGCGTTTCGGCCGCGGGTCGAAACGATGTCGCCGCTGTCGACGAAGGCGTTGGTGATCTCGACCGCCTGGTTGAGCAGGCCGCCGGGATTGTTGCGCAGGTCGAGGATGTAGCCCTTCAAATTCGCCTGGCCGGGGTCGGCGCGGAAATGATCGAAGGCCTTGCGCACCCCGTCGTACGCTTCCTGGTTGAACTGGGTGATGCGGATATAGCCGATGTCGCCGCTTTCGAGATGCGCGCGCACCGACTGAACATGGATGATCTCGCGGACGATCGTGAACTCCTTGACGTCCCTGTTCGATCCGCGCTCGACGGTCAGCTTGACCGGCGACTTGGCTGGACCGCGCATCTTGTCGACCGCTTCCTTGAGCGAAAGGCCCTTGACCGCCGTGTCGTCGATGCGGGTGACCAGATCGCCGGTCATCAGCCCGGCGCGCGCCGCCGGCGTATCGTCGATCGGGCTCACCACCTTGACGAGCCCATTTTCCATCATCACTTCGAGGCCCAGGCCGCCGAATTCCTCGCCCTTCATGCTGCTCTGGAAGTCCTGCAAGCGCCTTGGGGTCGAAATAGTTCGAATGCGGGTCGAGCGACGCCAGCATGCCGTCGATCGCCGACTTGATCATCTTCTCGTCGTCCGGCTTCTCGGCGTAGTTGTCGCGCACCTTGTTGAACACCTCGGCGAACAGCGCGAGCTTGTCGCTCGTGCTCGAGCTCGGCGGCGCGCAGCGCGTCGTGCGAGGCGCCGACCAGCACAACGCCGGCGGCGACTCCGTAGGCAA
Organism: uncultured Alphaproteobacteria bacterium; assembly: GCA_963756955.1. Lineage (GTDB taxonomy): Bacteria > Pseudomonadota > Alphaproteobacteria > Rhizobiales > Beijerinckiaceae > Roseiarcus. The sequence goes on from CAVWPU010000025.1 coordinate 66,360, forward strand.
GATAGGAGAGGCCTTTCCTCATCGGCGACGCTCGGCTCCATGAGCTCGTGTTGAGCGCATCAATTCGGCTTGGCGGGGGCCGGCTGGCTCGGGTCGGTCGGCGCCGGGGACGTCGGCCGCCGCCGCGGGCGCATCGCTCTTCGCCGGGGCCGCATCGGCCTTCACCGCCGGATCCGGGATGCTTGACGCCGTGCAGCAGGTCGATGGCGGCGGTCAGTTGCTTGTCGTCCTTCTCGTTCGGCGGGACATAGGCCTGCGAGGCCGACGTATCCTCGGCGCCGTTGGCGAGATGGCCCTTGAGCGAGGCCTCGCCCTTCATGTCGTCCTTGCCCTTGAGATCGTCCGGCACGTCCTCCAGCACCTTGATGTCGGGCTCGATGCCCTTGGCCTGAATCGAGCGGCCCGACGGCGTGTAGTAGCGCGCCGTCGTCAGCCGCAGCGCGCCGTTCTCGCCGAGCGGCATGATCGTCTGCACCGAGCCCTTGCCGAACGACCGCGTGCCGATCAGCGTCGCGCGCTTGTGATCCTGCAACGCGCCGGAGACGATTTCCGACGCCGAGGCCGAGCCGCCGTTGATGAGGACGACGAGCGGTTTGCCTCCCGACAGGTCGCCGCCCGGCTTGGCGTCGAAGCGCTGGGTCTCGTCCGGCGTGCGGCCGCGGGTCGAGACGATCTCGCCCCGGTCGACGAACGAATTGACGACGTCGATCGACTGGTCGAGCAGGCCGCCCGGATTGTTGCGCAGATCGAGGATGTAGCCCTTGAACTTGTCGGCCGGAATCTCGCTGTGCAGCTTCTCCATCGCCGCCTTCAGGCCGTCCGCGGTCTGCTCGGTGAACTGGGTGATGCGGATGTAGCCGATATCGTCGTCCTCGACATGCGAGCGCACCGACTGCACGTGGATGAGGTCGCGGACGATGGTGAAATCCTTGACGTCCTTCTTGGGCCCGCGGACGATCTTGAGCTTCACCGGCGAATTGATCGAGCCGCGCATCTTCTCGACCGCCTGATCGAGCGTCAGCCCCTGCGTGGGCGTGTCGTCGATCGCCGTGATGAGGTCGCCGGAGAGCACGCCCGCCTTGGCGGCCGGCGTATCGTCGATCGGCGTCACCACCTTGAGGAGGCCGTCCTCCTGCGTCACTTCGATGCCGAGGCCGCCGAACTCGCCCTTCGTCTGGACCTGCATGTCGCGGAACGCTTTGGCGTCCATGTAGCTCGAATGGGGATCGAGCGAGGACAGCATGCCGTTGATCGCCGCCTCGATCATCTTCGATTCGTCCGGCTTCTCGACATAGTCGTTGCGGATCTTGTCGAACACGTCGCCGAACAGGTTGAGCTGCCGATAGGTGTCGGCGGCCGCCGCATAAGCCGACGGACTGACGAACAGCAGCGCCTGCGGCGCCGTGGCCGCGGCCGCGGCTCCCAAAACGACGCCAACTCCCAAGTAACCAGCTTTACGAATTATCCGCGCGCCTTCTCGATGTCTGACTTTGCCCACCACGGCCCCGGATCGATCGCAGTTCCGTCCTTGCGTAACTCTATATAGAGAACCGGCCGCGCCGCGCCAACTGCGGCCGCCGTCGCCATGCGGACAGACCCGTCGCCCATGACGCCGACCGGTTCTCCCGCCAGTACGAACTCGCCGGATTGAACATTGATTCGATCCATTCCGGCAAGCAGAACATAATATCCCCCGCCCGCATCGATGATCAAGAGTTGCCCGTAACTCCGGTAGGCTCCGGCAAAAAGCACCGCGCCGTCCGCCGGCGCGGACACGGTCGCGCCGGCGGGCGTCGCCAAGGAGACCCCGTGTTCGGTCCCTCCAAGGTCGTCCGGCGAGCCGAATGTCTTCAGAATCGCGCCCGCGGCGGGCAGCGGCACGCGCCCTTTCGCGTCGGCGAAGGCGATTTCGGGCTTGAGGCGCGCCGGATCGGCGCCCGCGCCCGGCTTGCGCGCGCGCTTCGATTTCGGCCGCCGCCGCGACTTCGGCCGCATGCGCCGCGGCCGCCGCGGCCTTGCGCGCGGCGGTTTCGCTGTCGAGCCGCGACGATAAGGTCCTTGAGCGACGTCGCCTGTCTGGCGAGTTCGGCCGCGCGCTGCTGCTGCGAGCCGAGCGCGTCCTGCGCCGAGGCCGAGAGACTGCTGGCGCGCATCGATAAGCGCCGCGAGGCGCATTTTGTCGGCCGCGAGCGCCCGGCCCTTCTCGGTCAGCTCGTCGCGCTCCCGCGCAATCGACTCCCGGGTCTTGGCGAGGTCGTCGAGATCGCGCGCGGGCCGCCTCGATCTCCGATTTCAATTCCGGGATGACCGAGCCCATGACCGTCGCCGCGCGCACCGCTTCCGACATGTCGTCGGGCTTGACGAGGATGGCGGGCGGAGGATGGCTGCCCATCCGCTGGAGGGCCGCAAGCACGTCCGCGATCACGCCGCGCCGGCGCTCGAGCGAATGCGAGAGCTCATCGGCCGTGGCGTTGAGGCTCGCCAATTTGTCGGCCGCCGCCGCGGCGCCGCGCTCGGCGTCCTGCACCTTGGCCGTCGTTTCGATCAGCGCCGCCGAAGGCGCGCCCGATCGGCGCGAACGGAGTCGATTTCGGCCTCGATCGCCCGGCGCTGCTCCTCCGATGCGCGCAGCGTGTCCTCGACGCCGCGCAGCTCGATCTCCTTGTCCGCGCGCTGCTGATCGGTCTGGCTCGGGCGGATTTGAGGGTGCGCGGGATCGGCGAGCGCGCCGCAAGCCGCGCCGAGCGAAGCGGCCAAAACGGCCGTCCGCGCGCAACCTATCCATGTCTGCGCCGCCGCTGCATCAGCGGCAAGGATCACCAAATCTAGCCAATATCGGGGCGATCGTGTCGTTCTGGCCTCAGGCCGCAGAATTCCGACGCACCGACGGGTTTGTAACGAAAATATGATCGAACTTTCTGGAGGTCAGCCGCGATGATAGGGGTGGCCGGCGAGAATCGTCATCGCCCGATAGAGCTGTTCGCCGGCCATCACCCGGACCAGCTGGTGCGGCCAGGTCATTGCGCCGAAGCTCACGATCTCGGTGCGCAGCGGCGCGAGCGACGGGTCAAGCCCGTCCGGTCCGCCGATCGCCACCACATAGGCCGGTCGCGACGCGTCGCGCGCCCGGCCGATGTCGGCGGCCCATTCCTCGCTGGTCGCCGACGGCCCTCGCTCGTCGAGCAAAACCAGCGCGGCGCCCTTGGGCGCGGCGGCCAGGATCGCGGCGGCTTCTTCGGCCCGCCGTTCGTCCGGCCGCCGCGCCCGCGATTCCCCGATCTCGCGCAAATCGACGCCCGCCAAGCCGGCGCTCCGCGCGCCCTCGGTCGAGTCGCTTGAAGTAGCGCTCGAACAGCAAACGCTCCGGCCCCGCCTTCAGTTTGCCGACGCAAACCAGCGCGAGGCGCATGGTTCGGCCCTTGGCCGACTCAGCTCTTGGCCGCTTCTCCGGGCCGATCGGCGCTCCACATCTTTTCAAGATTATAGAACTGGCGAACGTCCGGGCGGAAAATGTGGACGATGGCGTTTTGCGCGTCGAGCAGCACCCAGTCGCAAAGCGGCATTCCCTCGACTTTCGGCGACGGGATAACCGGCGTCGCGACAGGCTTTGACCACCCGGTCGGCGATGGCGCCGACATGCACGCTCGAACGGCCGGAGGCGATGATCATTCGATCGGCGAGCGTCGTCCTGCCGAAAAGGTCGATCGAGACGATGTCTTCGGCCTTGGCGTCTTCAAGGGCTTCAACGATGATCTGCGACAGGACGTCGGCCGTCGGTGAGCTTCCCGGAGGCGGCCGGACTGCGGGCGGCAGGCGCCGCGGCTGGATGAGGCGTGAGGTTCAGCGTCGCGTTCCTCTTCGCGCGGGGTCGATTCGCGCCCGCGCAACTGAAACATGCGACCTCCGGCCGCGCATTTCAAGTTCGCCGTTCAGGCCGGCTGTTCACGTCGTCAACACGATCTTGCCGACATGCTCGGCGTTCTCAATCCGCTCATGCGCTTTCGCGACCTCGGATAGCGGGAAAGACCGAGTCGATGACCGGCCGGCAGCGCCCTGCTTCCAGGAGCGGCCACACTTTGGCGCGCAGAGCTTCGGCGATCACCGCTTTTTCCGCCGGCGAGCGCGGGCGCAAGGTCGAACCGGTGTGGATCAGGCGCTTGGCCATGATCGGCCTCAGATCGACGGTCGTCTTTTGTCCTTTCAGGAACGCGATCTGCACGATGCGTCCGTCCAGCGCCGCCGCCGCATAGTTGCGCTCGACATAGTCGCCCCCGACCATGTCGAGAATGACGTCGGCGCCCCGGCCCCCGGTCGCGCGAAGCGTCGGCCGCGACGAAATCGTCCTGTGCGGTAGTTGACGCCGAGGTCGGCGCCCAGCCGCTCGCATTGCGCGGCCTTCTCGTCCGATCCGGCGGTGGCGATGACGCGCGCGCCGAACGCCTTGGCGAGCGCGATCGCCGTGGTGCCGATGCCGGAGGCGCCGCCATGCACCAGCAGCGTTTCGCCGGCTTTCAGCGCCCCGCGGGCAAAGACATTCGTCCAGACGGTGAAATAGGTCTCGGGGATCGCCGCCGCCTCGATCGCGGTGAGCCCGGCGGGGATCGGCAAGCGCGTTGGTCTCATGGGCGACGCAATAATCGGCGTAGCCGCCGCCGGGCACGAGCGCCGTCACGCGCGCGCCAAGGCGGTGAACGCCGGCGTTCGGTCCGAGCGCCACGACTTCGCCGGCGATTTCCAGGCCGAGCACGTCGGTCACGCCGGGCGGCGGCGGATAGTGGCCCTGGCGCTGATGGACATCGGGTCGATTGACGCCGGCGGCTTCGACCCGGACCAGAATCTCGCCCTCCGCCGGAACCGGACGCGGGCGCATTTGGATTTCGAGCGCCTCCGGACCGCCCGGGCGGGGCGCGACAACGGCGCGCATGCTCTCGCTTTGATCAGCCATGTGATGCTCCCTGCTTCGTCGCCCGCTCTCGGCGCTTGGCCGCGTTTCGTCAATCGCCAATCGCGGCGGCGGTCGCCCCATCCTCCGGCGGAGCGGCGCGAAAAGCGGGAAGCGCTTCGGCGCGGGCGCAGAACGCGCCGAGATTGGGATAGCGGCCGGTCTCGACGAGATCGGCCAGAACGGCCTGGGTGAAGCCGAAGGCGCAGACGACTGTGATATCGGCGAGGCCCAATTCGCCGCTGATCCATCCGGACCTGGGCAGTTCGGCGTCAAGCGCGCTCAGACCCGCGGTCAATTGGCCCATAACCCGGTCGATCCACGGCTCGTGCTGCTTTTCGGCCGGGCGCAGCACGCGCTCGTAGTGGCGTTGCACCGCCTTTTCCATGACCGTCAGGGCGAGGCCGGTCGCCCGCAGCGCTCCGAGGCGCTGCGGGCGCCTTCGACGGCGTCAGCGCGGCGATGCGCGGATCGAGGCCGGCGAGGTAATCGAGAATGACGCTCGAATCCATCAGCGCCGCTCCGTCGTCGGTGACGAGGGTCGGCGCTTTCAGGAGCGGGTTGAGCTTCGAGAACTCATCGATGTGCCGGAAGAGCGAAATTGGCCGATGTATGAACGGAGTTCTGGCGATGATCAGCGCAATGGCGACCCGGCGCACATAGGGCGAATCAAGCATTCCGATCAGTTGCATGAGATCTCCGCAGCTCAGCGCGGCGCCGTACTAGGGAAGCGAAAAGAGCCAAATCGCAAGGGGCTGACAGGGGCGATCGGAGCGATGCGGCCGGGAGCGAGAGCTTGCGCTCGCGGGCCATGCGCGGTAACTAATCTCGCAGCCCGTCCGACTCGACGCGGGCGTCAAAAGCGAGCGAAACAACAGTTTTGACGACACTGGCGGCCGCTTTTCCGCGGCTGGGCTCCCGCGGCGACCGCGCGGCGGTCGGCCCCGACCTTGGAGTCGAGCCGCCAATCCGATTGGGCGACGATCGGCTCGACCGCAACGAGCGGCGCAGCGCGTCGTTCCGATGGCTCGCCGGCGCGTCGCTGGCCGGGCTCTGCGGCGTGACCCTGATCGGCGCGGCGCTCTATCTCGATCTCGACAGCCAATACGATTTCGCCGAGGCGCCGGAATTCGCCGCGCCGACGCGGCTCGGCTGACTCGCAGGAAGGCGGGCGTCAATCCCAGCAAGGGCGACCGGCTCCTGCGGCCCGTCGACATCGTCTCGGACAAACAGACCTTCAAGGCCCCGACGATCATCAAGGTCGGCGACAAGGAAGTGGTGAAGGCGCGGCCGTTCACCCGTCTTGAAACCACGCTGACCATGACCCCGACCGGGTTTGCCGACGCGGTGCCGCCGTTCAACCCCCTCAAGATCGTGAACGGCGGAACGGACGTCGCCGAAGCGCCGCCCGATCCGGGCCCGGTGCAGGACAACGCCGAGGTGACGTTTCGGGTCGAGGATCTCACTCCGAGCGATGCGGAACAGACGACCGGAGAACTGACGCAGGCCGAGGCGGAAGCGCAGGTCGTCGAGACGCTGAAAGCGCCCGACGGAAAAGGCGGCTGCTCAATCCCTGCCGCCACAGATCCTGCTGATGCGGACGAGCCGGGCGGCGGCGAAGCCCTGCGCGCGCTCTCCGCCTACGCGACCGTGGGCAGCGTCAGCTCCGAGCACGCCCTTCGCGTCGATCGAAGTGCGCATGATTCCCGAAAACGTAACCAATGCCGTCAAGGCGAGCCCGGACGATGCGTCTCCGAGCGAGAAGCTCGTTCAAATGCGCCATGGCGAGAGCTTCGAGGACGTGCTCAAGGCCAATGGCGCAAGCCCCGAAGCCGTCCAGGCCATCCTGGCCGCGTTCGGCGTCAAGCACGGCGAATCGCCGGTCGGCGAGGGGCAGAAAATCATTCTCCTGCCGGAGGAGCCGGCCGTTCGAGGGGAAAAGCCGGGGATAGCCCGGATCTCGGTCTACGCCGACGATCAGCTCAAGGCGACGGTCGCGGTCACCGACAGCGGCGCCTACAAGCCCGTCGCGCTGCGCACCGCGCAGGCGCCGCGAAAGACCAAAGCCGCCGATGAAGACAGTCTGCTGGCGGCGGCATGAGCCTTTACCAGAGCCTCTACGAGACGGCGCTCAAGCAGGGGCTGCCGCGATCGATCATCGACGTCATGACTAGGGTTTTCGCCAACGACGTCGATTTCCAGCGCGCGACGGCGCCGGGCGATTCGATCGAGGCGTTCTATTCCGATCCCGACGACATCAATCCGCGCCCGGAGCTGCTATGCGCTTCGATGACCGTCCGGGATCAGACGTTCAAGTACTACCGCTTCCAGACGCCCGACGACAACATGGTCGACTTCTACGACGAGAACGGCCGCTCGATGCGCAAGTTCCTGGTGCGCAAGCCGATCGCCGAGGGCGACATGACCTCGCCGTTCGGCATGCGCTTTCATCCGATTCTGCATTATGCGCGCATGCACACCGGCGTCGATTGGGCGGCGCCGATCGGCACGCCGATTTACGCCGCCGGCAACGGGACGATCATCAAGGCGGGATGGGATGGCGGGTACGGGCGGCGGGTCGAGATCCAGCACGCCAATGGCTATGTGACCGCCTACAATCACATGTCCGGTTTCGGCCGCGGCGTCGCCGAGGGCGCGCATGTCGTTCAGGGTCAGACCGTCGGCTATCTCGGCGATTCTGGGCTGGCGACCGGCCCGCACCTGCATTACGAGGTGATCATCAACGGCAACTTCGTCGACCCGATGGCGATCAAGCTGCCCCGCACGCGCGAGTTCGACGGCCAGATGCTCGGCGTCGTTCAAGCGGGAGCGCGACCGCATCGATCAACTCATGGCCGAAGTCGCCGTCCGCGGCGGCGATGGCGGCTGAGAGGCCCGTGTCCGCGCCTGTGTCGGCGACGGCGGAGCTTCAACCGAATTCAACCGCAAGCCTGCCGTCGGCGCCCGCGCCGAACCCGAGCGCTGCTCGAACTTCCGCCGGGGCCAAGCCTGCTACGCGCAGTTCGGCAAGCGACCAGGACTGACGGCTTTTCGACAGTTTCGCTCCGTCCCGGTCAAGAACGAGCCGGTGGTGCCGATAGCGCGGCGCCGGAAAGCCGAGCAGCGCCTGCAGCAGCCGATGGACCGCGGTCGCGGCGAGCAGGTCGCGTCCGCGCACAACGTCGGTCACGCCCTGCAAGCGCGTCATCGACGACCACCGCCAGATGATAGCTCGCCGCCAGATCGCGGCCGCTGAGGACAACGTCGCCCCAGAGCTCCGGCGCGGCCGGCTGTTGCGAGGGAACGGCGCCCTCGCCGTATTCGGTCCAGTAAAGACGCGACCGGACGGCCGCCGACGCCGCGCCGCATGTCGAGGCGCAAGGCCGCCCGTTCGCCCTGAGCGAGACGGGCTTGCGCTTCGGCCTTGCCCAGCGATCGGCAAGTTCCGGGATAGAGTGGCGCGCCGTCAGGGTCGCGCTCGCCCGGCGAGGCGCGCGCGATCTCCGATCGGCTGCAAAAACAGGGGTAGACCAGGCCCTGCCGGTCAAGGCGCGCGAGCGCCGCCGCGTAGTCGTCGCCATGCTCGCTCTGCCGGCGCGGGGGCTCCGGGAAGACGAAGTCCAAGCCACGCGAGGTCGTCGACAATGGCGGCCTCGAACTGCGGCTTGCAACGGGTGCGGTCCAAGTCTTCAATGCGCAACAGAAGGCGGCCGCCGAGTCTCTGCGGCGATGCGCTCGTTCATGAGCGCCGAATAGGCGTGGCCGAGATGGAGGGCTCCGTTCGGCGAGGGCGCAAAGCGGAGGACGGGCGCAGCGGGGACGTCATCGATCATGGCGGTTAAGCGCACCAACTGAGCGGAAGACGCGCGCAAGGCGAACGCCGCGCCGAGCGAAGAAAAGGCTCTACCACCCCGGTCCTCCGATCACCGATGAGGCGGCCTTGCGCGAGGCCGCCGAGCGTCTGCGCGCCAAAGATCCGGAACTGATCGAGCGCCTGATCGGGATCGGGGGTCCGCCGCCGCTGCGGCGCAGAGAGGCCGGCTTTGCGGGTCTCGCCGCGATCATCGTGGCGCAGCAGGTGTCGACCGCCAGCGCCGCCGCGATTTTCGGCCGGTTGCAGGCGCGGATTGTGCCGCTCGAGGCGGCTGAAATCGCGAAAGCGACGGAGGAGGATCTGCGCGCCTGCGGATTGTCGGGCGCCAAAATCCGCGCCTTGCGCGCGCTCGCCCACGCGATCGTCGAGGGCGGCCTTGATCTCGGGGGTCTCGGCGACTCTCGACGCCGAGGACGCCCATAAGGCGCTCGTCGCGGTGAAAGGGGTGGGCCCCTGGACGGCGGACATTTTCCTCCTTTTCTGCCTCGGCCACCCGGACGCCTTCCCCGCTGGCGACCTCGCGCTGCAGGAAGCCGCCAAGGTCGCCTTGAACCTGAAGCAGCGCCCGGACGTGGCGCAAGCTCGAGCGAATCGCCGAACGTTGGCGCCCGTTGCGAGGCGTCGCCGCGCGCATGCTCTGGGCCTATTATCGAGGCGTCAAGGCGCGGTCGGGTATGGCCCTCGCCGATGGTTCGGGCTAAGCCAAACCCCGATCAGCCCTGGAGCCAATATCTGATGAGCGCCGCCCTGGACGGACCCCGCATCCCGGCGGCCGCCGGCAAAACCAGCCAGCTGGTGGTCTTTCTGCATGGCTATGGCGCGGACGGCAATGACCTGATCGAGCTTGGACGCCAATGGCGCGCGCTGATGCCTGAGGCCGCGTTCGTATCGCCGCACGCGCCCGAACGCACGCCGGGGGCGCCGATGGGCCGCCAATGGTTCGCGCTTTCCAACCGGTCGCCGGACGATACCGCCGGCGGCGGGGAGCGCTGGACCGGCGCCGTCAAGGCGCGCGGCGCGATCGACGCTTTTCTGGACGCCGAGCTCCAGAAGCTCGGTCTCGACGATTCGAAGCTGGCGCTGGTCGGGTTCAGCCAGGGCTGCATGATGGCGCTGCATGTCGGTCTCAGGCGGCCGCGCGCGCCGGCGGCGCATTCTCGGCTTTTCCGGCCTTTTGATCGGCCCGGAGCGGCTCGACGAAGCAACAGCGCGCGATTCGCGCGGCGCGCCGCCGCCGATCCTGCTCGTCCACGGCGATCAGGATCCGCTGATCCCGTTTGACGCGATGTTCATCGCGGCCGAAGCGCTCGCCGGGGCGTACATCCCGACCCAATGGCATCTCTCGCTTGGGATCGGCCACGGCATCGACGCCGAGGGCCTGCGCCAGGGCGGGCTTTTTCTCGCCAAGGCGTTCGCGGAGCCGAGGGCGCTAGGCAGTCCGCCCAACCCAGTCGGCGGGTCCCCTCTAGGCGCTCAGGCCAAGTGTACGGTTTTGCGCGCGGCATAGTCTTTTCAACGGCTTAAGCTCATTTTTCTGCAACTCGTGCGGCTGCGGACGCAACGCGCCTAGTGCTTGAGTGAGACGTCCGCCCCACCCGGACCCAAGCCCAGTCTGGACGGCTTCTGTACCGCGCGGCGCCTCCCCTCCGTCTCAGCGTCGTCCTTGTACCCTTCATTGTCGGAGTGTGACGCGCGTCACAGCACACGACCCGGACCGACGTTAACTTTGGGGTAAGGAGCCAGAGGATACGGCGATTATGAAGAGGATCTTGGGTGCGGTGGTCTGCCTTCTGCCCTTCGCGCTAGCCGCGGAAGCAGGCATAAACCGACATTCTCCCGGGGACGCCATCGAGGCTGCTTACACGGCCGATGGCCCCGCCATACAAGGTCGCGGCCCGGGGATTATGGCCGACAACACGCTGCGCGCGCGCTTTTTCTCGCGTTCGCTGTTGCGTTCGATAGCGGCCGACGAAGTGCTCTCCGGACGCAGTCCCTCGGCCGCGATCGCCAGGGATCCGTTCAGCGACGAGGCGCCTCACCTTGTGGCGCTCAGGGTCGCCCCGATCTCGGAGACTCGCGACGCCGCCAAGGTGCTCGCGGAGTTTGCCAGGGGCGATGGCGCGCGGGAGCAGGTGACCTACGCCATGCTCTTCGAACATGGCGAATGGCGCATTGACGACATCAGTTACGCCACGCTCGACGGCGAAAGCCACACGCTGCGCGGCATGCTGGCGGCGAACTAGCAAAAATTATTGTCTGCGGTCCGTGGTGAAACTTTTGCGCGAGAGGAGACCCAAATCAAGGATGCGTCATAAGGCGTAAGATCCCCATTTGAAGAATGGGCGGCAGACGCACCGCTTCCAGCGGCGGTCCTTTTCGGATCGTCCTTGATTTGGACCTCCTCTCGCGCGCATTTTTCCGCCGGGCCACGCGCGCTCCCCGCAAATGAGCGGGCCGCTGAAAAGTGCCGATAAGATTACTTATTTATTATGTTGAATAGATTCGCTCTCGCAGCCTTGCTCGCCTCTGCCGGGACGAAGGGCCGTGGGCCGCTCGATCCTGTCCGGCCGTGGGCGGGGTCGACGCGGCTTGTTGCTCAGGAGACCCAAAAGAGCGAAGATGCCTGAGCGCCGACCTCTAGACTGTCTGTTGAGACGCCCGAGGCGAATCATGGGTGACGACGACCCCTCCCCCAAACCTCGTGACCCGGTGAGGCGTCTCATGACGACCGAACCTCCAGAACATGCCGTCGACTGGACAGTGCAGGCTCGTCGGCGCGTCTTGCGACTTTGCCTTACGTTCGGCGCCGCCATCGTTGCTGGACTCGCTGGGCCGAAGGCCCGCCGGGCCGGCGCGGCGGGCGCGCCGGTCATGGTCGACGCCGCGATCGTCTTGGCGGCGGATGTCTCGCGCAGTATAGACGACGAAGAGTTCGCCCTCCAGCGGCGCGGCTATGCTGACGCAATTCAGAGCGAGCAGCTCATCAGTGCGATCTCCACCGGGCCGCATGGCGCGATTGCGCTCGCTTACGTCGAGTGGGCCGGCGACGGCGAGGAGAGGCTGGTAGTCGACTGGGCGGTGATCCGCAATCAGACCGACGCAGGGGCCTTTGTCGCCCGGATGACCGCGGCGCCGCGCGCCTATATCGGGCGGACCGCAATCGGCACGGCGATCGATTTCTCCTTTGCGCTGTTCGCCGAGAGCGCCTTCGAGACCAACCGGCGGGTGATTGACGTGTCGGGCGACGGCACCAGCAACCAGGGCCGTCTCGTCACCGAAGCGCGCGACGCTGCGGTCGCGGCGGGCGTGGTGATCAACGGTCTCGCGATCTTCAACAAGAAGGCGGCGGCGATGGGCGGCTATCTGGCCCTGCACACCAACCCGCCGGGCGGCCTCGCGCATTACTATCACGAGAATGTGATCGGCGGTCCCGGCGCGTTTGTCGTGCAGATCGATGATTTCAGCACTTTTGGCGACGCCCTGTTGCGCAAGCTCGTCAACGAGGTTGCCGATACGCGCCCGCCTCGCGGCTGAGCCGCGTATCCCGCCCTGAGACGCGCCTCGGGCGCCATTCTGGTATGGCCGGCTATTGCGCCAGGAACCCGCCGTCGACCGCGAGCGTATGTCCGGTGATCATCGACGCCGCGGCTCCAGCGAGAAAGACAATCGCCGCCGCGATATCGGCCGGCTCGGCGAGCTTCCTTAGAGGCGTCATCGCCTCGATGCGGGCGACAAGCTCCGGGTCCTTGAGGATGGGTCCGATCAGATCGGTGCGCACGTAAGTTGGGGCGACGGCGTTCACTCGAATGGCGTGCGGCGCCCACTCGACTGCGAGCGCGCGGGTCATATTGACGATCGCGCCCTTGGTCGCCTGATAGGAGACATTGGGATAGAGGCCGCCCCCCGATAGACCCATGATTGACGCGACATTCACGATCGCGCCGCCGGCGCCCGCGGCGATCATGGTTCGCGCGGCGGCGCGGGCGCATAAGAAACATCCCGTCATGTTCACTGAAAGGACCTTGTCCCAATCACCGAGCGCCAGATCCACGGCCGGACGCCGAATGGCGATGCCGGCGTTGTTGACGAGGATGTCGAGACGGTCCTCACGCTCGAGCGTCGTCCGCACCATAGAGTCGACACTCGCCTCGTCGGCGACGTCTACGCCGATCGCGGTCACGTGATGGCCTAGCGCACGCATGTCCGTCGCCGCGCGTTCCGCCGTTTCTTTGTCGAGATCGGCGAGGACGACGCGCGCACCCGCCACGGCCAGCGTTTCCGCCGTCTCCCGGCCGATGCCGCGAGCGCCGCCGGTGACGATCGCGACGCGGCCTTCGAGACGCATCAAGTCTCGAACATCCACCATGCTACTCTCCGCTGCGCGGGTGACTTGGGGCGCCGCCGTCAAACTTGCTGACGCTTGAATGCGCCTAGCTTCGCAAGGTATTTGTCACGCCACTGCTGTGAGGACGCAAGAGTGTCGGCCGGCGTCCGTTCTCGCAACTGACCTTCGACGGCTTCGACAAGCTTTTGCGTCCACGGACGCGCGTCAGCCTGCTCTTTCGCCAGCCCGTAATACATCGGACCGAGATTCCGGCAATATTCAGCGACGCCCGTCTTTGCGTTGAGATCGATGGTTTGAAAAGGACCCATGAAGGACCAGCGCAGGCCAAGACCGTCGGAAACGGCGCGATCGACTTCTCCGACGGTTACGATCCCGTCTTCCACGAGTTTGAAAGCCTCGCTCAGCATCGCGCTCTGAAGCCTATTGACGACAAAGCCATTGACCTCACGGCGCAGTCGAATGGGGGATTGGCCGACCTCGCGCATCAGTGCGGTTGCTCGTTCGACAACTTTGTCGTCGGTCCAGGGCGCTGGCACGATCTCGACCAAGGGGATGAGATGTGGCGGATTGATCGGATGCACGACAAGGCAGCGCGCGCGGCGCTCGAGGCCTTCCGTAAAGGCGGACGCCGGCAGGCCCGACGTGGAGCTGGCGAGAACGGTCTCGGGCGGAGCGATACGGTCGAGGGTTTTGTAAAGTTCAATCTTGATCTCGACCCGCTCTGGCGCGCTTTCTTGAACATAAGAAACCCCTTCGAGCGCGTCTTCCATTCGAGCCGCCGGTTTCACGCGCGCCGCGATCGTCTCCGCTCCCTCGGCCGAGGGAAGGCCCAGCGCCTTGAGATCGGAGAGCGCCTTGCGAACGAATTCCTTCGTCCGCGCGGCTGAGTTCGGGTCGGCGTCGTAGACGGCGACTTCAAATCCCGCCCGTGCAAAGACGAGCGACCACGAGGAGCCGACTACTCCGGCTCCGATCAGCGCAACGCGGGTCATCGGAATCGTTCCTGAAAAAGAGTTCCGTTCACGGCGTCTGCGCGCCGCGTGTATTCACGTGAATAGCGTAGAGCGACGTGTGCCCGCAGATATACAGACGGTCGCGCATTGGGCCGCCGAAACAGACGTTGGCGACCTTTTCCGGAACAGGAATTTTCCCAATGAGGTCGCCGCTCGGGGTGATGCATTGAACGCCGTCGCCCGCGCTCGTCCAGATATTGCCGTCGATATCGACGCGAAAGCCATCCGGAATTCCCGGCGAGACTTCGGCGATCACACGACCTTTGCCAAGATTGCCGTCCGCGACCTCGAAGGCCCGGATGTGGTGGGGCCAGTCCGGGTTCGGCCAGAAACCAGAATCCGCGATATAGAGAAGCTTCTCGTCGGGCGAGAACGCGAGTCCGTTAGGGCGCCGAAAATCGTCTGCGACAACGCGCAACGAGCCGTCACGCGGGTCAAAGCAATAGACGTTGCAACTTCCGATCTCGCTCTCCGCCTTGCCCCCCTCGTAGGCCGCGCTGATGCCGTAAGTCGGATCGGTGAACCACACCGTGCCGTCCGACTTCACCGCCACATCATTTGGCGAATTGAGGCGTTTGCCCTCATACCGATCGGCGAGAACCGTGATCGTTCCATCATATTCGGTGCGGGTCACCCGACGGCCGCGGTGCTCGCAGGTGACGAGGCGGCCCTGGCGGTCGCGGGTGTTGCCGTTGGAGAAATTCGAGTCGGCGCGGAAGATTGTAACCTGAGAGGTCTGCTCATCGAAGCGCAGGATCCGATTGTTGGGCAAATCGCTGAACAAGAGGCAACGCTGATCAGCGAAATAGACCGGACCTTCGGCCCAACGGAGGCCTGTGTGCAGCTTCTCCAGAAACACGATCGGAATCGTGTAGGCAGCGAAGCGCTTGTCCAGCGTCTCGAATGGCTCCATGCGGTTCTCCCCCTTCAGGTTGCGGCAGGTTTCGGCGCCGTGGCGGCCCGTTGGCGACGTTGGGCGGCGTAGACCGAGAGGCCGACCGCTACGATCAGGATGCTCCCGTTAAAGAAAAACTGGACATAGAACGGCGCGCCAAGCTGCTGGACGCCCGAGAACGAAAACGCCAGCACAAGCACTGACAGCAAAGTGCCGATCACGTTCACTCGACCTGGTTTGATCGAGGTCGCGCCAAGCAGGCTGCCGGCGAATGCCGGCAGAAGATATTCGGGACCGACGCTCGGCGTTCCGGTCTGAAGGATGCTGCCGAGCACGATGCCCGCAAAGGCGCTGAGCAGCCCCGCTACGATAAATGCCCCCATCACATGGCGCCGCACCTGGATGCCGGTGAGTTCGGCGGCGCGAACATTGGCGCCGATCACATAGAGGTTTCGCCCAACCGGCAATCGCTCCGTGACGACCCACAAAGCTGCAGCAATGACCGCGACGTAAACGGCCGGAAGGGGAATTCCGTGGACGATCTGGGTCAGCCCCGTGAAACTGTCGGGCAAGCCCATTCCGACGATCTGTTCGCCGTTCGTGTACCAGTTGGTCACCCCGTAAAGGAGCGTTCCCGTTCCCATCGTGGCGATGAAGGAATCGATCCGGAAATAGGTCACGAGAAGGCCGTTGACGAAACCGACCAGCAAGGATGCAAGCAGGATCAGCACAGCCGCCACGGGCCATGGCAATCCGGTCGTCACTTGCAGGCCGACGATCAGCACCTGCGCCATTCCAAGATGGTAGCCGACTGAAAGATCAAACTGCTTCGTTGCGAGCGGAACCATGACGGCGAGCGCGAGGATGGCCGTCACCGATTGGCTGACCAGAATCGCATTGAGGTTCGTGGCGCTGAAGAAGGTCGATGGCCGAAGCAGGCCGAAGACGAGCAAGATCAAGAGAAAGACAAACAGCAGCCCATAGTTCGCCAGGAGATTGGAAATCGTCGTGTTCCAGACTCGCTCGCCTGACGGCGCTGAGGCGGTGCGCTGGAGCGTTGGGTTGGACATGTCCTTCTCCAGTTAATGCCCCTGCCCAGCCGGCTCAGCCGCCATCGACGATCGGGTCAACAGGCTTTCCAAGGTGAGCGCCGGTCCGGCGAGATCCGCGGTGATCACGCCGCGACCGACAACAAGCGCACGATCGCACAAGGTCGCGACCTCCTCGAAATCCGAGGAAACGACAAGAACTCCAGCGCCCTCCGCCGCAAGGCCGCGCAGGATGCGATGAATGACGCCCTTTGCGCCGATGTCGACGCCAGCGGTCGGCTCCTCCATGATAAAAAGCCGCGCGCCGGTCGCCAGCCAGCGGCCGACAAACACCTTCTGCTGATTGCCGCCACTGAGCCAATCGATGAGCGCCGACCAGTTGCGCGGACGCACGTCGAACCGTTCCAGCACGTCGCCGGCTTCGCGAGCCTCCCGTCGTCCGTCGATCGGGGTGAAAAGTCCGCCGGCGACATTGCTTGCGTTGGGAAACAGATTCTCGCGCAGCGACATGCCGCTCAAAGCGCTCTCGCCGAGGCGGTCGCCCGCCAGAAGCGCGATTCCTTTTCCGATACGTTCGCTGATCGACAGGCCGGCCGGCACAAGGTCGAAGCCCAGTCGGATCGTTCCACCCGTTTGGGGGTGAGCGCCGAAGATCGTGCGGCCGATCGCCTCGTGGCCCGCGCCGCGCAAACCCACGAGGCCAACCACCTCGCCCTCCCCGACGGTGAACGACAGCGGCCCCTGGTCGCCGGTGAAGAGGTTATCGACCTGCAGCAACGGCGCGCTGGCGTGCGAGCCGGCGGCAGACGGGTGATGCAGTTCGAGGTCGCGGCCCAGCATGTCGCGCACGATCGATTCCGGAGTGACGTCCCGGATGTCGCTCGATCGGACAAGTCGGCCATCGCGGAGAACCGTCACGCGGTCCACGAGTCCGAACAGTTCGCTCAGGCGGTGGCTCACATAGAGGATGCTCGTTCCCGAAGCCTGCAGGCGCTCCAGCACCTCGAAGAGATGGAGCGCGTCCGGGCCGGGCAGCGAAGCCGTCGGCTCGTCAAGGACGACGACGCGGGCGTCTCGCGACAGAGCCCTTACGATGCCGAGGATCGCTTTGCCTGCGGCGCTGAGCGAACCTACGGGCGCGCGCGGGTTTGGCGGGTCGACCGCCATCCCGGCGTAAATCTGTTCCGCTTGCCGCCAAACCTTGCTCCACGAGATGAGCCCGGCCGATCGGGGAAAGCCTGCCACCAAAGCCACGTTCTCGCCGATGCTGAGTTCGTCAACCAGGCCAAGGTCCTGATGGACAAACGCAATCGGCACGGATTCCGAATGAGGATGAACGGGACGACCGCTCATGAAGATCGCGCCTGAGTCGGGCTGATACAATCCGGCGAGAAATCTTGATGAGCGTCGACTTGCCTGCGCCATTCTCGCCAACAAGGGCATGGATTTCGGCCGGCATGATCGTCAGGTCGACGCCGTCCAACGCAAGCGTGCTCAGAAAGCGCTTCGTGAGACCCCGGATCTCGATTGCGGCGGGCGCATCGGTCGGCATGTCGGTTGCTTGGACATCCTCTTTTCGGCGGACACTCTGCTACCGCCCATGCTGCGGAGACGCTGCCTTGCGAGGTGCGCCAAGCGGCCGCTTGGTCATGGGAGGCTTTCGCCTTTCCCATGACCGACGCAACGACGAGCCTAGTTGCAGGCCTTGCTCTCACCCTTCCAGATATTTTCGTAGTGGCAGGCGAAGTTGTTGCTCGGCGCGAATTCGTTGTTCTTGCCGCCCTCGGTGTCGACGTTGTCTTTCACAATGAGAAACACCGGTTGGAGGAAATGCGCCGGCTCTTGTCCCGCCATGGCGCGGACCACGGCGTCCACGGCTTCGTAGCCGAAGAGCGAACTCGGTTCCGGCACGCTCGCGACCTCGAACCCGCCCTTTCTGATCATGTCATAGGCTGAAGGTGGAGCGTCCGCTCCCACAAGCTTGATCTTATCCATTGACGCGCCAGCGGCGCGCAGAGCCGCCGCGACATTCGTATAGTAGCCGTCGCAGCACGTGGTCATCCACCAGCTGTCGCCGTATCGCGCGAGCAGGCCGGAGACGGCTGCGCTCATGCGGGAGGAGGCTTCGGCGAGCGGCATGTTGACCGTTTCCAGCATCTTGCAGCCGGGACAATTGGCGATCGGCGTCGTTGTCGCCTTCGCCTTGAAGCGGGCGATGGCGTAGCTGTTGTCGACCATGTGGATGTCGTTGGCCTTGCCGTCGGATTGGGCGATCACATAGGCCGCTTCGGTTTCGCCGATCTCGGCCGGATTGGAGACGATGTTCTGATAGAGGCCGAGTTCGGGGCTCGGACCGGGGAACGCCGTTGCATGGATGCCGATCACCGGAATGTGACGGGACATCGCCTCCTTGATTGGCTTCTGCAGCGCATTGGCGTCAGCCGGCGTGATGATCGCGGCAGGATTGGACGACAGCGCCTGTTGCATCGCGGACAATGTGCCGCTCACAGTGCCCTGGCCATTGAAGGTCATCACCTTCCAGCCGAGCGCCTTCGCGCCTTCCTCGACGCCTTTGCCCCAAAGAACGTGCGGCGTGTAGGATTGGTCGGGCGAGACATAAGCGATGGTGAAGCTGCCCGACGGCGCCTTGGGTCCGTCTGTCGGACCTTTCCATTCGGTCTGCGGCTTTGTGCGTTCGGCGACGATGGCCTTCGCCTCATCCACCGACATCTTGTCCCGAATAACCGGCTCAGGCCAAGCAGGAAAGGGTTCGGCGCGAGTCTCAGCGAAGGCGCAACTCGACGCCAGCACGGCGCCAACGAGCGCGGCGCCGGCCAGCGCTTTGTGCTCGAGTTCCCGTCGGAACGCGCGCACCCATAGACGATTTCAGCATGTGCATTTCCTCCTCGTTTTCCTCTTTGTATTCCCTGCCACGTTCAGCGGCGCTGCAGTTCGTCGTTCGATTGTCTCATCACATTCTGGAAGTTTCTGCCCAGCCTGCGACCTGCTTTGGGCAACATCATGAAACGTCGTCGCGCCGACCGGCCATAGGCTACGACCATCCAATCCGCGCTAAGACATCCGCTCCCACTATCGTTATTCTGAATGTCTGATATTGTGATGTTAACGAGCTGCGGCTGTCAAGCCGATTGTCGGGAGGACGAGATGCAGGGTCTCACGCCGAAGGCGCCGTCGCCCCCTATGCTGCTTCACAGCAAAGTTCAGACCTCTGTCTTGGCAAAATCGCCAAAAGCGACCGTCGCAGCTGTCGTTGAAATCTGACGATCGGAATTCCGAGGCAGATCCGATCATGGACGAAACCGAGGCGCTCATCAGGCCTGTCAGCCGCGCCACGCTCCCGCAGGAGATCGTGAAGGCGCTCACGGACCTCATCATGAGGAGGGTCTGGAGACCCGGGGATCTCATCCCTTCCGAGAAAGAGCTGGCGATCAGGTTCCAGGTCGGGCGCTCGACAATCCGGGAAGCCGTGAAAAGCCTCGTCGTGTTGGGCGTGTTGGAGGCTCGCGCGGGCGAGGGCTCGTTCGTTCGGGAGCCGACTTCCGAGCTTCTGTCCGGGGGTTTTCGTTGGGGACTTCTGCTCACTGAAGGCAATCTTGATGATTTCGTTGACGTTCGCGTCCTCATCGAGGTGGAATGCGCGCGTCGCGCAGCCGCCAACAACACTGATGAGCTTGTAGCGCAGCTCAACGCGACCATCGAGGAGATGCGGGTAGAGCCGATGGACCATGGCGCTTTCATGGAGAGCGATACGCGCTTCCATCTGGCGGTCGCTCACGCCGCCCGAAATCCCATCTTCGAAACTGTCGGTTCGACCATCCAGTCGATCGTCCGAATCTGGTATCCGAAGACCTATTACATTCCGGAAACCAAGGGCCGCACAATTGCCGAGCATCGCGCGATCGTCTCGGGCGTCGCGTCAGGCGACGTTGAGGCGGCCGGCAAAGCCATGCGAGCGCACCTCGTGGCTGCCGGTCAACGCTTGCGCACCCTTGTACCGCCTCGGGAGACCCGCGCTTAGCCCCTGACGCGCATGCACAAGTCGGAGCGGGACGCCGTTTCGGTCAGATTGCGAGGCGGTAATGGCGGATCGCGTTGGCGGCGAACAGTTGATCGCGCTCCTCGCCCACCAATCAGCATGCGGCTCGGCCAAGTCATTGACAATTGTGGCGGATTGACCGCGCGCTGCGATCGGCGGCACGGCCCTCCAGCTCCCGTTCGACATCGTCCGACGCGAGGTTCGCTTCGCCGACAATTCCCTTCAAAAGTCCGTAATCGCGACTGTCATTGGCGAGGCTTCGGAGCCACCGGGTCTCCCCTACCCGATCGGTCGGATCCCAATGCGCGCTTCGATATGGACGACACTGATGACGTTGTAGCCGGCCGCGTCCTCTCGATAATCAGCCGGGAGATAGTCGTGGTCGTGGCCGTTCTTGTACGGATTGTCCGTCTACACCAGTGAATGTGGGGGTCGACGATGCGTTGCGGATTGACCTGCGCCATGGGCCGCTTCCTTCCCTCCAATAAGGCTATATGCGTCGGCGGGAACCTGAACCGTCGCGCGGCCTCTGACTAGCCGTAGCGCGTGGCCAGAGCCGAACTGGCTCGTGGGGCCCAATACAACTCCGAGGCAAGTCACTCACAAAATAAGACGAAAGCACGCGGCTCGCAGTCCGGGCGGCATCAAACATCCATTTTATTCAACCGAGTGGTTGACTTTCCAAAACGACAAGCGCATATTCAACCACATGGTTGAATTAAACGCACCTCAGCTCGGTCCCGTCTTTCACGCGCTCAGCGACTCGACGCGCCGGAGCATGCTGCTTGAGCTCGCATCGGGCGAGCGAACGGTTGGTCAACTCGCGCAACCCTTCGCCATTTCGCTCGCGGCCGCTTCGAAGCACATCAAGGTCCTGGAGGGCGCCGGGCTTATCCAGCGCGAGGTTCGCGGCCGCGCGCATCTCTGCCGCCTCGACCCCGGACCGCTCGAGACCGCGCACGAGTGGCTCACCTTCTACGAGCGCTTCTGGACCGCGCGCCTCGACATCCTCGACCGGCTCCTCCGCGAGGAGGACGAGCAAAAATCCGCGAACCTCGAACCGACCCGCAAACAAGGAGACGAGACATGAACGACCGCGCGAAAGTCGACGCCTTTGGCGCGCTGAGCGAGCCGGCCACGCTGACGATCCAGCGCATGTTGCCCGGCCCGATCGAACGGGTCTGGGCCTACCTCACCGAAAGCGATCTGCGCCGCAAATGGCTGGCGTCCGGCGACATGGAGCTGAAGGTCGGCGCGCCGTTCGAACTTGTCTGGCGCAACAGCGAGCTCACCGACCCGCCGGGCAAGCGCCCCGACGGCTTCGGCGAAGAGCACCGGATGGAGAGCCGGATCCTCGAGATCGACCCGCCGCGCAAACTCGTCTTCACGTGGGGAAAAGAAGACAGCGACGTTGCCATGGCGCTCGAGCCGAGGGGCGAGAAGGTGCTGCTCACAGTCGTCCATCGCCGCCTGCCCACCCGCGGCATGATGGTCGGCGTCAGCACTGGCTGGCACGCGCATCTCGACATGCTGGCGGCGCGCCTCAACGGCGAGGAGACGGAGCCGTTCTGGGATCGGTTCAGCCGCCTCAAGGCGGAATACGAAGGACGCATCCCTGCCTGACGAATGCGAAGCGCACGCAAACAGGAGTTTGAAAATGCACAACCCCGTTGTTTCGCGCGAGGAATGGCTGGACGCCCGGCTCGCGCTGCTTGAACAGGAAAAGGAGCTGACCCGGCTCAGCGACGAAGTGGCGCGACGGCGTCAGGAACTGCCGCGGGTCAAGGTCGACAAGACCTATCGGTTCGACACCGACGACGGCGTGGCGACGCTCTCGGATCTGTTCGGTGGGCGTTCGCAGCTTCTCGTCTACCACTTCATGTTCGGGCCCGATTACAAGGCAGGCTGTCCGTCCTGTTCGATGATCGCCGACGGGTTCAACGGCTTCGCCGTGCATCTGGCGAACCACGACGTCGCGCTTTGGGCCGTGTCGCGCGCGCCGCTCGCGAAATTGCAAGACTACAAGCGGCGGATGGGATGGACCTTCCCTTGGGCGTCGTCGTTCGGCGACGAGTTCAACTTCGATTTCAATGTCTCCATCACCGAGGAACAGCAGAGCAAAGGCGGCGTCGAGTACAATTACCGGCGCGGCGACCACCCGCTGACCGCAGCGCAGGTTCCGGAACCCGTCGCCCGTTTCGCGGCGACCTGCGGAACCGACGGACGGACATTCCGGCGCGAGAGGCCGGGCATGAGCGCCTTCGCGCTGGAAGAAGGCGTCGTTTATCACGCCTATTCCACCTACGCGCGGGGCCTCGACGGGTTGTGGGGCGCCTATCAGTGGCTCGACCGCGCGCCGAAAGGCCGCAACGAAAACGGCGTCTGGTGGCGCCGCCACGACGAATATGGCTCCGCGCCATTCCTTCAGCAGGCAGGAGGTTAAGCGATGAACATTCCCCCAATTGTTTCGCGACAGGACTGGGACGCTGCGCGCGAGCAGCTTCTCGTGAAGGAAAAGTCGGTGATGCGCGCCCATGACGCGCTCGCCGCCGAACGCCGGCGGATGCCATGGATGGCGGTCGACAAGGCCTATGAATTCATCGGGCCCGAGGGCAAGGCTAGTCTCCTCGATCTGTTCGAGGGGCGCCGTCAGTTGATCGTCTACCGCGCGTTTTTCGAGCCCGGCGTGTTCGGCTGGCCGGACCACGCCTGCCGCGGCTGCTCCATGGGGGCCGATCAGGTGTCCAACCTCACGCACCTCAACGCCCGCGACACGACGCTCGCCTACGCCTCCCGCGCGCCGCAGGCGGACATCACGCGGCTCAAAGCGCGGATGGGCTGGCGGATGCCTTGGTACACAATCACCGACAGCTTCGACGCGGACTTCGGCGTGGACGAGTGGCACGGCCACAACGTTTTCTTCTGCGACGGCGACAGGATCTATCGCACCTATTTCATCAACAGCCGCGGCGACGAAGCGATGGGCACCGTCTGGAAGTACCTCGACGCGACGCCGCTCGGGCGCCAGGAAATCTGGGAGGATTCGCCCGATGGCTATCCCCAGACGCCGCCCTACAAATGGTGGAACTGGCACGACAATTACGAAGCTGAAAAGGCCGTCAACCCGCAATGGGACAAGGTGTCGGCCGCCGGCGAAGCGACGTTCCGGGATAAGCAGGCCGACCCGCGGCAATGAGCGCGATCTCGATTGATCGCGGGAGCCAGGGCGCGGGCGTCGCCCGCGTCGCGGCGGACTGGCTCGGCCTCGCGGCCGCGCCGGCCTTCGCAATGATGGCGCTGATGACCGTTTGCCTTGGCGGCGGCATGGAGCCGCTTTGCTCGGCGCAGGGTCGCTCATGAGCGGAATGCTCCCGATGTATCTGCTCATGAGCGCGTTTCATGTGGGCCCATGGCTGAGGCTTATGGCTGGTCGGAGAAACTGACCCTGTCATCCCCGCGCAAGCGGGGATCCAGCCTTTCCCAACATCGACCCCCTTGTTCTCCTGGATTCCCGATCGACCGCTTCGCGGCCGTCGGGAATGACAAGGGTGAGCGGTAAGGCTCCAACCCATCCAGTCACGTGAGCAGTGTCTCGAGCCAAGGGGACTCGACGTGGACCGCCCGTTCAGGCGACCTGTTCCCGCGCGGTGGCGCTCTCGATGGTTTGAAGGACTTCGAAGCCCTCAAATTCGGGATGGCCGAGATAAAGCGGCTTGTTGTCGCCGGCGTTGCGGTGGGCGGCGCGAAAATGCTCCGACTGCGTCCAGGCCGTGAAGGCGTCCTTGCTCGCCCAGACTGTGTGCGACGCATAGAGCACGTGATCGTCGCGTTCTGGCCCGCGCAACAGATGGAACTCGACAAAGCCGGGCACGCGGTCGAGATGGCTGTCGCGCGAGAGCCATACGTGTTCGAAGGCGCTCTCCGCGCCCTTCATGACCTTGAAGCGATTCATGGCGATATACATGGCGATCTCCTTTTCGATAGCGCTTGTGCGCGTGACGGCTCGAAATCCAGAATTGATCATGCGCGCATCGCCGCGCCAGCGGGGTCGTAAGGCGAGGGCGCGATGACGCGCGCTTTGCGCTCGACGCCAACGATATGCGCGCTGAGCTCGGAGCCGATCGCGGCGGCTTCCGGCGCAACCAGGGCCATCGCCAGGCTCTTGCCGATTGAGTGGCCGTAGCCGCCGGAGGTCACGAAGCCGACCATCGCGCCCGATCGCCAGACCGGCTCGTAGCCGGTCGCGTCCGCGTCGACGGCGTCGACGACGAGCGTGACCAGCTGGCGTTCCGGCGGCGGTCCCTTGCTCTCGGCGAGCGCCGCCTTGCGGCCGAGGAAGTCGCCCTTGTCCCAGGCGATCCAGCGGTCCATGCCGGTCATGCGGGGCGTACGATCTTGTGTGAATTCCGCCGACCAGATGCCGAAGCTCTTCTCGAGCCTCAACGACAGAAGCGCGTTATAGCCGTATTCCTTGACGCCAAGGTCCCGCCCCGCTTCCAGCAGAGTCCGGCGCAGCGCGGCGTGTTCCAGCGCGCGGCAATTGATCTCGTAGCCCAGTTCGCCCGTTACCGAGACGCGCGCGACCTTCGCCCGCACGAGGCCGACGTCCATCGTCGCTGCGCCCATGAACGGCAAGGCCGCATTCGACACGTCCTGATGCGTGACGCGCGCAAGCAGCTCGCGCGCTTTCGGGCCCGAAAGCGAGAAGCCGATCACGTCGTCTGAAATGTCGCGCACGCTCACGCCTTCGCGCGCATGGTCGGCGAACCAGCGCATGTGCCATTGGCGAAGGTAGTAGGAGCCCTCGATCCAGAAGGTCCCGTCGCCCCAATTGATGATCGTGAGGTCGCCCTTGAGCTTGCCGGTCTCGGACAGCATCGGGGCCAAGCGCGCCCGACCGGGCTTGGGCAGGCGGGCGACCGTCATCCAGTCGAGCCAGCGTTCGGCCTCAGGGCCCGTCACCTCGTAGCGGGAGAACGAAGCGATATCGAGGAGGCCGACGCCCTCGCGCACCATGCGGCACTCGGCGCCGACAATGTCGAAGGCGTTCGAGCGCTTGAGCGTCGGCTTTTCCTCGAAACCTGCCGGCGCGAAATAGAGCGGGATCTCCAAGCCCCCAGGAATTCCCCCAATGGCATCCGGCCGCATTCATCGCGTCGTAGGCCGGCGTCATCTTCAGCGGCCGGCCGGCGGGCAGTTGCTCGTTGGGGTAGGTCATGACGAAGCGGCGGGCGTAAAACTCGCCGGTCGTCTGCTTTATATATTCGCGGTTGGAGGCGAAGGCGCCATAGCGCGCGATGTCGAGGCCGTAGATGTCCGCCTCCGCCTCGCCATGGATCATCACTTCCGCGAGCGACTTGCCGACTCCGCCGCCCTGCAGAAATCCGGCCATGACGCCGCAGGCGAGCCAATAGCCGCGCTTGCCCGCGACCGGACCGACAAGCGGGTTGCCGTCCGGCGAGAAGGTGAAGGCGCCGTTGACCCATTTGCGCACTCCCGCCGTTTGCAAGACCGGGTAGCGGCGGTGAACGAGCTCGAGCTCGTCGGCGATGCGGTCGATATTCTCCGGCAGGAGCTCGACTCCGTAATCCCAAGGCGCGCCGTCCATTGACCAGTGCTCGGGACGGGTCTCGTAGATGCCGATCAACATGCCCTTCTGATCCTGGCGCATGTAGGTAAACCCCTCAAGGTCCACGACCATCGGCAGTTCGGCCTCGAGCGCGGCGATCTCGGGGATGGACTCGGTCACCAGGTAGTGATGCTCCAAGGGCGAGAGGGGAAGGTCGAGGCCGGCCATTCGTCCGACTTGCTTCGCCCATAGGCCTGCGGCGTTCACCACATGTTCGGTGTTGATGGCCCCCGCCTCGGTGATGAGGTCCCATGAGGAATCAGGGCGCTGCTTCAACTCCAGCACGCGATTGTGCTCGATCACCGTCGCGCCGCGTTTTTTCGCAGCGCCGGCGTAAGCCCAGACGGTTCCCGTGGTGTCCACGTAACCCTCGCGGTCGGCCCATAGGCCTCCGAGCACGCCCTCCACGCTGATGATCGGGCAGCGCGCCTTGATTTCCTCCGGCGTCACCAGGCGGACGTCGTCGATCCCGATGGCTTGGAAGCGGCGGTAGGACGATTGCAGCCACTCCCACCGTTCCGGCGCGGAAGCGACGGAAATGCCGCCGGTCATGTGCATGCCGATCGATTGGCCTGATTCGGCTTCGACCTCCTTCAGGAGGTCGATCGTATAGGCTTGGAGGAGCGCCATATTGGGATTGGCGTTGAGAGCGTGAAAGCCGCCGGCGGCGTGCCACGACGAACCGGCGGTAAGGACCGAGCGCTCGATGAGCGCCACTTCGCCCCATCCAAACTTCGTAAGATGGTAAAGAACGGACGCCCCAACGACGCCTCCGCCAATGACGACGGCTCGATAATGGGCCTTCACCCGCGGGCCTCTCGATCAAAGCGCTTGTCCATCTGCTACCGAAATGCTCGGCGCTGGTCTAGCCAAGGATGTCGAGAAGGGATTCGCCCGACACATTTTGTCCGCAAGTGTGGCTTTTGTCGCCTTGTCCGGGAAGGCCGAATATGCGTATGCATGCGTGTTCGCGTCGGCCTAAACGCGTGGTTTTGCGCCGCCTGAAGGGCCGCGCCCGTCAACGGGGGTGTAAAGGGTTGTTTCGAGTTGCTTTTGAATAGGAGCCTTCTGCGAGGTCGCCAGTCTGAGGCCGGGCCGGCGAGCCGCGAAGTCTTTTGCGGCGACGATTTATAAAGAGTTAGCGAGTGTGACGGACGCTATCGGCCGAGAATAGGCATCGTTCGGAAGCGCATGCGTCTTGAGGCGAAGGGGTGGTATGAGGCGGAGCGGGGCCTTGACGCTCGGGGTGGTCCTGACGCTTGGCGCGGTATCCGGCGGCCGGGGCCAGGAGCTATCGAGTTCCGTGACTGCGGCAAATGGGTCGTTATTCGACGGGTTTGTCCTGCCTGCAGTCCCCGAAAATTGGGGCGATTTGCCGTTCAAGCTGACTGCCACCCAGAACACCTCCTACAACTCAAACATAAATGCGATTCCGCTCGGCTTCCCGGTCCCGGCCGGCGAGGTCCAAGCCGATTTCACGTCGACAACAAATTTTGGTTTCTCAACCAAGGCGAACGTTTACGGCCAGCAGTTGTACCTCGACACGACGTTCGGAGTTATACGGTATCTTCATC
The DNA here is from genome assembly GCA_963756955.1 of uncultured Alphaproteobacteria bacterium. Taxonomy (GTDB): domain Bacteria; phylum Pseudomonadota; class Alphaproteobacteria; order Rhizobiales; family Beijerinckiaceae; genus Roseiarcus. The sequence continues at coordinate 93,738 of CAVWPU010000025.1, forward strand.
AGGTCAGTTTTGATTCAACCGTATACTCCATAAGCGCTGGTGATAACTGGACTCTGACATCGCGATGCTCCGGAAATCTTGGCGTCACCCTCTCTAAGTCGCCGGCTGAAATCACGGAACTGATCGGAACCGGCGTCAACTATTTGACGACGAACACGCTCAGCGAAACCGGAAAATGCGCGGTCGCGAACGGATATTCGCTCATATTCAACAGCAGCCTGACGAACGACAAGAATTCAAATCCGATCGACGCAGTGAATGACGAGCGAACAACGATGCTCGCCGCCGGCATAGAATATGCGAAAGGAGCCAGCACTCTGACGCTGCTGGCGAGCCTGTCCGACTCCAGCTTCACGAATCGAAGCGCCGCGGATATCGCGGCTGGTTTGGACACCGACGTCGCGTTTCATAGCTTCTCGCTGAACTATACTCGGCAAATCAATTCAAACCTCTCGGTCAGCGGGCAGTTCGGATTGGTAGGCGTCACGGGTGGCTTCTCTCTCGGATTGCCGAAGACGCTCCTGCCCGTCTATTCGCTGACGGCGATGTGGGCCTTTACGCCAAAGTTGTCGCTGAACGCGTCTGCCGCGCGAACAGTTTCTCCTCCAACGACAATCATTGGCAACGCGGAGACCAGCTATAACGCTACGATGAATTTGACGTATCAACTGACCCCCAAGGTCGGCTTCACCGTTGGTGGCAACATTGGCTACTCAAGTTCGGCGTTTACGTCGGGGGCGGTGGAATCGGACTTGTCGCCTTTCGCAACTGCTCAAGATTTTTACGCCGTGAACGCCGGCGTGACCTATACGATGACGCCGTTTCTATCGGCGGCGTTGAACGCTTCATATAACGAGCGGGTGGCAAATCATATGATCACCCCGCAAGATGTGATTACAGTAAGCCTGAACTATAGACCCTACTAACACTCCGAAGCTGGAGCGGAAGCAATGCTGACAACGATGCTAATGGGCGGGCGACGGACGCTGCGGCTGGCCGTCTTGATTATCGCTTTGGTGGTCCCTGCCTGGGCGTTCGCCGCCGGCGGTCGAGTTCTCACGCAGCAGGACGTTGTCTCCATCAAGGTCGTCAACCAGCCGGATATGGACACCACGGCTCGCGTCGAAACGGACGGAACGATCAGCTTTCCCTATGTCGGGAGGATCAGGGCCGCAGGATTAAGTGAAGATCAGGTGGCGCACGCAATCGAAAAGCAGTTGGCGGCGCGTCAGATCGTCACCGAGCCTCATGTATTGGTCGAGGTGACCACCTTCGGCACTCAGGCGAGCGTGCAAGGCGAGGTCGGCTCACCCGGTGTTTATACTCTTGATCGCCCGACAAACCTGACCCAACTGCTCTCTCGCGCAGGTGGAATTAGGGATGCCGGGCTGGGGGGAACAGTGACTGTGCGCCGCGCGGACGGCCGGATCCAAAAGTTCGATTCCAAGGAAGTCCAGGCTGGGCGCGGCTCTGGGGCAACTCTACGGATCGCAAACAACGATGAAGTTTTTGTCGACCTTTCCCCCTTCTATTATATCTACGGCTATGTTGGCAAAGCGGGAGAATATCCGCTGCTTCGTCCTATCACGGTCCAGCAAGCGATCTCGATCGGGGGCGGATTGGCGACCCTGGGATCCGAATGGCGGATCAAGATCAAACGTAAGTCGGGCAATGGTCAAACGTATGAAGTCCCGGCTTCGCTTGACGACCAGGTAGAGGCAGGCGATACGATTATCATTAGCGAGCGCATATTCTAGTCACTATGCTCTGCTATGCCTCATCCTGAATTGGCCTACGCGCAGGAGTTGGGTCGTGTCGGTAACCCAAGTTCTGGTGATCTTATTGCGCCGGGGATGGATCGTCGTGCTGGCGCTTCTCTCCACGATGATCGTGGCGGGAGGGGTGTTGCTGGCCGTGCCTGGCCGCTACGACGCAGTCGCGACCGCGAGCATCGACCCCGGCGGCGTTGATCCGATTTCCGACCTGTCGACCGGCGTCGGTTCGACCATGCTGATGCAGGGCAACATTCTTTCGCTGGTCGCCAGCCAGAGGGTGGCGGTCGATGTCGTCAAGCGATTGAATTTGACCGACAATCCACTTCTGCAGCAGAATTTCCGAAAGTCCCCTTCCTTTGGTCGCGAAAGCATCGAGGAATGGATGGCCGCCAGCCTGGTGAAGAATGTCGATCCGAAATTCAATATGGGAACGAACGTTCTGGCGATCAAATACAAGTCTGGCGATCCAAATCAGGCCGCGTTGATCGCCAACGCGTTTCTCGCGGCCACGATCGACGGCTCAGTGGCGATGAAAGCCGCTGAGGCTGACCAGACCGCACGGTGGTTTGCGCCGCAACTCGACGAACTGCGTAAGGAATTGGAGGACGCGCGCGCCGCGCTTCGAGACTTCCAAACGAAGACAAACCTGGTTGCGCCCGGCGTCGGCGGCGATAGAGAGACCAGCCAATACATGGCGATCGCCCAGGAGCTGTCGACCGCCAGAGCGGGCCTGACCGCCCTCCAGAGCCGCCTGAGCAGCAACTCCACCGATCTATCGAACGATCCCGCGGATCCCGATCTGCAAGTTCTCTCGGGTCTGAAAGAGAAGTTGGCCACTGCCGAAGCCGAGTTGTCGGCCAGCAAGGGCGTCTTCGGCGCCAACAATCCTAAGATGGTGTCCCAACAAGCGAATATCGCCACTCTTCGCAAACAGGTTGCCGACGCAACCGAGAAAATGCGTTTGCATCTGTCGGAGCGCATCGAAACGGTGAAAACCCAGATTGCGTCGCTCGAGGCGGAGCAGGCCAAATCGCAAACGTCGCTGATCGAGGTTCAAGCCCAACGCGACCGGCTCGGCCAGTTGCAGCACGACGTCGAGTTTCGCGCCGAGGAGCTCAACAGCCGCGAGAGAGCCGCCGAACAGGCTAAGTTGAAGAGCAAGCTGACCTTTTCGGATATGACCGTTCTCGACAAGGCCTCCCCGCCTGTCGACCCGGCGTTTCCAAAACCGTTTGTCGTGATCCCGGTTGGGATCGCCGCCGGACTCGCGCTTGGTCTGATCCTTGCGCTTCTCGCGGAAGCGGCGGATCGCCGGGTTCGCTTTCCGGTCGATCTGGAACATTCAGCCTCAGCGCCGTTTTTGGGCGCTCTTGACGGCGCGCGACGCTCGCGGTCGCGGCTTAGCGCGTCAGGCCGGAGTCTGCGACCGGCCTGAGCGGGGAATAGGCGCGGCCGGTACTTAAAGGTCGAACGATTTCGGGGCGTCGTGCGCCGCGCCAAAAAACCTGGAACGGTTCGGGAAACAATTGTGGGGTAACGTCCTTTGCGGGACCCGTCGGGGTTGGCGGGTCAACAATGGAATGTTGAGAGCTTGGGCCTATGGCTATCAAACCGAGTTACCATCAGGATTCTGATAATGTCATCGCCGTCCAGACGTCGAAAGATCCGATCGAGCAACAAATTCTTGCAGCGGGAAATCTGAGCGAGGCTCAGGTCGAAGCCATCCGCGGATTTCAGCGGCGTAAGGGGCTGACGTTCGGCGAGGCGGCGATCGCGCTGGGCTTAGTGCGGCGCGACAGTTTGTTTCTGGCGCTGTCAAAACGCTACAATTATCCAGTTTTGAATTTCGGCGTCGATGAAGCCCGATTTTCGCGCGAACTGGTTGTCGGCTATCAGCCCTTCAGCACTGCCGCGGAGGCCTTCCGTTCCGTACGGTCCGCGCTCGCCACCGGGCCATTGTCGCAAGGCAAGAACGCCTTCGCAGTCATTGGGCCGCATGCGCGAGTGGGCGTCACGTATTTCGCCGCCAATCTGGCTCTGTCCTTCGCCCAGATGGCCGTTCCCACTCTTCTTATCGATGCAAACTTAAGAAAACCAAGGCTCGCTGCCCTGTTTGGCGTAGATCCGAAGACGGAGGGACTGGTCGAAGCCTTGACCCATGGCGATGCGGAACTACCGCCGGTCACTCTCGACATCGTTCCAGGCTTGTCGCTGCTCGTCGCCGGCGCAACAGCGCCGCATCCTCAGGAATTGCTGAGCTCCAAGGAATTTCTAACCCTGTCGCAGAACGCTCAGCGCAATTATGGCGTCGTCATATATGACACGCCCGCGGCGCTCGAAAGCGCGGACGCTTACGTCGTTGCGTCACGCGTAGGCGCGGCGATCATTGCGGCTCGTCGGCATCGAACGAAGGTAAGAGACATCGCCAAGATTTCGCGCGCGCTTGGGGGCTTCCAGTGCGACATCGCGGGCACGGTTCTTTCGCGCTTCTGATCGCCTCCGTCCGACCGGTCGTCGCGGGCGAGCACAAAAAGAGCATGACGCGCTCCGGCGCACAGAGCCGCACTGGCCGCTGAAGGGCGAGATGTCGGGCGTAGAGGCTACGGGACTCTGCCTGGTGTCAGGAGATCCACCGAAACAGGACGAGGTCGGCAGCCGGGCTTGCGCGCTTGAACTGGACGCTGTTGAGCGGCGGCCGAGCATCTAAGCGAGACACCTTCGGGAATTCTACTTCCCATCGCGTTGGATGTTCAACGACGCCGATTCGAGGCTCGCTTATAGGGGCTGGCGCTACGTATAGTCGGCGCGCCATTTCTGAACGACTGCCCTCGGCCGGCTCCGTCAGCGGGCTGGCCCCTCTCCGAGCGTCGGGCTTCGGTACAGAGCGCCCTCGACATCGGCTAGTTGATGATCAGCTACTAGATTGACAATGCGATCTTGCCCACTAGGCCGACGAGAATCAGCCAACCGCTAAGGCGATGGCTGTCGCCGTCGTCAGCGAGGAAGAGGCGACCGAACCCGATCAGCCCGGCTAGCGTCACAGCGACTTGACCAGCAGCGTTCATGTTTTGGTCCCTCGACGTCTTGCCGCACAAAGCTTGCTCTGTCGCCGTAGGGACCTCTCGGCCCGCGAGCGTCGCAGCCTTCGTCGCGTCAGCTACCCATCAGCTCTAGGGGAGAAACAAGAACAAATCAAGAATTAATCGGGCTCTCGGGTCGATCTCGAAAAAATAATCGCACGGGTTGCGCGCTCTAGGGCGCAAGATGGATACGGCGGTCGTTCTGGAGTCTTCGCGGCGCAAATTGACGTTGCTTGGCCCCCAGCGCCTCGGGCAGGGCTGGATCTAACCCGCGAGCTTGCGCAGATAGTCCCAGCTATAAAGGCCGGTGTCGTGTCCATCGTCGAAGACAATCTTGATCGCGTAATTGCCGACGGGCTCGATCGCGACGATGGCGACATTCTCCTTGCCTGTGACAATCTTTTTCTGGCTCGGCGAATGCCCCTGGACCTCAGCGCTCGGGCTCTCGACGCGCAGCTTCTCCGCGGGCAGGCGAACCACCTGGCCGTCGTCGAAAGCGACTTCCAAAATTCGCCCTTTGTCCATCGCCGTGATATCGGTCGGCCAGGACATTCCGGTTCCCCTCACGAAAGAATGCGGATGCGCGGCGCGGGCTTTGCGCCCGGCGCGCCGGCGGCGAGCGTATCCGCCACGCGTCGAGCGATCTCGAGCAAGGCGTTGGCCTGCGGGCTTTCCGCCATGCTGGCGATGACCGGGCGCCCGTCATCCGAATTGGCGCGGATGGCGATGTCGAGCGGCACTTCGCCGAGGAAGGGAACGTCGAGCCTTTCCGCTTCCTTGCGCGCCCCACCGTGCGAAAAGACGTCCGTCCGGCCGCCACAATGCGGGCAGACGAAGTAGCTCATATTCTCGACCACGCCGATGAGCGGGATTTTGACCTGGTTGAACATCGCGATGCCGCGGCGGGCGTCGATGAGCGCCAGATCCTGCGGCGTCGACACGATAACCGCGCCCGCGAGCGGCACATTTTGCGCCATCGTCAGTTGCGTGTCGCCGGTGCCCGGCGGCATGTCGACCACGAGCACGTCGAGTTCGCCCCACACGACCTCGCGCAGGAGCTGGTTCAGCGCGGAGACGACCATGGGGCCGCGCCAGACGACCGGCGCGCCCTCGTCGATCAGGAAGCCGATCGACATGACCTTGACGCCGAAGCTTTCGAGGGGAATGAGCCGCTTGCCGTCCGGCGCGATGCTCGGTTTGGAGTGGAGGCCAAACAGTTTCGGCATCGATGGCCCGAACAGGTCGGCGTCCAGAACGCCGACCGCAAGCCCAAGCTTGGCGAGCCCAACGGCGAGATTGCAGGCGACCGTCGATTTGCCAACGCCGCCCTTGCCCGAGGCGACGGCGATGATGTGCTTGACGCCGGGTATGGGTTCGCTCGGCCGGCCGTGCCGGATTGGCGGCGCCTTGGTCTCATGAGCGTGGCCCGCATGGGAGTGACCGGCCGGGGAGCCCCCGACGGCGCGCGCGGCTTCGGCGGTCAGCGTCACGACAGCCCCGGCAACTCCTGGAATCGCCCTCACCGCCGCCTCCGCGTCTGCCCGCATCGGCTCCATCGCCTTGGCGCGCGCCGGGTCGATGGCGATCGCAACGAACACCTTGCCGTCGCGAATGGTGACGCCATTGAGCGCGCCGGAATCGGCCAAGGACGCGCGCCCGTCGGGGCCGGGAATCGCCGCCAGCGCCGCCATGACCTCGTCGCGCGAAACCATCTCAGTCCTTCCCGCTCGCCATGGCCGAGCGCTCGTTGTCGACGAGCGCGCTTGGCTCGGCCGCCGGGCGCCAGTCGAGCGTGTCTCGCAGCGTCACAACCGTCCCGACAATGATGATCGAGGGGCCGGTCAGTTCCGCTGCGCGCGCCCTTGCGGCCAGCGTTCCGAGCGTGCCGACAACCACTCGTTGATTGGAGCGGGTGGCGTTGTCAATGATCGCCGCCGGCAAATCCGCATCCGCGCCGCGCGCCACGAATTCGCGCGTCAGGGCCTCGACGTTGCGCAGCCCCATATAGATCGCAACCGTCTGCCGAGGTTGCAAGAGGGCCGTCCAGTCGAGAGCGATTTTGCCGTCCTTCCCATGGCCGGTCACGAAGACACAGGCTTGCGCATGGTCGCGATGGGTTAGCGGAATACCCGCATAAGCCGACGCGCCAATCGCCGCCGTGATCCCAGGACAAACCTGAAACGGGATGCCCTCCGCGGCGAGCGCTTCGATCTCCTCGCCCCCGCGACCGAACATAAAGGGATCGCCGCCCTTAAGACGGAGCACCCGCCTGCCCTGCTTGGCGAGCTTGACCAGAAGCGCACTGATCTCGTCTTGCGGCAGTTCATGGTCTTCCGGCTGCTTGCCGACATAGATACGCTCGGCCTCACGTCGCACCAGGTTCATAACGTGCGGGTCGGTGAGCCGGTCATAGAGCACGACATCAGCTTTTTGCATGAGCCGAAGGGCGCGGAAGGTCAGAAGATCGGGATCGCCCGGCCCTGCGCCCACGAGATAGACCTCGCCGCGCGGCGCCTCGGCGTTCTCTCTCCCCGCCCGTTCGATAACGCGCGTGAGCTCTAAGGCCGCGGCGCTCTCGTCACCTGCCAGCGCCTGTTCCGCGATCGGCCCCTCGAGCACCGTCTCCCAAAATCGCCGGCGCATGACCGGCGAGGCGATCGCCTTGCCCACCGCATCGCGAAATCCGTCCATGAATTCCGCCAAGCGGCCGTAGGCGGCGGGAATGCTCGTTTCCAGGCGGGCCTTGAGCATCCGGCCGAGGATTGGGGAAGCCCCGCCCGTCGAAATCGCGATGACGAGCGGGTCGCGGTCGATAATCGCGGGCATGATGAAGTCGCAATACTGCGGCCGATCGGCGACGTTCACCCAGGCGCCGGCGGCCTTTGCGGCCGCCCAGGTCTCGGCTGACAAGCGTTCGTCCTCGACCGCTACGAAGCAGACCGCAGAATGCTCGAAATCCTTGTGCTCCGGATCGCGCGCCTCATGGCGAAAGTTCGGTTGATCGAGCAACTCGCGAAAATCTTCGCTGAGGGCGGGTGCAAATGTGGTGACGCACGCGCCAGCCTTTATGAGGTGCTCCGCCCGCCGCGCCGCCACGACGCCGCCGCCGACGACGACCGCCGCCTTGCCGCTAAGCTCGAGAAAAACCGGCAGATGGCGCATGGGTGCAGGAGCGCTAGTGATTTAGCGCGTCGAAACGCGCGAACGGCCGCGCCGGCCAAGGAGACATCGAACTCACTAGGCGCGTTTCTAAACGCTTCAGCTTTGAAATTAAAGGAAAACCGCAGTCGTGGATTTAAGGCGGCACTTTAGGTCTGCGGCTACAGGTTCGGGCTGCATGAGCGGCGAGCAACGCAAAGACTATAGACACCCCGGGAGAACCCAGACGCGTCGAACGCGGTCAGCGGGGGGATCGGCTCCTTGTCCTCGCCACTGGAACTTTTGACGGAATATCGGTCGCGCATCGTACCGACCAGGGCGACGCCGAACAGGCAGAGAGACAGCCCGAGCGCCAGTTCTCCTGTCACGAATGCTGGACTATGGTTTAATACAAGATCCAACATCAGCGTATCTCACCGAGCTTCCATCGAGTTGCCAGCATAAAACGCGCGAATAAAGACTGGGTTCCATGGTCGCCGAAAAACGACGGCGTTTTGCTACCCTTCGCTAAGCTGCCGGATCGGAATCCGATACTCGGCCCTACCGCCCGCGCCCATGTCCATCACACGAGGCAGCCAAGCACGCGATCGGCAATAAGAGCAACGTTACCAGCAGCCGAGTTGCCGCCGAGCCACACATATTCACACCAGCGGTCCGTTTCAAGGTTTGCCGTTTTGAGAAAGGACGCAATCCGTGCCATTCGTCGCCATCACGCCGATTAGCAGGGCGACATGAGTTCACAGAGCCAAGCTTCCAAACACGCCGAGACGCCACGGGCGGATCCGCTCGCCGATATGGTCTTCGTGGCCGGCGGCGAGTTTCGTATGGGCTCCGACGGGCACTACCCTGAGGAAGCGCCAACCCACCGAGTTCAGCGTCGGCGCATTCTGGATCGACAGCGCGCCGGTGACGAACCGCCAGTTCCGCAAGTTCGTCAACGCGACGAAGCACGTGACCTTCGCGGAGATCGCGCCGAGGGCGGAGGATTATCCGGGCGCGCTGCCGCACATGCTGAAGGCGGGATCGCTCGTCTTTTCGCCCCCGAAAGAGCCGGTCGATCTCAAGGACTGGTCGCAATGGTGGCGATTCAAGTTCGGCGCCGATTGGCGAAGGCCTTATGGCCCGCGCTCCTCGATCAGCGGAATGGACGATCATCCCGTCGTGCATGTCGCCTATCGCGACGCCGAGGCCTATGCGCGCTGGGCCGGCAAGGAACTGCCGACCGAGGCTGAGTGGGAGTTTGCGGCGCGCGGCGGGCTCGACGGCGCCGAATACGCCTGGGGCGACGAGTTCACGCCAAACGGCAAGCCGATGGCCAACACCTGGCAGGGCGCGTTTCCGCAGCAGAACCTGAAAGAGGACGGCTTTGAGCGCACCTCGCCCGTCCGGTCGTTTCCGCCAAACGGCTATGGAATCTACGACATGATCGGCAATGTGTGGGAGTGGACGACCGACTTCTGGTCGACCCGCCACCCGGCGGACGCCCCTAAGGCGTGCTGCGTCCCGCAGAACCCGCGCGGCGGCGCGGAGGCGCAAAGCTATGACCCCTGCCAGCCCGAGATCCGCATCCCCCGCAAGGTGCTGAAAGGCGGCTCACACCTCTGTGCGCCGAACTATTGCCGCCGTTACCGCCCTGCTGCACGCCATGCCGAGCCGGTCGACACATCCACAAGCCACGTCGGCTTTCGCTGCGTGGCGCGCGGTGCGCGGGTCTAGGCCGCTGCAATTGGATGGCCTCGGCTGGGCTCCTTCTCGGCGGCGGGCGCGACGCCGTTCGTCCGCCCGTTTTGGGTTTTCTTGGAACGTCCCGTTTCGCGGCTGAACCCCCTATTTCAGGGTATTGGATTTCCTTGGATTTCCTTGGATTCTCTCGTCCGAATCGAGCCTTATCAATGGGTTACACGAGATTTCTCAGGAGCCCATTTTTCTTCGCCCCTCTGTCGCCGCCAAAGAGCCGTCGAAACGGTCAGCCGACGGTTTGGCCTTGCGAAGGGGCGCATTCTTCATAGGGCAACCTTAGCTCGATTTCGGATTTTCTGCAAGAGATTGCCGCCCGAGCCGATCCCGCCTAGCCGCCTCGATCCAAGAGCGACTCTAATACGGCTTGCGGCATCTAGGGCCGTTTCGCGTCAAAGACGATCAGGTCGTGCTCCCAGAGCCGCTTGAAAAAACGGCATGCCGCCACATCGCCGATCGCTCCGCCTGCGCCATGCAGAATCTCGCCAACGGAGCGCTCGCCATCGATCGCCGTAAGGAGCCGCTCCTCGGCGGCGTCGATGAAAAGCGCCAGATCCGGATAGGTATGGCTCGGATTGATGAGCACGGCTGCGACGCCGGCGGGCGCCCCATCTTTTATAACTGAGAGTCCATGGCAACCGAACGGGAACGAACCCGCGCCAAGCTTCGCCCTCGAATGTGATCGGCTGTGCCTCGCGTTCGAAATCGTCGCGGTAGGCGACGAAGCTGTGCCGGTCCATCGTTCCGCGCAGAAGCTCCACCGCAGCATGTTGGCCGGCCGGGGGAAGCGCTGCGAGGCGTGCGGCATGCGGCGCGCTATCCATCGCCCCGCACTGGGGAAGATAGGCCCCCTGCTCGTACCAGCGCCCGAATTGGAGCCCGCAACGCTCGAGCCAATAATAAAGCTGCGGCACGGAATAGGCGCGTTCCTGGGGGTTCAGAAGGGCGTCGGCCAGCGCGTCGGGACGTGCGAAGTCCTTCGCCCGTTTGACCACGCCGGCGATCGGATGGTCGACGGGCAGCGCTTGAACCGTCTGCCCAAGATCGCGCAGGTCCTGGTCCCCGACGCCGATTCCGAGCAGGCGGCAATAGTCCTGCATCATAGTGACGCCTACGCGTCCGTAAGGCGCGTAGACCATGATGTGCATCGCGCCGTCGCGTGCGAGGACGTTACGCAGCGACCGCAGACCCGCGTCCGGATCGCGCAAATGGTGAAGCACGCCCGTGCAAACAATCTGGTCGAAGGTCTCGCCGAGTTCCCCGACCCGCTCGATCGCAAGGCGGTGGAGCTGCAAATTTCGGATGTCGTGCTTGTGCTGAAGATCACGGGTGTGACGCAAGCTTGTTTCGCTGAGATCGATCGCAGTCACGCGCGCTTCCGGCTCCATGAGCGCGTGCCTCGCAGCCTGAGAGGTCCCACATCCAGCAACAAGAATTTTGCGATTCGGCCGTGGCGTCTCGAGCGGCCACAGCAGCAGGTTCTGGGCTCGGCGACGGTGCGGGTCGCGATAGCGGTCCAGGCGTTTCTCGAGCGTCGTAACCGGCGGCGGGTATGGATGGAACTCGTAGAAGGCGCGAATCGCCGTCGTTCGATCCGCCGAGCTTAATTTCTCATTGTCCGTGGGGCGCATGGGCTCCGCTCCTCGATCCCGGCGGCAGCCTCGATAGCACGGCGGACGGTGTTCGCTCTGAATTGGCCGTGCAGAAGCGCCAGAGCCGATACCATTCTTGGTATTGGACGGGCGTGATCAATTCCCCTATTCATGCCTCGCACGTCTGTTAACTTACCGATCAGTGGTGTGCTCCTCTGCCGGAAGCCTGCGTATCATCGTCCGCGGATGACCCCATGAGACCAGGTCGCACTGACGTGACGAAGCCGTTCTCCAAAAGCCAAATCCTTCAGGCGCAGATCGCAAGCTTGCTCTTGCTTGGCCTCCTGGCTCTGGGGGTGGCCTGGTACGGAGTGACCGAGGAAAGTCTCGGCCGTCTTTGGACCGACATTCTTGCTCGGCCGACCGGCCCGATGATGTTTCGCTTCATATTGCAACCGGCGATGGCGATCACTCGCCGCGCTACGCGACGGGATTCATGACGCGCGCGCTCGGACGCAGGCCATACGTCTGGGCGTTGATCCATGGCGTGCGCGACTCCGGAGGCCGCAGCGCGCGTCTATGGGAAGGACTCATCTCGACCGCTCGAATTCTGATCCTTGGCGTCGTCATGGACATCATCTACCAGTGGAAGGTGCTGGGCACGTTCTACCCTGTCCAGGCGGCTGTGATCGCGGTTTTGCTGGCGTTCGTTCCCTATCTCCTGTTGCGCGGCCCCATTGAGCGCGTCGCGCGTCATTGGGTCGCCCGGCCCGCGACTTGAACGGCTCGATTTTCAGAGAGGACGATGGCGAGCCCCGATCTCAAGTTGGACGTGAACACCGAGCTCGCGGCGCGCCGCACCGGCATGTCGTTTCAGCGCACGCGCATGAGCGCCGACCGCACGCTGATGTCGGTGATCCGCACGTCGCTGTCGCTGATCGGCTTCGGCTTCACCATCGCCCAAGTGTTTCAGAAATTGCGGGATCAGGATATCATCACCAAGGCCGCCGCGCCGCGCAACTTCGGCTTGGCTCTGGTTGGGCTCGGCATCGTGATGCTCGTTATCGGCATCGTCTATCACGTGCAGTTCATGTTGGGGCTGCGCCACTTGCGAGAGTCGATGCGGGAGGAAGGGCTCATCCACGGCGAGACTGTCTTTCCCTTGTCGTTCACTCTGGTTACGGCGCTCGTTCTTCTCTTGATCGGCGTCGCGGCGATCCTGAGCATGGCGTTTCACGTCGGACCGTTCGAATAGGGAAGCTCAGGCTTAAAGTTGAAGCGTTGTTCTGCGTTCCAGGCATCACTGCGCCGGGATCGTTCGTTTGAAATTCAATTCAAAGATAGGAGAGGGAAATGCCTAAGTCAGACAAGCCGAACATTCTCGTCATCTGGGGTGACGACATCGGCATCGCGAACCTGAGTTGCTATTCGCACGGGCTCATGGGCTATCAGACGCCCAACATCGATCGCATCGCCAAGGAAGGCATGCTGTTCACCGACTCGTACGGCGAACAATCCTGCACGGCGGGCCGCTCGTCCTTCATCACCGGGCAGAGCGTCTATCGCACCGGGCTCTCCAAGGTCGGCATACCCGGCGCGCCGATTGGCATGAACGAGAAGATCATCACCATCGCCGCGGCCCTCAAGAACCAAGGCTATGCGACCGGCCAGTTCGGCAAGAACCATCTCGGCGATCTCAACTCGATGCTGCCGACCAATCACGGCTTCGACGAATTTTACGGCAACCTCTATCACCTCAACGCCGAGGAAGAGCCGGAAGCGGACGACTATCCCGATGAGAAGGAGTTCCCGAACTTCCACAAGACGTTCGGGCCGCGCGGCGTCATGCATTCCTTCGCGACGGACACAGACGATCCAACCGTTGAGCCGCGCTGGGGCAGGGTCGGCAAACAGAAAATCGAGGATACGGGCCCGCTCACCAGGAAGCGCATGGAAACCTGCGACGACGATTTCGTCGCGCGCGCCAAGGAATTCATGAAGAAGGCGAACGACGCCGGCCAGCCATTCTTCGTCTGGCTCAACACCACCCACATGCACGCTTTCACCCACACCAAGGCCGAGAGCCTGGGGCAGGCGGGACGCTGGCAGTCGCCCTATCACGACACGATGATCGACCACGACAAGAACGTCGGCCAGGCGCTCGATTTTCTCGACGAAGCCGGCATCGCCGACAACACGTTCGTGATGTATTCGACCGATAACGGCCCGCATATGAACTCCTGGCCGGACTCCGGGATGACGCCGTTCCGCAACGAGAAAAACTCAAACTGGGAAGGCGCGTTCCGGGTGCCGCTGGTCGTGCGCTGGCCGGGCAAGATCAAGCCGGGCCAGATCTCGAACGAGATCGTCCAGCACCATGACTGGTTCCCGACCTTCCTCGCCATGGCCGGCGATCCGGACATCAGTGAGAAGCTGAAGACAGGCTATCAGGCGATCGGCCGCACCTACAAAAATCACCTCGACGCCTACAATCTCGTGCCCTATCTGACCGGTCAGGAGAAGAAGAGCCCCCGAAACTTCTTCATGTATCTGAGCGACGACGGCGACGTTCTGGGCCTGCGCTACGACAATTGGAAGGTCGTCTTCATGGAGCAGCGCTGCCCCGGCACGTTGCGGGTCTGGGCGGAGCCGTTCACGAAGCTCAGGGTGCCGAAGCTCTTCAATCTTCGCACCGACCCTTACGAGCGCGCGGATATAACGTCGAACAGCTATTACGACTGGTTCTTGCGCCGCGTCTTCATGATCTACGGCGCGCAGGCGGCTGCCTCGCAATGGGCGGCGACGTTCAAGGACTTCCCGCCGATCCAGAAGCCCAACACCTTCACGCTCGACGACGCCTTGAAGGCGATGCACGAGACCGCAGCTGGCATGCACTGAACGGGCGTTCAAATGGGGTCGGGGCGGCTGTTTCGCCCCGACTCGCTTTACCTGGGAGTCCAATAAAACACTATAGAAATGTGTAATTTTGGAGTGACGCGAAGTTGGGGGAGAGACTCGTTAATGGCCCCGCAAGCGTCTGAAATCGCTCAAAACGGACTCGTTAGCGGCCTTGCCCCGCCCTCCCCACAGCGAAGCCCGTTTCCGCGCCTCAGTCCTGCCAACCGCCCCGCCTGTGGAATGGGGCCGACGCCGTGAGAGCGTGGCTCGTTCTCGCGACCAACCTAGCCGTCGACGCGATCGACTGGCTGGCGCTGGTCCTCATCGTCGTCGGAGCGATCGAAGCCTTCTTCCTCGGCTTATGGACGATGTTCTCGTCGAGCGAGGGTCACCACGAGCGCGAGGTGTGGCTCCGCCTCGGCCGCTGGCTGGTCGCGGGGCTCACCTTCCAGCTCGCCGCCGACGTTCTGGAAACCGCGATCACCACAAGCTGGGACGAGGTGGCCCGGCTTGCCGCCATCGCCGCGATCCGCACCTTCCTCAATTATTTCCTCGAGCGGGATCTGGGCGAGATCCGCATTCGGCAGGGATCGACGCAAACCGATACCGAGTGACGGTCGCGCACCATTTCCCGCCAGAAGCGGGTCACTCGTAGTCGGTCGCCTTGGCTTCCGCCTCCCAGGCGTCGATGTCTTTTGTAAACTCCGCGATCTTCGTCCGCGCCAGCGCATGCGCACGAGCTCCGAGCGGCAGATGGAGCGGCGGCTTGTCCGAATCGATCGCTTTCAGCATCACCTTGACGGCCTTGTTCGGGTCGCCCACCTGTTTGCCGTCATTGTTCGCGCGGAAGGCGCGGAAGACGCCGGCGGTTCCCGCATATTCCGGCATCTCCTTCTTGGCGAGCGAGATTGAGCGCCCGAGAAAGTCGGTCCGGAACGGACCTGGCTCCACGATAATGACCGCGATGCCGAATGGCGCGACTTCTTGAGCCAGCGCCTCCGAAATGCCTTCGACCGCAAACTTGGTCGCATTGTAGTGTCCCGAGCCTTGCAGGCCCTTGATCCCCGCGGCCGAGGACATGTTGACAATGCGGCCGCCGGGCCCCCCTTTGCGCAGCGCTGGCAACGCAGCCCGCGTCGTCTCGAGCAGGCCGATCACATTGGTCTCAAACATGGGCCTGTATTCGTCCGGCGTCGCCTCCTCGATCGCCCCAATGAAGCCGAAACCAGCATTGTTGACCAGGACGTCGAGCTTGCCGAAGGCGTCAACGGCCAACGCCACGGCCTTGTCGGCGTCGCCTGCCTTGGTCACGTCGAGGGCGGTGGTCCGCGCGGTCTTGGGAAAGGCCTCGGCAATATCCGAAAGGGTCGCAGGGTCGCGGGCCGTGGCGACGACTTGATCGCCGCGATCAAGCGCCGCTTGGGCGAGAAGACGACCGAAGCCGGTGGAACAGCCGGTGATGAGCCAAGTTTTGGTCATGATCGCTCTCATGTTGGAAGGTCTTGAGTGGGTGAACGAGAAAGTCTTGGTGGGCTACTCGCGCAAGAAGCCGGCGGGCGACGGGGCAGTCCGGCTTCAATGCATGAGCCCATGCCGCGTCATGGCGACGGCGGCTGGACACGGCCATGCCACGTTGAGCGAGCGCTGGCAATGAGCGGATCCTTGGCCGGAATTCCGCTTGCTCGTTTTGTTCGAGGTCGCTTTTACGCGGACAAGGAAACAATCGCGGCGCGCAGACTGATCCGGCGGCGACGACAATTGTCAGGAGGAAGGAGTGCGCGGTTGCCGCACCCCTACCCCTAGTCGATAAGCACGGGCTTCACCAACAGCGCCCGGGCGCTGAGGCGAACGAAAGGAAACAATATGGCGCGCTCAACGGCGCCGGGGTTGAACACGGATCCGGTGATCTGGCTCGGCCTAGCCGCCGCAATCATTTTCTTCATGGCGACCGGCGCGGTCGCGTATTTCAATTTCCAGACCTTGAAAGCGGATAGCGCGCTCGTTGTCCGCAGCGGCGACACATTGAGCGCGTTAGAAGACGTGTTGTCCACGGTAAAGGACGCCGAAACCGGCCAACGGGGTTATCTGCTTACCGGTAAGGACAGTTATCTCGACCCCTACATCGCGGCGCTACGGGAAATGGGGCCGCGCCTGGACGCCCTGCAGCGGCTCACGATCGACAATCCGACGCAGCAGGACCGCCTCGGAAGCTTGAGACAGCACATAGGGGCCAAGCTCGCTGAGCTGAAACGAACCATCGACCTGCGGCAAAATCAGGGACAGGACGCGGCGCTCGCCGAGGTGCAGACCGATCGCGGCAAGCAAGACATGGATGCAATCCGCGACCAGATCTCCGCGATGGAGCACGAAGAGATCGAGCTCCGCGCGAAGCGACTTGCGGAGATGGCCGACGCCTACTGGAGGGCGATCTTCAGCGGCATTATTTCCAGTCTGCTCGGAATCGGCCTCACTGGGGTCATTGGTTTCCTGATCTTTCGCGCCGAGGCCGCCCGAAGGCGGGAAGACTGGCTTCAGGGGGGTCGAGTCGGGCTCTCGAAGGCGATGCTCGGCGACCAGCCGACGGAGCAACTCGGCAGACAAGATCTTGGGATATCTTTGCCAATATCTCGACGCGCACGCAGGCGCGATTTTCATAAGGGACAGTCACGACTCCTATCGCCGCGTGTCGACCTACGGCGTTCCGGCCGACGCGAGAATCCCAGCGCAGTTTGAACGCGGCGCGGGATTGCTTGGACAGGCCGCGGCTGAGGGCCGATCCTTTCTCGTCCGCGACGTCCCTGAGGGCTATCTCGCCATCGGCTCGGCGTTGGGTGAAGGCAAGCCGCGGAACCTCGTCATTTCGCCTGCGAATGTGGACGGATCGACAAACGCCGTGCTGGAGCTTGGCTTCATCCATCCGCTCAATGCCGACGCTCTTTCGCTGCTCGAGCAGATGTCGGACGCCATTGGCATTGCCGTGCGATCCGCCAACTATCGCGTGGAGCTTCAGAATTTCCTCGAAGAGACCCAACGCCAAGCCGAAGAGCTCCAGGCGCAGGGCGAGGAACTTCGGGTATCGAACGAAGAGCTCGAAGAGCAGAGCCGAGCGCTGAAGGAGTCGCAGTCCCGGCTCGAACTCCAGCAAGCCGAACTCGAGCAGACGAATTCGCAGCTCGAGGAACAAGCGCAACTGCTCGAAGGCCAGCGGGACGATCTGGAGCGCGCCAACGAAATCGTGCGGGTCAGGGCTCAGGAACTCGAACAGGCGAGCCGATACAAATCCGATTTCCTGGCGAACATGTCGCACGAACTCAGGACGCCCCTGAACTCGCTGCTGATCCTCGCAAAGCTGCTCGCGGACAATGACAATGGCCGGCTGAGCGAGGAGCAGGTGCGTTACGCGCAGACGATCCAGTCGTCCGGCAACGATTTGCTGACGCTTATCAACGACATTCTCGACCTGTCGAAGATCGAGGCGGGCCATATGGAGATCAAGCCCGAGCCCGTGGCGATCGCGCGGCTGACCAGAGATCTCTCGAACCTCTTCACGCCGGTCGCCGAGAAGAAGAATCTGGAGTTCCGGATCGAGGTCGAACCCGAATGCCCAGCCCACATCGAGACCGACGGGCAAAGGCTTGAGCAGGTTTTGAGGAATCTGCTTTCGAACGCATTCAAGTTCACCGAACAGGGCAAGGTGGAGTTGCGTGTCCGGCGCGCCTCCGATGGCCAGATCGCGCTATCGGTCGCGGACACGGGCATTGGCATTTCGGCAGGACAAGCAGAAGGCCGTTTTTGAGCCCTTTCGGCAGGCGGACGGGACGATCAGCCGAAAGTACGGCGGCACTGGCCTCGGACTGTCGATCTGTCGAGAACTTGTCCGCCTGCTCGGCGGAACGCTCGCGACTCAGAAGCGCGGAGGGCGAGGGCAGCACGTTCACCGTCCTTATTCCCGAAACCTACAGCCCGTCGAGAGTGCAGCCGCGGGACGGAGCCGGCCCAGGCTCCTGCCGCGACACCCGGCCTGCGACGCCGCAGCTGTCCGGGCGCCCGCCGACAGCCGCTCAGCCGGACCGGCGGGTCGAGGACGACCGCGACGACTCACCGGCCAGAGGCGCGTGCTCCTTGTCATCGAAGACGATCCAGAGTTTCGCTCGAATCCTCAGGGATCTTTCCCACGAGATGGAGTTCGAATGCCTCGTCGCTGGCAGCGCGACCGAGGCGCTCGCGCTTGCGAAGGAATATCAATCCGAGCGCCGTCGTGCTGGACGTGGGCTTGCCGGATCATTCCGGCCTCTGGGTGCTCGATCAGCTCAAGCGCGACACTCGCACCCGCCATATCCCCGTCCATGTCGTTTCGGCGGCCGACAACGCCCAAACCGCGCTGTCGCTTGGCGCCATCGGCTACGTGTCTGAAGCCGGTGAAGCGAGAGGATCTGACTGAGGTTCTGAAGAAGCTCGAGACGAAGCTGGCGCAGCGGATGCGGCGGGTTCTGATCGTCGAGGACGATCCGGTCCAGCGCGACGCTGTGCAGCGGCTCCTGGGCTCGCACGAAGTCGAAACCGTCGCGGCCGCCACGGCCGCGGAGTGCCTCGTTCTTCTCAAGGACCAGACCTTCGACTGCATGGTCCTCGACCTTTCCCTGCCCGACGCCTCCGGCTATTCGCTTCTCGAAACCTTGAGCAAAGAGGACGCGTATTCCTTTCCGCCCGTCATCGTCTATACGGGCCGCGATCTGTCTGGCGAGGAAGAGCAGCGGCTGCGCCGCTATTCGAAGTCGATCATCATCAAGGGCGCCAAGTCGCCGGAGCGGCTGCTCGATGAAGTCAGCCTGTTCCTGCATCAGGTCATTTCCGACCTTCCCGACGAACAGCAGAAGATGATCCGCAGGGCGCGCAATCGCGACGCGTTGCTCGAGGGGCGGCGAATTCTTGATCGTCGAGGACGACGTCCGGAACGTTTATTCGCTCACGAGCATTCTTGAACCGCGCGGGGCGCGGGTGCAGATCGCGCGAAACGGCCGTGAGGCGATCGAGGCGCTCGAGAAATCCTTTGGCGAAGAGGAAGCGCGATCGACCTCGTCCTCATGGACGTCATGATGCCGGTCATGGACGGCCTCACCGCGACCCGACAGATCCGCCAGAATCCCGACTGGAAAAAGCTGCCGATCATCATGCTGACCGCCAAAGCCATGCCCGACGATCAGGAGCGCTGCCTCGCGGCGGGCGCCAACGATTACATGGCGAAGCCTCTCGACGTCGAGAAACTCCTCTCTCTGGTCCGCGTGTGGATGCCCAGCAACTGAGTGAACGGCATGGCGGACAGGACCGAGGAGATCGAGATCCGGCTGCTGCTGGAGGCGCTGTTCCAGAGGTATCACTTCGACTTCCGTGGCTACGCCATGGCTTCGCTGAAGCGGCGGCTGAAGCAGGCGCGCGAGCACCTGGGCTTCGCGACCATTTCCGCGCTGCAGGACCGGCTGCTGCACGACGCGACGATGTTGCCCAAGCTGCTCGGGTTACCTGACGGTGCAGGTCAGCGAGATGTTTCGCGACCCGGCCTATTTCCGAGCGATCCGCGAGAAGGTCGTGCCCCATCTGCGGACCTATCCGTCGCTGAAGGTCTGGGTCGCCGGCTGCAGCGCGGGCGAGGAGCTCTATTCGTTCGTCATCTTGTTTCGCGAAGAGGGTCTCGAGGACCGGACCTTGTTCTATGCGACCGACATCAATCAGGATGCGCTCACCAAAGCCGAGACCGGCATCTATGATCTCGACCGCATCAAGCTGTTCACCGAGAACCACCGCCAGTCGGGCGGAAAATCGTCCCTGTCGGACTATTACACCGCGGCCTACGGCCGCGCTTCGTTCGGCAAGACCCTGCGCCAGCGCGTGGTGTTTTCCGACCACAGCCTCGTGACCGATGCGTCATTCGCCGAAATGCAGCTGATATCCTGCCGAAACGTGCTGATCTATTTCGATCGGGCGCTGCAGGACCGCGCGGTCGGCCTGTTCAAGGACTCGCTCGCGCGCAGAGCTTTCTCGGCATTGGCGCGAAGGAAAGCCTTCGGTTCACTGAGCACGCGGGCGCTTTCACCGAGTTCGCGAGAGATGAACGGATTTACCAGAAGCGAGGCGGCTCGTGAACCGACCGTCTCCGGAGGCCATCGTGATCGGCGCGTCGGCCGGCGCGTTCGAGGCGCTGTCCGCGCTCCTGCCCGGGTTGGCCGCCGACTATCCCCTCCCGATTCTGATTGTCGTCCACCTTCCGCCGGACAAGAACAGCCTCCTCGCCGAGCTCTTTCGGGCGCGCTGTGCAGATCCAGGTGCGCGAAGCCGAGGACAAGGAGCCGATCGAACCTGGGGTCGCTTATTTCGCCCCGCCGGACTATCATCTGCTGGTCGAGGACCGATAGACGCCTGTCGTTGTCGGGCGAGGAGCCGGTCCTGTTCTCGCGCCCTTCGATCGACGTCCTGTTTGAAAGTGCGGCGGACGCTTATGGCGACGGTCTGATCGGCGTGGTGCTTACCGGAGCCAACAGCGACGGCGCAGAGGGCCTCAAGGCTGTGGTCAGAGGCCGGCGGTGATGGCGATCGTGCAAAGTCCGGACGGCGCCTATGCGGCGGCCATGCCGGAAGCCGCCATCGCGGCCTGCCCGAAGGCCCGTGTCCTGCCGTTGAACGAGATTGCCGCGTATCTGCGGGAGGTTGGAGCTCGATGACGTCCGAGGTCGGACCTGTCCATTTTCTGCTCGTCGACGATCTCGAGGAAAACCTTCTGTCGCTGGAGGGCCTCCTGCGCCGCGACGGGCTTGTGTTGCTGAAGGCGCGCTCGGGAACCGAGGCGCTGGAGCTGCTGCTGCAATACGACGTCGCGCTCGCCATTCTCGACGTGCAGATGCCGGAAATGGACGGCTTCGAGCTCGCCGAACTCATGCGCGGAACCGAGCGAACGCGCCGCGTCCCGATCATCTTTCTCACTGCGGGAGCCGCCGATCGCCAGCGCCGATTTCGCGGCTACGAGACCGGGGCGGTCGATTTCCTCAACAAGCCGATCGAGCCCGACATCCTGCGCAGCAAGGCCAGCGTGTTCTTCGAGCTCTACCAGCAGCGCCATCAGATCGCCGCTCAGCGCGACGAACTGAAGGCCTATGCCGAGGCGCTGACGGAGGCGGACAGGCGCAAGGACGAGTTTCTCGCAACGCTCGCCCATGAGTTGCGCAATCCGCTCGCGCCGATCCGCAACGGGCTGGACATCCTGCGGGCCTCTCCGACAGCGCCGCAACGCGGAAGAAGATCCGCGACATGATGGACCGGCAGCTGTCGCATCTCGTGCGCCTGGTCGACGATCTCCTCGACGTGTCGAGGGTGAGCCAGGGCAAGATCGAACTCCGCAAGGCGCGGATCGCCCTAAGCGACATCGTCAAGACCGCAGTCGACGCGAGCAACCCGCTGATCGACGCGGGGCGTCACGAACTCAGCCTCGACTTGCCGGACGCGCCGCTCTGGCTCGACGCCGACCTTACGCGACTTTCCCAGGTCGATCAGCAACCTTCTCAACAACGCGGCGAAATACACGCCCGAGGGCGGCACGATCGTTCTTTCGGCGCGTCGCGAGCGCGACGAGGTCGTCGTAACGGTCTCCGACAACGGCGTCGGCATACCTGCCGATATGCTCCCGAAGGTTTTTGATCTCTTCACTCAGGTTCGCGACAACCTGCGATCGCTCGCACGGCGGCCTCGGGATAGGTCTCGCGCTCGTGAAGCAGCTGGTCGAGATGCATGGCGGCGCCATCACCGCCGAAAGCGCTGGGCCCGGCAAGGGCAGCACGTTCCGGGTGCGCCTGCCTATGGCCGAGGTCGCGCCGGCGGCGTCCGCGGCGGCCGACCCTCCTTCGCCCGCACTCGCCCGGAACGCAGCGTTGAAGGTTCTGGTCGTGGACGACAATGTCGATGTCGCGCAGACCGTCGGCTGGATGCTTGAGACGATCGGCCACGATTACCGGCTGGTTCATGAAGGGAAGCTCGCCGTACAGACAGCGCAGGAATACCGGCCCGACGCCATCCTGCTCGACATCGGCATGCCCGGCATGGACGGCTACGCGGTCTGCCGCGCGCTTCGTGAGCAGACGGTCTTCGACGATACGGTGATCATCGCCCAGACCGGATGGGGTCAACTCCAAGCTCGCACAGCTGCTCGCGAATCAGGATTTGACCACCACCTCGTAAAGCCCGTGAACATGGACCGTCTCGAACAATTGCTGGCGGGCATTCTCTCGGCGCGGCGCAACAGTCACGTCGGCGCTTGACGCGGCGGTTCGGCGCTTGGGAGGAGCAAAGTCAAAGTCTAGAAACCGCCGCGGGGCGCGCGTAAAGCGATAGGCCCGCGCCAGAGCGTAGCCTTTGGCGCGGTCGCCGATGGCGAACCGCAATTTCACGAGGCTCAGACATCGGCGAGCGCCGCCAAGGTTCGGTCGCGCGCTTCCATATCGCCCTCGCCATGGACCGGCTGGATGCACACCTGATTGGCGCCGGCGTCGAAATGCGCCCGGAGGCCGCGCGCGATTGTCGCCGCATCGCCCCAAAGCACCATCGCGTCGATGAACCTGTCGGAGCCGCCGTCGGCAAGATCGGCTTCCGTGAAGCCGATGCGCAGCCAGTTGTTGCGGTAGTTGGTCATGGCCATGTAGCGATGCAATTCGTGCCGGCCGAGACCGCGCGCCGCAGCGGCGTCTGTCTCGAGGCAGACCTTCTGTTCGACCACGAGCAGCTTGTCTGGCCCAAGAGCGGCTCTCGCTTCGCGCGTGTGGTCGGGCGTGACGTTATAAGGGAGGGCGCCGGCCGTGCGCTCCGCAGCAAGCTTCAGCATCAAGGGGCCGAGCGCAGCGATCATGAGAGGCCAATCGGCCGCGTCGGCCGCCTTCTCATAGATGCCTTCGAGATAACGGCGCATGGTCGGCACGGGCTTGTCGTAGACGTGACCGCGCAACTTTTCGACCATCGGCGCATGGCTGACGCCGAGCCCTAAAATGAAGCGATCATCATAAAGGCTGGACAAGGTGCGCAGACCGCGTCGGGCGGTGTAAGGATCGCGGGCGTAGATATTTGCGATGGAACTGCCGATGACGAGCCGGTTCGTATTCGCCAGCATGAAGCTCGCGATAGAGAGCGATTCATATCCAAGCGCTTCAGGGTACCAGAGGGTCGAATAGCCAAGGTCGTCGATCGTCCGCAGCAGCCGCTTGATTCCCGCGCCGTCCAAACGGTCGATGGGATACCAAACGCCTAGCCTTCCCAATTGCCTCATCGCGAACTCCAGTTGTGTCCATCAAATCAGTGTGAAAGCATTATCATCGGCTTGCGCCGCGTCGCCCGCATCTCGCAGTCATACTCCCCGTTGGATTGCATCTGGGGTAGAGATACCACATCATTCGCCGTCCGCTCGCCATTGCTTAGCGCGGGCGCGCGCGAAACAGCTTCAAAGGTTAAGTGAATGAGCGATTCGGGCGACGAGGCGCTTTCTGTCTGGCTCGAGACAGCGCCGCTCGCGGAGCTGATCGACGCCGCCGGGCGTCTGCGCGACGAGGGGCATGGGCGCCATCTTTCCTATTCGCGCAAGGTGTTCATTCCGCTCACGCATCTTTGTCGGGACGTCTGCCACTATTGCACTTTCGCCGAGCGGCCTCGTGCGCGCCAGTCCGCCTACCTTTCCCCGGACGATGTGCTTGCGATCGCGCGCGCAGGCGCGGCCGCCGGGTGCACGGAGGCGCTCTTCACGCTCGGCGACAAGCCGGAGCTTCGCTACCGCGCCGCGCGCGAGGCGCTCGACGCGCTCGGCCACGAGACCACGATCGACTATCTTGCAGGCGATGTGCGCGCTCGTGTTGCGCGAGACCGGCCTCTTGCCGCACGCCAATCCGGGCATCATGAGCCGTTCGGAGATCGCGGGCTTAAGGACGGTGTCGGCCAGTCAAGGCATCATGCTCGAGTCGCTCAGCGCGCGGCTGTGCGAACCGGGCGGCGTTCATTACGGCTCGCCGGACAAGCGGCCCGAGGTCCGTCTTGAGACGCTGCGGCTTGCGGGCGAAGAGCGCGTGCCCTTCACGACCGGCATTCTGATTGGCATCGGCGAGACGCGGGCCGAGCGCCTGGAAGCGCTGTTCGCGATCCGCGATCTGCACCGGCGGTTCGGGCACATTCAGGAAGTCATCGTCCAGAACTTCCGCGCCAAGCCCGGCACCAAGCTCGCCGGGGCTGCGGAGCCGGATCTCGATGACCTGCTCTGGAGTCTTGCCGCCGCGCGCCTCATCCTGGGTCCTGCGATGAACATTCAGGCGCCCCCGAACCTCTCGCCCGGCGTCTATCCGCGGTTGATCGCGGCGGGCATCAATGATTGGGGCGGGATCTCGCCGGTCACCCCGGACCACGTCAATCCGGAGGCGCCGTGGCCGGCGATCGCCGAGCTTGCCGAGCGCACCGCCGCGGCCGGCAAGCTCCTCGTGCACCGCCTCCCGATCTACCCCTCTTACGTGCGCGATCTTGGCGCCTGGACCGCGCCGGAGATCGCCACGCAGACGCGCCGCCTCAGCGACGCCGAGGGTTTTGCGCGCGACGACAATTGGGCGCCCGGCACGAAGGTCGCGCCGCCGCTGGCCACGGTTCACGCGCGTATCGTGGACCCGGCGATCGAGCGCATCATCGAGCGCGCTCAAGGCGGCGTACGCCTGGATGAACCGGAGATCGTGCGGCTGTTCGCGGCGCGCGACGCGGATTACCGGCGCGTGGTCGCCGCAGCCGATGAGCTTCGCCGGGCGATGAGCGGCGACGTCATCCGCTACGTCGTCAACCGCAACATCAACTACACCAACATCTGCTCCTATCGCTGCACGTTCTGCGCCTTCTCAAAGGGCAAGACGCACGAGGCTTTGCGCGGCGCGCCTTATGACCTCGCCCTCGAAGAGATTGTCCGCCGCGCCGCCGAAGCGTGGGAGCGGGGCGCGACGGAAGTGTGCCTGCAGGGCGGCATTCACCCCGATTACAGCGGTGAGACCTATCTCGCCATTTGCCGCGCCATCAAGGCGGCGATCCCCGATATGCATATCCACGCCTTCTCGCCCTTGGAGGTGACGCAAGGCGCGGCGACGCTCGGCCTCCCCATCCGTTCGTTTCTCGCCAAGCTCAAGGACGCAGGCTTAAGCACGTTGCCGGGCACCGCGGCCGAAATCCTGGACGACGAGGTGCGCGCCATCATCTGCGCGGACAAGGTGAACACGGCGCAATGGCTCGATGTCGCAAGGACCGCGCATGGCCTCGGCCTGCGCACGACCTCCACGATCATGTACGGGCATATCGAGCATCCCATATCCTGGGCGCGGCATCTCCTCGCGCTGCGGGATCTGCAGGTGGAGACCGGCGGCTTCACCGAATTCGTGCCGCTGCCGTTCGTGCATATGGAAGCGCCGATGTATCTTAAAGGCGCCGCCCGGCGCGGACCGACCTTCCGGGAAGCGGTGCTGATGCATGCCGTGGCGCGGCTTGCGCTGCATCCGCACATCACGAACATCCAGACGTCCTGGGTGAAGATGGGGCCTCAAGGCGCGGCCGCGTGTCTGAACGCCGGCGCGAACGATCTCGGCGGCACGTTGATGAACGAGAGCATCTCTCGCGCCGCCGGCACCGAGCACGGGCAGGAGTTTCCGCCCGAGGCGATGGAGGACGCTGATCCGCTCGATTGGCCGGACGCCGGAGCAGCGGACGACGCTCTACGGCCCGGTCCCCGAGGAGCGGCGGGCGGCGTCGCTGAACGCCGCCGATCTGGCTCCTGTCGTCCTGACGCCGCCCCGGAAACTCGTCGCGGCGGAGTAGCGCCGCGCAGCGCGGTTAACGAGTCCGTTTTGGGTCATTTCAATGGGTTGCGGCGTGATTAGCGAGTCAGTCGCCGCCTCGCCCGGACATTCAGACATTAATACACTTATACACTGTTATTATGCGTCGAAGCGGCGCACGGCGTGATGAGAATGCTCTAGCTCGTGGCCAGAAGGCGATCGGCGACGCCCGATTGCTCAAGGAAGGCGAGCGTACGCGTGCGCACGATCGGCGACATTCTCAGGAACGTGACGAGATCGATGGGATTGTCGATATCCATGCCGATCCCCGGATGGCGGACGACGAGCGGCTCGATCCCCTGGGCTCGCGCCGCATCGAGATGCGGATAAAAACTGTCTTCGCCGAACCGCAGCGGAACGGCGTCGGGCGGCGAGCAGACGATCGTGTTCGATCCGAGATCGTCATGCGCGGGCACGATGGTGAAGGCACGGCGCGGCGCGGTGCGCCGCAAGCGTGGCGGCGATCTCTTCTGACGACAGGCGCGGAATGTCGCCGGGCATCGTCATCATGCCCGCCCTGACCCTCGCGGACGAGCAGGCGAGCGGCGGCGGTGACGGCGCCGGTATGGCCGTCCCGCGCGCCTTCCGTCACGATGCGCGCGCCATAGCGAGCCGCGAGCGATGTCGCGGCAGGGTCGACCGTGACGACGAGCACGCCGGCAAGCTCTCGGACCGCGCTCACGGCGTCGAGCACATCCTCGAGCATCGTCATCGCAAGCGTGCGACGTTCGTCCGGGCTTAAGGCTGACGACAGCCGCTGCTTCGCGCCCTCGAATTCCTTGACGGGCACGATCGCCCAGATGCCGGTCACGCGACGACGTCCTGCCTGCGTTTCGAAGCGGCAAGCGCGTCGGCCGCCTCAAGGACGACGCGGGCCAGTTGCTCGCGCTCCGCGAGATTGGTCATGAGCGTGGGCGCGAGCGTCACTTTCGGCCTGACGCGCGCCGCCTCCTCCGCGTCGCCGGCGTCCATCACATAACCATCGAGCAAATCGCCGTAGCGCTGAGCGACCGCGGCGGCGCTCGGAATCATGCCAAGCTCCGTCATCATCTTGGCGGTCGGGCCTTTGACCGCGCGTCCGCCGATGATCGGGGAAACCGCGATGACGGGCGCGGCGCAGGCGGCTAAGCGCCTCGCGTATCCCCGGCACAGCAAGGATCGGCTCGACGCTGATGAACGGGTTGGACGGGCAGATGATCACCGCGCGCAGCCGTTCGTCGCGCAAGGCCGCCAGAAGATCGGGATGAGGGCGCGCATTCTCCGCGCCGTCGAAGGCAAGCTCGCGCACGATTGGCCGGCATTGAAGGCGCACGAAATAGTCCTGGAAGTCGAGCCATCCCTCGTCCGTCCGCAATCTCGTGCGCAGCCGATCGTCCGTCGCCGGCAGCACGCGGGGGCCGACGCCGAGGCGGCGGCAAAAGTCGGCGGTGATGGCGGAGAGACTCTCGCCCTGCCGCAGCCGGCGAGTGCGCTCCAGATGAACCGCCAGGTCGCGATCGCCGAGGCGGAACCAGTCCTCGCCGCCGAGCGCGGTCAGCGTCTCCATGAACGACCAGGTCTCGTCCTGCCGGCCCCAACCGAGCTTCGCATTGTCGAGGCCGGCGAGCGTGTACATCAGCGTGTCGGAGTCGGGCGAGATGTGCAGGCCGAGATGCTCGAAATCGTCGCCGACATTGGCGACGACGATGCAGATCCTCCGGCTTGCACGATCCGGCTCAGGCCCAGCGCGAGCTTGGCGCCGCCGATGCCGCCGGACAGCGCGACCACAAGATCCCGGCTCATCGAAACAGGTCCTCGTTTGCAGGAACGAATGATGCTGGCCGCCGTCGATTCCGGAGCGGACCAGCGCAAGCCGCGGATCAGGAACGACCGGCGTCGCCTCGTCCGCCTGGCCCATGACGAGCGAGGCGGCGGCGGCGATCTCATCCGCGAAACCAATGATGCTGACCTCGAGCGTTCGGCCGAACAGGTCGGGCCGTCCGCGCAGATCGATCAGCGCGGGCAGACCGGCGACCCCGATCGCGACGCCCGCGGTTCCCTGGCGCCACGCACGTCCGAAACTGTCGTTGATCACGACCGCGAGATCGATCCCGGTCGCGCCGCCGAGCCCGCTGCGCAGCGTCTCCGCGCTGCGGTCCGGATTCTCCGGCAACAGAAGCGCGCGATGACGCGCCATCCGCAGGCCCCACGTTCGATTGGTCCACCCCGGCATTCGCCATGATGAAGCCAAGCCGGTGCTCGACGATCAGCACGTTGCGGCGCGCCCGCACGACGCGAACCAACTCCGACAGGATGACCTCGACAAGCCGCGGGTCCTTGTCGACCTCCGCCGCAAGCGTGAGGGCCTTGGCGGAGGGTTCGATCGTCGCGAGGTCGACGACGCGACCCTCGGCCTTGGAAACAATTTTTTGCGCGACGACAAGCACGTCTCCGGCGCGCGGCGCGACGCCGTTCCGCTTGAGCGCCGACGCAATCAGTTCGACCAGGTCGTCGCCGGGCCTGATCGAGAGGCAGGCCCTCAAGCGCAATGACCTCGAGAGAAGTCATGCGCTCTTGCGCGTTTCGTCCGGCGCGCCGAATCGGCGACGGAGGCGAGGCAGAACGTGCTCCGCATAGAGCCGGAGGAACCGCTCCTGATCGGGGCCCGGCGCGTGAAAGACCAGATGGTCGAAGCCGAGATCGACGTAATAGCCGATCCGCTCGACATGCTCGTCCGGATCGGTCGAGACGATCCAGCGGCTCGCGGCGCGCTCGGCCGAGAGCCCGTCGGCGAGGCGCTCCATCTCTTCCGGACTGTGGACGGAGAGCTTCTCCTCCGGCGTCAAGGCGAGAACCGCCCAGTGGCGCGTGTCCTCCATCGCGCGTTTCCTATCGGTGTCGAACGAAACCTTGACCTCGATCATGCGCGCATAGTCGGGCGCTCGCGAGCCGGCCTCGGCCCGCCCCTCCATCACCTTCGGCAAAAGCGTCTCGGTGTAGAGCTCGCGCGCCTTGCCGCTGGTGCAGATCAAGCCGTCGCCCATTCGGCCGGCATATTTCGCGATCAGGGCGCCGGCCGCGGCGACATAGATCGGAACGGGCGTCGCGGGCCGATCATAGATGGTCGCGTCCTTGGTGCGATAATATTGGCCTTCGAACGTCACCCGCTCCTCGGTCCAGAGCTGACGCATCAGGGTCACGGCCTCGCGCAAACGCGCGAACCGCTCCTTGAACTCGGGCCATTCCATGCCGGTCGACGGCACCTCGTTCAGCGATTCTCCGGTGCCGACGCCAAGCACGATGCGATTGGGAAACATGACCCCGAGCGTGGCGAAGGCCTGCGCCACAACGGCGGGGTGATAGCGAAAGGTGGGCGTCAGCACGCTCGTGCCGATGGTGATGCGCGACGTGACCGCGCCGAGCGCGCCAAGCCATGCGAGCGAAAACGGAGCGTGGCCGCCGTTGATGCTTCCATGGCTGGAAATGATCGCTGATGAAGACCGAGTCGAAGCCCGACCTCTTCCGCGAGGCGAGAAAACCGGAGCAATTCCGTCGGCCCGAATTGCTCCGCCGACGCTTTGTATCCTAGCTTGAGCATGATCCGTCCTCTGACCTCATGGGGCCCGGCGGCCCGAGGCAAACACAAATCGCTTAGACAGACAGATTAGCGCGAAAGTTCGCTGTCTCTTAGCCGCCAGGAATAGCGGTGGATGGTTGTTTGAAACACAGGCCGAGTCGCAAGGACCCTGATTCCAAGAACCCTGATTCATCGAGCAGCGAGGCGCCGCTCGATGAACGACGAGCGCGCCCTCGCGGTCCTCGCAGCCGTATGACTTCCGAGCGATCCGGGCGCGCTGCCTCGCTCGGATGGGCCTGCGGTCAGCCCTGAGCCTGCACCTTGTCGGGCTCGATTTCAAAGATGACCCTCACTTGGTCAGGTGAAGCCCAGGGATATTTGTCCTGGCCCAAATATTTCTTGGCGAGGGAATCGATATGCGCGTCTGCGCCGTCTTCGGTCACATGGTCGACCCGACCGCGGATCTGGATGTAACGATAGGCATTCTCGGGATCGAGGATCGAGAGCGCGACCGGCGCGCCTTCCGTCATGTTGCGTGACTTCACACGACCTTTTGCGGAGTTTACCCGGATCTTGCCGTTCGTGTAGTCGAACCATACCGGGGTCACTTGCGGCGTTCCGTCCGGCATGATCGTCGCCAGATGAGCAAAGCTCTTCTTCTCCTGCAGCAGATCCAGATATTTCGCGGGAATTTCCACCATGGTCGCCTCTTAACGTGTTCGCTGTCGTGGTACGTCCGCGGATGCGGACCCTCGCGGGTCCGTGTGAGCGTAAGTCCGCGAACGGAACATTGCAATCGAGAGGAGCGGTTGGCTTCTCGCCGGTCTACAGCGCGGCGGCTCCGACGGTGCTTGGTCGATTGGGCGCACGGCGCTATGCTCGCACCCTTTCCGAGGAGGAACATGATGGCTGAAGCGAAACTCGCGCCGAACATGCCGGAATGGATGGTCAAGCATGCGAACCTCTATCTCGCGAGCGGCGGAACAGAGGGACACATGTACAAGGTCAACGTGCCCGAGCGAGGCGAGATCACGGCGCCGGCGCTCCTCTTGACCACCACCGGGCGCAAGTCCGGCGAGAAGTTCATCTTCCCGCTATTTTACGGGACGGAAGGCGACAGCTACATCATCGTCGCTTCAAAGGGCGGCGCGCCCGAACATCCCGGATGGTACCGCAATATCCTCGCGAACCCGGATGTCGAAGTGCAAGTCGGGACCAAGAAGGTGAAGGCGCGGGCAAGGACCGTGACGGGCGAGGAGCGCAGCCGACTTTGGAAAAAGGCGCTCGAATTCTGGCCGCCTTATGCCGACTATGCGCTCAAGACCGAACGCGAGATCCCCGTGGTCGTGCTAGACCCCATCCATTAGATAGATCGACGCGTCGCGGCGCGCCGTCCAGAAGACCGGCGCAAAGCGCTGCAACGCGTCGCTCGCCGTGGTCGAGGAAACGCTGTAACGCCATCCCGCAACGGCCTGCGCTGAACCGCGGCGCCGGCATCGCGCGCGGAAGCAACGCGGCGTTGCCGATCGCTATCCTCGTGTGCCTCGCGATCGGCGTCGCGATCATCGTCTTGCTCACGCGCACCGTATTCGGGCGGCGCCGATACGCCACCGGCGCGAACCAGCGCGCGACCTAGGTCGGCCTTCAGCGAGTGCAGACCGGCGCCCTTACGCCTGATTCCGAGCAGGCGCGCCGACAATTATTCTTCCCAGCTCGATGGGCGCGGCGGCGCGCGCGTCACGGCGTGCAAGGCGAGTGAGAAGATAGTCGACTTCCGCCCGCGCCGTGGCGCTGAGGCCGGCTCCCGGTTTTCGCTGGGCGTCGGAGCTAAGAATGCCGCGCTTCATCATCACATATTTGCGTGTGGCCAGGCCAACCCCTTGCTGCTGCTCGTAGCGGACAAGGGGCAGATGGGCGTCAAACAGATCGTGCGCCTCCTCGCGACGCCCCTCGTTCGAAAGACGCACAACGTCGATCAGCATTTCAGGGAAAGCGTAGCCGGTCATCGCGCCGTCAACGCCGCGCTCCATTTCGAAATCGAGGAACAGGCCGCCATTGCCGGTGAGAATCGGGACGCGGCGCAGCTTGCCCTCCTTTTCGAACTGGCGGAGAGACGAGATCTTTTCAAGGCCGGGCCAGTCCTCGTGCTTCAACATGACGCAGGACGCGTTGTCGGTGATGATCCGCCGAATGACGTTCGGCGTCATGATGACGCCAAGCGTCAACGGATAATCTTGAATGACAAAGGGAATGTCCGATCCGATCGCTTCGACCGCCTGCGCGTAGTACGCGACGATCTGATCGTCTGTGCGAAGCGATGACGGCGGAGCGATCATCACGCCGGCCGCGCCTTTGGCCATGGCGGCGTGCGACAGGGCGCGCATCGCGGCGAAACCAGGCGCGGAAACGCCGACAATGAACGGCAGTTTTGGCGCGCGCGCAACGCAACGCGCGACAAAGCCGATCGCCTCATCGTGATCCAGCTTCGGGGCTTCGCCCATGATGCCGAGAATGGTGCAACCGTCGGCGCCTGTGGCGACATAGTGATCGATCATGCGGTCGATGCTCACCGCGTCGATCCTGCCGTCGGCGAGAAACGGCGTTGGCGCGATTGGAAAGACGCCTTTGGCGTCGACTGAAAGCATGGAGGCTGCCTTTACTCGAATGGCTACCGCGATGATGAGGGACTAGCTGTGCTTTTGGCAAGCAGAGGCGAAAGCGCGCCGTTGGGGCGCTAGGGCGGGGGAATGCGGTCGAGCGACGCAGGCGGGCGCGCGCCGAGGCCGTTGCGATCGGCGCTCGGAGTTCAATTCGAGTTGATGGCGAAGATCGGATTGCCGGGCTACGCTTAAGCGGCAACTTGATTTAGGGTCATTCCCGTGATGGAGGAACCTATGAATGAAAGCCGTGGCTCATTGTCGGCAGTGAAGTCCAAAGCCGCGCCATTGCCGTTCGACAGCGCGCGCCTGGATAGCCTCCTTGAAGAGGCCGGCATAGACGCGGTGGTGATCTCATCGAAGCACAACATCCAGTATCTCTTGGGCGGGTATCGCTTCTTCTTCTTCGATCATTTCGACGCGATCGGCATAAGCCGCTATCTGCCTTTCCTCGTCTACGTCAAAGGGCGTCCAGATCAGTCGACCTATGTCGGGCACGGAATGGAGTCCTATGAGAAGGACCTCGGCAAGTTCTGGACTCCGTCCTTCCAAACCGCGGGAACGACCCTCGATTCCGCCCAGCGTGCTGTTGATCACCTTCGAAGGCTTGCTCCGAAACGGATCGGGATCGAGCGCGCGTTCCTGCCCGTCGACGCGGCGGAACTCATGGCTCGCGAGCTGCCAGGGGCCAGATTCGTGGAAGCGCACTTGCCCCTCGAGCGCTTGCGCGCGCGCAAGACGCGAGAAGAGCTTGATTTGCTGCGCACCGCCTCGGAGCTCGTGGTCGATTCCATGCTGGCGGTGATCGGCTCGCACGGGCCGGGCGCGACCAAAGCCGAACTCGTCGAAGCGCTTCGCCGCGAAGAGGCGAGCCGGGGCCTGACATTTGAATATTGTCTCCTCACGGCGGGAACGAGCCTCAATCGCGCGCCCTCGGACGAGGTGTGGGCGGCGGGCGACATCCTGTCGCTCGATTCCGGCGGCAACTACAAAGGCTATATCGGCGATCTTGTGCCGCATGGCGATCCAGGGCGAGCCCGACGGCGAGCTCCAAGAGCTGCTCGGAGAAGTGGACGAAATCCAGATGGCGGCGCGCAAGCCGATCCGGGCCGGCGCGAACGGGGGCGATATCTACGCCAGCGCCGGCGAAGTGCTGGGGCGGTCGTCGCGCGCGAATTCGATCGAATTCGTCGCCCACGGAATGGGCCTCATCAGCCATGAGGCGCCGCGTCTGACAAGTCACGGGCCGGTCGCTTATCCGGCCTATGACGCCGACCGCCCGCTTGAGGCTGGTATGGTCATCTCGATCGAGACAACGATCGCGCACCCGCGTCGCGGCTTCATCAAATTGGAAGACACAGTCGCGGTGACAGAGGACGGCTGGGAAGCTTTCGGCGATCGCGGACGCGGCTGGAATTGCGGCGGCCTCCGCGCCTCATAGCGGCCGGAATGGTCAGGGCCGCAATCGAAATCGGCGCCTTAATCGATCCTACGGCTCGGGTTTCTCGCATGCGCGAAGGCATGTCGCGCCGGCCGTGGAGCACTCGCCAGATATCGATGTGGTCGCCGCGTTCGATGTCAAACACGAGATACGGAAACCCTTCACCGCGAAGCTGCGCAATTCAGGAAGGGCGAGTTCCTGCGCGTAGCGAGGCGACCCGAGAGCCGGCTGCTCGGCAATAGCCCGAAAAGCGGACTGAAGCGCCTCGATGAAACCGAGCGCGACGTCCGGGCCGGCGACGCGGCCATAGTAGTCGACGGCCGCTTCAACATCCCGCCGGGCGAGCTCGCGCGGGAGGGCCGGTTTTCTGCTCACTTCATTGAGCTTGCCGAGCCCGATCCCTAAGGCCGTCGAAGAAGGCGTCATCGGCCGCCGCCGTCGTGGGACTTAGCGCCCTCGCGCAACAGATCGCGCAGGCGTTGCCGATCCTGGTCGGTGCGGATCAGCTCCCGGACATATTCGCTGCTGGTGGCATAACCGCGTCTGGCGACCTGCTCATCGACGAAGCACTTCAGCGAGTTCTTCGCCTTAGTTCGCCCTGCGCAGGCCGCTGGTGATCGCGCCGGCGAAGGTGAGCGCCGCAGCGCCCCAGAGCGCGATCTCCGTTGCATGCGCGGGCGCTCTTCCCAAGGCGACCGCGACCAGCGCCGTTCCGAACGACTGGCCGATCAGCCGTCCGGAGGATTGCAGGCCGGCAGCGCCCGCCGCTTCGCTCGCGCGGCGCGCTGCCGATAATCACCCGATTGTTGGGCGACTGGAAAAATCCAAAGCCCAGGCCGCAGATCGCGAGCCGCCACGCGAGCGAGGCCGGACTGGAATTGCCGATACCGAGGGCGACGAGCGCCAGTCCTGATCCCATCACCAAAAGGCCGATGCTGCCAAGGAGGCCGGGGATGAATCGATCGGCCAGGCGTCCGGCGATCGGCGCGATCAGGGCCGTCGCGACCGGCCATGGCGTGAGCAGCAGTCCGGAGGCCGACGCCGAGTGGCCGAGCCGGTCTTCGAAGTAAAACGGCAAGGACACGATGGCGAGCGCCTGCGCCCCAAACGAGGCGATGGACGTCGC
Organism: uncultured Alphaproteobacteria bacterium; assembly: GCA_963756955.1. Taxonomy (GTDB): domain Bacteria; phylum Pseudomonadota; class Alphaproteobacteria; order Rhizobiales; family Beijerinckiaceae; genus Roseiarcus. The sequence continues at coordinate 128,638 of CAVWPU010000025.1, forward strand.
CAGCGAAAGCGCGAACACCGGCCGGCGCAGAAGATCGACCGGCAACAGCGGCGCGGGGAGCTTGAGTTGGCGCCAGACGAGCGCCGCGCCGAACGCGACGCCGACGGCGATCTCGATCAGCGCCAACGTGAGGGCGTCCGCCTTGGCCAATCCCGTTGACGCCGGCGATGACGAGGCCGAACGTGAGCGCATTGAGGACCACGCTCAAGAAGATCGAGGCGGCCGGCGGCGCGGGGCGTCGCGGGCAGCGTCCGCGCCGCCATCACCAGCGCCAGCGCGCCGATCGGCACGTTGATGAGAAACAGCCAATGCCAGGAGGCGACCGAAAGGATCGCCGCCGCGACGCTCGGGCTTCCGGCCGTGCTGACGGCGACCACCACCGCCATGTTGCCGACCCCCTGGCCAAGCCGCGCATGCGGATAGATGAAGCGGACGAGCGCGATGTTGACGCTCATGATTCCGGCCGCGCCCAGGCCCTGAACCACGCGCGCGAGGGTAAGCATGGCGAAAGTCGGCGCGAGCGCGCAGGAGAGCGAAGCGACGGTGAAGAGGGCGAGCCCCCACCAATAGACGCGCCGGTAGCCCAATATGTCGCCAAGCGCGGCCAGCGGCAGAAGCGAGACGGTGACCGCAAGCTGGAAAGCGTTGACGATCCAGATCGCGTTCTCCGGCGCGACGGCGAATTGGCGCGCCATCGTCGGCAGCGCCACGGTGACAATGGTGCCGTCAAGCACGGCCATGCTGATCGCCATGCCCAGAGTCGTGAACGCCAGCATGCGCTGCGGATTGGGGAGGCCGTCCTGCGCCTTGACGGCTTGAGACGAGGAGATCGGTTCTGGGCGGTTCAAGGCTTTTCGCGTTCCCCGCGTCCGCGGCGCGCCGCCCTCAAGCCGCCGTCCCCCACAAATCATAGGCGTCCGAGCGCTCGATTCTGACCGTTACGATGTCGCCGGCGCGTAGCGGCCGGCGCGTCGCAATGTGGACGGCGCCGTCGATCTGCGGCGAGTCGCCTTTGGTGCGGCCCTTGGCCTCGCGGCGCGCCGCCTTCGTCGACGATCGCCTCGAGGCGCTTGCCGACCTTGGCGGAGAGTTTCTTTTGGCTGATCGCCTGGGCGCGTTCCATGAAACGCTTGTAACGGCTGGCCTTGATGTCGTCCGGCACGGGCTCGAGGCCGAGATCGTTCGCCGCCGCGCCTTTGACAGGCTCGTATTGGAAGGCGCCGACCCGGTCGAGCTTCGCTTCGTCGAGCCAATCGAGCAGGAAGCGAAAATCCTCCTCGGTCTCGCCGGGAAAGCCGACGATGAACGTCGAGCGGATGGTCAGGTCCGGGCAGATCGCACGCCACGCGCGGATGCGCTCCAGCGTCTTTTCCTGGGCCGCTGGCCGGCGCATCGCCTTGAGCACAGCGGGCGAAGCATGCTGGAAGGGCACGTCGATATAGGGCAGCACATTGCCGCCGTTCATGAGCGCGATGGCTTCGTCGACATGCGGGTACGGGTAGACATATTGCAGCCTGATCCAGGCGCCGAGCGAACCCAGTTCACGCGTGATGTCGAAAAAGCGCGCCGCAACCTCCCGGTCGCGCCACGCGCTCTCGGCATATTTCAGGTCGAGGCCATAGGCGCTCGTATCCTGCGCAATGACAATGAGCTCCTTGACGCCCGCTTTCACCAGCCGCTCGGCTTCGCGCAGCACGTCGCCTGCAGAGCGTGATGCGAGCCGGCCGCGCAGGCTCGGGATGATGCAGAACGTGCAACGGTGGTCGCAGCCTTCGGAGATTTTGAGATAGGCGTAGTGGCGCGGCGTTAGGCGCACGCCGTCGCCGGGGATGAGATCGACGAAGGGATCGCGGGGCGCGGGCGCAGCGGCGCGCACCGCCGCCATCACGCTTTCGAACGCCTGCGGGCCGGTGATCGCCGAGACGTTCGGGAAAGCGTCGCGGATCGCGTCGGGCGTGGCCCCCATGCAGCCGGTCACGATCACCTTGCCATTCTCATTCATCGCCTGGCCTATCGCCGCGAGCGATTCGGCCTTGGCGCTGTCGAGAAAGCCGCAGGTGTTGACGATGACGGCGTCCGCGCCGGCGTGGCCGCGCGCGAGCTCGTAGCCTTCGGCGCGCAGGCGCGTGAGGATCCGCTCGCTGTCGACGAGAGCCTTTGGGCAGCCGAGCGAAACGAAAGAAATGCGCGGCGCGGGGCGCGGTTCAGTTTGGGGAATGTCAGTCACGCGCGGCTATTTGCACGGGAGGGAGGCGGGGGCAAGGCGCACTGAGCGGCGCTTCGCCGCGCTCATGTGCGGTAAGGTCGCGTCAATCCCGCAAACATTGGGAAGTGCTTCACGTTTAGCGTAGCCAAGAGCAACCGGCTCCTCTCGGCGGTCGCTGCGATCAACGCATCGATGGGATCCGTTCCATGGCTCGGCCCATACTGCCGGACATAGTCGCCAGCGAGACTGGCGACATCGCGATCGATGTCATGAATGACGTAGTGCGAGAGCAACCGATCGACTTCGCGACGCTCTTTGACGTTTCGGCATCCGGCGACAAGCTCGGTGACTGTCACGGCTGAAAGCGCCGGCGCAGTTTCGAGACCGGACACGAAATCGAAAGCCGCGGCCTTTCCACGCAACACATCGATCATAATGCACGTGTCGAGCAGCATCATTGTTGGTCATATACGGCCGGAAATCGTCTTCTCAACGAAGCGCGTCGCGCTCCATGGAGAGCATCGAGATCGCCCCGTTCTCGCCAGAGCCCCGCGACCGCGCGAGTCGCCTCGCGCCAGTCCGTCGTCCGCCGTGACGCGCCTTCGAGCAGGAGGTCGACCCCTTGCCGGACAAGATCGGACTGACGCACGCCCGTTCTCGCCGAAAGAGATTTCAGAGCCGCCTTCTGGTCTTCGCGCAGAAATACTTGAATCTTTTGCACAGCCGCACGTTCCAAGGATGATCGGTCGACATATATTTTATATGTCGACCAGGCTTGCGTCAAGCTCGCGGGCGGTGCTCGCGGGCAACGTCAAATCAAGCGGCAACGCTGCTGAGCGGACGGAGGCGTTGCACATGCGCCGTCACGCCCATGGCACGCGGTATCGCTTCTGCCGCCCGTGCGCTAGGTTCAATTACAGCGTAATCTCCGGCCCAACCGGCACGATTCCGGTCGGATTGATGCGCCGGTGGCTCTCGTAATAGTGATGCTTGATGTGGAAGAAGTCGACCGTCTCGGCGATGCCGGGCAGGTGATAAAGCTCGCGGAGATAGCGGCTCAGCGCCGAATAGTTCCGGATCTCCCGTAAATTGCACTTGAAGTGCCCAAAATAGACCGGATCGAAGCGGATCAGGGTGGTGAACAGGCGCCAGTCCGCTTCCGTCAGACGCTGGCCTATGAGGAAGCGCTGGTTGGCGAGCCTCGCCTCGAGCCAGTCGAGCGTCTCGAACAGCTCCCGGAACGCTTCTTCGTAAGCCTCCTGCGAGGTCGCGAAGCCAGCGCGATAGACGCCATTGTTGACCGTGCGATAGACGCGGTCGTTGACCTCGTCGATCTCCGCTCGCAGGCCGCTCGGGTAATAGTCGCCCTTGGCCGCGCCAACGGCGTCGAAGGCGTTGTTGAACATGCGGATGATTTCAGACAATTCATTGTTGACGACCGTGCTCGTCTTTTTGTCCCATAGCACCGGCACCGTAACGCGGCCGCTGTAGTCAGGTCGGGCCTTGACATAGAACTCGCGGATCTCACTGGCGCCGAAGATCGGGTCGGGAATGACGCCTGGGCCGGGGTCGAAGGTCCAGCCGCGCTCGCCCAGGAACCAGTGGACGACGGAGAGCGAGATCATGCTCTCGAGGCCCTTGAGGCGGCGGAAGATAAGGGTGCGGTGCGCCCATGGGCAGGCGAGCGAGATGATGAGGTGATAGCGGTCAGGCTCCGCCTTGAAGCCGCCGACGCCGCTCGGTCCCGCTTCTCCATTCTCTGTGATCCAGTTGCGGAATGGCGCGTCGGGACGCACGAAACGGCCGGTCGTGTCGTGCGGGAAGTCCCCCTCCCGCCATTTTCCGTCGACGAACGCGCCCATGTTTTCCTCGCTTCGGAGATGCGCCTAAGTGGCGCGGGCGACCTGGAAGCCGGCGAAGGACTGGCTGACAGGCATGAGCTCGAGCCGGTTGATGTTAAGGTGCGGCGGCAGCTCGGCGATCCACAACAGGGTCGCTGCGATGTCATCGCCGGTCATGGGCTTCGCGCCCCGATAGAGCGCATCCGACGCCGCCTGGTCGCCGTCGCTCCTCACGAGCGTGAATTCGGTCTCGACCATGCCGGGCTCGATCGCCGTGACGCGTACGCCGGTGCCGTGCAGGTCGCTGCGCAGCCCGAGCGAGAATTCGGTCACGAAGGCTTTGGAGCCGCCATAGACGTTGCCGCCGGAATACGGATAGTTCGCCGCGACGGACGAGACGTTGATGATCGCGCCGCGTCGGGCGATCAGTCCGGGCAGCAATTTGTGGGTCAGCGACGCGAGCGCCGTCACATTCGTGTCGATCATCGTCTTCCACTGCGCGAGGTCGGCCGCTTGGGCAGGATTTCGGCCGAGCGCGAGCCCAGCATTGTTGATGAGAAGGTCGATACCGCGAAATCCGTCGGGAAGCGTAGCCAGCGCCGCGTCGCGCGCGGTCTCGTCGCGGACGTCGAACGCAGCGGGATGCACCTTGTCGGCGCCGATAGCGGAGACCAGCGCCTTAAGTCGATCGGCCCGGCGGCCAGTGGCGATGACGCGCCATCCCGCGGCCGCAAACGCGCGCGCGGCGGCCTCGCCGATGCCCGAGGTTGCTCCAGTGATGAGAGCCGTCTTGCCCATGCCGTCCTCTTGTATCGCCCAGGCCGACGCCGCGCGTCCGCGGCCTGATACCACGAGCCAAGCGCTCGGCCGAAGCGCGAGCTGGAGTTGCAGAATTGGAGCAAATCGCCTTTAGACCCGGTAGCTCCTAGCGCAAGCGACGAACTCATCCAGCCAACAGCCGAATCCACGAGCGCCTAGAGTCCTAGTAATGAGAAATAAGGATATTGTATTATACTCTTCTAGAAATTGGTTGTACCGTGATGAAGCGCGTTGCGTCGGAGGCGCGTCGGTCCAGCGGCTAGAATGTGGCAGCCCTGGGGTCGGAAGGAAAACTCGCTACAAGCCTCTGAGAACTTCCATCTCGACGGCAAGAAAAATTGATGCTGAATCGACGCTTGTCTCCGTGTTTAGCGAGGATATTTCGCGCAGCCGCACCCTCTAATCGTCGCGAGCTGATCATATTTCGATGCACTAGCTCTACGCCTCGAGGTGGGCTAGACGCCGCCCGAGACCGGAATCAGCGCGCCTGTGACCGCCTTCGCCTCATCCGAAGCGAGGAAGAGGATGACCGCGGCGAGGTCGGCGGGCGCCACCCAGCGGCTGAAGTCCGCCTTCGGCATGTCGCGCCTGTTCAAGGGTGTGTCGATGATCGAAGGCAGCACGGCGTTGACCGTGACGCCCTTGAGCTTGAGTTCGTCCGCGAGGCTCTCGGTCAGCCGATGCACCGCCGATTTGCTGGCCGCATAGGGGCCAAATCCGGACGCGGCATGCAGCGCGGACCCAGCGCCGACATTGACGATGCGGCCGGCGCCGCTTTCGAGCAAGTAGGGAAGCGCAGCCTTGGTGGCGTTGAGCGCTGTTTTTACATTCATCGCGTACATTCGATCCCAACCGTCGACTTTGCCGTCCGCAATCGTCTCCCATTGAAAGCCGCCGGCGATGTTGAGCAGCGCGTCTAGCCGACCGAATTTCGCCTTGACCGAGGCCATCGCCGTTTCAGCTGCCGACGACGAGGTCAAATCGACCCCCCCGACGATGAGAGCGTTGGGACCGAGTCGCTCGGCCAAGCCTCCCGGAGCGGCCGGCGAATAATCGAGAAGCGCGACCGATGCGCCTCGTTTCGCCGCCGTCTCAGCGATAACGCTCCCCAAGGCGCCCAAGCCGCCGGTGACGACGATCGTTTTGCCGTGAACCAAGGTCTAAGCCGCCTTCCCGATCAGCGCCTTTGGCGCCTTGAGTTCATTGAGGGCGTCGGCGCGCGTTTTCGCCGCCTCCACGGCGTTCGCCTCTTTCACATGCCCGTATCCGCGGATCGTCTCGTAGGACTCGATCACACGAACGGCGATCGGATGGGAGACGGGAGTCAGGCGCTGGGTCAGATCCGCGACATCGGCTTCGAACGCGCCGATCAGGCGCCGCTCGAGCTTGCGCTCCTCACTATTGCGGAAGGGATCGAGCAAGGTTCCCCGCAGGAATTTCAGTCTCGCCATCACGCGGAAGGCTTTCATCGCCCATGCGCCAACCTCGCCCTTTTTCATCTTCCCGCTTGCCGGATCGACACGCGCGAACGGCCAAGCGCCAATATGGAAATGGAGTTTGTAGTCGCCTTCGAATTCGCGCGCCAGATTCTCCTGGAACTCGGGCGCCGCGAACAGGCGGGCGACTTCCCACTCGTCCTTCGCGGCAAGCAGCTTGTGATAGGCGCGAGCGACAGCCGTGGTCAGCGCCTCGCCCAGGCCCGCGTTTTTCTCAGCTGCACGGACGCGCTCGACGAGCGTGCGGTAACGCTCGGCGTAAGCCGCGTCGCGATAGGCCGTCAAATGCTCGACGCGGGTCTTGATGATGGCGGCAAGCGCCGGCGGCTCGTCGGGCTGTTCGTCTCGGCCGACCAGCGTCTCGACGCTCATCGGATCATGCCCTGCGCGCCGGCCCCATTCGAACGCCTGCTTGTTGGCGTCGATCGCGACCCCGTTGAGCTCGATTGCGCGCTCGATCGCCGCGCGGCGGATCGGAATCAAACCTCGTTGCCAGGCGGCGCCGAGCATGAACATGTTGGAGGCGATCGGATCGCCCATGAGCGCCGCCGCCAGCCGCTGCGCGTCAAGAATGAGCGCCTTGTCGCCCAGCGCAGCCTTCAGCCGATCAATCAGACCGTCGGCGTCCACGCTCCAGTTGGGATTGCGCGCGAAGTCAGAGGTCGGCGTCAGATCGGCGGAGATCACCGCGCGCGTTTTGCCGCGCTTGAGCCTGGAGATCGATTCGTCGCCGGCGGCGACGATGAGATCGCAGCCGATCAGCGCGTCGGCTTCGCCAGCGGCGATGCGGGTCGAATGCAATGCTCCGGGCTCATGCGCGATACGGACATGCGCGGTCACCGCGCCGTATTTCTGGCTCAGGCCCGTCAGGTCGAGATTGGAGCTGAAGAGGCCGTCGAGATAGGCCGCGACGGCGACCGTCTGGCTGATGGTGACGACGCCGGAGCCGCCAATGCCGGCGACCAGCACGCTGAAGCGTTCGTCGATTTCGGGCAGGGTCGGCTCCGGCACAGGGGGCAGATACTGGCCTAAAGGGGCGGTCGCCTCGGGCTTCCGAAGGCGTCCCCCGTGGACGGTCACGAAGCTCGGGCAGAAGCCGTCGGTGCAGGAGAAATCCTTGTTGCAGCTCGATTGGTTGATGTGGCGCTTGCGCCCAAACTCGGTCTCCAAGCGGCTCGATCGCCATGCAATTGGAGACGCGCCCGCAATCGCCGCAGCCTTCGCAGACTTGTGCGTTGATGAAGGTGCGCTTCGCCGGGTCGGCCCATTTGCCGCGCTTGCGCAGGCGCCGCCGCTCAGTCGCGCACGGCTGTTCGTACAAAATGACCGAGACGCCTTTGAACTCGCGGAATTCGCGCTGCGTCGCGTCCATCGTATCGCGATGGCGAAGGCTGACGCCATGGGGCAGCGGGACGCCGGCGTAGCGCTCCGGGTCATCCGTGACGAGCGTCATTTTCTTGACGCCCTCCGCGGCAAGCTCCTCGAGGATTTGAACCGGGGTCATGCCGCCCTCGATCGGCTGTCCGCCAGTCATCGAGACGAAGCCGTTGAAGAGGATTTTGAAGGTGATCGGCACGTCGGCTGCGATCGCCTGACGGATCGCGAGCGAACCGGAATGCGCGTAGGTGCCGTCGCCGATATTGGCGAACACATGGTCCTGTTTGGTGAACGGCTGCTGCCCGAGCCACATGACGCCTTCGCCGCCCATGTGCGAAGCGGTCGCTGTCTGGTTCGGATTGACCAGCGTCGCCATCCAATGGCAGCCGATGCCGGCCAGCGCCCGGCTGCCTTCGGGCACGGGGGTCGAACGATTGTGAGGGCATCCGGCGCAGAAACCCGGGCTGCGCATCGGCGCGGGGCGGTTGCTGAGCAGCGCGCCCGGCGCCTCCGGCGCGCTCAGCCCGCAATTCGGATCATGCTGCGATACCGCCTTGATCAACACGGCGGCGACGAGTTCAGGCGAAATCTCGCCGAAATTCGGAAAGGCGGTCGCGCCAGGGGAGACGTCGAACGCGAGCCCCTCGAAATGCTTGCCGATGATCCGCGGCGCCCTGGCGTCGCTGTAGAGGACAGAGCGGATCTGATCCTCGAGAAGCGGACGCTTCTCCTCGATCACGATGATGAGATCGAGTCCTTTGGCGAAATCGCGCACGACCACCGGATCGAGCGGCCAGACCATGCCCACTTTGAGGAGACGCATGCCGAGCGCGGCGCCGTTGTCGGCGAGGCCGAGATTGCCGAGCGCCTGCAAGAGGTCCTGCCAGGCCTTGCCTGCGGCGACCACGCCGATCCTCGCCTCTTCGCCGTCGCCAATGATGCGGTTGAGGCCGTTGGCGCGTGCGTAAACAAGCGCGGCCGGCAGCTTGTGATGGTAGAGCCGCTCTTCCTGGGCGACGGGCGCATCGAGCGCGCGCGCCCAAAAACCGCCGGGCGGATTGCTCGGCCGTTCGGGGATGACGATCTCGGGCCGCTCGGGCCCGACATAGACGGTGCCGCCGCCCTCGGCGACGTCGGTGACCACCTTCATGCCCACCCAGCAGCCGGAGAATCGCGACATGGCGATGCCGTGCAGGCCGAAATCGAGCAGCTCCTGAGTGTTGGACGGATAGAGGACGGGCATCCCGACAGCGATGAACAGAGTGTCGGAGAAATTCACCGCGGTCGAAGATTTCGCGCCGTGGTCGTCGCCGGCGAGCGCCAGCGCGCCGCCCTTGGGCGATGAGCCCGCGAAATTGGCGTGGCGCAGGGCGTCGGCCGACCGGTCGACTCCCGGTCCCTTGCCGTACCAGATGCCGAACACGCCATCGACGGTCGCGGCGGGAAAATTGTTGACCTGCTGAGCGCCCCAGATCGCCGTCGCGGCGAGGTCCTCGTTGAGCCCCGGACGGAACACGATGTTGTGTTGCTTAAGCTGCGGCGCCGCGCGCCACAGCTCAATGTCGTAGCGCCCGAGCGGAGAGCCGCGATAGCCGGAAATGTAGCCGCCGGTGTTGAGGCCCGCCGCCGCGTCGCGCAGACGCTGCTGGATGGGCAGGCGCACCAGCGCCTGGGTCCCGGTCATATAGACCCAGCCCTCGGGTGAAGTATAACGGGAGTCGAGAGTCGCCTCCGGCCGGGCAAGGGCGACTGTCATGGCAAAAATCTCTCCGCGTTTGTGCGTAAACGGTTATGCGCCATCCGGCGACTCATCGCCAAGAAGCGCGAGGTAGCTGGGGAACACATCATCGAACTCCGGAAAGTAGCGCCGAACGATGCTCATGTCGAACGCGGTCAGGATTGACTCTTTCGGCTCGCGATCGATGAGGAACCGCATGGCGGCCCCGACGCAATGCGAAGGCTCTGCGCCAAGTTCGGACCAGCGCTTCGCTTCGTCGGGCTTAATCGTGACCCGATGCCGGCTTTCACCGCGCCTGTCGCGAACGATGACGTCGAAGGTTAGCGCGTTCTCCGGAACAGGAGTGAGGAATATTTTGGGGCCGCCCATCTCGGTAGAGATGGGAGGATTCGCTTCGCCTCGCAAACTGGACAATGGTGAAACGCTCGGATCCGAACGACGACGCCAGCCCCCGACGGCCCGCCCGCGTCCCTGAGGAGGGCTAAGGGCTTTTTGCCCGGTGGAACAAATATCGCTTTCGCTGGTTTCTGTTCGCCTCGACGAGGCGCCCAGCAGCAAGAGGATGGCGATAATGCACGACCCAGCGAGTTTGCATGCCTGCGCCGGTTTGGTCGGCGCCTCGCTTTGTCTTGTGATGTACAATTTCCTAACAGCTTTTGGCCTGTTGAATATGGCGGCGAGGGACGCCCTAGGAAGGTCGCTAAGTCATTCTACCCGCGATTGCTCCATTCTCGTTCAGCGGCCCTTGCTACCCAATGGAGAGCCAAGATTTTACCGGGCCTTTGGAGGATCGCGCACATCCTTCAACCTTCTTCAAGCGACGAAACTCGCGGTGTGGAGGTCACACCGCGAACACTTTCTTGCCCGAGAAATTGCTTAGCTCGGGCAAGGGGCGTTAGGAGTTGTGGTGGGTCAGTTGAGCGCGCCCGTTGCAGGCGCGGCTATCGATCGCGTGGCGCCGTTGGGCGATGCGCCGTTTGCCCTATTTCTTGATGTTGACGGCACCTTGCTGGACTTGGCGGCGCGTCCCGACGACGTGGTGACGCCTCCAGGCCTCATCCCGTCGCTAAAGGGGGCAGAAAGCAAACTTGCGGGCGCATTGGCGCTTATCAGCGGCCGCTCGATCGAGGACGTGGACCGCCTCTTCGCGCCTCTGCGGTTGAGGGCGAGCGGGGTTCATGGCGCCGAAATCCGCTTTGATCCCGATGCCCCGACGACTGCGACGACGGTGGGCGCCTTGCCAAAGTCGCTCTTGTTCGCGTTAGAGCATGCGTTTCAGTCGTTCCCCGGCGTATTCGTTGAAGACAAACGGTTCAGCTTCACTGTTCATTATCGACTTGCGCCATCCGCGGAGCCGTCGGTGCGCGCTATTGTCAGGAACCTCGTCGAATCGATCCCGACCGCCGTAGAGATCATGGATGCCCACTACGCGATCGAGATCAAGAACCCGTGTTTCGACAAGGGCGGCGCGATCGCGGCTTTCCTCTCCACCCCCCCATTTTGGGAGAGAACGCCGATCTTCATCGGTGACGATACGACCGACGAAAGTGGTTTCGCCCTCGTCACGGCGCGTGGAGGCCTAGCCTATTCAGTCGGCGGTCCGCGCGCAGGCGCAATTGTCGGCTTCCCGGGCCCATGGGCGGTGCGCGAATGGCTCGCCGATTTTGCCTCTCGAGGAAGCAGCGCATGATCGAGGGCACGCAAACAAAAAGACAGAATCTTGACCTCGCGCTGATCGGCAACAGCTGCGCGGCGGCGTTCGTTGATCAGAACGCCCGCATCGTGTGGTGGTGCTATCCCCACTTCGATTCCGATCCGGTTTTCTCTCGGCTGCTGGCAGGCGACGAAGAGAAAGGGTTCTGCGATGTCACGCTCGCGAACCTGGTCAAGACCGAGTCGCAGTACGTGCGGAACACAGCGATCGTCGAGACGATCCTAACGGACGCGAATGGCGCCAAGGTGCGGGTTTCCGATTTCGCGCCAAATTTCGAGCGGTTCGAGCGCGTGTACAGACCACCGCAAATCATCCGACGCATCGAACCCGTCGCGGGCTTGCCCCGCGTGACGATTCGCGTGCGGCCGACCCACAGTTACGGCCGTCCAACGACGAATTTTGTCGTTGGCTCCAACCACATCCGTTACTTGGACGGGCAGCAAGTTCTGCGGCTGACGTCTGACGCGCCACTCTCCTACATTATCAACGAGGTTTCGTTTCCCTTAACTCGGCCGGTCAACCTCATATTCGGCCAGGACGATCCTTTTCTCAGCGCCATTGATACGACGTCACGCGAATTTCTCGATCGCACGCGCGACTATTGGCACGCCTGGGTGCGCTATCTGGCGCTCGCCTATGAATGGCAAATGGAGGTCGTGCGCGCAGCGATCACGCTCAAACTTTGCAGCTTCGCCGAGACCGGCGCGATTGTGGCGGCCCACACGACGTCGATACCAGAGGCGCCCTCATCCTCGCGAACCTGGGATTATCGCTACTGCTGGTTGCGTGACGCATATTTCGTGGTCGATGCGCTGAATCGGCTTGGCGCGACGCAGATTATGGAATCCTACATCAACTACATTACGACCATCGCATCCAACGATGGCGAGATTCAGCCGCTGCACGGTATTGTGCCGTTCTCGCCGCTTGAGGAAAGGATCGCTCCTGACCTTAAGGGCTTTCTCGGCATGGGTCCCGTTCGGGTCGGAAACCAAGCGGCGACCCAGAAGCAGAACGACGTTTATGGCAGCGTCGTTCTCGCGGCGACGCAAATGTTCGTGGACGAACGCTTGCCCAAAATGGGGGATGAGGCGCTGTTCCGGCTCCTTGAGGGTCTTGGGGAGCGGGCTATCGTCCACGCATTCGAGCCCGATGCGGGTCTATGGGAATATCGGACCCGCGCCAGTCCGCATACCTATTCGGCGACACTCTGTTGGGCGGCCTGTGACCGGCTCGCCGGCATCGCCCGTCGACTGAGGATCCCCGATCGCGCCAAGTACTGGGCGACCAACGCGCGCTCATTGCGTGAGCGGATTCTGAAGGAAGGCTGGGATGAAAAACGAGGCGCCTTGACCGGCGCTTTCGGGTCCCCCGATCTCGACGCCAGCGTCCTGCTCGTGGCCGAGCTCGGACTTTTGTCGTCGAACGATCCTCGATTCATCAAGACCTGTGACACAATTGGCCGCGAGCTGACCCGTAATGGGCGCATCATGCGTTACACTGCGCCGGATGACTTCGGCGAACCGGAGACCGCGTTTCTCGCTTGCAACTTCTGGTACATCGACGCTCTCTATCAGATCGGCCGCGCAGACGAAGCGCGCGACCTTTTCGAATCGATTCTCGCTCGCCGCAACGCTTACGGACTTCTCTCCGAGGACATCCATCCCGAGGCGGGAGAGCTATGGGGCAATTTGCCTCAGACATACTCAATGGCGGGCATTATCAACAGCGCAACGCGGCTGTCGTCGAGCTGGGAGGAAGCATGGGCGCGCGACTAATAATCGTCTCCAACCGAGTCGCGGTGCCCGATTCGCCGCGCTCGCCGCTCGCTGGAGGAATGGCGGTCGCGGTCAAGGCAGCGCTGAAAAATCGGAACGGAATGTGGTTCGGTTGGAGCGGCAAAGTCTCTGAGCAGCCCAATGAGGAGCCTCAAGTCGTCGATATCAACAAGATCACATACGTCCTGATCAATCTGTCGCAAAACGACATTCAAGAATATTACAACGGTCTCGCCAACAGCGTGTTATGGCCGATCCTTCACTACCGGGTCGATCTGCAAGAATACTCCCGCGCCGACGCCAGCGGCTATATCCGGGTCAACCGTATGTTCGCCGACCGTCTGAGCGCGCTGCTCAGAGAGGACGACGTCGTTTGGGTGCACGATTATCACCTGATGCTGCTGGGACGAGAGTTGCGCTCGCGCGGCCACCGCAACACAATCGGATTCTTCCTGCACACGCCTTGCGCGCCGCCTGACATTCTGCAGACCCTGCCCCACCACAGGGAAATTCTCGGCGGCCTCGTCTATTACAATCTGGTCGGTTTCCAGACGGAAAATGACCGCGAAAATTTTGCGCACTATCTGACCAGCCAGGGAGCCACGCAGAACCGATCCGGGTTCGAATACGAAGGACAGAAGGTGCGCCTCGGCGCTTTTCCGGTCAGCATCGAGACCAAGGCTTATATGCGCCTCGCGCGAAACGCAGGTCGCTCAGCAATGGTCTCTCTCGTGCGCGAGAGCCTGGGTGGAAACAAGCTCATCCTCGGCGTCGATCGTCTCGACTATTCGAAAGGCATTCCCGACCGGATAAAGGCTTTCGAACGCCTGCTTGAGAACAATCCGGAGTGGCGCGGCAACGTGACCCTGTTGCAGGTAACCCCAAAGAGCCGCTCGGACATCAAACAATATGGCGACATCGAAAGCGAGGTGACCGGCCTCATAGGCAAGGTCAATGGCCGTTTTGGCGACGCGGCCTGGACGCCGATCCGTTATGTCAACCGTTCTTATTCGCGAACCGTCCTTGCTGGCCTTTATCGCGCCGCCCAAGTCGCCATGGTCACTCCGCTGCGGGATGGCATGAATCTCGTGGCCAAGGAATATTTGGCGGCTCAGGATGTGGAGGATCCCGGGGTGCTTGTGCTGTCACAATTCGCCGGCGCGGCGAAGGAGCTCGACGGCGCGCTGACCGTCAATCCCCACGAGACCGATGCTGTGGCGGCGGCGCTCAAGCGCGCTCTGGAGATGCCGCTGGAAGAACGCCGCGAGCGCCACGCGCCGATGATGGAGCATCTCCTGGAGAACGACGTCAGTAAGTGGGCGGAGGACTATCTCGCGACCCTCGTTGAGGGCGCCCCGACGCGCCGCCTGCTCGAGGGCATACGCGCTCTCTTCGGCGTCTCATCGGAAAATGGTCCGTTGGCGTTCCGCTGAGCAGCTCGCCAAGTCGGTCTATCCAGCGACGTTTAGTACTTCTGGATGCCCACCCATTGTTGCTCGGAATAGCGCTCGCCGGCGGCGAAGCCGAGCGGCAGGGCCCGCTCGATCTCGGCGAGTTGCGCGTGCGTCAGATCGATCTCCGCCGCCGCCGCGCTACGTCCTCGAGATGTGCGGCGGCGCGGGTGCCCGGAATGGGCACGATATGCGGCGCCTTGGCGAGCGTCCAAGCGATGGCCAGGGTCGCCGGCTTCATTCCCCATGAGTTGGCGAGAGCGAGAAAAGCTTCAAGCCGGTCGCGATTGCGCCGCCAGTTGACGCCCTGGAAGCGGGGATTGGCGTGGCGGAAATCCTTTTCGCCGAATGTCTCGACGTCCTGCAACAGGCCGCTCAAGTAGCCGCGCGCCGAGAGGCGAGAAGGCGACCAGAATTGCGCCCAATTCCGCGCACGCCTGGACGAGGCCAAGTTCGGGATTGCGCGTCCACAGCGAATATTCCGACTGGACGGCGGCGATCGGGTGGACGCTGTGGGCGCGTCTGAGCGTGTCCGGCGCGACCTCGGAAAGGCCGATCGCGCCGATCGCGCCCTCTTTGACAAGGCGCGCCAACTCCCCGACCGTGTCTTCGATCGGAATCGATTTGTCGACGCGATGCACATAGTAGAGGTCGATGTGGTCGACGCCGTAGCCGCTTCCGCGAGGCGTCGAGGGCCTCGCGAATATGGGCCGCGCTATTGTCGAAGAAGCGCGCGCCGTCGTCGCGGCGCCGGATCGCGAACTTGGTCGCGAGCGTCACCTGCCCGCGGCGGCTTTTGTCCTCCGCCAGGAACTTGCCAATCACCTGCTCGCAAAGGCCATCGCCATAGACGTTGGCGGTGTCCCAGAAATCGACGCCAAGCTCGAGCGCCCGCGCCAGCGCTTCGCATGCTCTCGGCTTCGTTCGTCGGGCCGTAAAAGCCGCCGAAGCTCATGCAGCCGAAGCCAACGGCCGAGACTGTTCCTTGCCGCCAAACACGCCGCCGCATTATGGAAGTCTCCTGACGAGGCCGTTAGGCGACCTAGAGCTTCGCTTCGGCCGCGTCTTCGATGCGCCTCGGCAAGCGCGTGCGCGAGGCATCGGTAGCCGAGATCGCTCATGTGCAGGCCGTCGCCGGACAAGAGCAAGCTCAGCGCCTTGGCGCTCTTTGGCGCTCCAGCTTTTCATCATCGCGTAGCGGCTGAGCACCGGCACGCGGTCTGCGACGCCGATATCATCGACAATCTTGACGAACCGCTCGTATCGCGCCGGATCGGGGCTCTTCAGGGTGAATTGCGGGCCGATGAGCATCAGCGGAACGCCCGCGGCGCGCACGGCTGCAATGCCGGCATCCACCGTGGCGCGAAACCGGGTCTCGTCGACGCCGACGATCGCGTCGTTGGTGCCGACCTGCCAGATCACCAGCCGCGCCCAGCCCGACTTCAGCGCGCTTTTTAGCCGTTCAAGGGTCTTGGCGGCGAGTTCTCCGCCAACTCCCGCATTTTTCACGTCGAAATCGGCTCCCGTGCGCTTTTCGAGTTCCTGCCTCGAGCTTGGCCGGATAGGCGTTCGAGGGCGAACTCGCGCCGATCCCCTCGGTCGAAGACGAGCCAATCGCCAAAATGTCACGCGGAAGGCCCACTCTCACTTTCGGGAATGCGAGGGCGGCGCCGTTGGCCTCGAATGCGGTCGCTTCGCTCGGGCACGAACCCTCCTCGGCGTGCGCGGAGGTCAGGGCGAATAGGACGCAGGCTGCTCCCGCCAGCCACGCAAAGGCGCTGGCTGCGTACCGGAACTTGCGACGTTGTGGCGGGCTTTTCTGCACTCGATCCAGCGGGCGATGGCAAACAGGGCGGCGATCGACACAATCGTGTACGCGAGTCCGCCAAAGCGTTCAACCCCTGCGGATGCGTGTGGTGAAGCGGCCGCCAGCGCGGCCTGGCCGCAGGCGCTCATGAAGGAACCAGCTGCGAAGATCGGCAGGCTATTGCGGCCAAGACTTTGAACGGCATTGCCGAAGGCGCCGCGGACCACGGGCGCGATGAATCGCCCGAATACCGTCGCCGTCGCGATCAGATAGGCCAATGCGACGAAGTGGACGAGGCGCGCGAGCCCAAGGTCCTGCTTGGCGAGGTCAAGATGCGCGGTCGCGGTCTCGCGCAGCCCTGGGGCAAGGCCACCCTCGTTCGTCACGATCAGCGCCGCGCCTGCGACCGTCAGGACGCTCAGCGCGACCAGCCATGGAGCGGGTCGCGGGAAACCGTCGCGCCATAGAATCGCCGACACGAGTCCGAGCGTGAAGACGAGTTGCCAAGCAATGGGATTGAAGAACCAGCCGCCAGGTTCCGGCCAATTCGGCAGATTGAGGCCGAAACGCGCGAGCGGCTCGCATAGAGGCCGACCGAAACGGCCAGAGCCAGCAGCGGGCCGCGCAGCGCAAGCGCGAGCGCAACGGGCGCCCAAAGCATCAGGACGACATACAATGGCAGAATATTGAAGTAGCCGAGTTGATGGCTGAGCAGAGCGAGGCCCAACAGCCCATTGCCCGGTGAGCCGAAGACGAAAGAGCGTCCGTGCGCCTGGATCAGGTCTGGGACGCCGCTCACCCAATAGGCCGCTCCGAACACCACAAGCGCGGCAAGTGTCAATGCGATATGCACGCCATACAGTTTGAGCGCGCGCTTAAGGCAGCCGCCGGCTACCGGCTCGATGCCGTACTTGTTGCGCTCTGGGCAGATAGATCAGGCCGACCGACAGACCAGATAGAAAGACGAACGCCTCCGCGCTGTCCGAGAGGCCGAAGTTCCTCGGAGTCCAATTTTCGAGCGGGTTGCCGGGAATGTGATCGATCAGGATCGCGATCAGCACAGCGCCGCGCCAAAAGTCGATGTCGCGGATGCGGTTTGCGTTCATTTCAAGCGCCTCGGGGCAAAAACGGCGCCACTCCTTGAATAGTTCCAAGCGGCCAGGGAGACCGCTTGCGTCGGCGACCGCTCTCGGAGGCTTTCGCTCCCGTGTGTGGCGATATAGTGGGTGCGCGTCAGCGGACCCGTTCACATTCGTGACATCGGGCGCGCTGCTCACCTGGATTTGATCGCCAAGCGCCTGCCGGCGCGCGTTCAGCCGGCCTCGATCAGCCGCGCGGCTTCGTCGCGCTCGAACAGGTAGAGCAGCAGCCGCAAGCCGCGGTTCGCTTCGCCCGCGAGCCGCTCGTCGCGCTTAAGCGCCGCTTCAGCTTCCGCGCGCGCCCGCGCCAGAAGGCCGCCGTGGATCTCGAGCCGGGCGAAGCGAAAGCCGGGCGCGCCGGCCTGCCGCGCGCCGAGCACATCGCCCTCGCCGCGCAGCTTCAGATCCTCCTCGGCGATCCGGAAACCGTCCTCGGTCTCGCGCAAGATCTCGAGCCGCGCCCGCGCCGCTTCGCCGAGCGGTCCCTTGTAAAGAAGCAGGCAGGACGAGCGGCCCGCGCCGCGCCCGACCCGGCCGCGCAATTGATGCAATTGCGCGAGTCCAAAGCGTTCGGCGTGCTCGACGATCATGATCGTCGCCTCCGGCACGTCGACGCCGACCTCGACCACCGTGGTCGCGACCAGGATGGTCGTCGTCCCGCGCTGGAAGCGCTCCATCGCCGCGTCCCGCTCGGGGCCGGCCATCTTGCCGTGCGCAAGGCCGACGGCGTCGCCGAAGATGGCGCGTAAGCGCTTCCGCGCGCTCTTCGGCCGCAGCGACGTCGAGCGTCTCGCTCTCCTCCACCAACGGACAAATCCAGTAGGCGCGCGCGCCGGCGGCGAGAGCCTGCGCGAGGCGCGTCACCACCTCGCCGAGCCGTTCGATCGGCAACACGCGTGTGTCGATCGGCTGGCGGCCCGGCGGCTTCTCGCGCAGCGCGGAGACATCCATGTCGCCGAAATAGGCGAGCACGAGCGAACGCGGGATCGGCGTCGCCGTCATCACCAGGAGATCGACGGCCGTCGCCTTTGGAGGCGAGCGCGAGCCGCTGGCGGACGCCGAACCGATGCTGCTCGTCGACCACCGCGAGCCCGAGATCGGCGAAGACGACGCTCTCCTGGAACAGCGCATGCGTGCCGACCGCGATGTCGATTGTTCCCTCGGCCAATGCGGCAAGCGAGGCGCGGCGGGCAGCCGCCTTGTCGCGGCCGGTCAAGAGCGCGATGCGCAGGCCGACGCTTGGCGGCCAGCGGCGCCATGCGCTCATAGTGCTGGCGGGCGAGAATCTCGGTCGGCGCCATCATCGCCGCCTGCCGTCCTGCTTCGACCACCTCCGCCATCGCCAGGAGCGCAACGACGGTCTTGCCCGATCCGACGTCGCCTTGCAGGAGCCTCAGCATGCGCTTTTCGGCTCTGAGATCGGCGCGGATGTCGTCGACCGCCTGGCGTTGCGCGGGCGTCAGCGAAAAGGGCAGCGCGGCTTCGAGGCGCCGCGCCAAAGCGCCTTCAGCCCGATGCGCGCGGCCGGGAATGACGCGCATGCGCGCCCGCACGAGCAGGAGCGCGAGCTGGTTGGCGAGCAGTTCGTCATAGGCGAGCCGCGTCGCCGCCGGACCGGCCGGGTCGATGTCCGCAGGCGGCTCGGGCTGGTGCATCGCGCCGAGCGCCTCGGCGAAGCTCGGCAAATTCAGATCGCTCAGCGTCTCCTCGCTGATCCATTCCGGCAGCTGCGGCAGGCGCTTGAGCGCGCCTTCCGCGGCGCGGGAGACGGTGCGCTGATAGAGGCCGTCCGTCAGGCCGTAGACCGGCTCGACCGAGGGCAGTCGATCGAGTTCCTCCGCTGTCATCACCCGGTCGGGATGAACCATCTGGCGCCGGCCGTCCCAGAGCTCGAGCTTGCCGGAAATCCAGCGCGTCGCGCCGACCGGCAGCCGCGACCGCACCCATTCATGATTGGCGAGGAAGAAGACCAGCTCGACGTCGCCTGTATCGTCCTCGACCAGCACCTTGAACGGCGCCCGGGAGCGCGCAGTTTGGCGGCCCGTGATGCTCGGTCACCCTGCGCCTCGATGGTGACGATCGTGCCGGGAACGGCGTCGCGGATCTTGGGCCGCGCGCGGCGGTCGACGGTCGCCTGCGGCAGGTGGAAGAGGACGTCGACCACCCGCGCGCCTTGCGGCTTGTCGAGCAGCCGGTCGAACAGCTTCGCGTTCTTCGGCCCGATCCCCGGCAGGGCGCCGGCCGGCGCGAACAGCGGATCGAGAGCCGAGGGACGCATCATGCGCCCTCTAGCCGCGCCCGATCGTCCGGGCAAGACGGATGAACGCTTCAGGCCGCGCAGGACGAGAAAGCCCGCGCGCGGGAAATGGACCACGATCTCGCCGACCCGCTCGTCGACGCGGCGTATCGCGATGTGCTGCGCCGAGAGAGACACGATCTCTCCGCCAACCTCGACCTTGCCGTAGTCGTCGGGCGCGACGCGCACCTTGTCGCCGACCTTCCGTCCGTTCGGATCGTCCGGATCGTTCTCGGCGACAGTTTCGGGGCTGGCCTTCGCCGCGATGGCGAGAGCCTCGTCGGCGGACATTTCCTCGCGGCTGCCCGTGTCCGACCGCTCGCACGCGGCTCTCCCATGCCGCGACCTGGCTGAGGCCGGCGAAGATGCTGTCGAGCTCCCGCGACGGCTTGATCCTCCTCCGCCGACGAGGTTTGACCGCACGTACCAGACGTTCATGTAGGCGCTGGCGTCGGCAAGGCTGAAATCGCCGAGCAGCCACTGCCGTCCGTCGCTGAGTTGCGCTTCGATCCAGCCGAGCTGGGCGCGCAGCTGATCGCGCATCTGCGGAATCGCAGCCCGCATCTTGTCGAGATCGAACTTGGCCCCGCGCAGCTGGCTGCGGTCTTCGACGAATGCTTGCGGGACCTTCGGACCGAGCGTCCCAAACACGAGAGTGACGGCGTTCTGAAAGAAGGCGCGGTCGGTCCACAAGCTTAGCGCCCACGGTGCGCCGGCCGCGCCTGGCGGAAACAGGGTCGGCGACGGAAAGCGGCGTTCGATTTCGCGGATGATGATCTGCGTGTCGCAGAAAACGTCGGCGCCGATCTGCATCACCGGCGTGCGACGATAGCCGCCGGTCAGCGGCATCAAATCGGGCTTGGGCATGATCTGCGGAATGCGCACGCTTTTCCACGAAAGCCCCTTGTAGCCGAAGACCACCCGGATCTTCTCGGAGAACGGGGACCGGTCGAAATGATGGAGAATGATGGGATGGGGCATGATCCGAGCTCGAACGCCTCGGGAAGACAACGCGAGCAATCGCCCAGCGTGGCGATCTCAGTCTAGCTCAGTTTCAGGTCGCTCGGGATGTCATCCCTGGACTTCCGCGCGGGACTGCGTTGCAAGCGTTTCCCGCGAATTGTCACATTCGATGGCGTGGGTCCGCCCGCTGAACAAGCGGGCGGGGTCGACGGCGTGTCAAGACGCCCTTCAGTTGTCGATGCAACCTCCTCGGCTGCACTCCTCGGCGTTGCGGCTGAGCCCGTCCGTTTCGTGCGCCTTCGCAACAGGCGTCAGGGGGCTGACATACGCTCGCGCTTCGGCGAAGTCCGCGACGCGATGCTGCGTCGGTCTATGTCCCGCTTTGTCCGCGGGGGCGCCGAACGCGGGAAGGGCGAACAACGGGATGGCCAGGATGAATCCGAGGGCCATTGGGCCTTTGAACGAAGCGCTCATTTTGATCTCCTCTCGAGGAATCGGCGTCGCATGCGGAGCGTCTAACTTCCGCAGCTCCACCAACTTCGGCGATCGACGTTGCATCGCGACCGTCTTGCTTAGGAGACGTCGACTGAGCGCGATTTATTCCAAGTTCTTCGAAAGATTTTGCCGCTTGAGATTTGGCCAAGCCAAGCTCACGTCGCCGGAAGCGTATCCGATCTCTGGCCAGGAAGCGGGGTTTGGCGCGGTCGGCTCGGTCGGCGGCTACGAGCGGCTCACGGCTGTGTCGGCTCGGTCGCCGGACCGGCGCCGCCGCGTCGAAACACTTCGACGAATTCGCCGAGCGCCTTCTCGTCCATGTCGGAAACGGCGACGTAGTTGAGGTTCGCGTCGGACCAGCGGGCGACGTGGTAGCCGTCGATCGTTTCAATTCCCCCTGTCCCACCGCGGACGCCCTTGGCGTCGAGCGGCAGCTCGGTCACCGCGACAACGTGCTCGTTGTGTCGATAAACAACCGTCGGCGTCGGGACCCTGTCCACGATGGTCACGCGTCCTCCGATCAGAGGGAAGCCTTCCGGCGCGAGATCGACGATGGTTCCGCTGACCGTCGTGCGGTTGGCGAGCCAGGGCTTGACGGTATGCCGGTCGGAGGAGGCGACGTCGAACGGCTGGCCGGCGATTTCGGCGCGCGCAAAATCCGAAACCAGATGTTGGGCGACATCGGGAGAGCCCGCGGGCGTGCGCAGCGACGTCAGTCCCGCGCCGACCGCAAAGCCCAGAACCGCGAAGGAGGCGGCCATCGCCAGCGCGCGCTGTCGAGCCAGGGGCGTCGCGGCGCGGAAACGGGACGACCGTCGCGGTCGGGGCTGCGGTCGCCTGAGACAAGGCGGCTGGGCGGGGAAGTCGCCGGAGCGGACGCGGTCGAGCGCCGCGATGCGGTCGGCAAGCGCTTGCGGGGCCGCTTCGCGCGGGGCGTGACGGCGGACCGCGTCACGCAGCGCTGCGAGGCGCTGGTACTCGGCGGCGATGGCGGGATCGTCGCGCAGCTCGCGCTCGAATGCGAGCGAGCCCATGGCGTCAAGCTCGCCGTCGAGGGCCGCGTTAAGCCTGAGCAGTCCGATCGTCGGCGTCGCGGTCGGTCATGCCTCCGCCCTCAAAGTCTTGGCGAGCATGGCGCGGGCGCGCGCGAGGCGGGACATGACTGTGCCGACCGGCGTTTCGGTCGCTTCGGCGATCTCGCGATACGAGAGGCCGTTGATGTCGCGCATCACGAGCGTTTCCAGAAAGGGCGAGGGCAGGCGCGCGATCGCCTGGCGCAAGCGCTCGCTGTCTTCGAGGGCGATCAAGTCTTGTTCCGGATTAGGGGCAGTCTCCCCGCCCTGGGGCAGATCGAGCGTGTCGAGGTCGGCCATGTCGCCGACATAAGCCACAGTCTTGCGCCGATTGCGCGCCATGAAGGTCATGGCGGAATTGCGAACGATGGCGAGGAACCACGGTTTCGGTCGATCGACCGGGACGGTGGCGAGAGCCTGGAGTGCGCGTATCGCAGCGTCTTGCACGATGTCCTCGGCGTCGGTCGGGCTGTGGCATAGCCATTTCGCAAGCGAGTAAGCATCATCGAGCAGGGGCGGCACGATTTCACGAAAGCGCTGCTCCGCAATCGGACTGCTCAAGCGGCGCGTCCCGCAGGCGCGTGGCTTACTTGGCGCGCTCCTTGAGGTAAGCGATCACATCGGCGCGATCCTGCGGATTGTCCAGATGAAAGAACATTTTGGCGCCGGGCGCGACGGCCTGCGGATCGGTCAGCCACTTGTCGAGTGTCTCCTCGTTCCAAACGATATTGGCCGATTTGAGCGCGTCGGAACAGTCGGAATCCGGGAGCGCAGCGGGCGTGGGCGCCGAATACGTCGCGATCGCTCGGTGCGACGTCATTTCTGCTGAGCGAGTCGAAGCCCTGGCGGACCTTGTACAGGGCGCGGCCACGGTCGTCGTCGCCGATCACTCCGCCGGCCCATACGGTCCCTGTAAGCGCCGCCGAAATTACGACTGAGAGGGCCACGGCGGCGGCGTATTTCTCTCTCCTTCTGAGAGACGCATCAAAGAATTCTTCATGCGCCCTTTGGGCGCGCCTTCGCGCGCGCGTCGCCGCGACTGATCGCCGATGATCGAGCCCGACGCCGTGATCATATGCCATGACTCTCTCCTGACCAGTGCAAGGCGCCCGGAACGATGCGGTCATGCGTGACGCACTGCCGAACTCCGTCGAGGAGATGACTCAAGGAAGAGTGGGTTTATTCCCGGTTTCCTCAAGTTCTCTTTTTGCCTCGCCCGACTGCGTCCGCCTTCGCGAGCCCATCCCATGAAAATTTTGAGCGGCAGGGAATAAAGCGCCGGGCGCAGCGGTCGTATGCGCAGGGAGGGCGCTCCTCCCAACGTCGCTTCGACGGTTTTCAAGGAGAGCCGATATGTTGAATTTTTCACGCCGCAGCGTTTTGTCTTCGGCAGCGGCGGCCGCCGCGACTTTGGGGCTTAGCAAGCCACTGATCTTCGCGGGCCCCGCCTTCGCCGCCATGCCTATCGAACCGACAGTCGGGCACTACAAATACAAGGTCGGCTCGATTGAAGTCACCGCAATTTACGACGGCATCTGGCGCAAGCCGCATGACCCCGCCTTCATCAAAGGTGTGTCCGTCGAAGAAACGAAGGCCGCGCTAGCGAAGGCTGGCCTGACCACGGACTTCATGCCGATTCCGCTGACCGTTGTCGTGCTCAAGATCGGCGACAAGCTGATCATGGTGGACGCCGGTTCAGGCGTCGGCCAGTGGCAGGCGAACGCCACCAATCTGCCCGCCAATATGAAGGCCGCTGGCATCGACCACAACGACATCAGCACCGTGCTCATCTCGCATTTCCATCCGGACCACGTCTGGGGCCTGATGGAGAAGGGGACCAACGCGCCGACATTCGCCAACGCCGAGCTTGTGACGAACAGCGTCGAGTACAAGTTCTGGACTGAGGATGGGCGCGTCGACAAGCTGCCCGAAGGCCGCAAAGCCGCGGGGCGGCGCATCGCCGAGAATTTCCCGAAGTGGAAGAACTGGAAGCTCGTCGAGAGCGGCGCCGAAGTCGCGCCAGGCGTCCGGATCCTCGACGCGTACGGCCATACGCCGGGCCATTCGGTGTTCCTCGTCACCTCCGGGAAGGACCAGCTCATGGTTTCCAATGACACGATGTACGTGCCGGGCATCCTTGCGCCGCATCCGGAGTGGCAGGGCGCATACGATCAGGACGGACCGCTGGCGGCTGAGACCCGTCGTCGGGTCATCGACCGTGTCATCGCCGACCGAATGCAGATCTGCGGCGCGCATTTTCCGTTCCCCGGCGCAGGGACATTCGTGCATGACGGCGCCGCCTACGCTTTCACCCCGGTCGTTCAATCCTGAGCGTCTCAATCCTGAGCGTTCATCAACGGAGACATGTCATGTTCAAACGAAACACCTTTCGCAGACTGGCGATCGTCGCCTGCCTTGTTCTCGCGCAGCCGCTGGTCGTCCAATCAGCGCGCGCGGTCGACAATATGGAGACGAGCGGCGACATCGATCTCACTTCGGTCCGCGCCAAGATCAAGGCGCAGGACTACAAGGCTGCGCTCGCCGAGCTGCGCGATCTCGCCGAAGACAATCAAAACGCCGACGTTTACAATCTCTTGGGCTTCACACTGCGCAAGACGGGCGACTACGCGACGTCGCTTTCCTACTACACCAAAGCCCTCGACTTGCAGCCGGACCACAAAGCTGCGCGCGAATATCTTGGCGAGCTCTACGTCGAGACCGGTCGGATGGACAAGGCGAAGGAACAGCTTGCAGCGCTGGCGAAGCTTTGCCCGGCGGGCTGCGAGGAACGCGGGGATCTCGAAAAGGCGATCGCGGCTAAGAAGTCGGCTTCCAATTAATGACCCTGGGGCGGGCGCGATTGCGCCCGCTGTCCCATTCCGGAGAGACTACGATGACATCAACTTCCCCCGAACTGGCCGGACGGCCGCGCAACGCGCTGCTGCTGGCCGCGCGGTTGCTGCTCGCTTTCATCTTCGTTCATGAAGGCATTTTTCTCATATTGAATTTCAACAGTGCGGCTTCCGCGACATCGAAGGTAGGCGTGCCCACCGTTGTGTTCGCCGCCACGATCGTCCTGCAGCTCTTCGCAGGAATGGCGATCGCGCTGGGGATCTTCACCCGCCTCGGCGCGATCGCACTCGCAATATTTTGTTTCTCAACCGCCTTCATGTTTCACACACATTTCGGCGTGCGGGACGAGCTTCTGCATTTCGAGAAAGACCTCGCGATCGCTGGCGGCCTTCTGGTCCTGGCGCTTCACGGCGTTGGCGATTGGTCGGTTGAAGCGAAATTGCCGCGTTCTTTGGGAACTCGACTGCTTCGATCGCAGCTTTCAGGGGGCGTCGATGCGGGCCAGGGTCGCCCGCATGGAATCGCTCGACGCGGTTAGGAGCCCGTCGATCGGCGAATCGAAATCGTCGATCAGGAAGATGGCGGAGGCAACGCAGATCGCGCAGACCACAATCGATATATAGACAACGGCGTTGCGTGGCGCGAGAAGGCCAAAGACGGCGAAAACGACCGCCAACCAAGCGGACATCGCCGCCATGAGCGGCCACGATATCGTGTTGTGCGAAGTCTCAAGCAGCTGTCGCCGGGCACGCAATGCCTCGTCGATCTGATTGGATAGCGAATCTGTGAGCCGTTGGCGGAAATGGTCGGGTGGGTCCAGCCTATGGATTGCGGCGTCGGCCTGAATCAGAAGAGCGCCGAGCTCCGGCCGCTCGACGCCCCCCGGACCTTCAAAGCGCGGATAATCACCTGACGGCGCTGGCTCGTTGCGCCAGCTATCGGCGATCGCGGCCGCCACGTACTTTCTGACCGTGGCTCTGATGGGCTCAGCGTCGCGGCCGTATTCCCGCAGGTGGATGTCGAGATTGGAGACGTCGCCGGCAAAGGCGCGCAAACGAGCGTCAAATGTATCGAACGTGCCTTTTACCTCCGAAAGCATGAGGCTCAGCACCAAAGCCGTGAAGGTCACGAGGATCGAGACGATCAGCCGGACATGGTCCTTCGTCTCGCTTGTTCGATGGCGCTCTCCCAGCAGGCCATGCACATACATGCCCAGACCGGAAGCGCCGAGCAAGAGAATGAAAATGATGAGGACGAGGAGGCCGCCGTGCGCCATTCGCGAGTGTCGGTCTTTTAAGAACGCCAATTCGTTGCGCAGCAGACCATGCAAGTCCAGCTCTTAACACGCTATTAGGGCTCGCCGTCGCGGTTATTCAAACAAACAGATAGACTCCGCGAGCATCTGGGCTTCGGCTGCGATTAGGGCGCAGCCTCGACCTTTAGCCCAGGGACAATCACCTGCGGTAAACGCCGCCGTGGTAGCCGTGGTACGCTCCCCCGTGATACGCCCCTCCGTGCCAGCCGCCGCCATGATAGTAGCCCCCGCCATGATAATAGGCGCCGCCGCCATGATAGTAGCCGCCGTGGTAGCCGTAGCCGCCGCCATAAAACCCCGGAGCGACGACGACCGGGCCGCCCCAGCCGTATCCATTCGGCACGCACCCGCCGTAGACGTTGCGATGAAAAGCGGGTCCGCATCCGCCCGCGGCCAAGGTTATGCTTGAATCGCCCCGGTAAGGCGCAGGGGTCGGCATTGCGCTCGCCGAGCCGACTAGAAGGGTCGCGAGGCCGGCGATCGAAGCTACGGAAACAAGTCGCATCAAATTCCTCCAGTTTGGCCTTGTCGCGAATCCAAAAACGCCGGCTTCTCTCGCATGGTTCCCGAAACGGCCCAAATGCTGAGACCCGCGCATCCTCTTGCCGGCATCTTGGTTTATAAAACGTCTACCGAATGCGAGGCGCCCCCACTCCTCCGGTTGGGGACTCTGCAGGTTCGTAGACGAAAGCGCCCGGAGTTCGCAATTGGACGCCAGCGGTTTGTTCGACGGTGTCGCGGTCGGCTTCGTCGGCGGCTTCACTTCGGGACTTCTCGGCGTCAGTCCGGGCGGCGGCCTCGTTGTCTTTTCCATACTCCTCCTCGGCGTCGAGCAGCACGCGGCTCAAGGCATTTCGCTTGTCGCGCAGGTGTTCCCGACCAGCCTCTCGGGCATCCGCCGCTACTGGAACAAGGGACACCGCGCGCCGCTCATGTGGCTCCTCCTGCTCGGCGGCGGCTTTCTCATCGGGGGAGCGGCAGGCGCCAAAGCTGCCGCCGCGGTATCGCGCGTTTTCCTGCAGTGGACTTTCGTTCTCTACCTGACCGCGCTCGGGGCGCTCGTGATCGCGCGGCCGCCTCGCCGTCAAGCCGAGAGCGCGGACGCTCCTGCCGCCCCGCCGGTGTCGCAGGCCGCGCTCGTCGCCGTCGGCGCATTCGCGGGCTTCTCCTCGGGATTTCTGGGCATTGGCGGGGGATTGGCCATCACCGTCGGATTAAGCGCATGGCTGAAGGTCCCCCAGCGCCTGGCGCAAATGATCAGCCTCGCGCTCTTGACGGTGCCGCTGACGATTCCGGCCGCCTGGGTCTATTGGCGCGAGGGCCGGGTTGTGTCGTGGCCCGTGCTCGTCGGCGTCGTGCTGGGCCTCGTCGCCGGCACCGACATCGGCGCGCGGCTGGCGAATTGCTTCAACGACACGATTTTGCGTCGTTCGCTGCTCGTGTTCATCGTGCTGATGATCGGCTTTATGGCGCGGGAGGCGCTGCGATGAACCGGCCTATTGCGCCGCGACGCCGACCTTAAGCAGCCGGTAGGTGATCGCGTCGACCAGCGCCTGGAACGAGGCGTCGATGATGTTGCCCGACACCCCGACCGTCGACCAGGTATCGCCATTCCCGTCGCCAAACTCGATCAGGACGCGCGTCACCGCATCCGTGCCGCCCTGGAACACGCGCACGCGATAATCGCGCAGTTCGAGGTCCTCGATATATTTCTGATAGACGCCGAGGTCCTTGCGCAAAGCCAGATCAAGCGCATTGACCGGACCGTTGCCCTCGGCGGCGGAAATCAGCCGCTCCTCGCCGATGCGGATCTTCACCACCGCCTGGGAAGCCGAATAGGTGACGCCGGGCGCGACCACCTTGCGCTCGACGCTGACATGGAAGCTCTCGACGGCGAAATATTCCGGCACGCCGTCGAGCACGCTGCGCGCCAGAAGCTCGAACGAGGCGTCGGCCGCTTCATAGGCGAAGCCCTGCGCCTCGCGCGCCTTCACCTCGTCGAGCAGACGCGTCAGGCGCGGATCGTCCGGCCTGGCCTCGACGCCCAGCCGGGCTAGCTCGGCGAGAAGGTTCGAGCGTCCGGCCTGATCCGAAACCAGCACAGCGCGCTGGTTGCCGACGCTGTCGGGCGGAACGTGCTCGTAGGTGCGCGGGTCCTTGGCGAGGGCGGAGGCGTGAATGCCGGCCTTGGTGGCGAACGCCGACGCGCCGACATAGGGCGCGTGCCGGTTCGGCGCGCGGTTGAGCAATTCGTCGAAGGCGCGCGAGACATGCGTGATCTCGCGCAGCGCCTCCGCCGTGACGCCGATCTCGAAACGCTCCGCCAGTTCGGGCTTCAAGGCCAGCGTCGGGATAAGGGTGACGAGATTGGCGTTGCCGCAGCGCTCGCCCAGCCCATTCAGCGTGCCCTGCACCTGCCGAACGCCGCCGCGGATGGCGGCGAGCGAATTGGCGACCGCGTTGCCGGTGTCGTTGTGGGCATGGATGCCGAGACTTCGCGCCGGGAATGACGCGCGCGACCTCGCCGACGATGCGTTCGACTCTCGTCCGGCAGCGTTCCGCCGTTGGTGTCGCACAGCACCGCCCAGCGCGCGCCGGCGTCGATCGCGGCGCGGGCGCAGGCAAGCGCATATTTCGGATTGGCCTTGTAGCCGTCGAAGAAATGTTCGCAATCGACCATCGCCTCGCGGCCCGCGGCGACCGCGGCCTTCACGCTGTCGGCGATGGCCTCGAGGTTCTCGTCGAGCGTGCAGCCGAGCGCGACATGGACGTGATAATCCCAGGACTTGGCGACAAAGACGATCGCGTCCGCGTCGGCGGCGAGAAGACCGGCGAGGCCCGGATCGTTGGCGGCCGAGCGGCCCGGGCGCTTGGTCATGCCGAAGGCGCAGAAGCGGGCGCGGCTCGTGGGTTTCTTTTTGAAGAATTCCGTGTCGAGCGGGTTCGCGCCCGGATAGCCGCCCTCGACATAGTCGACGCCCAGCCGGTCGAGCATCGCCGCGATGCGGCGCTTGTCGTCGAGCGAGAAGTCGACGCCGGTGGTCAGCGCGCCGTCGCGCATCGTCGTGTCGAACAGATAGAGGCGTTCTTTGGCCATGGAGGTTCTCAGTGCCGGGTCGGGGGCGCGGGCTCGGCGCCGAGCGATCTTGGTCATCGTGGTGTTGGCGAGCCACTCGTCGCCGATGCGCACGAGATTGCGCTTCTGCGCAGTGAAGCCCTGGCGCTCGAACAGGGGCTTCGCGACATCGCTCGCCTCGGTGGTGAGGCGCTTCGCGCCGCGCGCCTGCGCGAGCTTCGTCAAGGCGTCGACCAGCGTTCGGCCGACGCCCTGGCGAGCGAATTCGGGCTCGACGAACAGCATGTCGATCTCGTCTGCGCCTTTGAGGCTGGCGAAGCCGGCGACCGCGCCGTCGATCATGGCGAGCAGGGTCAGCGCTCCGGCGAGCCGGGCGCCGAAAGCCTCTTCGTCGTCGGCGCGCGACGCCCACGCCTCACGCTGGTCGTCGCTATAATCTTCAGCCGCCAGCTCCTCGATGCTCGCTCGAAAGATCTCGGCGCACCTCTTCGTGTCGGCCGGAACATAGGGGCGCAGCGCAACGGCGCTCATCGCTTGATCTCCCAGGTCGTCGCGCCGTCCTTGTTGTCCTTGATCGCGACGCCGAGCGCGGCGAGCTGGTCGCGCAGCCGGTCGGACTCGGCCCAGTTCCGCGACGCGCGCGCTTGAGCGCGTTCGGCGACGATCGCGTCGATCATCCGCAACGTTCGATTTGCGCGTCGCTGAGTGCGCAGCGCCTGCCGTTCGGATCGCGTTTGCCGAAGCAGGCCAAGAAGATTGGCGCTGCTCTTGAGAAGTTCAGGCGCCGCGCGTCTCGGCCCATCTCGCTGAAGGTCGTGTAACCATCAGTCCCAGCGACCGCGGGATGGGCGAGGCGATGAAGTCTCGGAAACAGCCTCGGCGTGTTGAGGTCGTCGGCCAGGGCGTCGAGCACACCCGGCGCAGACTTCGCTTGCCGGTTCGACATCGCCGACCGCGTCATACCAGCGGTCGAGCGTCGCTTCTGCTTCTTCGAGCGCTTTCACCGTCCAGTCGATCGGCTGACGATAGTGCGTGCGCAACATCGCGAGTCGCAGCGCCTCGCCGGACCATTTGCGGCCGCCGAATTTCGTCGTGCGCAGCAATTCGTGAATGGTGACGAAATTGCCGAGGCTCTTCGACATCTTCTCGCCTTCGACCTGCAGGAAGCCGTTGTGCATCCAGACATTGGCCATGCGCTCCGAGCCGAAGGCGCAGCAGGATTGCGCGATTTCGTTCTCGTGGTGGGGAAAGACGAGATCGATTCCGCCGCCGTGAATGTCGAAAATGTTGCGGCGTCGGGTCGTCGCATTGCAGGCCGCCGCCGAACGGTTCGAGCAGCGTCGCCATCGACATCGCCGAGCATTCGATATGCCAGCCGGGTCGCCCAGGCGGAGCGATGCCGGCGGGGCTCGGCCAGCCGGGCTCGTTCGGCTTCGAGGGCTTCCACAGGACGAAGTCCATCGAATCGCGCTTGTAAGGCGCGACGTCGACGCGCGCGCCGGCCAGCATCTCGTCGAGCGAGCGGTGCGCGAGCGTCCCGTAGCGCGGCGCCCACGGGCAGCGCGTCCATCGCCGACGGCGAGAACAGCACATGATCCTCGGCGACATAGGCGACGCCGCGGGCGATGAGCCGCTCGATCATGACGCGCATCGTGTCGATATATTGGGTGGCGCGCGGCTCGTGGGTCGGCGGCAGCGCGCCGAGCGCGGCGACGTCGTCGTGAAATTGCCGTTCGGTCGCTTCCGTCACTTTGGCGATCGCCTCGTTGAGCGGCAGGTCGGGAAAGTCGCGCGCGGCGCGCGCATTGATCTTGTCGTCGACGTCGGTGATGTTGCGGACGTAGGTGACGTGGTCCGCGCCGTAGACGTGCCGCAGGAGCCGGAACAGCACGTCGAACACGATGACCGGCCGGGCGTTGCCGATATGCGCGAAATCGTAGACGGTCGGGCCGCAGACATAGAGCCGCACCGCGTTCGGGTCGATCGGCGCGAAATCCTGCTTGCGGCGGGTGAGGGTGTTGTGGAGACGCAGCCTGCGCCTTCGTCGCCTCCGCGGGCGTCTCGTCTTGGGCTTGGGGCGGCGGCTTCATCGGCGATTCTCGTCGGCGTGATCTCTGAAGGCGAACGAATAGACGTCGCCCCGGGTTGGCCGGATGATCGCTTCTCGATGGCTTTGAAGAATAAGGAGACGCGAACCAGCCAGCTTGGAGCTAGCGGCTAATGATGCAAATCCGGATAATGGGACACGCGGGCGTCATGACGGGATGCAATGGAGAGGCGAGGTTCTGTTGTCAAGAAGCGGATGCGCGCAGACGGAGAATTGGCCGCGACAAATCATTCCGTTCTTCAGAATTATCGGCTATGATGAGCGGAGGGAAATGTCGAGAAGGCCGAGATGCGCCATGATTGCGCCGAGCTTCTCGCGAAAACGGCGAAATGAAAAGCCGATCAAGCCTTTGAAAACAAACGATTCCGCGAAATCGCGCGATTTCGCGCCCAATGATTTCAATGGCTTGCCATTTCGTCTCGTTTCGCTTGGCGCAATTTTCGCTTCGTTTGGCGCAAGAAAGGCTCCCGGAAGGGAGCCGCCTCGCGTCATGCGAAAGGAGGTGTCTTGAGCCCGAAGCCGATCGCTGAGCACGACGCCAAGACGACTGCGCCCCTGCCTCGGCCGATCACCATTCTCGGCGCGCCGGTCGAGGCGGGGGCGGGCGTGCCCGGCGCGGCGATGGGACCGGCCATGCTGCGCACGGCGGGCATTGTCGAAACGCTGAGGGAGCTCGGCCACGACGTCGAGGACCGGGGCGACCTCGCCCCTCCCCCTCCGCTCAGTCCACGCTGCCGCGCCCGAGGGCAAGGCGCATCGGTTCGCCCGATGTCGCGGCCTGGGCGCGGCTGCTGGCCCGCGAGACCTACGCGGTCGCGCGCGCCGGGCGGACGCCGATCGTGCTCGGCGGCGATCACAGCCTCGCCATGGGTTCGATCGGCGGCGTCGCCCGCTACGCGGCCGAGGCGGGGCGCGAGCTGTTCGTCTTGTGGCTCGACGCCCATTCGGATTTCAACACGCCGCTCGACCTCGCCATCCGGCAATATGCACGGCATGTCGCTCGCAATGCTGTGCGGGGAGCCTGGGCTCGAGGGCGTGTTCGGAGACGAGCCGCACGGGTTCGTCGATCCCGAGCCGGCTGCACCTGTTCGGCATCCGGTCGATCGACTCGGGCGAACGGCGGCTCCTGCAGGACCGCGGCGTCGACGTCGTCGACATGCGGCGGTTGGACGAGGACGGGTTTGCGGTCTCGATCCGCCGCATCATCGATCGGGTTCGCGCCCGCGACGGCCTTTTGCATGTCAGTCTGGACGTCGACTTTCTCGATCCGGCGATTGCGCCCGGCGTCGGCACCGCCGTTCCGGGCGGCGCGACATACCGCGAGGCGCACCTTGTCATGGAGCTGTTGTACGAATCCGGTCTTTCACCCTCACTCGATCTCGTCGAGCTCAATCCGTTCCTCGACGAGCGGGGCAAAAGCGCGCTGCTGCTGGTCGACCTGACCGCGAGTTTGTTCGGCCGCCAAGTGTATCCTGTTTCACGCGGGGACCGCCCAGGCCGACGCCGGCTGAACTTCAACGGATATTGAGGCGACCTGTAGTGGAGGGGGTAATGCATTGTTTTCAATGTATTTTTTCGATCTACTAGGCCGATCGCGCGGGGCCTCGGGGGGCCTGAGCCTAAAAGTTTGGCTTGATCGCGTGCATCGATAGGACGATAGCACCCGCGAAACCTACGCGACCGCCGCGAGGAAGAGCGGACGGTCTTGAACTGCGGAAGACAACATCCTATGGCGCGCAAGAAGATTGCTTTGATCGGGGCCGGCCAGATCGGCGGAACGTTGGCGCTCCTGGCGGCGATGAAAGAACTCGGCGACATCGTTCTCTTCGACATCATCGACGGCGTGCCGCAGGGCAAGGCGCTGGATTTGGCCGAAGCGACCCCGGTTGAGGGCGTCAACGCGCGCTTGGCGGGCGCGAGCGACTATTCCGCGATCGCCGGCGCCGACGTCGTCATCGTGACCGCCGGCGTCCCCCGCAAGCCCGGCATGAGCCGCGACGACCTGCTCGGCATCAATCTCAAGGTCATGGACGCGGTCGCGGCAGGCATCAAGACGCACGCCCCGGAGGCGTTCGTCATCTGCATCACCAACCCGCTCGACGCCATGGTGTGGGCGCTGCAGAAGTTCTGCGGTCTGCCCGCCAATAAGGTCGTCGGCATGGCCGGCGTGCTCGAACTCGGCGCGCTTTCGCTATTTCCTGGCCGAGGAATTCCAGGTGTCGGTCGAAGACGTGACCGCCTTCGTGCTCGGCGGCCACGGCGACGACATGGTGCCCATCGGTTCGTTATTCGACCGTCGCGCGGCATTCCGTCTGCCCGATCTCGTCAAAATGGGCTGGACGACGCAGGCCAAGCTCGACGCGATCGTCGAGCGGACCCGCAAGGGCGGGGGCGAGATCGTCAATCTGCTCAAAACCGGCTCGGCCTTCTATGCCCCGGCCGCTTCGGCGATTGCCATGGCGGAATCGTACCTCAAGGATCAGCGCCGCGTGCTGCCCTGCGCGGCGCACCTGACCGGCCAGTACGGCGTCAAGGACGCCTATGTCGGGGTGCCGGTGGTCATCGGCGCGAACGGCGTGGAGCGCATCATCGAGATCGCGTTCGATGAGAGCGAAAAAGCGATGTTCGCCAAGTCGGTCGCCGCGGTCCACGGTCTGATGGAGGCCTGCAAGGCGATCAATCCCGCCCTCGCGGGCTGATTTGTGGTCTCAAGCGCCCGCCGCCGGCGGGCGTTCGTTTCTCGTCGTGTAAGGTTTTCGCCGCCATGAACATCCACGAATATCAGGCCAAGGCGGTGCTGAGGGCGTTCGGCGTCCCGATCGCCTCCGGCTTTCCCGCCTTCACGCCGGATGAGGCGGTCGAGGGCGGCCAGGAAGCTCACCGGGCCGCTTTGGGTGGTGAAGAGCCAGATCCATGCCGGCGGCCGCGGCAAGGGCCGCTTCAAGGAGGCCGCCGCAGGCGACAAGGGCGGCGTGCGGCTCGCCCGTTCGGTCGAAGAGGTCAAGACATTCGCAACGCAGATGCTGGGCGCGACGCTGGTGACGGCGCAGACCGGCCCACACGGCAAGCAGGTCAACCGCTTGTACATCGAGGACGGCGCGACGATCGACCGGGAGCTCTATCTTTCGGCGCTCGTCGACCGGCAGACGAGCCGGGTGGCGTTCGTCCTCTCGACCGAGGGCGGGGTCAACATCGAGGAGGTCGCGCACAACACGCCGGAAAAGATCCACACCTTCGCCGTCGATCCGGCGACCGGAATCATGCCCCATCACGGCCGCGCCGCCGCCCGCGCGCTGGGGCTTACCGGCGACCTCGCCAAGCAGGTCGGAGAGCCTTGATCGCCAAGCTCTACGCCGCCTTCCTCGCCAAAGACATGTCGATGCTGGAGATCAATCCGCTGATCGTCTTGTCGAGCGGCCAATTGCGGGTCCTCGACGCCAAACTGTCGTTCGACGACAACGCGCTCTACCGGCATCCCGACATCGCCGCCTTGCGCGACGAGAGCGAAGAGGACGCCAAGGAGATCGAGGCCTCCAAGCACGAACTCAATTACGTCACGCTCGAGGGCTCGATCGGCTGCATGGTCAACGGGGCCGGCCTCGCCATGGCGACGATGGACATCATCAAGCTCTATGGGGAAAGTCCGGCGAACTTTCTCGACGTCGGCGGCGGCGCCTCCAAGGACAAGGTCGCCGCGGCGTTCAAGATCATCACCGCCGATCCGAACGTGAAAGGCATTCTGGTCAACATTTTCGGCGGCATCATGCGCTGCGACATCATCGCCGAGGGCGTCATCGCCGCGGTGAAGGAAGTGGGCCTCCAGGTTCCGCTGGTCGTGCGCCTCGAGGGCACCAACGTCGATCTCGGCAAGAAAATTCTCCGCGACTCCGGCCTCAACGTGATTCCGGCGGACGACCTCGACGACGCGGCGCACAAGATCGTGAGCGCGGTGAGGGCCGCAGCGTGACCCGGCGCATCAATGACGCAGGCGTATGAATAAGGACGGAGACGGGCCAATGCCCCCATCCAAGATCAACGTTCTCGAGACGGTCGACCGGAAGGTCAGGCAAGTCTTTCATCCGTTCATCGTCGGCGACGTCAACGACAGTCAAGTCAAGGTGGCGAAATTCGGCGCTGAGTTCGATTGGCACGCGCACGAACGCGAGGACGAGGCCTTCTTCGTGCTGCGCGGACGCATTGCCATCGACTTTCGCGATGGCGTCTCAGAAATGGGCGAAGGTGATTTTGTCGTGGTCCCGCGTGGGGTCGAACATCGGCCCCGGGCGCTTTCCCCGGAGCCTGTGGTTTTGATGTTCGAGCCGGCCACGACGCTGAATACCGGCGACGCCTTAAGCGCGTTGACGGTGCGTGAACTTGACCGGCTGTAGGTCTGGAAACGATGGAATTGATGGCCAGTTGCACATATGCCTATTGTGCGCTTGAGATCTGGACGAAAAACCTCTACCCTCGCAGATGTTCTTCACAGCCAAGCTTTCAATCCTCGCTGAGACCTATGGGCGCGTGCGCTGCGAAACTCCTTTTCAATCGAATTGAACCGCCAACGGCCGAAAGCGTCTCATGTCCATCCTCGT
Source organism: uncultured Alphaproteobacteria bacterium (assembly GCA_963756955.1). GTDB lineage: Bacteria > Pseudomonadota > Alphaproteobacteria > Rhizobiales > Beijerinckiaceae > Roseiarcus. Next base: position 164,774 of record CAVWPU010000025.1, read on the forward strand.
CAACGCTGACACCAAGGTCATCACCCAGGGCTTCACGGGCAAGAACGGCACATTCCATTCCGAGCAGGCGATGGCCTACGGCACCAAGCTCGTCGGCGGCGTCTCGCCGGGCAAGGGCGGGTCGATCCATCTCGGGCTGCCGGTCTTCGACACAGTCGCCGAAGCGCGGGAGAAAACCGGGGCCGACGCAAGCGTGATCTATGTGCCGCCGGCCGGCGCCGCGGATGCGATCTGCGAGGCGATCGACGCCGAGACGCCGCTCATCGTCTGCATCACTGAAGGCATTCCGGTCCTCGACATGGCGCGCGTCAAGCGGGCGCTGCAGGGTTCGAAGTCGACTCTGATCGGCCCCAATTGCCCCGGCGTCATGACGGCGGGCGAATGCAAGATCGGCATCATGCCGGGCAGCATCTTTGCTCGCGGCAGCGTCGGGGTCGTCTCGCGTTCGGGCACGCTGACCTACGAGGCGGTGTTTCAGACGACGCGCGAGGGTCTCGGGCAGACGACGGCGGTCGGGCATCGGCGGCGACCCGATCAAGGGGTTGGAATTCGTCGATGTGCTCGCCATGTTTCTGGCCGATCCCGAAGACCCAGTCGATCGTGATGATCGGGGAAATCGGCGGCCAGGCGGAGGAGGACGCGGCCGAGTTTCTGAAGGACGAGGCCAAGCGCGGCCGCGCAAAGCCAGTCGTCGGCTTCATCGCCGGCCGCACCGCTCCCTCCGGGCGGCGCATGGGGCACGCCGGCGCGATCATCGCTGGCGGCAAAGGCGGCGCCGAGGACAAGATTGCGGCGATGGAGTCGGCGGGCGTCCGCGTTTCGCCCTCTCCCGCTCGGCTCGGCAAGACATTGGTCGATCTGTTGCACGGTAAGTAAAGGGAGTCCGCTCGGTGGCTCGTCAGGACGTCAATCAAGCGCTTTGCTGCAAACCTCGTTTCTGTACGGCGCCAACAGCGCCTACATCGAAGCCTTGCAGGCGCAATACGAGAAAGACCCGCTCTCGGTCGAACCCGGGCTGGCGGGAATTCTTCGCCGCGCTTGGCGATGATCCCGCAAGCGTTGTCAAGACAGCGCGCGGCGCGTCTTGGCGCAAGCCCAATTGGCCGGCGACGCCAAAGGGCGATCTGATCAGCGCGCTGGACGGCGATTGGCCGGCGACGGAAAAGGCGGTCGCCGACAAGCTGCGCGCCAAGGCAGAGGAAGCCGGGGCGAAAGCGCGCCGAGCGAGGAAGAGATTCGCCGCGCGACCCGCGATTCGGTGCGCGCGCTGATGATGATCCGCGCCTACCGCATGCGAGGCCATTTGTACGCCAATCTCGATCCGCTCGGTCTCGAGCCGCAAAGGGATCACGAGGAGCTCCATCCCTCGACCTACGGATTTCAGGAGTCCGACTACGACCGCAAGATCTTCATCGATCACGTGCTCGGGCTCGAATATGCGACCGTGCGCGATATGCTCGCGATCCTGCGGCGGACCTATTGCGGCACGATCGGCTTCGAATTCGTCCATATTTCCGATCCGGCTGAGAAGGCCTGGATTCAGGAGCGCGTCGAGGGGCCCGACAAGGAAATTCAGTTCACGCGGGAGGGCAAGCGCGCGATCCTCGGCAAGCTCGCCGAGGCCGAGGGCTTCGAGAATTTCTTCGACGTCAAATATCCGGGCGCCAAGCGCTTCGGCCTCGACGGCGCGGAGGCGATGATTCCGGCGCTTGAGCAGATCATCAAGCGGGGCGGCCAGCTTGGTCTTGAAGAGAGATTGCGCTCGGCATGGCCCACCGCGGCCGGCTCAACGTGCTGAGCCAGGTGATGGGCAAGCCGCACCGCGTCATCTTCCACGAGTTCAAGGGCGGCTCGGATTCTCCCGATCAGGTCGATGGCTCCGGCGACGTCAAATATCACCTCGGCGCGTCTTCCGATCGCGAATTCGACGGCAATAGCGTTCATCTCTCGCTGACCGCCAATCCGTCGCATCTCGAGATCGTCGACCCGGTCGTTCTCGGCAAGGTCCGCGCCAAGCAGGATCAGCTGAACGACGTCATCGAGCGCTCGAAGGCGCTGCCGCTCCTGATCCACGGCGACGCCGCTTTCGCCGGCCAAGGCGTGGTCGCCGAATGCTTCGGCCTCTCGGGCCTGCGCGGCCACAGGACCGGCGGCTCGCTGCATTTCATCGTCAACAACCAGATCGGCTTCACCACCTATCCGCGCTATTCGCGCTCCTCGCCCTATCCTTCTGACGTCGCCAAGCTGGTCGAGGCGCCGATCTTCCATGTCAACGGCGATGATCCGGAGGCGGTCGTCTTCTGCGCCAAGGTGGCGACCGAATACCGGCAGAAGTTCCACAAGCCGGTCGTCATCGACATGTTCTGCTATCGGCGGTTTGGCCACAACGAAGGCGACGAGCCGTCGTTCACCCAGCCGATCATGTATCGGCTGATCCGCTCGCATCCGACGACGCTGCAGATCTACGCCAACAAGCTCATCGCCGAGGGCGTCGTCACTCAGGGCGAGGTCGACAAGATGCGCGCGGACTGGCGTCAACGGCTGGAAGCGGAATTCGAGGCCGGCCAGTCCTATTCCGCCAACAAGGCCGATTGGCTCGACGGCCGCTGGGCGGGCGTCAAGGCGGCGCGAGACATCGCCGACGACGATCGCCGCGGCAAGACCGGCGTCAGATCTCGATCGGCTGCGGCTGATCGGCGAGCGCATCACCGCCGCGCCCGACGGCTTCAACGTCCATAAGACCATTCTGCGCTTCCTCGAAAACCGTCGCGCGGCGATCAAGAGCGGCGAAGGGATCGACTGGTCGACCGCCGAGGCGCTCGCCTTCGGCTACGCTGCTGGACGAGGGCTTTCCGGTTCGTCTGTCCGGCCAGGACAGCGAGCGCGGCACGTTCTCGCAGCGCCATTCGGTGCTGATCGATCAGCAGACCGAAGCGCGCTACGTCCCGCTGAACCACATCCGCGACGGCCAGGCGCGCTACGAAGTCATCAACTCGATGCTGTCGGAAGAGGCGGTGCTCGGCTTCGAATACGGCTATTCGCTCGCCGAGCCGAACGCGCTCGTTCTGTGGGAGGCGCAGTTCGGCGATTTCGCCAACGGCGCGCAGGTGGTGTTCGACCAGTTCATCTCGGGCGGCGAGAAGAAATGGCTGCGCATGTCGGGCCTCGTCTGCCTGCTGCCGCACGGCTACGAGGGGCAGGGACCGGAACATTCCTCCGCCCGCCTCGAGCGCTATCTGCAGCTCTGCGCCGAGGACAACATGCAGGTCGTCCATTGCACGACGCCTGCGAATTTCTTCCATGTGCTGCGCCGCCAGCTCAAGCGTGAGTTCCGCAAGCCGCTGATCCTGATGACGCCGAAGTCGATGCTGCGCAACAAGCGCGCGGTGTCGAACCTCGCGGCCTTCGGCGCGGACACGAGCTTCCACCGGCTGCTGTGGGATCACGCGGAGACGCATAAGGGCGAGAAGATCACAGCTCGCCAAGGACGACAAGATCCGCCGCGTCGTCATCTGCTCGGGCAAGGTCTACTACGACCTCTATGACGAGCGCGAGAAGCGCGGCGTCGACGATGTCTACCTCTTGCGGGTCGAGCAGCTCTATCCGTTCCCGGTCAAGGCGCTGATGAGGGAGCTGTCGCGCTTCAAGAACGCCGAGATCGTCTGGTGTCAGGAGGAGCCCAAGAACATGGGCGCCTGGAGCTTCGTCGAGACCTATCTCGAATGGGTGCTCGGCCAGGTCGGCGGCAAGTCGAAGCGGGCCCGTTACGCCGGACGCCCCGCGTCGGCGGCGACCGCGACCGGCCTCATGTCGAAACATCTAGCCCAGCTCAAGGCTTTCCTCGACGAATGCCTGGCCTGAGCGAAGCGCAGGTTCGACATGCCCCATTACTTCTGCAAGCTGAGGCCGCCGCGGACCGACGTTCATCACCGACATGACGTCCGAGGAGGCGCAGCTCATGCGCGCCCATCGCGAATACTGGACGCCTCGGGTCGAGACGGGCGTGGTGGTGGCGATGGGCCCGGTCGCCGATCCGGCCGGCGGCTATGGCGTCGCGATCATCGAAGCGGCCTCCGAGGCGGCGCTCGAGGCGATGCAGGAGGCCGATCCGGTTATCGCGGCTGGGCGCGGCTTTGCGTATGAAAACCGCCGCATGCTGGGGATCGCGGTGCGCCCCAGCCAGCCGCTCACGCCCATTACTTCCGTAACTCCCTAAGGATAGAGAAGGGCGCCTCGCGGCGCGATCTGAAATGGCGACTGAAATTCGTGTTCCGACGCTCGGCGAGTCGATCAGCGAAGCGACTGTCGGCAAATGGTTCAAGAAGGCGGGCGAGTCCGTGCAAGCCGACGAGCCGCTGGTGGAGCTGGAAACCGACAAGGTGACGCTCGAGGTCAACGCGCCGAGCTCCGGGGTCTTGAGCGAGATCGCCGCCGAGACCGGTCAGACGGTCGCGATCGGCGCGCTGCTCGGCCAGCTCTCGGGCGGAGCGGCGACTCCGGCCGCAGCGACCTACACGAGCTGCGGCAACCAAGGCTGCGCCCGCGCCTAACGCTGCAACTGCGATGCCGCCGGCGCCGTCCGCGGCCAAGATCGCAGCCGAGGACAAGATCGATCTCGCCACGGTCGCCGGGAGCGGCAAGCGCGGCCAGGTGCTGAAGGGCGACGTGCTCGCAGCCGTCGCTGCGGCCCAACCGCCCGCGCCTGCCGTCGCGCCCGCGCCATTTCAAGGCGCCGCGCCCAAATCTCGCCCCTGCCCCGGCCTCAATGCCAGCGCCGCGAACGATCGCTTCCGACGACAGCGCTCGCGAAGAGCGGGTGCGCATGACCAAGCTGCGTCAGACCATCGCTCGTCGCCTCAAGGACGCGCAAAATACCGCGGCGATGCTCACGACCTTCAACGAGGTCGACATGAGCGAGGTGATGGCGCTGCGCAGCCGCTACAAGGACGCCTTCGAGAAAAAGCATGGGGCCAAGCTTGGCTTCATGGGCTTTTTCGTCAAAGCGTGCGTTCAGGCGCTGAAGGAGATTCCCGGCCGTCAACGCCGAAATCGACGGCGCCGACCTCGTCTACAAGAACTATTATCACGTCGGCATCGCCGTCGGCACCGACAAGGGACTCATCGTGCCCGGTGGTGCGCGACGCGGACAAGCTGATCCGATCGCCGAGATCGAGAAGGACGATCGCTGATCTGGGCAAACGCGGCCGCGACGGTCAGCTCAAGCTTGAGGAGTTGCAGGGCGGGACATTCACGATCACCAACGGCGGCATCTACGGCTCGCTGATGTCGACGCCGATTCTCAATGCGCCGCAGTCGGGCATTCTGGGCATGCACAAGATCCAGGATCGGCCGATCGCCGTCGGGGGCAAGGTCGAAATCCGGCCGATGATGTATCTGGCGCTGAGCTACGACCATCGCATCGTCGACGGCCGGGAGGCGGTGACCTTCCTGGTCCGCGTCAAGGAGGCGCTCGAGGACCCGGCGCGGCTCGTGCTTGACCTCTGAAGCGGCGGGGCCCCGTGAGGCAGCCGAACGGGGACGGTTCATGAGCGAATTGACGTGTCTCGAATTGAGCGTCGTGCTGTGGCTGGTCCATATCGTTGTTCAAGCGACTGTCGGCAACTTGGAGCTGCCCTTCGGCTATTTGTTCACTTCGCGCGACAAGCCCGCAGCATCGAGCGGCGTGTTGTTCGGCCGAGCGACGCGGGCGCTGGCGAATTACGTCGAGAACTTTACGCCGTTCGTGGCCCTGGCGCTTGCGCTCATCGTCACCCAACGAACCGGCGGCGCTGGCGCTCTCGGCGCGACAATCTGGGTTCTCGCTCGCATCGTCTACATTCCGGTTTACGTCTTCGGCATTATCTATGTGCGATCGGCGGTATGGTCGATTTCGATCGTCGGCCTGGTGATGATGCTGTGGCGACTGATCGGATGGTAGCTGGCGCGACGGGTTCTTCGCGGACGTCCAGCGGAAGAGATCTGCAATGACTTATGACCTTGTGGTGATCGGCTCCGGCCCCGGGGGCTACGTTTGCGCAATCCGCGCGGCGCAGCTCGGCATGAAGGTCGCCGTGGTCGAGAAGATGAAGACGCTCGGCGGGACCTGCCTCAACATTGGCTGCATTCCGTCCAAGGCGCTCCTGTATGCCTCCGAAATGTTCGACGAGGCGGGGCACGGTCTTGCGCCCCTCGGAGTCGTTGTTTCTCCGCCGACGCTCGATCTGCCGTCGATGATGAAGCACAAGGACGTCACCGTCGCCGCCAACGTCAACGGCGTCGCCTATCTCTTCAAGAAGAACAAGATCGACTGGGTGAGCGGCGAGGGGCGGATCGCCGCGCCTGGGCGCGTGACCGTCAAGGGCGCCGACGGCAAGGAGAGTACGCTCGAAACCAAGGCGATCGTCATCGCCACCGGTTCGGATGTCGCCCGGCTGCCGGGCGTCGAGATCGACGAGAAGACGATCGTCTCCTCGACCGGGGCGTTGAGCCTGCCAACTCCGCCGAAGAAGCTGATCGTCGTCGGCGCTGGCGTCATCGGCCTCGAACTCGGCTCGGTTTGGCGGCGGCTGGGTTCCGAGGTGACGGTGGTCGAATTCCTGGACCGAGTCCTGACGGGCATCGACGGCGAAGTCGCCAAGCTCATGCAGCGCACGCTCGAAAAGCAGGGCTTGTGTTTCACCTCGGTCACAAACTGGCAAAAGTCGAGAAGGCGGGCGCGGGCGTCAAGGCGACGATCGAGCCGTGCAACCGGCGGCGAGGCGAAGATGCTCGACGCCGACGTCGTGCTCGTCGCCGTCGGACGCCGTCCGTTCACCGAGGGCCTTGGCTTGGAGGCGCTGGGGGTCAAGACGGAGCGCGGGCAGGTCGTCGTCGACGCGCATTTCGCCACCAACGTTCCGGGAATCTACGCCATCGGCGACGTCATCCGCGGGCCGATGCTCGCCCATAAGGCGGAGGACGAGGGCGTGGCGGTCGCCGAACTGCTGGCGGGGCAGGCGGGCCACGTCAATTATGGCGTCATTCCGAACGTCGTCTACACGAGCCCCGAAGTCGCCTCGGTCGGCAAGAGCGAGGAAGAGCTGAAAGCCGAGGGCGTCGCCTACGCCGTCGGCAAATTTCCGTTCACCGCCAACGGGCGCGCGCGGGCGATGCGTCATACGGAGGGTTTCGTAAAGATCCTCGCCGACGCCGCCACCGATCGCGTGCTCGGCGGGCATATCGTTGGGTTTGGCGCAGGCGAAATGATCCACGAAATCGCGGTTCTGATGGAGTTCGGCGGTTCAGCGGAAGACCTCGCTCGCACCTGCCACGCGCATCCGACGATGTCGGAAGCGGTCAAGGAGGCGGCGATGGCGGTGGCGAAGCGGGCGATTCACATTTAAGGCGCCAGCCGTCGCGCCTGCTTGTCATTGCCGATTGTCGGGCGTCTCTGGACCTCACGGGACTGTCGCTTGAAAACTGGACTCTCGCAGCCTGAAGGCGCCGGTCTAGGCAAATCGCGCGATGCGGAGGCCCCGATAGGGCGCCGCCACAGCGTCCGGAAGCGTCCTTGGGCCATTTTCAGTCTTAACGTCGCCGCTTGTGTCGTGGCGTTTAACGCTCCGGCTCGCGCCGATCCGAACGCTCTGTGGCGGATCGTGCATGGCGAGTGCGTGCCGCACATGGAAGCGGGTTTGGGCCCGAAGCCCTGCGAGCGCGTCGACCTCGATGGCGGCGTCGAGCAAGGCGTAGCGATTCTCAAGGATCTGGTCGGCGTCGCTCAGATGCTCGCCATTCCGACGCGGCGCATCACCGGCATCGAAGATCCGCAAATGCTCGCGCCCGATGCGCCGCCGGTGTTCGCGGTCGCCTGGGCCGCCAAGACATCTGGTCGAGGAGCGTCTTCACCGAACATTGCCGCGGGAAGCCATTGGACTGGCGATCAATTCGAAATGGGCGCGCAGCCAGCAGCAGTTGCATGTTCATGTCGATTGCGTCGCCATTCCGGTCATGAAGGCCTTGGCCGGATACGCTTCCGCATTCGACAGCCAATGGCGCGCGATGACGGTTCCGCTCCAGGGGCGCGTCTATTTCGCTCGCCGGGTCGACTCGGCCGATCTCGCCGACGTCGCTCCCCTCAAACTTCTCGCCGACGGCCTCGAGGGCGCACGAGCGCAGATGGGCGCCTATAGCCTTGCGGCGGTGGGCGCGACCTTCGACGGGAAGCCCGGCTTCGTCCTGCTGGCCGATCAGTTTTCCTTGGAGGGCGGCGGCCACGCCGAGGACCTCGAGGATCACGATTGCGCGATTGCTCGTTCGACGCCCTGATCGAGCTGGACCTTTTGCGGTCTCAGGGACGCGCACACAGATGTGGGGATATGCGGGCTGCGGAAATTGATCTAGGCTGTTGCGGGCGGTGTTCCATTTTAAAGGCGGGCAAACAAGTCAACTGAGGTCGGGGGCGGGGCAAATGGGGGTTCTATTCACGCGCTTTCTTGCGCTCGCATTTTTGATCGCGGCGCCGACCTACGCCTGCGCGCATGTCGAGATCAACGTCGACCTCTCTTCGCAGACAATGACCGTCCATTCGGGTTCGGGCGAAACCTACGTCTGGCCGATCTCCTCAGGCAAAGCCGGTCATGCGACGCCGAATGGCGTTTTCCGGCCGAGAGCGATGTACGTCATGGTCCACTCGGCCAAATACAACAACGCTCCGATGCCGCACTCCATTTTCTTCTATGGCCAATACGCGATCCACGGCACGGATGCGGTCGGCGCTCTCGGCCGGCCGGCGTCGCACGGCTGCATCCGCATTTCGCCAGCCAATGCCGCGACGTTGTTCGCGATGGTGCAGAGGCAGGGGGCGGAGATCCGCATCGTCGGGTCGCCGTTCAGCGATATCGCGCGCAGCGAGAGGCGTTCCGGATCGGCGCTTGGGTTTGCGCCCGTCCGCCATACGAAGACTCTCAAAGAATGGGCGCGCAATCCCTTGGTCCAATGAGGAACGCGCAGGCCGCTTACGCACGGATTAATAACAGGTAATCCGCGCCGAAATCGTGCGGATGGGTGTCGCGTTTTCTCTCCGTATAGGATATCAGGCCACCCACGATTCGAAATGGCGCAAGCCGTTTGAGGAGGCCATTGGTGCAAAGACGTCAATTTCTCGCCGGCGCCGCCGGCCTGTTTGCAGGCTCGCTTGCGCCGCGGCTGGCGATGGCGGACGTGCCGACGGCCTTCACGTTCGACATGGCGCCGCCGATGGACAATCGCGAGAAGTTCATCGCCTGGGGCGTGGCGCAACGCGGAGAGGATCCGAAATATCTCGGCGAGCGGTTCGATCGCTTCGGCGCCATGGTCCGCAACGAGGACCTCGCCAACGATCGCAACAAGCACGCCTTCCTTTTGACGCCGCGCGAGAAATTCGTGCTGCAGCAGAATCTCGCCCGCGCCTACGACCACGCCTTTCTCGATATCGGCTACGGCGTCACGATTTCGGGCCCCCACATCGTCGGCCGCATGACTTCGAACATCGATCCCAAGCAGGGGGAGAAGGTGCTGGAGATCGGCACCGGCTCCGGCTACCAGTCGGCCTATCTCTCGCATCTGACCGACCAGGTCCACACCGTCGAGATCATCAAGCCGCTGGCCGAGCGCACGCGCTCGATCTACGACCAGCTCATCAAGGACGGCTACAAAGAGTTCGAGGCCATCAAGAGCAAGGCCGCCGACGGCTATTATGGCTGGGAAGAGGCGGCGCCGTTCGACAAGATCATCGTCACCTGCGGCATCGACCACGTTCCTCCGCCGCTGCTGCAGCAGCTGAAGCCCGGCGGAATCATGGTCATCCCGGTCGGGCCGCCGGGCGCGCAGCGCGTGTTGAAAGTCGTCAAGAGCCAAGGCGCCGGACGGCCAGATGACGGTCGCGCGATCCGACATCTACGGCGGCCGGATCGTCCCATTCGTTCCGTTCACCAAGCTTGAGGGTGAACAGATCGTCGGCACGCACAATAACTAGCGCCCGGTTCCCACAAGAGTCGCCTTGGCCGCGGGCGCGCCTTGAGCCAAGGCTCGGTCGTATCGCGCCTGACCGGCCGCTCCGAGACGCAATGAACGACGCGAGCAACGTCCCGATCGCCGGCGTCCTTGACGCGCAGCCCGAGCCGGACTCGGAGCTCGGTTCCGGCTCGCGCCTCGCGCTTTATGTCGCCGTGGGCCTCGCCGCGGGCTCCGTCATCGCCTTGCAGATCGACGTCATGCGCGTCTTTTCCGTCGGCAGCTGGGCGCATTTCGGCTCGCTGGTGGTGAGCCTGGCGATGCTGGGCTTCGGCCTGGCGAGCGCGGTGATGACCGTCGCCAAGGACTGGTTCGCTCGCAATTGGCGTCGTAGCCGCGACCGTTTCGCTCGCTCTGTTCGGGCCGCTTGCTGTCGCCGCCAACCTTTATGTGCAGCATCTCGGCTTCAATGCGATCTTCCTCGTTTCCGATCCCGCGCAGAAGTGGAAGCTGCTGGCGATCTTCCTTGCGGAGCTGACGCCGTTCCTGGCGGGCGCGTTTTTCCTTGGATGCGTCTTTCTGAGAAGCAACCGCATTTTCGGCCGCGTCTACTTCGCCGATCTCGCCGGCGCCGGACTTTGCGGCCTGGTGTTCCTGCTGGCGATGTACGTGTTTACGCCCGCCAATCTGATCGCGGCGCCGTTGGCGCTTTGGTTCCTGGCCTGTCTGGCCTGGGCGTTCGGCCCTGGCGGGCGCGTGGCGCTCATTCCATTTGTCATCGCGGGCGTCCTCGCTTTCGCCGGCCATTTCGTTCTGCCGCAGGCGCTTGGGCCTCAAGACGCTCGCGACCAACGACTACAAAGGCGTGGCCTACGCGCGCAAATTTCCGGATGCGAAAAAGGTCTACGAGAGCGCCTCGCCGTTCGGGTTTCTGGAGGCGTACTCAAGTTCCTATCTGCATTTTGCGCCGGGCCTGTCCGACAACGCCGGCTTCAATCTGCCGACGATGCCAGCCAACGCCTATCTCGGCCTCTATATCGACGGCGACGGTCCGATCGGCATCATGCGCGATCTGACCGACAAGGAAACCGCGTATTTCCATTACCTGCCGATGGTCTACCCCTATGTGATCAAGTCGGACCCGAAGACGTTCATCGTCCAGTTCGGCGGCGGGATCTCGACCGAGGTCGCGCTGCACTCCGGCGCCAAGGATGTCACGGTCGCCGAAGGCAATCGCGCCGTGCTCCAGGCGTTCCACGCCGATGTGATCCGCAACTTCACCGGCGACATTCTGTCCAAGGTTCACGTCATCGACTACGAGGGTCGCCATTTCCTCGCGCATACGGACGAGCGCTTCGACGTCATCGACCTCAGCCTCGCGGATTCGGTCGGCCTCTCCAATCCTGGCGGCTTCGCCATCGTGGAGAAGTTCTCCTACACCAAGGAGGCGATGGAGACCTACATGCGCGCGCTCGCTCCGGGCGGCGTGCTGTCGGTCACGCTATGGAATAAGGAGGAGCCGCCAAAGTCGGTCTTGAAGCTTTATGCGACGATGGCCGCGGCGGCGCGCGAGGTCGATCCCGCGCATATGGCCAATTCCTTTTTCGTCGCCTCGTCGTACTTGTCGACCGCGACGGTCCTTTACAAGAACGGCGGCTTCACGCCGGAAGAGATCGAAAAGCTGCGGGCGCATACGCGCGCCATGTCGTTCGATGAGATCTACTCGCCCGGCTTCGTTTACGATTCGTCGCAAACCGACAGCACGCTTGCCGGCTACGTCGAGCAGATCTTTGCCGGCGCCGCGGGCGGTCCGCCCGCCGCAGAGCCGGCGGAATCGCACGGGGCAGCCGCGCCACCGGCGACGACGTCGACACCGCCGCCTGGCAACGCGGACGACGCCCCGCCGTCGGGCAAGGCGGATGACGGCGTTCTGCCGGCGACAGTCATGGGCCGGCTCGCCTGGCACGCGCTCATTGCTGGCCAATGGGCCGAGATCGCGCATCGCTATGTGTTCAATACGCGCGCGCTCACGAACGATGCGCCCTATTTCGCCGCTTACATCAAGACCGCCGACCTGCCCCGCGTGCTCGACAGACTCGAGCTGTTGCAGGACGAGTGGGGCTATCTCCTGATTTGGGCGACGCTCGGCGTCGCTTGCCTGACGGCGACCGTGCTGCTCGCCATACCGCTGATCTGGGGTTGGCGCGCCGTGTTCTCGCAGCTCGCCCGGCAAGGCGCTGACCGTGCTCTACTTTGCTTGTCTTGGCGCGGGCTACATCATGGTCGAAGTCGGGCTCATCGCCCATTTCGTCATGGCGCTTGGAAACCCGACCATTTCGGCTTCGGTGCTGATTACCGGCATGCTGGTGTTCTCGGGTCTTGGCGCCCTTGCCTCCGAGCGCGCGTTGCCCCACATGCGCGTGATCATGCCGATCCTGTTCGTCGCGGTTGGGGTCATGTTGATCCTGTACGGGTTGTATCTCGGCCGGGCGCTGGACGCGATCGGCGCGATCGCCTATCCGGCCCGCCTCGTCATTTGTTTCCTTTTGATCGCCCCGCCCGCCTTCTTGATGGGCTTTCCGATGCCGGTCGCGATGACGACGCTCGGACGTCTCGGCAAAGACCACATGTTCGTCTGGGCGTGGGGCGTCAACGGCTGCTTTTCGGTGATCGGGGCCGCGGCGGCGCCGGTCATCGCGACCAATTTCGGCCTCGCAGCGGTGATCGAGGTCGCCGGCCTCGCCTATCTATTGGCGATTCCCGCCTTTTATGGCGTCATCGCTTCGGACCAAGCTCGAGTTCCAGATGAAGTCCAGCGCGAGCCTGACTTCGTCGCCATAGCGAGCAGCCTCTGCCGAGTCGCGACGCCAAGTGCTGACGTCAGACGACACATAACAATTTTGCAACGAATTAACGACAGCGGCGGCGTTCGCGAGCCGCTCACAAAAAATTCATAATTGCCAAACCTTTACTTGCCAAGCGCGGTCGGGTTGCGGGTTCAGCGCGAAATCCGGTCGGCGACGATCTGGCGCGGTCTCGTTTCCCTAGATCGCTGCAATTTGAGGTCGGCACGGTTACAACCGGGCCGCGATCTTGTCTCTTGAATCAATTGCTTGCATAAAACCGCAATGCAACTGTTCAATAATTGTCCACTTTTGCCGCCCCCATGACGTTTTTCGGTCCGGGAACGAAGGTTGCGCCGCCGCCTGACCCGTGCCATAGTCTTTGCGACATCAAGAAACGAGAGAAGTTGTGGTCGCCTTTTGAATGTATGGGTCGTGGAAGCGTAAGTAGACAACAAGAATAGACGCTTCAATGAAGGGCGGAAGACAGCGGGCGGTCGCATCTGGTCTGGGCGCGAAATTAGGGCCAGACTTTTTGTTGGCCCATTTTCAAGAATGGATTGAACTCAACGGTAAGTCCGCAGTGCTGGGCTGCGGAGGGAGAGGCAATGTCTTATCAGAACTTCGCTGGATATGCTGGAGATCTTCTCGCAATCGACGCCTATGCACTGCTCAAGGGCGACTCCACGTCGGTTCTGATCGACGTCCGGACCCAGGCCGAGTGGGCTTACGTTGGAACGCCGGACATTCAAGCGCTCGGCAAGACGCCATTGTTCTTGGAATGGCAAAGCTATCCTTCGATGGAGGTCGACCCCAATTTCACGCGCCCGCCTCGAAGCGCTACTCCAGTCAGCAGGCGTCGAGCGCGGCGCGTCGCTCCTGTTCCTGTGTCGCTCGGGCGCCCGTTCGCGCCAGGCTGCCATCGCGATGACGAGCGCCGGGTGGGGGCCTTGTTTCAATGTGTCGGATGGTTTCGAAGGCGCGCTCGACGTTTCACGCCGAAGAGGCGGGGTCAGCGGGTGGAAGGCGGGCGGGTTGCCCTGGTCGCAGACGTAAAGCGTCGAGCTCGCCTCTCTTCCGCGGCATCGCCGAAACATCGGCTGTCGGCGGTCCACCTTACGCCCGAGACACGACCATGGACATGTATGACGAATCCAATCCGGATCGCTTTGACGAGGGCGAGTTCCGAGCGTCCTCCGCTCGGCGAAGCTTGGCGACGCTGCTGCGATCGCTTGCGAGCGGAGGTCGGCGATGCCGTCTTCAACAGCTGGTTTGGGCTGCCTCACTCTTGAATTCGTCGGGTCGGGGCAGGCCCGGCTTTCGGTTCCGACACGCTTTCTCAAAAGTTGGATCGTGACGCACTATTCCGGACATGTTGCGTCGGCGCTGAACGCCGAGGTCGGCCCGGTCGCGCAAGTCCTAATTTCCGTGCGCTCCTCGGCGCCGCCCATGCCCTTCGCCAATTGCTGCAACAACCGAGTGCGCCTTGCCCGCCAAAGCGCCGGCCGAAGGCGCTGGAGCTGAAGACCGATCGCGCCCCCGCCGATCGCCGCGCGCCCGGTCGAACATCGCCAGGCGCCTGCGGTCGGCGACTGCCTTGACCGGGTCTCCGCTCGATCGGCGGCTGACCTTCGCCACTTTCCAGGTTGGGCGGTCGAACGAACTCGCCTTTAACGCCGTGCAGCGCGTGGCCAATCCCAATCGGAGCGGGACGCCGGCCTTTTGCCCGCTCTACCTCCATTCGGCCGTCGGGCTCGGCAAGACCCATCTTCTGCAGGCGGTCGCCCATACCGCCGCTCAGCAAGGGCGCTCGGTCATCTATCTGACGGCCGAGAAATTCATGTACGGCTTCGTCGCCGCGCTCCAGTCGCAGACGGCGATCGCCTTCAAGGAGCGGCTGCGAGCGATCGACCTCCTGATCTTCGACGACGCGCAATTCCTGCAGGGCAAGAACATCCAGGCCGAATTCGGTCACGCGCTCAACGCTTTGCTCGACGCGGGGCGCGAGGTGATCGTCGCCGCCGACCGTCCGCCGAACGATCTGGAATCGCTCGACGAGCGCATGCGCTCGCGCCTCAGCGTCGGCCTTTGCGTCGAGATCGGCGCGCTCGACGAGCCGTTGCGGCTCAAGATCCTCGAGGCGCGCGTCGCGGCTGCGCGGGCCGAGGAGGCCCATTTCGAGGTTTCGCCGACCGTGCTCGCCTTTGTCGCGCGCGCCATTCGCTCGAACGGCCGCGATCTCGAAGGCGCGGTCAATCGCCTGCAGGGCGCACTATACGCCGACGGGGCCCGCGCTGACGGTCGAGGCGGCGGAAATCGCCATCCGCGATCTCATCCGCACGCACGAACTCAAACGGGTGAAGATCGAGGACATCCAGAAGCTGGTCGCGAGCCATTACAGCGTCTCGCGCGCCGACATCCTGTCCTCGCGCCGCACCGCCGCCGTCGTCAAGCCGCGCCAGGTGGCGATGTTTCTCGCCAAGATGCTGACCCTGCGCTCGCTGCCGGAAATTGGCCGGCGCTTCGGCGGCCGCGACCACACCACGGTGCTGCACGCGGTGCGCAAGATCGAGGGCTTGTTGCAGACCGACACGATCTTGCGCGAGGAGCTCGAGCTTTTGAAACGGATGCTGCAGGAGTGAGCGATCTGGCCGCACCTGGTCCGGACGCGAGGGCGTTCGCCGACGCCGGAGCGTGACGGTGCGCAGCGGCCCTGTTGAATGGTTGTCTACAAGATCGTCGCGACCGAGGAATGGGGCGAAGCCGAGGCGGCCGGCGTCTTCACCGGCGCCGCGGTCGATCGCGCCGACGGCTTCATCCATTTTTCCACCGCGGAGCAGGCGCCGGAGACGGCGGCCAAATGGTTCGCCGGCCGAGAGCGATTTGACGCTGGCCGCAATCGACGCCGAGGCGCTGGGCAAGGACTTGCGCTGGGAGCCGTCGCGCGGCGGCGCGCTCTTTCCCCATCTTTATGCGCCCCTGCCGATGAGCGCCGTCGTCTGGTCGCGCCCGCTGCCGCTCGGACCGGACGGCGCCCATGTTTTCGGGAGCCTCGAGGCGTGAGGCTGGCCAAGGTGGCAGGTCCCGTTCTGCGACGCCTGCCGGCGGAGACGGCCCATCGCGCGGCGATCAACGCGCTTGAAGATCGCCCCGCCCGCCCAGCGCGCCGTCGTCCGATCCGCGGCTCGCCGTCGAGATCCTGGGGCTGCGAGTTCCCCAATCCGCTCGGCCTCGCCGCCGGCTTCGACAAGAACGCCGAGGTTCCGGGCGCGATGCTCAAGCTCGGCTTCGGCTTCGTCGAGGTCGGCACGCTGACGCCGCGGCCGCAAGGCCGGCAACGCCCGCCCGCGGTTGTTCCGGCTTGCAGCGAGGACGCCGCGGTCATCAACCGCTTCGGCTTCAACAACGAGGGCTTCGAGCGGGCCCGGGCGCGGCTCGAGCGGCGACCGCCCGGCCTCGGTGATCGTCGGCGTCAACGTCGGCGCCAACAAGGACGCCGCCGACCGCGTCGAGGACTATGTGCTCGGCGTCAGGACCTTCGCCGGCCTCGCCGACTATCTGACCATCAACATCTCCTCGCCCAACACGCCCGGTTTGCGCGACCTGCAGCGGCGCGAGGCGCTCGACGACCTGATCGCGCGGGTGGTCGACGCGCGCGACGAGACCGAGCCGCGCCGCCCGCTGATGCTCAAGATCGCGCCCGATCTCGACGCGCGCGGGCTCGAGGACATCGTCGCGACCGCGCTCACCCGTCGCATCGACGGCCTCATCGTCTCGAACACCACGGTCGCGCGGCCCGCGACGCTTGACCTCGAGGAACCGCGGCGAAAGCGGCGGCCTGTCGGGCCGGCCGCTGTTCGAGCCGTCGACGCGGCTGCTCGCCCGCGCCTATCTCCTGACCGGCGGGGCGATGCCGCTGATCGGCTGCGGCGGGGTCGAGGACGCCGAGACCGCGCTCGCCAAGATCGAGGCGGGCGCGAATCTGGTGCAGCTCTACACCGGCCTCGCGCTGAAGGGGCACGGGGGTGGTGACAGAGATCCTCGACGGGCCTCAGCCGCGCGGTCGAAGCGCGCGGGCGCGAAGCGGATCGGCGAACTGGTCGGCGCCCGGGCGAGCGCCTGGGCGGGCCGAGAGCGGGCGAGCGCCGCCGAGGATGCGTGCGCCAGCTGATCCATGGCGTCAAACCGTCGTATTGGACAGCCCAAAGCAAGGGCGCAAGTCAGCCGCCGACGCAATCCGCCGAAATAAGCGCAAATAAACGACAGTAAACGCAAATAAACGATAGCAAAATTGCTTTCTTTTGCTTGCGTTTATTTTTTGGAATCGGGACTTTTCAATGGGTTACAGCCGATTTAAACAAAAAAATGTTCCCCTCTCAAGAGCCCTTATTCAACACGGTCTTTGAGCGCTCCTTCTCCTCACCGCGCCGACAGCAAGCGCAGACATCTTTCTGGCTCATGAGAAACATATAACACAGATTTCCGTTTTAGCAAAGACATTGCCGGATTTCTCGCTTCGCCCGGGTCGGCATTTCCTTGCTGCCGACATCCAGCCGGTCGCATCCGCGGGAGTCCAGTTCGGGCATACAACCGGATCGGCTTTGAGCGTTCACTCCGCGCTGGAAACAATTAGCCTAGCCATATTTGTGTAGGCAGAGTTATCCACAGGCCCTTTCCAGCCCACTCGCGGCCGGTTGTGCACGTCCGCGAGGCGATCATCTGGCCTTCTCCGAGCTCTTGTGTCGATATTTATACACGACATCAGTGGAGTTAATCCAGTTTTGGAGGGCGCCTATCGTTTGGCTAGATCGTCAGCTTCACTGCGTACGAATTTGGTAGCCTGCTCGTCGTCGTGAGCGGCGTCGGCCGATCGCAAGCGGGGGTAGAACGCAAATGCGGATTTGGCTCGTCACCACTCTGGCGCTTTTCAGCGCCCTGCCCGTCTCTCCGAGAGCGGCGCGCGCCGATGAGGCGGCGCTCACCGCGCAACTGCAGCAGATCCTTGACGCCTACGTCAAGGATCGCGCGTCGATCGAGGGCCTTTCCGGCGCCGCGTTGCAGGTGGATCGCGGCGCAGGCCATCCGATCCTTGCGTTCTATGCCGGCGACAACGGGCTCAGCGACAAGAAGCCGATCGGCCCCGACACCTTGTTCGACATCGGCAGCAACACCAAGGAATTCACCGCCGCGCTGATCCTCAAGCTCGAAGCGGCGGGCAAACTCAACATCGACGACACGATCGGGAAATGGCTGCCGCAATATCCGGCCTGGAAGGATGTGACGATCCGCTCGCTGCTTCAGATGACGAGCCCGATCCCCAACTATTCAGAGACGGTCGCCATCGGCGAGATCGAGGTCGCCGACATCCACCATCAATTCAGCGCCAAGGATCTGATCGGCTTCGTCGATCCCGCCAACGGCGCCCATTTTCCGCCGGCGACGGGATGGTTCTATTCCAACACCAACTACATTCTCGCCGGCCTGATCATCGAGGCCGCCTCCGGCATGAACTACGAGCAGGCGCTGACGACGATGATCCTCGAGCCGCTCGGGCTGCACGACACGTATTACGCCGACGGCTCGCATCCGGGGCCCGCGGCCGCCGGTCCCGGTCATGTCGCGCGTGCCTCGCGCGCTCTACCTGCTGCAGGATTGCCTCGGCTACCAGCCGGAGCCCTGCGCCGTATCGACGCTCGCGCCGCTCATCGGCAAGGACATGCGGCTGCAGAACCGCTCCTGGGCGGCGGAAGCGGGCGCCATCATCTCGAACCCGCACGATTTGGCGTCTATGGATTCGCGCGCTGTTCGGAAAGCGTGTCGTTCCCGCAAAGCAGCTCGAGGAGATGACCACGCTGGTCTCGAACAAGACGGGCCTGCCGCTTCCCGAGGTCACCGCCGACGAGCCGGGCGGCTTCGGCCTTGGCCTCGGCCGCTTCTATCGAAAGGAACTCGGCGGCGCCTATTGGTTCTACGAAGGCGAAACTCTCGGCTTCCGAACGATCTTCGCCTATTGGCCGAAGGACGATCTGCTCATCACCGGCTCGGTCAACAGCCGGCCGCCAAACGGCGAGGACCAATTCGGTCCAACCGTGTTCGGCGGGACATTCGCGGCGTTGAAGCAGGCCGAGTTGTTGGAACAACAAGACCCGACCGAAGAATAACCGTCCCGCCCGCGGTCGCGCCGCAGGCGGGGGCAATAATGCGACGCTAGGCGCGGCGTATGAGGGCGAATACGACGCCGACAATGACAATGACAACGGCCAACCAGATGAGGAGGTGAGCGCCGCCCATGGCGGTGCCGGCCACGCCGCCGAATCCCAACAACGCCGCCACGAGGGCGATGACGATCAGGACGAGCGCATAGTAAATAAGGTTTCCAGGCATAGCGGTGATCTCCACGACGCCCGGACGGGCGTATCCGGGGCAATAACGCGAGACGCCTGCGTTTGGTTCCGTCGCCGTTGCGTGATTACAGCGCGGACGCGATCGCCTGCAGCAATTGGAAGCGCATTTCGTCGTTGTCCGAAAGCGCGATCACGAAACGGACCCGCCCATGGGCGGAGGTGTCGGCATAACCGGCGAGCGTGCGGATCCCGTCCATGGTGCCGCTCTTGTTCAGCCCGCCATTGTGGCCGTGGAGCAGATCGGCGTGGGGCGCGAACAGCTCGAGCACCTTGGCGAGGCCGCGCGCCGTGAACCTTGTATCGCGGCTGATGCCGGAACCCTCCTCGAGATGGATGGAATCAGCAAGGCCCTGCGCGGCGAGCATCGTGTTCGCGACCTCGAGCGACTTTGCGAGGCTGACCGGGCCGCCCAGCTTATGGGCCCCGATCTCCAGGAAGACCTGGTTGGCGGTAAAATTGTTCGAGTCGAGGAGGAGCCCGACCAGGATCTCCGAGAGCGTGCGCGACTGTCGGTGAACATAAATCGGGTCGAGCCCTGCGGGCACGGCGCCAACCGAGATGTCGCCTTTCACACTGCCGCCGGCCCTCCGGATGAACGCGGCGATCAGCTCGCCGGCATATTGAAGGCCGACCGCAGGGTCCTGGCCAAGATTGATGCGGCCGTCTCCGTCCGGGGGGCCCTTGGCGCGGAACCGAGCGATCGCGATCGGGGTGATCGGAGTCTGGTCCTCCGCGGAGACCACCTTATTGCCGATGCGCTCAGCGTAGATCGTGTTGAAATTCACCGCGAGCGCCGAGTTCAGCGCGTCGTACGCCGTGTCGTCATCCTCAATTCCAGGGATGCGTAGGTTTGAAGGGTAGTAGCTGGCGTCAACCACGATGCGCGTGATCGGCGCCTTGCCGATCTTCGCGACGAGTTCAGTCGCGAGCGGCTTGAGCTCCTCCGAGATCAGGTACGGATCGCCGCCGCCCTTCACATAGAGCACGCGTTTGGCGTCGAGGTAGAAGCGCGTTTCGAAGCGGTAGTCGGCGCCCAGAACCTCTAACGCCAGCCAGGCCGTGACGATCTTGGTGACGGAAGCCGGGACGAACGGCTTGTCGGCGTTTTGGGCGACGAGCTCGTTTCCCTTGGCGTCCACGACGAGCACGATCCCGGAGGGCGCGAGCGCCGCGACCGTCTCCTTGACGCCGGCCCGCGCCGGAGCGGGCACGAGGAGCAAAGCAAGAGCGAGCAGGCGAGACAGCATGACGACTCCGGCGCGGAGGAAGCAGCCGTCCGCTATGCGGGCGGGATCCTACTCCGCGACGCCCGCGGCGCAAAAAAACCGCCGCGGGTGAGCCGCGGCGGGCTGTATCGATCGTCGATGAAAGTTTAGTTCGAGCCGGTGTCAGCCGGCGGCTGCGACTGCGCTGTCTGAGGCGCATTCGGACTCGTCTGTTGCGACTGGGCCGTCTGAGGCGAATCGGGCGTGACCTGTTGCGATTCGGCCGTCGCCTGCTCACTTTCCGTCGAGATCGCATGGAAATCGCAGGCCAGCGCCGGCGCAACCAGCGCCGCCGCAAATCCGCAACCTAACACCACTTTCAAAAGGTTGGAGCGCATTGGTACCTCCATCTTTTCCCCGCCAGGAGGCGTCACTCTAGCACCGCTTCGGACTTGCGCAAGGCGCCAGCCGAGCGCGGCCATCATTCATGCGTGAGCGCGCGAACGCCGGATCGCGTCGTACACCGCGAAGGGCGTCGCGGGCATGTCGATGTGCTCGATGCGGTAGGCGCGCCAGAGCGCGTCGGCGACCGCGTTCATCACGGCCGGCGTCGAGCCGATCGAGCCCGCTTCGCCGGCGCCCTTGAGACCCATCGGATTGGTGGTCGAGGGCACATTGCGGGTCTCGAAATCGAATTGCGGCAGGTTATCGGCGCGCGGCATGCAATAGTCGAGGAAGCTCGCCGTCAGCAATTGTCCGTCGCTATCGAACACCGCGCGCTCCATCAGCGCCTGTCCGGCGCCTTGGGCGATCCCGCCATGGACTTGGCCCGCCAAGAGCAGAGGGTTCAATGTGAACCCAAAGTCGTCGACCACCGAGTAGCGAACGATCGTGGTTTCCCCGGTGTCGGGATCGATCTCGACCTCGCAGGCATGGGTCCCGTTCGGATAGGTCGCATTCGACGGCGCAAACAATTCGGTCGCCGTCAAATTCGCCGCGGCGGCGCCCGGAAGGGCCGCGATCTCGGCGTAAGACATGGCGCGATCGGTTCCGGCGATGCGGACTTTGCCGTCGGCGATTTCCAAGTCGGCGACCGCCGCCTCGAGCTTGTCGGCCGCGAGTTCCTTGAGCGAAGCGGCCAGGGTTTCCGAAGCGCGCGCCACCATCACCGCGCCGATGGGAATGGACCGCGATCCGCCCGTGCCGAAGCCGGTCTTCACCCGATCCGTGTCGCCCTGCACGACCTTGATGCGCTCAAGGGGCACATCGAGAGATTGCGAGACGGTCTGAGCATAAGCGGTCTCATGCCCCTGCCCATTGGATTGGGTGCCGATGGTGAGCGTGAAATCGCCGTTCTTGTCCAAGGTCAGCGAGCCCGTCTCAGAATCGCTCCACGCCGTGCATTCGATATAGCTCGCAAGGCCGAAGCCGCGAATCTTGCCGCGCGCCCGAGCTTCCTCCGAACGCTTCGCGAAACCCGCGCGGTCCGCCTTCTTCAGGCAGGCCCGCAGCGCGCCTTCGAAATCGCCGACGTCGTAGTCGCGGTTGGTGTGGGTGTGGTAGGGCATCTGCTCGGGCTTGACGAAGTTGCGCGAGCGCACGTCCTCAGGCGTCAGCGCCAAGCTTGCGCGCGCAAGCGTCGACCAGCCGCTCGAGCACGTATGCGGCCTCCGGGCGTCCCGCTCCGCGATAGGCGTCGACGGGCACGGTGTGGGTGTAGATTCCGCGGACGCGCGCGTGGAGCGCGTCGATGTGGTAGCACCCAGTCGCCATCGAGGCGCCGAGCCAGGGAATGTAGGGCGCGAACATCGACAGGTAGGCGCCGAGATTGCCGAGGATGTCGACCCTGAGCGCCAGAAACCGGCCCTCGCCGTCGAGCGCCATTTCAGCCGTCGTCACGTTGTCGCGGCCTTGCGCGTCGCCAACGAAATGCTCGCTGCGATCCGCAAGCCAGCCGACGCTCCTTCCGAGGCGCCTGGCCGCCTCGAGAACAAGGGGATATTCTCGATACATAACGGCCTTGGTGCCAAACCCGCCGCCTACGTCTTGCGTGACGACGCGGATGGATTCGGGCGCAACCTTCAGGATCGAACCCGCGAGGATGTCGCGGATGCCGTGCACGCCCTGGCTTCCCAGGTTCAGCGTGAAGCGGCCGGTCGCCGCATCGTATTCCCCGACGGCGGAGCGCGGCTCCATGTAGTTGGCGACGACGCGCGAATTGACAATTCTGATGCGAACCGTGTGCGCTGCGCCGGCGAACGCCTCGTCGGTTTTCTGTTTGTCGCCGATATGAGTGTCATAAGCGACGTTGCCCGGCGCGCCGGCAAAGACGAGCGGCGCCCCAGGGCGTAAGGCCTCATCCATATCCGTAACCGCGGGAAGGCCATCCCACGTCACGCTGATCAGTTCGGCGGCGTCACGGGCTTGCAGCGCCGTGTCGGCGACCACCATGCGCGACGATGTCGCCGATGTGATGCGTCTCGTCCACGGCCATCACCGGATAGGGCTTGAGCGGCGTGTTCGACTTGTCGGAATTGGCGACCGGAGCAAGGCAAGGCAGGCGGCCAAGGTTGGCGAAATCGCCGGCGACATAGACTGCGTGAACGCCGGGGGCCGCGCGCGCCGCTTCGACATCGTCGATGTGGAACTTCGCATGCCCGTATGGGCTGCGCAGGAATACCGCCTTGAGTTCCGCCTTATCAACCGCATCGGTGGCGTAATTGCCTCGGCCGCTGACCAGGCGAATGTCCTCGACGCGCTTGACGCTTTGACCCACACCGAATTTCGTCGGTTTCATATTCATATTCTGTCATTCCCTGCAGCGGCTCGGAGCGCGTCTCGCCCCAGTAACGTTTGAGCCCTCATTAAGCGAATCTTGCCTCGTTACGAATTCCTGCGCGACCGCTAGGCGACGCAAGCCTCGTCAAATGTTCGTGTTGCGCCCGCTGGCTCCAAAGGACGCGCGGGACACCCGATCGGTGTCGGGCGTCGTTTGGGTGGCCAAGCGCCGCGCGTCTTGCTATCACCCCCCGCGCAACGCAGCTTAAGGCTTTGAAATCGCCATGCGCAAGGGCGCAATCACACGCAAGACCAAAGAAACGAGCATCGAGGTCGGCCTCGATCTCGACGGATCGGGTCTTGCCGATATTGCGACCGGCGTCGGCTTTTTCGATCATATGCTCGATCAGCTGGCGCGTCATTCCCTTGTCGACATCAAAATTCGCGCCGAGGGCGACCGCCACATCGACGATCATCATACGGTCGAGGACGTGGGCATCGCGCTCGGCCAGGCGCTCGCGAAGGCGCTCGGCGACAAGCGGGGCTTGACCCGCTACGCCGACTGCCTGCTGCCGATGGACGAAACACTGACCCGCGTCGCGCTCGACGTGTCGGGCCGACCATTTCTCGTCTTCAGAACCGAGTTCCCGACCGAGAAGATCGGCGGTTTTGACACCGAGCTGGTGCGCGAGTTCTTCCAGGCCTTCGCCGGCAACGCCGGGCTCACGCTGCACATCGAAACGCTTTACGGCGCAAACAGCCATCACATCGCCGAATCGTGCTTCAAGGGCGTCGCCCGCGCGCTCCGGCGGCGCGATCGCGATCGATTCGCGTCAAGCCGAGCGCGTGCCGTCGACCAAGGGGGCGCTTTAGGGCGACATGCCATGAGCGTCGCCATCATAGACTATGGCTCCGGCAATCTGCACTCGGCGCGGAAAGCCTTCGAGCGCGCCGCGCGCGAGGCCGGCTTGGGTTGTGAGGTGAGCGTCACCGCTCGGCCCGAGGAGGTGCTCGCCGCCGATCATGTCGTGTTGCCGGGCGTCGGCGCGTTCGCGGACTGCCGCCGCGGGCTCGACGGCGTTTCCGGCATGGTCGAGGCGATGGACGAGGCGGTGCGCCAGCGAGGCCGGCCGTTCCTCGGCATTTGCGTCGGCGCGCAACTCATGGCGACGCGCGGCCTCGAGCATGAGGTGGTCAGCGGCTTGAACTGGATTGCGGGCGACGTCGCGGCGATCAAGCCGCGCGATCCGGAGCTGAAGATTCCGCATATGGGGTGGAACACCCTCGACGTGCGGCGCGCTCATCCGCTTCTGCAGGGACCTGAAGACCGGCGCGAGCGGGCTGCACGCCTATTTCGTCCACTCCTACCAATTGTATCCGGACGATGCCGGCGACATGGTCGCGACCGCCGACTACGGCGGCCCGGTGACCGCGATCGTCGCCCGCGGCAACATCGCCGGCACCCAGTTTCACCCCGAGAAGAGCCAGACGCTCGGGCTCAAGCTGATCGCCAATTTCCTCAAGTGGCGCCCGTGATCCTGTTTCCCGCCATCGATCTCAAGGACGGCCAGTGCGTGCGTCTCGTCCAGGGCGACATGACGCGCGCGACAACGTTCAACGCCGATCCCGCCGCTCAGGCGCGAGCGTTCGTCGGCGCAGGGATTCGACTATCTGCATGTCGTCGATCTCGACGGGGCGTTCGCGGGCAAGCCCATGAACGCCGAGGCGGTCCGAGGCATTCTCGCCGGGCTCACGATCAAGCTGCAGCTTGGCGGCGGCATTCGCGACATGAAGACCGTGCGCGGTTGGCTGGAGAGCGGCGTGACGCGGGTCATCATCGGCACCGCGGCGGTGCGCGATCCCGATTTCGTGCGCGAGGCGGCGCGGCTTTATCCCGGCCGGATCGCCGTCGGCATCGACGCCCGCGAGGGCATAGTCGCCATCGAGGGATGGGCGAAGACCTCGGACATTTCGGCGCTCGATCTCGCGCGCCGGTTCCAGGACGCGGGGGTCGCCGCGATCATCTATACCGACATCGCGCGCGACGGCGCGCTCGCCGGCCTCAACATCGAAAGCACGATCGCGCTCGCCGACGAGCTCGACATTCCAGTCATCGCCTCGGGCGGCCTTGCCTCGATCGAGGACGTCCGGCGGCTGATCGAGCCCGATTGCGCCCGTCTCGCCGGCGCCATCGTCGGGCGCGCGCTCTATGACGGCCGGCTCGATCCGCGCGCGGCGCTGACCCTCCTTCACGCCGGCGGGCGGGCGCGAACGGCCGGCGGGGTTGGCGCCGTGACTCTCAAGGCTCGGGTTATCCCCTGTCTCGACGTCAAGGATGGGCGCGTCGTCAAGGGCGTCAACTTCGTCAATCTGCGCGACGCGGGCGATCCGGTGGAGAGCGCGATCGCCTACGACAAGGCGGGCGCGGACGAACTGTGCTTCCTCGACATCACGGCGAGCCACGAGGATCGCAGCATCCTGCTCGACGTCGTCAGGCGCACGGCCGAGGTCTGCTTCATGCCGCTGACGGTCGGCGGCGGCGTCCGCACCACCGACGACATCCGCAACCTCCTGCTCGCCGGCGCGGACAAGGCCTCGATCAATTCGGCGGCGGTCGCCGACCGCGAGATCGTGCGCCAGGCGGCGGAGAAGTTCGGCGCCCAGTGCGTCGTCGTCGCCATCGACGCCAAGCGGGTGTCCGCGCCCGGCGCAGCCGCCGCGCTGGGAGATCTTCACCCACGGCGGCCGGCGGGCGACCGGCATCGAGGCGATCGCTTACGCGCGCGAAGTCGCGGCTCTCGGCGCGGGCGAAATCCTTTTGACGTCGATGGATCGCGACGGATCGAAACAGGGCTTCGATCTCGAGCTGACTCGCGCCGTCGCCGACGCGGTCGCCATTCCGGTCATCGCCTCGGGCGGCGTCGGCAATCTCGACCATCTCGTCGACGGGCGTGCGGGAGGGCCATGCGAGCGCCGTGCTCGCGGCGTCGATCTTCCATTTCGGCGAATTCACGATCCGGCAGGCGAAGGCGCGCATGGCGGAAGCGGGCATCCCGGTGCGCCTCGACTGACCGCGCCCAGTGTACGCTATGCGCCGTGGCGCGCTAAGGTTTGGGCCGTTTCCATGGAGAGTCCTGATGCCCGCCGCGGGCGATCAGACGCACTTCGGCCAACGCACCGTTCGCCTGGACGAAAAGCAGGGCCTGGTGAACGACGTGTTCCACAAGGTCGCCGGTCGCTATGACCTGATGAACGACCTGATGTCGTTCGGCCTGCACCGGGCGTGGAAGGACGCTCTTGTCGCCAAGGTCCGCCCCTCGCTGAACGCGCCCTTTCGCTCATGTCGACGTCGCCGGCGGCACCGGCGACGTCGCCTTCCGCGTGGCGAAGGCCGGCGGGCCGCAGACTGAGGTCACAGTCGTCGACGTCAATGCCGACATGCTGCGGGTCGGGGAAAAGCGCGCGGCCAGGCGCCCGTTCTCGAAGCGGCTGACCTTCATCGAAGGCAACGCCGAAGCGCTGCCGCTGCCCGATGCGCGTTTCGACGCCTACACGATCGCGTTCGGCATCCGCAACGTGCCGCGGATCGAAGACGCGCTCAAGGAGGCCTATCGCGTGCTGAAGCGCGGCGGGCATTTCTTGTGCCTCGAATTCTCGCGCGTCGATTTGCCGGTGATCGATCGCATCTACGACGCCTATTCGTTCGCCGCCATTCCCGCCATGGGCAAGGTGGTGACCGGCGACGGCGGCCCTTACCGCTATCTCGTCGAATCGATCCGCAAGTTTCCGCCACCCGATCTGTTCGCGGAGATGATCGGCGAGGCCGGGTTTCGCGCGCGTCGACTTCACGCGCCTGAGCGGAGGGATCGTCGCGATCCACTCGGGCTGGAAGCTCTGATTCATGTCGATCCTGTCGTCGCTCGGCCACGTGCCTGAGGCTGGCGCGCGCCGCTTATCGTATTCGCGCGCGAAGGGGCGTTTGTCGGCGTCGATCCGACCGCCGCTGCCCCCGGTCGCTGAGACTGCCGCTCGCGCTCGCCAACCTGATCGCAAAACGCGACGGCGACGGGCTCGCGGGGCTCTCCCGGGCGATCGACCGGCTTGGGCCCGTCCTACGTCAAGCTCGGACAATTCCTTTCGACCCGCCCGGACATCGTCGGCGGCAAGGTCGCGCTCGAGCTCGAGCAGCTGCAGGACCGCGTCGCGCCGATGAGCCGGGAGGCTGCGGTCGCCATCATCGAGGCCTCGTTCGGCACGAAGATCGAAGTCGCTGTTCGAGAGCTTCGGCGAGCCGGTCGCGGCGGCTTCGATCGCCCAGGTCCATCGAGCCGAGGTGAAGACCGACGAAGGCGTGCGGCCGGTCGCGGTGAAAGTGCTGCGCGCCGGCGACGGAGCGGCGGTTCGCGCGCGACCTCTCGGACATGTTCTTCGCCGCGCGATTCGCGGAGAGCCTGGCGCCGGAGTTCCGCCGCTTGCGGCTCGTCCAGGTCGTCGAGACGCTCGCCCGCTCGGTGCGGATGGAAATGGATTTCCGGCTCGAAGCTGCGGCGGCGTCGGAATTCGTCGAAAACTCCAAGGATGATCCGGACGTTCGCGCGCCGGCGGTCGACTGGAACCGCACCACGCGCGAAGTGATGACGATGGAATGGATCGACGGCGTCCCGCTGGCCGATCCGGATCGTCTGACCGATCTCGGATTCGATCCCCGCGCGCTGGCGCGCACCCTGATTCAGACGTTCCTGCGCACCGCGCTGCGCGACGGGTTCTTCCATGCCGACATGCATCAGGGCAATTTCTTCGTCGACAGGGAGGGCCGCATCGTCGCCGTCGACTTCGGCATCATGGGCCGGCTCGGGCGCAAGGAGCGTCGGTTCCTGGCGGAAATCCTCTTCGGATTCATCCGCCGAGACTACATGCGGGTGGCCGAGGTCCATTTCGAGGCGGGCTATGTGCCCCATACCTATCGGGTCGAGGATTTCGCCCAGGCGCTCCGCGCGATCGGCGAACCGATCCATTCCCGCACCGCCGATCAGATCTCGATGGCGAAGCTGCTCACGCTCCTGTTCGAGATCACCTCCCTGTTCGAAATGACCACCCGGATCGAGCTGGTGATGCTGCAGAAGACCATGGTCGTCGTCGAAGGGCGTGGCGCGAAAGCTCGACCCTCAGCTCAACATGTGGTCGACCGCCGAACCGGTGGTGGGCGCTTGGATTGCGGAAAACCTCGGTCCGGACGGGCGCCTCGAGGACGCCGGGCGGATCCTTTCTGCTGTCGCGGCCTTCCTGGCGACGGGCCGCGCCGCCTCGAGCAAATCGCCAATAGGCTTGAGAACAGGCTCGAGACCGACAGCGAACGGGAGCTTGCGAAAGTGGTGCCCGAACTCACGCTCCGCATAGGGTTTGTCTTCGTCTTAACTGGATTTGTGTTGGCGCTTCTGTGCCTGGCGGCATACCGGTGGATCCGGTAGGCCAACGACGCAACCGCCCCTGTGGATCGGTCAAATTGTCCGAGAGCTTTGCAGAAGAGCGAGCGTGGTCGGGCGGCGATCGGGTGAGGTTTGGATCACGGGTTTTGCGGGACGTGCGGGGGACGTATGGCGGTCCTGGTCTTCGATCTTTCCTGGTTCCGGAGGTCTTGAGGGTCTTCTTTCCGGCGAACGGGTCAAGCTTCTCGCAGCACGAGCGGCGGCTTCATGTTCATCGCCATCGCGATGAACTGCAGAGGACAGGCGTTGCGGGAAAGCCCGAGGCAGCGGACGCGGCCCATGCCGTGACCCACGCTTCATCGTGGCGAAGGCGCCGCTCGACCGCTGAGCGCACGCTTCCCGCCTAGGCGTTGTGGAGCTTTTGCCAGGGCTCGAGCGGGTAGCGGGCGTGCTTGACCTTCCAGGCGATCCGTCGACGCACGAGCCCGCTCTCCTCGTGCACCGCCAGTGCAAAGCTCTCATGCAAGTCATTGTGGAAAATCAGAATATAGGTTAAGCTTGCTCGATGAACACTTCTGCCGTTCCGCATAGCGCCAGCGGCCTTCCGTTCCGCCGCTTCGAACGCTTCAAGGGCAAAAGCGCCACGAAAGATTTGCCGAACGAAAATCCCGTTTAACCCATTGATAAGTCTCGATTCGGACGAGAGAATCCAAGGAAATCCAAGAAAAACCAACCCACTGAATTTGGGTTTTCAACGCGAAACCGCCTCGGTCCAAGAAAACCCAAACCGCCCCGCCCCGCCGCAGAGAGGGACGCTCATCCGACTCGATCCGTCAGGCCAGGCGCCTCAAGCCCCGCGTCACTTCCCCGGGCATTCCTTCTGCAGCCGGTCCATCGCCTGGGCGAAGCCGGTCAGCGTATAGGTGTCGATCGACTGGTGGCCTCGCATCGACGCCGCCTTGACCACCAGTTTCGTGCCCTTGCGCATAACGGCGATCAGCGCGCTCTCCTTCGCCGCGTTCTTGACCCAGAGGTTTCCCCCTTTGGGCAGCATTTCGAACGACGCCTGGTCGACCAATGCGATCGGGGCCGGGCCGGCGGACGTCTTCGATTTGGCGGTCGACTTGGACGCGGGTTTCTCCCCCGGTTTGGCCTCGGAACTGGCTTCGGCCGTGTCGCCGCCCGAGACGTCGAAACCCATGATGAAGGAGACTTCGTTGCGCACCCCTTCCGCCGGACGGTCGGAGATGAACGCATAGCCCGGATCGCGGGTCAGGCTCGCGGGCTCGCGCGACTTGGGCTGGGCGAGGGTGTAGCAGATGCGTCCCTTGCCGACCTGGCCCACAAAGACGTTCCAATCGCCGAAGGTCGCAACCAGCGACGGCTTGGACGCCTCCTCTTTTGCGCCCGATTTGGGCGCGGGCTTGGCGGCTTTGGGCGCGGCGATCGCGGGCGGCAGGAATGGGCTCGCGGCGCAAACGGCCGCCGCGGCAAACCCAATGGCGCGAAGGGAAAGGACAAGACGCGGCATCACAACA
This sequence comes from uncultured Alphaproteobacteria bacterium, assembly GCA_963756955.1. Taxonomy (GTDB): domain Bacteria; phylum Pseudomonadota; class Alphaproteobacteria; order Rhizobiales; family Beijerinckiaceae; genus Roseiarcus. Next base: position 194,940 of record CAVWPU010000025.1, read on the forward strand.
ATCCTTTGAACCGGGGCCGGCCTTCTGGCCAGCCCGGGCGGCGGGCTTCCCTGCCGTCCGATCCGGGCAAAATTCCGGCCTATCGCCTTGCCGGCCGGCTCAGGGGCTGCAATCCTGCATTTGGTTACTGAAAAATGAGTAAATTAGGAGCCCCCTGATGAAAGCGCTGATCTGTCCGTCGCTTGGCCCCGTCGACAACTTGGTGGTGACCGAGGTCGAGGCGCCAACGGCCGGTGAAGGCGAGGCCGTGGTCAAAATCGCCTATGCGGGGCTCAACTTCTTCGACACGCTGATCATCGAAGGCAAGTACCAAGTGAGGGCCAAGCCGCCATTTTCGCCCGCAGGCGAGTTCTCAGGCCGCGTCCTTGCGCTTGGACCGGGAGCGCAAGGATTTGAAGTCGGCGACCGGGTCATGGGCGTCTGCTCTTATGGGGCGGCCGCAGAAGAAATCGCCATCTCCACGACCCGCCTGGCCAAGATCCCCGACGGTCTCGCCCTCGACAAGGCCGCCGGCCTTTCGGTCGCCTACGGCACCTCCTTGCATGCGCTCAAGCAGCGCGCCGAGATGAAGCCCGGCGAGACCCTTTTCGTGCTTGGCGCCTCGGGCGGCGTCGGGCTCGCCGCAGTTGAGATTGGCAAGGCGATGGGCGCTCGCGTCATCGCGGGCGCGTCATCGGAAGACAAGCTCGCCTTCGCCCGCCGCTATGGCGCTTCCGAGACCATCAACACGGCCAACGACGATATGCGCGCCCGTCTCAAGGAGATCGCGCCCAAGGGCGTCGACGTCGTTTACGATCCGGTCGGCGGCCCCTTGACCGAAGCCGCCCTGCGATCGCTCGCCTGGAAAGGGCGGCTTCTGGTGATTGGCTTCGCATCGGGCGAGATTCCCCGCCCGCCGCTCAACATCCCCCTCCTCAAGGGCTGCGACATCCGCGGCGTCTATTGGGGGGAATTCACGACGCGCGAGCCGGAAGCGCATCGCGAGAACATGGCTCAATTGATGGACTGGGCGAAATCCGGGATCTCTCAGCGTTCATGTGCATGCCACATATCCGCTGGAAGAGTACCGAAAAGCGTTCGAGGCGATCGCCAAGCGCCAGGTGCTCGGCAAAACCCTGCTCAGCCTCGGCGCGGCCGCGAATTGAGCGAGTTGAAAATTTGGTTGCAACGCACAATATGAGCGTGGGATGAAGCGCCGAGGACAAATCGGCGAGGTAAATTGTGAGCGAACCGAGTTCAGCCCCGGTGGAAATCCGGCGGCTTTGGCTGGCCGACAAAGAAGCGTTTCGCGACCATCTGGTCAGCCTTGACCCGCACAGCCGGCATATGCGCTTCGGCGGCGGGATGTCGGACGAGTTTCTTGCCCGTTATGCCGAAAACTGCTTCGGCAAGGGCGACCTCATCTACGGGGCGTTTATCGACGGCAAGCTGGTCGGCGCGGCTGAGCTGCGCTCCAATCAGGCGATCTGGAGCGAGCAGGCGCCGTTCGGGCGTCACATCCACGCCGAAGCGGCGTTCTCGGTTGATGACGAGGTATCGCCGCCGCGGCATCGGCGAGAAATTGTTCAAGCGCATATTGCGCGCCGCCACCAACCACGGCGTCGAGACGATCGAGATCGTCTGCCTGCCCGAAAACGTCGGGATGCAGAACCTGGCGAGGAAATTCAAGGCGCGAGTTCACTTTCGAGCAGAATTCGCTGACCGGCCGCCTCACGGTGCGCCCGCCGACCGCGTTTTCGCTGATCCGGGAAGCCTCGGGCGACGCGCTCGACTTCGGCGCTGCCCTGTTCGACGCTCACTGGCGGGCGATGTCGGAAGCGCGGGAAAAGGGCGTTTAGCGCGCGCGATCGGCGTCTCGTCGGAGCGCGGGCGGGTCAACTCGCCTTAGTCATGCCTATATCTAGTCGGATATAACGGCGGATCCGCTCGACGCGAACGCAGTGGGCGGCACGGCCGGGAGGAACGGATGGGGCGAGTCGAGGGCCCCGCCCACGCGGATCATGTTCTCAAGGTCATTGCCAGCAACGACGCCGCAGGCTCGGCGCTCGCCGCGTCGTGGCGTCGCTCCGGAGCGTTGCACGCGCTCGATCCCGCGAGCCGTGCGCCTTCCCAGCGGCTGCCCGAGGGCGAGATCGCACAATCGCGCGAACGGATGGGCTCGTTGCTCGTCGCGGCGCAGGGGAGCATCGATCGCCTTTTTCTCGCAGTCTGCGGTGTTGGGTGCTCGGTCGTCCTGGCTGACCCGCGCGGAATCATCGTCGACCGGCGGGGCGCGTCGCCCTCAAATCCCCGTTCGCCAAGCGGTACGAGAACTATATCGGCGGCGAATGGAAGGCCCCCAAAGCCGGCAAATATTTCGATAACATTTCCCCGATCACCGGCCAGCCGGTCTGCGAGATCGCCCGCTCCGACGCCTCCGACATCGAGGCCGCTCTCGACGCGGCGCACGCCGCAAAGGACGCCTGGGGCCGCACCGCGGTCGCCGAACGCGCGCAGATGCTCAACAAGATCGCCGACCGGATCGAAGCCAATCTCGAGAAGATCGCGCTCGCCGAGACGTGGGACAACGGCAAGCCGATCCGCGAGACGATGGCCGCCGACATCCCGCTCGCCATCGACCATTTCCGCTATTTCGCCGGCGCGATCCGCGCCCAGGAAGGCTCGATCAGCGAGGTCGACCACGACACCGTCGCCTATCATTTCCATGAGCCGCTCGGCGTCGTCGGTCAGATCATTCCCTGGAACTTCCCGATCCTGATGGCGGTGTGGAAGATGGCGCCGGCGCTGGCCGCGGGAAACTGCATCGTTCTCAAGCCCGCCGAGCAGACCCCGGCTTCGATCATGGTTCTGCTCGAGCTCATCGGCGATCTCATTCCGAAGGGCGTCCTCAACGTCGTCAACGGCTTCGGCCTCGAAGCGGGCAAGCCGCTCGCCTCCTCGAACCGCATCGCCAAGATCGCCTTCACCGGCGAGACGACGACCGGCCGGCTGATCATGCAATATGCGTCGCAGAACCTCATTCCCGTGACGCTCGAGCTTGGCGGCAAGTCGCCCAACATCTTCTTCGATGACGTCGGCGCCCATGACGACGACTTCTTCGACAAGGCGATCGAAGGCTTCGTCATGTTCGCGCTCAACCAGGGCGAGGTCTGCACCTGCCCGAGCCGCGCGCTGATCCAGGAATCGCTCTACGACCGCTTCATGGAGCGCGCGCTGAAGCGCGTCGACGCGATCACCCAGGGCAGCCCGCTCGATCCGAGCACGATGATCGGCGCGCAGGCTTCCTCCGAGCAGATGGAGAAGATCCTCTCCTACTTCGACATCGGCAGGAAGGAAGGCGCCGAGGTCCTCATCGGCGGCGAGCGCAACATGCTCGAGGGCGAGTATGCGGGCGGCTATTACATCAAGCCGACCGTGTTCAAGGGCCACAACAAGATGCGCGTCTTCCAGGAGGAGATCTTCGGGCCGGTCGTCTCGGTGACCACCTTCAAGACCGACGAGGAAGCGCTCTCGATCGCCAACGACACGCTCTATGGTCTGGGCGCGGGCGTCTGGAGCCGCGACGCCAATCGCTGCTACCGCTTCGGCCGCGCGATCCAGGCGGGACGCGTGTGGACCAATTGCTACCACGCCTATCCCGCGCATGCGGCGTTCGGCGGCTACAAGCAATCGGGCGTCGGCCGCGAGAACCACAAGATGATGCTCGATCACTACCAGCAGACCAAGAACATGCTGGTCAGCTACAGCCCGAAGAAGCTCGGCTTCTTCTGATCGCGTCCCCTCTCCTGCGCTGGAAGGAGCGCTCGACGGGATGGGAGAGGCGGGTGGTCGCGCGAAGCGCGCGTTCCGCGCGGCCCTCATCCGGCCCTTCGGGCCACCTTCTCCGGAGGGAGAAGGGTTCGCGGCGCGGGCTCCCCGCGCCGCCGACATTGCAGGAGAACTGACATGGGAACTGTGTCCGCAACGCCCGCGGCGCTCGAGCTGATCGAGGAAATCGTCGCCGACCATGGCCCCGTGATGTTTCATCAGTCCGGCGGATGCTGCGACGGCTCCTCGCCCATGTGCTATGCTCAGGGCGACTTCCTGATCGGCGACTATGACGTGAAGATGGGCGAGATCGGCGGCGCGCCCTTCTACATCAGCGGCTCCCAATACGAAGCCTGGAAGCACACAGACATCGTCATCGACGTGGTGCGTGGCCGCGGCGGCATGTTCTCTCTGGACAATGGCCGCGAGAAGCGCTTCCTCGTGCGCTCCGAGATGTGCGCAATCCCGGATCCCGCCAAGGCCTCAGCCGAAGCCCTCTAGTGCCCGGCAAAGGTCACCAGATTGCGCACTGGAACCTTCATCGCCTCGAGCTTGGCTGCGCCGCCGAGGTCCGGCAGGTCGATGACGAAACAGGCGGCGATCACCTCGGCGCCCATCTGACGAAGGAGCTTGACCGCGCCTTCCGCCGTTCCTCCCGTCGCGATCAGGTCGTCGACCAGGATCACCCGCTCGCCTTTCGTGACCGCGTCCTCATGCATCTCCATGTGGTCGAGCCCGTATTCGAGCGAGTAGGGAATGGAGACGGTTGTGTGCGGCAGCTTGCCCTTCTTGCGGATCGGGATGAATCCCGCCGACAATTGGTGCGCGACCGCGCCGCCCAGAATGAACCCGCGCGCTTCGATGCCCAGCGACCTTGTCGATCTTCGTCCCCGCCCAGGGCTGCACCAGTTCGTCGACCGCGCGTCGAAACGCTTTGGCGTCGCCGAGCAGCGTCGTGATGTCGCGAAACAGGATGCCCTTCTTCGGGTAGTCCGGGATCGTGCGGATGGTCTCGGCAAGCAGCATGGATCGAAGCTCGATTGGAAGGCGAACGGCCATCCATATCGCATTCGCGATCGAAATCCATCACAGCGCGCGGGCTTCCTTGCAAACTCGCCACAGACATCCTGCGACCAGACCGCAGGTCACAGCGGTTGAGAGACACAACCCTAAGGCGACACTCGGTGGCGTCGGTTGCTTGATCGCGAATGATCGCATGGAAGGCGCCTCCACCGGGACCGTTTACAAGTTCAAAGCGCCCTATCCCGGACTGATTGGACCGGGCGGCGTGCGGCTCGCGGCTCAACATTGATTTCGTGAAGCTTCGGGGTGGGCGTCGCCACCGCGGCGCGCCAAATCGGGCCCGCCGCCGCGACGGAGCGAGCGCTCATCGATTTGCGCCTGGCGCGACCCTGGAGCCGGTCTCCTGCGGGGCGTGCGGGCGCGCGGCGAAAAGCACCAGGAGAAAATAGATCGGCGCGCCGATCCCGGCCATGACCAGAAACCAGTTCGATCGGCCGAACAGCGCGAGCAGGATCACGAGATAGATGAAATCGCGGCGCGAGGCGGAATCGAGAAGCCGCGTCAGCGGGCGCTCTGGCGCTTCCGACACCGAGGTGAACAAGCGTGTCGCCGCCGTCCTTGCCGCGCATCAGCCGCCAATAGACGAAGCCGGCCGAGCCCAGCGTTCCAAGGACGGCTCCGGCGCCGAGCGCTAGCGGCCAGGGGGAGCCGGCGGACAGGCTCCAGCCAACGCCCATGCAGGCGAAAATGACGGTGTGGACGACATTGTCGCCCCAGAAGTCGAGAACGCCGCCCCATCGCGATTGCTGGAATTTGAGCCTCGCGAGTTCCCCGTCGCAGCCGTCGAGGATCGAATGCGCCAGAAACAGGAGCGCCCCGATGGTCTGCATCAAGGGGCGCGCGGACAGGAAAAACGGGCCGCCGCAGATCCCGACCGCGATCGAAATCAGGCTCATCTGATTGGGCGTGATCGCGGTCGCCGCCAGGCGGCGCGAGATCTGCAACGAAATCGGCCGCTCGACGTGTCGGGCCATGAAGCCGTCGGTGTCCTTGACCAGCGAGCGCAGAAGCCGCCGTTCGGCGACGCGGACGTCCGCCGGCGTCCTCGACGACGATCGGATCGATGTCAGCCGAAATCGGACGCCGGCGGCCCGAAATGGCGGGCGAGCCGGGCCTCGACAGCGGCCAGGTCTCGCGCGCCGCCGTCCCTGTCCAGTTCCTTCAGCGCGCCCAGAGCCGATGCGGCGGCGAGCACGACGATCCGGTGCGGGATTCTCCCCCAGGCGGCCGGCTCGATCCGCGTCGACGCCAGCCGTTCGAGCCAATCGGTTTCCGCGAGGATTGCGGCGGGCGCGATGACCAACGGCGCCGGCTGAGAAGACGAGAGCGACGCGGCGAGGTCGCCGCCAATCGGCGACCGCGGTCGCGCCCGGCGCCGTGGTCCTTTGCGCCGAGGAGAAAGACCTGCCCATAGCCGGCGCGCCGCGCCGCCAGCGCCGCCCGCTGGGTAAGGCTCAGCCCGAGAATGACCGGATCGCCATCCGGCCCACGCGCAACGCCCGCCGCCTCCGCGCGAGGCGACGGGCGGGCCAAGAAGAACGAGAATCGGCGCTTCAGGCATGGTTGGTTCATGAAGTCCGGATGGGCGACGCCCGGCACTCCACCTCGGCGACGATTGCTGATAGACGATCCCGCGCGGCGATCGTAGTCCCGCGCAGTCTTCGGCGCGAAGCCGCGCCCGAACGGGGGACCCAAGCCATTTCAGCCTCGCTCATCGTCGCCGCGTTTCTCGGCTTCCTGCTCGTCGTCTTTCTTATCATCCACAGCGGCGCCGCCGAGGTGGCTTCCGCCATGCTGGCGCTTGGCTGGTGGCTCGCGCCGATCACGCTCTATCATCTCCTGCCGTTGTATTTTGACGCGGCCTCCTGGCGGGAGTTGTTCCCGGCTTCGAACCGCCCGGGCCGCGCTGAGCTTTGTCTGGATGCGCTGGATCCGCGAATCCGTCAGCACCTTGCTGCCGGTCGCCGGCGTCGGCGGCGACGTCGTCGGCGCGCGGCTTGTGCATCAGCGCGGCGTTTCGGGCGCGCAGGCCACCGCCAGCATGGTGGTCGATATTACGGTCGGCTCGGCGACCCAGCTCGTCTTTGTCCTCGTCGGCGTGGGGCTGCTCACCGCCGGCAAGACGCACGACGCGGCCGCGACAGCGTGGGGGCTCACGATCGGCGTCGCCATATTCGCGGCGGCGATCGGAATCTTCGTCCGGCTCCAACACAGCAGCATGTTTGCCGTTCTGATCGGATGGGCGAACCGCCTCGCGCCAAAGAGCTGGATGTCGGGCTTCACCGGTCGCGCGGAAGCGATCGACGAGGCGATCGTCGCGACCTATCGCCGCCGTTCAGCCCTTGCCTATTCCAGCCTGCTGCGGCTCGTCGGATGGGCGATCGGCACAGGCGAAGTCTGGATGGCGACGCGCTTCCTCGGCCATCCGCTGAGCCTGATCGATTCGTTTATCCTGGAAAGCCTCAGCAGCGGCGTCCGCGGCGCGGCGTTCATGGTGCCAGGCGCGTTAGGCGCGCAAGAGGGCGGCATGGTGTTGTTCGGAGCGCTGCTCGGACTGCCCGCGGACTTGGCGCTCGCGGTTTCTCTCACGAAACGCGTTCGCGAGCTGGCGCTTGGCCTGCCGGGCCTTGCGGCCTGGCAATGGGTGGAAGGGCGCCGGTTGCTCGCTCGCCAGACGGATCAAGGCGAGCTCGACCTCGTAGCGATCTATTGAGGCGGCGGGATTGTGTAAGCCGGCGATCCTGCGGCCGGGCGTAACTTGGCAGGCGCCCCGACGATCGGGCCTGCGGTGGCTGGCGATTCGACCTCCGGGGGCAGGCCTTGCGCCTCACGCAATTGCGCCCGGCGCGTCTGATAGTAGCTCGAGCGCAAGAAGCTGTAGAAGTCGACCGACGAATTCTCGGCTTGTTTCCACTGGGCGAGATGGGCGACGGCGCCCAAGGCGCCCGTCCCGATCGTCCAAGGCCAGCCAAAGAAAATTCCGCCCGCGACCCAGCCGACGGGATCGCCGACCGTATCCACGACGCCGCCGATCGCATCGCGTTGCGTCGAGGGACCGAAATACGGGGACACGGAATAGGCGCCCGCCGGGACGCCATAGACGAACATGGTCTGGCCGAAATCGCCAGTCTGCTGCGGCAAATTGCCCGCCGTCGCGGCGACGTCGAACAATCCGCCAATGCCGAATGTGGTATTTATGACGAGTGCGGGCGACCGTGATGCCCGCCGCGGCCCAGCGGCCCTGCAGGATGTCGTTGGCGAAGACGCGCGGCTCTTTCAGGTTCGCGTCCAAATCCTGGAAGCGGTCCCGGATCACCCCCGGCACCGACTTGATGACCGTCGCCGGCGGGTCGAGCACCACCTGATTGAGGTGAAGCACGCCACGATTGAATTGCTCGTTCGGATCGTAGATCGGCAGGGACGCGTCGTGAGGCACGCCCGCGCAGGCGCTGACAAGCGCCGCCAAGCTCGCCGCGCCCAGCCATTTGGTCCAGCGTTCAACGCCACGCATGCGTTGAGCGATTCCTCTCGAAATTCCGCGCGACGCGAAGACTTCTCCGCACGTCCGCGAAGGACTTGCTTAGGAGAACGTCGTGCTCCGGTTCTGAGAAATCAGAGCCAGCCCCGGTTCGAAGCTAGCAGAGCCGCGCGTCGGGCGACTATCACCCTTTTGCCACAGTGCCGTCATTTTTACTGAAGGCGTCTAATCACTCGTCGTAATGGGATTTGCTCTGCGTCGCCAAAAGAGCCGGCTGGAACAGAACGGCGGCCGAGAGGGTCGTCGACCAGCGACAGGGCCATCAGTTTGCCCATGCTCGAGGTGCCCGGATGGTGCGAGAACCATAGGCTGCCGAAGGCGGTGGCGGTGGTGCAGGCGCTGAAGAACACGGCGCGCGTCAGGCTCGACTGCAAGAAATTATGCTCCCCCGCCCGCCACGCCATGACGTAGTAGATTTTGAACGCGACGCCGACGCCAAGCAAAAGCGGCAGCGCGATGATGTTGGCGAAATTGAGCTTGAGCCCAATCGCCACGCAGATTTCCAGCGTGAAGAGAATGGCGACAAGCAAGGGCACGAGCGTCAGCGCGACGTCCTGCCAGCGCCTCAGCGCCACGAACAGGATCAGCGCGATCGACAAGAGCGACCAGACGGCGGCCTGAGAAACGCCTTGACGATGGTCGCCGCCGCCTCGACGATGAAGACCGGCGCGCCGCTCGCCTGCGGCGCAACCTGGCGCACCGCGTCGACGAAGCGATGCAGGACGGCATTGTCGTTGCCGTCCCCGCTGGGCCTCGCCTCGATCCTGACCTCGCCGTCCGGCGCAACCCAGTCGCTTTTGAGCGCAGGCGGAAGCGTGTCGATCGTCACGTGCTCGGCCGAGAGGAGATCGCGCACCTGGCGAAGCGTCGTCATGAGCGGCGTAACCAGCACGCGCTCCGCCTCGTCCCTGGTCGCAGGCGCGGCCTTCGCGAGAGCCGTCAGCGCGCTCGCCAGGCGGCGCGCCTGCGCGGCGGCGGGGGTGTCGAGGCTCCCCGACAGTGGTGGTGAGATCGGCCGCCGTCTTGTTGATCGCCTCCAACGTTTGAGCCGGGGTCGGCGCGGGGTCCACGGGATCGGGATTGAGCGTGTTTGCGAAGAAGAAGCTGGCGTCGTCGATGATCGCGAGCTTCTCGTCCTGATCCTTGGGCACGAAGCTTTCGAGCGTCCGCACCTTGGCGACTTCCGGCAGCTGCTTGAGCTTATCCGCCATGGCCGAAGCGTCGGCGAGATCGGGCTCGAGAACATCGATGGTGTTGGGGCTCGTGTTCGGATCGCGCATCAGATCGAGGAGCGTCGCGACCGAACTCGACATGTTTCGAGCGCAAGTTCAGCGGATTGAAGTCGAAGCTCAAGCCTCTGAGCAGAGGCAGGCCAAGCACGACGGCGGCAAGGGTGAGGCCGACCACCCAATTGCGCTGCTTGTCGAGAAAATGGTCGAGAGGCGCAAGCCACGCCCAGCCAACCGGCGCCGCCTCGCCAGCCGGCTTGAGAACGGACAGCAGCGCCGGAAGCAGCGTGACTGTGGTCAGGAACGCGATGATCATGCCCGTTCCGGCGATCAGCCCGAGTTCCGACAGGCCGACATAGGCGGTTGGCAGGAACGAATAGAAAGCGGCCGCGATCGAGGCCGCCGCGAGCAGAAGCGGGCCGGCCACGCCGCGCCCTGTCATTTCGAGAGCCTCAAGGAGATCGCGGTCCGCGAACCGCTCGGCGCGGTATCGAACGCTGAACTGGATACCGAAATCGACGCCAAGGCCGATGAACAGCACGGCGAAGGCGACGGAGATAAGGTTCAGCGCTCCGACCATCGCTAAGCCGACGGCGGCGGTGAAGCTCAGGCCGACCGCAAGATTGATGAGGACGGCGAGAATGATCCGGCCTTGTTTCAGCGCCAGCCACAAGATCACGAGGACGGTGAGGACCGTCACCACGCCGTTAACCGCCGCGCCGTCGGAGATCGAGGCGAATTCTTCGTCGGATAGCGGAACCGAGCCTGTGAGGCGCACCGTGACGCCTTTGTCCGGCGTCAAGCCGAGTTTCGCGATCGTCGCCCGGACGACCTTGGTCGCCTGGCTTCCTGGCTCGAGATCGCCGTAATCGAGGACAGCTTGGATGTTCACGAACCGTCTAAGATCGGACGGCTCCGGCGCTTTCCCGGAGAGCAGCCGGCGCCAGGAGAAGGGGGGATGCTGGCCCTGCTCGACCTTTTCCAGCGCCTCGGCGATGGAGGCGACTGCCGGCTGGATGTCTTCGAGCGTCGTCTTCTTGAGCTCGCACGCCCTCGAGCGACTGCGAGACCGCGCCCAGGATGCCCCGCAGCGTCGGATCGAGGGCGAGCGTGCCTAAGAAAGGCTCGGCCTTGATCAACTGGTCCATGTTCTTGCGCAGGTCGTCGACGCTGAGGAACAGGATTCCGTTGCGGGCGAAGAATTCGCCGCCGTCCGGCCGAGTGACGTTGCGGATCACGTCCTTCTGACGAGCCAGCGCGTTGACCAGCGCGTCCGCCGCCTCGTCGGCTCCCTCCGCCGTCGTCGCGTCGATGACAGCGACGATCAAGTCGGCGCGCTGCGGGAACAGCTGATTGAGCTTGATCTCTTGCTGACGCCACGGCAGCGAACTCGACAAGAGCTTGCTCGAGTCGGTGTTGATAGCGATGTGGCGAGAGACGTAGGCGCCGGCGAGAACCGTCGCGACGAGAAAGGCGAGAATGACGACCCAGGCGTAACGGGTCGACAAACGCACGACCCGGGCGATCGCGGCGATAACGAGGGCGCTGTCCTTCTTCACCATGAGATCGGGGGAACGCACGGTTCGCGGCGGGAGTCAATTGGACGACGCGAGACGCCGTGCATCCTCAGATTCGCCTGACTGCGCTCTTCGCGTTTTTTTCGTAACGCCGGCACGGGCCAAGCCAATATGTCCGGCCTACGCCGAGGCCCTACCTCACGACTTGCCGAACGTCTCGTCGAACGCGTAGCCGGTGCCGCGCACGGTTCGAATCGGATCGCGCTCACGGCCCCGCGACAGCGCCTTGCGCAGCCGGCCGACGTGAACGTCCACCGTGCGTTCGTCGATCTCCGCCGCCTGCCCCCATACGCCGTCGAGCAATTGCGCGCGCGAGAACACCCGGCCGGGTTTTTCCAGCAAATATTCGAGCAGCCGGAACTCTGTCGGGCCAAGGTGAATGTCGCGCGCGCCGCGACGGACGCGCCGAGTCTCCCGGTCCAGGTCGAGATCTCCAGCATTGAGACGTTCGGCGATCCGCTCGGGTCGGCTGCGCCTGAGTAGCGCGCGCACGCGCGCCATGAGTTCTGGCACCGAGAAGGGCTTGACCACATAGTCATCGGCGCCGACCGATAAGCCCCGCACACGCTCGCCTTCCTCGCCCCGGGCGGTCACCATGATGACCGGCAGGGTGCGGGTCGATTCGCGCGCCCGCAGGCGGCGGCAGATCTCGAGGCCCGAGATTCCCGGCAGCATCCAGTCGAGGATTACGAGATCGGGCGCATTTTCAGCGAGGCGCAATTCGGCCTCGTCGCCGCGCTCCGCATTCTCGACCACATAACCTTCCGCTTCGAGGTTGTAACCGAGCAACAGGGACAGATCCGATTCGTCTTCAACGATGAGAATGCGCGGCGCCGAGGCGCCCCCGTGGCGACCGATCTCCTTGCGCGCCTGATTCATCAGAGTTCCCCTCTCGCGTCGGCTTCGGCGCCCGTCTCCTGGCGGCCGCGCGGCCGTTGAGTCGGCAGGGTCGAACCCGTGACCAAATAGACCACCGTTTCGGCGATGTTGGTGGCGTGATCGCCGATCCGCTCGATATTCTTCGAGCAAAAAAGGAGATGCGCGCAGAATGTAATGTTGCGCGGATCCTCCATCATATGCGTGAGCAAATCGCGAAAGACCGAGTCTTCCAGGGCGTCGAGATCGACGTCCCGCTCCCAGACGTCGAGCGCGCGCTCAACGTCTCGTTGAGCGTAAGCGTCGAGCACGTCTTTCATCAGCTCCGTCGCGAACTCGTTCATGTGCTTGATGCCGACGATGGCGCGTGGCACCCGATTTTCGGCGCCGATTGTGACCGAACGCTTGGCGATATTCTTCGCGAGATCGCCTACGCGCTCGAGATCGCCCGCGACCCGAATGGCGCCGATGATCTCGCGCAAGTCGATCGCCACCGGCTGCCGGCGCGCGATCGTCATCGTCGCTTGCTCCTCGATCTCGCGCTGCAGCATGTCGAGGCGCGGATCGGTCTCCACGACCTGATTGGCGAGCACGGCGTCGCCGGAGGAAAGGGCGTCGACCGCGTCGATCACCATTTTCTCGGCCAGGCCGCCCATCTCGGCGATGCGCCGCTCGAGCAGGTCGAGATCCTTGTCGTAGGCTCTAACGGTATGTTGATCCACCACGGCTATTCCTCCTCAGCCGAAGCGGCCAGTGACGTAGTCTTGCGTGCGCTTGTCGCGGGGCGAGGTGAAGACCGTATTCGTCTCATCGAATTCGACCATCTCGCCCAGATACATGAAGGCGGTGTAGCGCGAGACGCGCGCCGCCTGCTGCATGTTGTGGGTGACGATCGCGATTGTGTAGTCGCCAGACAATTCGTCGATGAGTTCCTCGATCTTGGCGGTCGAGATGGGATCGAGCGCGGAAGCGGGCTCGTCGAACAGGATCACTTCCGGGCTGAGCGCCACGGTGCGGGCGATGCACAGGCGCTGCTGTTGCCCGCCAGAAAGGCTCAATCCGCTCGCGTTCAACTTGTCTTTCACTTCGGTCCAAAGCGCGCCCCGACGGAGCGCCGATTCGACGCGAGCATCCATTTCAGATTTTGGCAGCTTCTCATAAAGGCGGATGCCAAAGGCGATGTTGTCATAGATCGTCATCGGAAACGGGGTCGGCTTCTGGAACACCATGCCGACGCGCGACCGCAAAAGATTGAGGTCGAGATCGGGCGAGAGGATGTTTTTCCCGTCAAGCAGGACCTCGCCCTCGGCTCGTTGGCCTGGATAGAGATCATACATACGATTGAGGACCCGCAGGAGCGTGGACTTGCCGCAGCCCGAAGGTCCAATGAACGCCGTAACCTGGCCTCTGTACAGATTAAGGGAAACATCTTTAAGCGCGTGCGTTTGGCCGTAATAGAAATTGAGGCTACGCACGACCACTTTATCCGTCTCCGCAGCGGGCGCATTGGCCGGCCTTCGGGCCTGGACGTCACTGCTCATGCTCGAGGCCTTTCGGATGCTACTTCTGTTTGACTGAAGCGGAAGCGACGCGCGCCAAGATACTCAGCGCCAAAACCGCAAAGGTCAGGATAAGCGCACCCGTCCACGCGAGCTTCTGCTGTTCCGCGTAGGGGCTGCGGGCGAATTCGTAGATGATGAGCGGCAGCGCCGACATCGGCCCGCGCGGATCGGCGGCAAATAGCGAATTGCCGAGCGCGGTGAAGATCAACGGCGCGGTCTCGCCGGTCATGCGCGCGATCGCGAGAAGCACGCCCGTGATCAAGCCGGACATGACCGCGCGATAGGCGACATGCCGGATGACGAGCGACCGCGGCATGCCGAGCGCCGACGCCGCTTCGCGCAAAGTGTTCGGCACGAGGTTCAGCATGTCCTCGGTCGTCCGGACCATGATCGGCGCGCCAAGCACGGCGAGCGCGACGGCGCCCGCGAGAGCGGAGAAATGCCCGACCGGGACGACCAACAACTCATAGACGAACAGGCCGACGATGATCGAGGGCGCGCTCAACAGGATGTCGTTGATGAAGCGCACGATCGTGGCGAGCCGCGAGTTCGCGCCATATTCGGCGAGATACGTGCCCGCGAGAATCCCGATCGGCGCGCCGAGAGCCAAACCGATCCCCGTCATGATCAGGCTGCCGACGATCGAGTTGAGCAAGCCGCCAACAACTCCTGGCGGGGCCGTGTTCTTGGTGAAAACATCGAGCGACAATCCGCCAACGCCGTTCCACAGCAGCGTCCCCAGAATGATCGCCAGCATGGTCAGGCCGAGGGCCGTCGCGGCGTAAGCGAGGATGGTCCAGATGCCGTTGCGCGCCTTGCGCGCGGAATAGGAAGCCGCCGTCATCGCGCTTAAGCCTTCAACGCCATGCGGGCCAACATCAGGCGCGCGGCCGCGAGAACCAGGAAGGTGATGACGAACAGGATGAAGCCGAGCGCCAGCAGCGACGAGGTGAACAGTCCCGGATCGGCGTCGGCGAACTGGTTTGCGATCATCGCCGAAATCGTCGTGCCCTGGGCGAGAATCGAGGACTGAAATCTTGGTGGCGTTGCCGATGACGAAGGTCACCGCCATCGTCTCGCCAAGCGCGCGCCCGAGCGCCAGCATGACCCCGCCGATCACCCCGACCCGCGTGAAGGGAATGACGATGTTGCCCACGACCTCGAACGTGGTCGCTCCGACGCCGTAGGCGGCTTCTTTAAGCACGGGAGGAACCGTTTCGAACACGTCCCGCGACACCGCGGTGATGAAGGGCAGGATCATCAATGCGAGCACGAGACCCGCAGTCAGCACGCCGTAGCCGAACGGCGGGCCCTGAAAGAGGAAGCCGATGCCGGGAACGTTGCCAAGGGTGCTGATGAGGAACGGCTGGATGTAGCTCTGCATCACAGGCCGGAAATAATAGACGCCCCAGATGCCGTAGATAATTGACGGAATACCCGCCAGGAGTTCAATCGCCACGCCGATCGGCCGCCGTAACGGCAGCCAGCACAATTCGGTCAGGAAGACGGCGATGCCAAGCCCGATTGGGACGGCGATGAGCATCGCAATCACCGAAGTGACGAGCGTGCCGTAGATGGCGGTCGCCGCTCCATACTGATCTTTTGGCGGACTCCATGCGTCCGAGAACAGAAAGCCAACGCCGAATTCGCGGAACGCTGGCCAGGCGCCGATGAACAGCGAGACCACGACTCCAAGGAGGAGCACCAGAACCAAAACCGCGGCGGCGAGGGTCAGCAGGCGGAAGCTGTTGTCCCCGAATTTGAGCCGGCCGAGCGCGCGCGAACGGTCGATCGGCGAACTGTGAGCGGCGCTGGGGCTTTGCATTGCGGTTGCCGTCATTGCGGGTCCTCAGCCTTGCTCTGGATGCTGGGCCGGGGGGAGCGCGCCCTCGCGAACGCGTCCCCGCCGCCGGTCGACTGACGCTATTGCTTGATGTCGGCAGCCCACATCTTCTCGACCAGCGCCACCACGTTGTCGGGCATCGGGATGTAGTCGAGGTCCTCGGCCATCTTGTCGCCCTTCTCGTAAGCCCACTTGAAGAAGTCGAGCGCGTCCTTCGCGGCGGCCTTGTTCGGCGGATCCTTGGGCAGGAGAATGAACGTGGCGGCGGTCATCGGCCAGGACTTGTCGCCCGGTTGATTGGCCAGGATGTTGTAGAAGCCCGGGGAGTTCGCCCAGTCGGCGTTGGCCGCCGCGGCCTGGAAGGAGTCCATGGTCGGGGCGACCACCTTGCCCGCCTTGTTGGCCATGCTGGCGTAGGTCAGCTTGTTCTGATCCGCATAAGCGAATTCGACGTAGCCGATCGCGCCCTTCGTCGTGGCGACATTGTTGGCGACGCCGTCGTTGCCCTTGGCGCCGATGCCGCCGGGCCAGTCAACCGTCGTCGCCACTCCGACCCCTGATTTCCATTCTGGCGAGACTTCGCCGAGGTAGTAGGTGAAATTGAAGGTGGTGCCCGAGCCGTCAGCGCGATGGATGGGCACGATCGGCAGATTGGGGAGGTCGAGCTTAGGATTGGTCGCCTTGAGCGCCGGATCGTTCCAGTTGGTGATCTTGCCCAGATAGATCTGAGCCAGGGTTGGGCCATCGATAACGATGTCGCCCGGCTTGACGCCTGGGAGATTGACGACCGCGACGATGCCCCCCATCACCATCGGAAATTGCGCCAGGCCCGCTTTCTCCAGCTCCTTGGGCTCCAATGGCGCGTCGGTTGCGCCGAAGGTCACGGTTCTCGCCTTGATTTGCTTGATGCCGGCGCCCGGATCCAATGGACTGATAGTTCAGTCCGTTGCCCGTATCTTTTTTATAGGCGTCCGCCCATTTGGCGTAGATCGGAAACGGAAAGGTCGCCCCTGCGCCAGAAATATCCGCCGCTTGCGCGACGGTGATCGCCGCGCTGCAGAGCGCGAACGCCGCGATGCGTATGAATTGCCTGACTTGCATGGATGCCTCTTGAGCGCGGGGAGGAACGGGGATTTGCGCCTCACGCCGATCGCGAAGGCGCGCTACCGTCACTCTTGTAGGGCCGCCGCTTAAGGCTGTTACGACAGTTCGGTGACAGTTTTGCGACGACCGGGAGCCGCTGACGCTTCCTACTTCCCGCCGTCGCTGGGCCAGGCGGCCATCGCCACTGCAGCAAGGCCTCTCAAGGCCTCCGGACTGGCGCCGTCTCGCGCTTGGATCGCCATGCCCTGGAAGACGCCAAGATAGAAACGGCTAAGGCTGTCGGTGTCCGTCGTCGCGGGCAGATCGCCATTCGCGACGCCAGCTTGCAGCCGCGACCGCAACATGCCGAGCATGTCCAGCCGTAGCTTCTTCGCAGCTTCGGCGATCATGGTTGGCCACTCGTCGCCGACCGCCGCCAGCATCGCCATACAGCCTGCAGGGCCCGCGCCCGATTCCGGCAGGCTCTCGGCTCCCGCCATGAGAAGAGCCTCAACGCTCGCGCGAGCCGTCTCTCCCGCCGCAAGCTCGCCCCACACTGGGGGCCCGCCAATCCGCGCGTAATGCTCGAGCGCTTCGAGATAAAGCGCCTCCTTGCTGCCGAAGGCCGCGTAGAGGCTCGGCGAGCGGACGCCCATGGCGTCGCACAGATCCTTGATTGAGGTCGCCGCGAAGCCCTTGCGCCAAAACTGAAACATGGCGGCTTCCAGCGCCGCGTCGCGATCGAACTCCCTTGGCCTCCCTATGATCGCCATCACAATCCTTTCTGTGATGATCAACACATAATTCCCTTGACGTTGGGAATCAATCGCCTACATACTTCTGTATCGATCATTACAAAAGGAGCGGAATGATGGCGCTGACGGGAAAACGGGCGCTGGTGACAGGCGCCAGCCGGGGGATCGGCGCATCAATCGCTGAGACGCTCGCCGCGGAAGGCGCGGACGTGGCGATAACGTACGCCCCCTGCCCAACGTCTTGGAGACAGCATATGAACAGCATCCTATCCCCGATCATTCTTATCGCCACACTCGGTTTATGCAGCGCCGAGACGCTTGATCAGTCGTCTCTAAATCCAACCAGCACATTCACGACCGAATACCCTGCGCTCCACGCATTCCACCATACCGTAGGCGAGACATCTTACGTCGGTTACTATTTCAACAGCAGGAAAGCGAACTGCTCGGTGCTGATCTGGTCGCAGCCCGCTAACGAAAAGCCGGCTGACAAGACGACGCACCAGCAAGTCAAAATCGATCTCAACGCCAAACAGGCAATCACCTTTTTCGCCGACAGCCGCGGTTCGAATCTCAGTTTGGAATGCGCAGCCGACGCCAAAAGCTTGTTGGTGAGCCAGACCTCGGTTCCGTTCACGCAGTGACGGCGGGGTCGTGCGTTTGAAGCGACGCAATTGGTCCGCCGGCCGCAAAGAAAAAGCCCCTGGCTTTTGGGCCAGGGGCTAGATTGTGAACGTTGGTTGCGGGGGCAGGATTTGAACCTGCGGCCTTCAGGTTATGAGCCTGACGAGCTACCGGGCTGCTCCACCCCGCGTCAAATGAGCTATGCGCGCGTCGGAATACCGACGAAGTCATTGATAAAGAGGAAGTTTCCGTTCTTGGCAGGCCTGGCGACGACCTACTCTCCCATGTCTTGAGACAGAGTACCATCGGCGCTAAGGCGTTTGACGGCCGAGTTCGGGATGGGATCGGGTCTTATCACCTTGCAAAGGCCACCAGGCCGGCAAAGAACGGATGAAGCAAAACTGGCTTTTCATGTTTTCTGTTTCAAAGCGAGTGCTTTGAAAGTCTCGCGCCTTGGCGACGAGAGCAATCAAGTCGAACGAGCGATTAGTACCGGTAAGCTTCACGCGTTGCCGCGCTTCTACATCCGGCCTATCAACGTGGTGGTCTTCCACGGCTCTTCAGGGAGAACTTGTTTTGAGGCTGGTTTCCCGCTTAGATGCCTTCAGCGGTTATCCATTCCGTATATAGCTACCCTGCACTGCGGCTGGCGCCACAACAGGTCCACCAGAGATACGTTCACCCCGGTCCTCTCGTACTAGGGGCAAATCCTCTCAATTCTCCAACACCCACGGCAGATAGGGACCAAACTGTCTCACGACGTTTTGAACCCAGCTCACGTACCACTTTAATCGGCGAACAGCCGAACCCTTGGGACCTTCTCCAGCCCCAGGATGTGATGAGCCGACATCGAGGTGCCAAACACTCCCGTCGATATGGACTCTTGGGGAGTATCAGCCTGTTATCCCCGGCGTACCTTTTATCCGTTGAGCGATGGCCCACCCACGCGGGACCACCGGATCACTATGACCGACTTTCGTCTCTGCTCGACTTGTTGGTCTCGCAGTCAGGCTGGCTTATGCCATTGCACTCTAACGACCGATTTCCGACCGGTCTGAGCCAACCATTGCGCGCCTCCGTTACTCTTTGGGAGGCGACCGCCCCAGTCAAACTACCCACCATGCGTTGTCCCGGCTCCGGATGACGGAGCGCGGTTAGACATCCATGAAGTCAAGGGTGGTATTTCAAGGGTGGCTCCACTCGAGCTAGCGCCCAAGCTTCCAAGCCTACCACCTATCCTACACATGACTTAACGAATGCCAACGCAAAGTTATAGTAAAGGTGCACGGGGTCTTTCCGTCTGACCGCAGGAACCCCGCATCTTCACGGGGACTTCAATTTCACTGAGCTGATGTTGGAGACAGCGGGGAAGTCATTACGCCATTCGTGCAGGTCGGAACTTACCCGACAAGGAATTTCGCTACCTTAGGACCGTTATAGTTACGGCCGCCGTTTACCGGGGCTTCAATTCAAGGCTTGCACCTCTCCTTTTAACCTTCCGGCACCGGGCAGGCGTCAGACCCTATACGTCATCTTGCGATTTCGCAGAGCCCTGTGTTTTTGTTAAACAGTTGCCACCCCCTGGACTGTGCCCCCCCGACAAGCTTGCGCTCACCGAGGGCCTCCTTATTCCGAAGTTACGGAGGTAAATTGCCGAGTTCCTTCAACATCATTCTCTCAAGCGCCTTGGTATACTCTACCTGTCCACCTGTGTCGGTTTCGGGTACGGTCTTGCGCAGGGGCTATTTCCTGGAACCTCGTCGACGCCCGATCAATCCAGTAAGATCGAACGACATAAGAGATCCGTCACCACCTGCAGGCTCACGAATATTAACGTGATTCCCATCGACTACGCCTTTCGGCCTCGCCTTAGGGACCGGCTAACCCTGCGGAGATTAACTTTACGCAGGAACCCTTGGACTTTCGGCGACACTGTCTTTCACAGTGTTTGTCGTTACTCATGTCAGCATTCGCACTTCCGATGCCTCCAGAAGCCCTCACGGGTCTTCCTTCATCAGCCAACGGAACGCTCCGCTACCGCGTCTTGCGACGCCCAAAGCTTCGGCTCATGGCTTGAGCCCCGTTACATCTTCGGCGCAGAAACCCTTATTTAGACCAGTGAGCTGTTACGCTTTCTTTAAAGGATGGCTGCTTCTAAGCCAACCTCCTGGTTGTTTTGGGATTTCCACATCCTTTCCCACTTAGCCATGAATTGGGGGCCTTAGCTGTTGGTCTGGGTTGTTTCCCTCTCCACAATGGACGTTAGCACCCACTGTGTGGCTCCCGAGTATGACTTCCAGGTATTCGGAGTTTGGTTAGGTTTGGTAGGGTTTTGGCCCCCCTAGCCCATCCAGTGCTCTACCCCCTGGAGCCTCAACTCGAGGCTATACCTAAATATATTTCGCGGAGAACCAGCTATTTCCGAGTTTGGTTGGCCTTTCACCCCTAATCACAAGTCATCCGAGTCTTTTTCAACAGACACCGGTTCGGTCCTCCAGCAGGTGTTACCCTGCCTTCAACCTGCTCATAACTAGATCACTCGGTTTCGGGTCTAAAGCATCGAACTGAACGCCCTATTCAGACTCGCTTTCGCTACGCCTCCGCCTATCGGCTTAAGCTTGCTCGATACTTTAAGTCGCTGACCCATAATACAAAAGGTACGCCGTCACCCTTGCGGGCTCCGACTGTTTGTAGGTATCCGGTTTCAGGAACTGTTTCACTCCCCTCGTCGGGGTGCTTTTCACCTTTCCCTCACGGTACTTGTTCGCTATCGGTCGCTGAGGAGTACTTAGGCTTGGAGGGTGGTCCCCCCGTGTTCAGACAGGATTGCACGTGTCCCGCCCTACTCGAATCTCCTAATCGAACCCTATTCATACGGGGCTTTCACCCACTACGGCCCGGTTTTCCAACCGGTTCTGATAGATCCAAAAAGAAGCATTGGCCTGGTCCGCGTTCGCTCGCCACTACTAACGGAGTCTCGTTGATGTCCTTTCCTCCGGGTACTGAGATGTTTCAGTTCCCCGGGTTCGCTCTTATTCTCCTATGAATTCAGAGAATAAGTACCTTCTTTTGATCTCTGTTGGTCCAAAGATCGCTCAATCCCGTCCGAAGACAGAACGAAAGCCGACCCGCCTCGACCCGAAGCAAGCCCCTGTGCGGGATCGCTTCGCGTCATCGACGCGCCTCTTCGGAGCAACAGAGATCGAAGGTGGGTTTCCCCATTCGGAAATTCACGGATCAAAGCCTGTTCGCGGCTCCCCATGACTTATCGCAGCGTACCACGTCCTTCATCGCCTCTCAGCGCCAAGGCATCCACCAGATACCCTTAAGACACTTGATTGCTCTCATCGCCAAAGCGCGCGTCTTTGTGTGTCAATTGATTTCGGAGATCGTTCGACAACGCACGTCTTGGCTTGAAAAGACCAGTTTTGCTTCAAACGCATCCGGGGATCTGAGCGGTCAGGCTCCAAACCCACGACTGGTTGCTCGAGAGACAAGATGATGACGCGACGCCTTGCCGCCCTCGGATCCTCACGGATCTTCCGGCTGCACGCCTCGCCCCATCCGGCCTTCGACCGAATGCGCTTCCTCTTCACAATGTCAGAGATCGAGGGCCGAAAAGGAACGGCGGAGGACTGAAATCCCGCTCGCCGGCCATTTGGCCTTCGTCACGCCAAGCGCTTGCGCGCTCAACGAAACTGATAAATCGCATCGGAAAGGATAGGAAGCGCTTCAATCTCGCTCGACACGTCGCCAAGACCTTTAAGGCCAGACCTTGGTGGAGCCAGACGGGATCGAACCGACGACCTCATGCTTGCAAAGCACGCGCTCTCCCAACTGAGCTATGGCCCCGTCTCAAGACCCGCCGGCGCCCAAAGGCTGTGGTGGGCCTGGGAGGACTTGAACCTCCGACCTCACGCTTATCAAGCGCGCGCTCTAACCAACTGAGCTACAAGCCCGGTCGAAGAAGAAGTCCACGCCCGCTCACGCCGCTCAAAGCCGATCGAGACGCAAGGCTTCCATATCCTTAGATCAGAAAGAGAGACGAAGGCGGCGCGATCCCGCAAATGCGGCCTGACTTTGGCCGCTTGATTCTGAGCCGGATGACAAACCGTCCGACGAGGGCAAGCCCAAGTCTTTGGTTAATGTCTCCGAATCCAGAAAGGAGGTGATCCAGCCGCAGGTTCCCCTACGGCTACCTTGTTACGACTTCACCCCAGTCGCTGACCCTACCGTGGCCGGCTGCCTCCTTGCGGTTAGCGCGCCGTCTTCGGGTAAAACCAACTCCCATGGTGTGACGGGCGGTGTGTACAAGGCCCGGGAACGTATTCACCGCGGCGTGCTGATCCGCGATTACTAGCGATTCCAACTTCATGCACTCGAGTTGCAGAGTGCAATCCGAACTGAGACGGCTTTTCGAGATTTGCTAAGGGTCGCCCCTTCGCCTCCCGCTGTCACCGCCATTGTAGCACGTGTGTAGCCCAGCCTGTAAGGGCCATGAGGACTTGACGTCATCCCCACCTTCCTCCGGCTTATCACCGGCAGTCCCCCTGGAGTGCCCAACTGAATGATGGCAACTAAGGGCGAGGGTTGCGCTCGTTGCGGGACTTAACCCAACATCTCACGACACGAGCTGACGACAGCCATGCAGCACCTGTGTTCCCGGCTCCGAAGGGAAGATCGCATCTCTGCAATCCGTCCAGGACATGTCAAAAGCTGGTAAGGTTCTGCGCGTTGCTTCGAATTAAACCACATGCTCCACCGCTTGTGCGGGCCCCCGTCAATTCCTTTGAGTTTTAATCTTGCGACCGTACTCCCCAGGCGGGATGCTTAAAGCGTTAGCTGCGCCACTGAAGAGCAAGCTCCCCAACGGCTAGCATCCATCGTTTACAGCGTGGACTACCAGGGTATCTAATCCTGTTTGCTCCCCACGCTTTCGCGTCTCAGCGTCAGTTCCGGGCCAGTGAGCCGCCTTCGCCACTGGTGTTCTTGCGAATATCTACGAATTTCACCTCTACACTCGCAATTCCACTCACCTCTCCCGGACTCAAGATCTCCAGTATCAAAGGCAGTTCCAAGGTTGAGCCTTGGCATTTCACCCCTGACTTAAAGACCCGCCTACACGCGCTTTACGCCCAGTAATTCCGAACAACGCTAGCCCCCTTCGTATTACCGCGGCTGCTGGCACGAAGTTAGCCGGGGCTTCTTATCTCGGTACCGTCATTATCGTCCCGAGCGAAAGAGCTTTACAACCCTAAGGCCGTCATCACTCACGCGGCATGGCTGGATCAGGCTTGCGCCCATTGTCCAATATTCCCCACTGCTGCCTCCCGTAGGAGTTTGGGCCGTGTCTCAGTCCCAATGTGGCTGATCATCCTCTCAGACCAGCTATCGATCATCGCCTTGGTGAGCCGTTACCTCACCAACAAGCTAATCGAACGCGGGCCAATCCTCCGGCGATAAATCTTTCGCCTCTCAGCCGTATCCGGTATTAATCCAAGTTTCCCTGAGCTATTCCGAACCGGAGGGTATGTTCCCACGCGTTACTCACCCGTCTGCCACTCCCGTATTGCTACGAGCGTTCGACTTGCATGTGTTAAGCCTGCCGCCAGCGTTCGTTCTGAGCCAGGATCAAACTCTCAAGTTGAATGAGATCTTTGTCCTGACTGGTCACTTCAACACCCCGAAGGTCAGGGCATTGTATTCTTGACGAGTTCCAAACACATCCGCCTCAAAAGAGCTTTGCGGCCTGCCCGCCTCACGACGGTCCGACACGCGCTCCTTCGAAGCGCGATGAATTTTTGAAACGTGACCGTCAGTTGTCTCTTCGGACTTCAATCCCCGGATCGGCTCCAAGCTTGCGCCTAGAATTCAACCCGACAACCGAAGTCCCGCAAGGACCCCGCCGCCCACGTCTCTCTTTCTTCCGATGCAATTGTCAAACAGCACGGAGCCGAAGCTCCACAGCCAAAAACCAAACTTTGAGGCGACCCGCCGCCAAAGCCCAGTTCAAGCCCGAATTCCACAATACTGCGCTCTCACGCAGTTGCGAAAACGACCGAAATTTCTCCGCCCCCGCCTCTCAGCAGGGAGGAGTGCGTCCGGAAAGTTCCCGAAACCCGCTGACTTGGCCGCCTCAAAAGCGCCCGTCGTCGTTGGGAGAGGCGCATATAGGCCCCTGTGAGATTTCTGTCAACGCACTTTCACAAAGAAAATTCTTCCCGCTGTGGAACTTTCTGCGCCGACGCGCCTTTTCACGTGCATTTTCATGCCGTTCCGCGGGCGCAGCGTCACGCGCTGCATGGGCATAACCTGATGGCCCTCGACCAGATCGAAACGAAAAGCGCGCAAAAGATGCGCGAGCAGAATGATCCCCTCCTGCATCGCGAAGGCCATGCCGATGCACACGCGCGGCCCCGCGCCGAACGGGATGTAGGCGAAACGGTCGATCCGATCGCGCCGTTCGCCCAGGAATCGCGAGGGATCGAAGGCGTCGGGATGGTCCCAAAGGCCCCGTCGCCGGTGCAGGACATAGGGCGAGACCGTGATCACCGCGCCCGCGGGAATGTGCACGCCCGCGAGCTCGTCATCGGCGATCGCCTGGCGAGCGAGCATCGCGGCCGGCGGATAGAGGCGCAGCGCCTCCTCGAAGACGGCGCGAAGGATCTCGCACTTCTCCGTGGCGACCGATCCGCTCGCTGTCGAACGCCTGATCCGCGTCGGCCTCGGCCCGTTCGCGCCATTCGGGCGATTGGGAGAGCAGGAAGAGCGTCCAGGTCAGCGCGTTGGCGGTCGTCTCGTGGCCCGCGTTGATGAAGGTGACGATGTTGGCCCGCACATCCGCTTCGGCGATATGCCGCGCCCGTTCTCGGGATCCTTCGCCGACATGAGGAGGGTCAGGAGATCGCGCGGCGCCTCGGCCGCCGCTGCTCAAGCAGCGCCCGCCGCTTTTCGATGATCGCGTCGACGGCGGATTCGAAAAACTCGAGCGCCGTGCGGCCGCGCCGGCGCCTCAGCCTCGGCACGAAACGCTGGCGCGCCCAGCAGATCGAGCGGATCGATCCTGCCGATCGTCTCGAAATAGCTCGTCACCGCGCGCTGAAAGGCGCTGGGCTCGCGTCCAAGCCCTTGCGAGAACAGCGTCTGCTCGAGCACTTCGAGCGTCAGGCGCGACATGAGGGCGCCGACGTCGGCGACAGCGCCGTCGCGTCGGCGGGCTCATGCGCTCAATCGCCGCCTGGCCGACCCGATGGACAGCCGGAGCGAATTCCGCGGTCTGACGCGGCGAGAACAGCGGCGCGAGCGCGCGGCGCTGGATGCGCCAGTCCTCGCCTTCGGCGGTCAACAGCCCGTTGCCGAGTCCGGGCCGCAGGATGCGAAGCTGAAGATCGTCTTTGCGGTAGTTGGCGGCGTTGTCGAGAAAGATGCGCCTGACGGCCGCTGGATCATGCGCCGCGCCGCGAAGGCCGAAGATGGTGCGGCCGATGGAGACCGGCCGCTCGAAATCCGCCTTCGCACCAGACTTCGATCGGATTGCGCTGCAGCGCGAGGAGGAGTCGAGAACGACCCGCGCGGCCGGTCCGGGCCGGCGCGGATAAGGGGGAACGAAAAGCCTCGAGGCTGCAGAGGCGGCCGACATGCGATCGCCTTCGAAAGACGTTGCCGCCAGACTTAGGCAAGGCGGGGCCGCTCGACAGGGGCGCGAGCAAAAATTCCTCATCGCGCCGCACCGCGGATCAGAACGCCGTGCGCTGCCGCATCGCCGCCGCAAGCGTGCCGTCATCGAGATAGTCCAGCTCGCCGCCGACCGGCACGCCATGCGCGAGCCGCGTCACCTTGACCGGGTAGTCGGCGAGGAGATCGATGATGTAATGCGCCGTCGTTTGGCCTTCGACCGTCGCGTTGACGGCAAGGATCATCTCGCTCACCTCGCCTTTGGCGATGCGCGCGACGAGCGCCGACAGGTTGAGATCGGCGGGCCCAACGCCGTCGAGCGGCGACAGCGCGCCGCCGAGCACGTGATAGCGCGCCCGCGTGGCGCCGGCCCGCTCCAGCGCCCAGAGATCGCCGACCGACTCGACGACGACGAGCATCGTCGAATCGCGCCGCTCGTCCGAGCAGATCGTGCAAGGATCGCGCGTGTCGACATTGCCGCAGACCGAACAGGTCAAGATCCGCTCCTGAGCGACGCGCATCGCCTCGGCGAGGGGCGCGAGCAGCGTCTCGCGCTTGCGGATGAGATGCAGCGCGACGCGGCGCGCCGAACGCGGCCCCAATCCCGGCAAGCGCGCGAGAAGCTGGACGAGACGCTCGATTTCCGGTCCGGCGACGTTGGTCGACATCCGGCCTCTAGAACGGCAGCTTCATGCCGGGCGGAAGGGGCAGGCCCTCGGTCAGCGACTGCATCTTCTCGGCCGCCACGCGATCGGCCTTGGCCTTGCCGTCGGCGAAGGCGGCGATGATCAGATCCTCGAGCATTTCCTTGTCGGCCGGCGTCAACAGCGAGGCGTCGATGCGCACGCCCTTCAACTCGCCCTTGGCGCTGAGCGTGAGGCTCACCATGCCGCCGCCCGACTGACCTTCAACCTCGAGGCGCCCGAGTTCCTCCTGCGCTTCCTGAAGCTTGGCCTGAACGGCCTGCGCCTTTTTCATCATGCCCATGATATCCATGGCGGCGATCTCCTTCTCAGATGTCGTCAGCGGGGTCGACGCCGGAATCGGCGTAAGCCGACCTCATCGTCGCCTCGCGCGCCGTCGGGGGCGGCGCAGACCTCGGGACGCCGGACATCGACGATGCGGGCCCCTTTGAAGCGGTCAAGAACCTTCTGCACGAGCGGATGCGAGGCCGCGTTGCTCGTTCGCTCGGCCTCACGCGCCTGCGCCGTCTCGCGCAACGTCGGCGCGGTCGAGCCCGGGACAAGCGCCACCATCCAGCGCTCGCCCGTCCATTCCTGCAGTCGACGGCTCAGCGTCTGCGCCAGTCCGGACTCGGCGCCTTCGACCAGGGTGAAGGCGATGCTGCCCTGTTCGAAGCGCGCGAGCCGCACATCGCGTTCAAGCGACTGGGTGAGCTGAATGTCGCGCTTGGCGCGCGCGAGGGCGACGACGTCGTCGAAACGCGCGAGCCGAGGAGCCGACGGCGGGCCGGAGCAGGCGGGCGGCGCGGACGCGACCGGAGCGGGCTCCGCCGCCGCGAGCCGCATCGAAGCGCGCGGGCCTCCGCCCCCGGCCGCCGGACGGAAGCGGCGGCGCATGACGCGGACTCTCGGCTCGCCTGGCTCAGCTTGCGAATCGTCTCTTCAGGCGTCGGCAGATCGGAAGCGTAGGCGAGGCGGATCAGCGCCATCTCGGCCGAGGCGAGCGGGCGAGGCGAATCCTTCACATCCTCCACGCCCTTGAGGAGAATTTGCCATGTTCGCGCGAGCACGCCGAGCGACAGCTTGTCGGCGAATTCCTGGGCGCGTTCGCGCTCGATCTCGCTCACCGCCGGATCCTCGGTCGCCGCGGGCGCAATCTTGGCGCGCGTGACGAAATGGCAGAACTCCGCGAGCTCGATCAGGATGTCGGCGGGGTCGGCGCCCGCCTGATGGAGCGCGCGCACGATCTCGAGCGCCTCGGCGATCTCGCCCTTCATGACGCGCTCGAACAGCGCGACGATCTCGCCCCGGTCGGAGAGGCCCAGCATGTCGCGAATGGCGAGCGCCGTGACGCCCGTTTCGCCCCCATGCGCGATGCCCTGGTCGAGCAGCGACAGCGCGTCGCGCACCGAGCCTTCGGCGACGCGGGCGATCAGCGCCAGCGCCTCCGGCTCGGCGGTCGACGCCTTCAGCCGCGCAAATCTTGCTCAAATGGCCGACCATCGGCCCCGCCTCGATGCGCCGCAAATCGAAGCGGATGCAGCGCGAGCGCACGGTGATCGGCACTTTTTCGATTTCGGTGGTCGCGAACAGAAACTTGACGTGCTCCGGCGGCTCTTCGAGCGTTTTCAGAAGACCGTTGAAGGCCTGCTTCGAGAGCATGTGCACTTCGTCGATGATATAGACCTTGGTGCGCGCCGAAACCGGGCGATAGCGCGCGTTCTCGATGATCTCGCGCACGTCGTCGATGCCGGTGTGGGAGGCCGCGTCCATCTCGATCACATCGACATGGCGCGATTCCATGATCGCCTGGCAGTGGACGCCGAGTTCGGGCATGTCGATGCTCGGGCGCATCGATCTTGCCGGGCAGGGCATAGTTGAAGGCGCGCGCCAGAATGCGCGCCGTCGTCGTCTTGCCGACGCCGCGCACGCCGGTCAGGATATAGGCTTGGTGGATGCGGCTCGCGGCGAAGGAATTGGCGAGCGTGCGCACCATCGGCTCCTGGCCGACGAGGTCCTCGAACCGCATCGGCCGGTATTTGCGCGCCAGCACCCGATAGGGGGAGGCCGGCGTGGCGGCCGCAGCTTCGGCAGCAGGGAAGAGCGAATCGCTCAACGACGCCCTCTCTTGGCAGGAAAAGGTCGATGGCGGAGCATTTTGAGCTTTGCTTCGCTCGATGAACCGCCGCTCGGAGGCGAAGGCGAACTCAAGCTTACGCTCGCCTGGTCGCTGACGGCCCAAGCGCGTCAGTGGGAGGTTGGACAAAGACCCGCCCTGGCTCGTTAGGGCTGCTTCCTTCCGGACCTGACCCGGTTGGCGAGCGGTACGTCCTTCGCCAACCTCCCGCCGCCTATGTGGACCATGAGGCGGCGGGGCGCAAGGGGCGCGCGGTCGCCCTGGGGACGGCCGCGTCACGCCAGGGCTTTCCTGCTCCTCGACCATGGCCTGCGCGATCCGCGCGGTCGCGTCGTCGGCCGGGAACAGCATCTCCAGCGCGAGTTCGGAGAGCGTCACGTCGTTCGGCGTGCCGAAAACGGTGACGGTGCCGAGGAAAGACATGATTCCAAAGCGGGTGGCGATCCGAAGCGGCGTCGCCAGGCGCTCGGCCGCGCCAAAGCTTTCCGCCGGCTCGCGATCGGGCGGCGTCGGATAGGCCGAAACCTCGGCGAGCAGGCCCTGCAGGACCGCATCGCCGCGCGCATCGATCTGCTGGCGAAGCACGCTCAACATATGGGCGCGCCACGCCCCATAGTTCACGATCCTCGACCCCATGCCCGCCGGGTGCAGGGTGAGGCGCACGGCGTTGACCGGCGGGCGCATGAGATCCGCCGAACAGCCCTCATAGAGTTGGGGCAGAGCGGAATTCGACATGACGATATTCCAGTGCCGGTCGACCGCGAAGGCGGGATAAGGCTTGTGCGCCTGAAGAATGGCGTCGATCGCGGTTTTCGCCGCGTCCAGCGCCGCGAGCGAGCGCTCCTGAAACGCCGGCGCGAAGCCCGCCGCCAGAAGAAGCGAATTCTGGTCGCGCAGCGGGATCTCGAGATATTCGGCGAGGCGGGCGATCATCTCGCGGCTCGGCTGCGCCTTGCCGGTCTCGAGACAGGAGAGATGCCGGGTCGAACTCTCCGCGGCATAAGCGAGGTCGGCCTGCGTCATGCGCCGCCGCTCGCGCCAGCGCCGCAGCAGCACGCCGAAGGGAAGCTGATGAGCGGTCATGGGGCCAAGCTTAGCGCTGGCCGGCAGCGCAAGACCATGACCTCCAAGGTCAAGCGCAAGCGCCTGCGCCGTCGCTTTTTGACCTGCCAAGTCATGGATTGCCGGCCCGACCAGCGCGATCCTGCGGCCAACGAGAGGCTCCAGGCCCTCGATCTTCGAAGTGGAGAGACAAATGCTCGACGCTCAGGCGCTCGCCGATCTCTATGTCGCCGCGTGGAACGAACCGGACGCGGCCAGGCGCTCGTCCGCCATCGCCGCGCTCTGGGCGCCCGAGGCGCGCGCTTATGACGGCGGGCGCGGATATGCCCCGCTCGCGAGGCTCACCCTCGCAGCGCCCGAAAAGGACGCAGCCCGCGAGGGCGTCCGATTTCGCGCCGCCCCCAGCGCGCGTGTTCGCGGCGACGTCGTGACGTTCCGCTGGGAGATGTTGCTCTCGGACAGCGAGACGGTGCTCGCGAGCGGGCTGGAGTTCCTGATCGTCGATGACGACGGGCGCATCCTGGTCGACCATCCGTTCGCCCCGTCTAGCGCCGCCCTTCTGTTCCAACCTCTTCACAAAGGACAAAGCCCATGCCCTTCATCACCGCAAACGACGGCGCACAGCTCTATTGGTCCGAGTGGGGAGCAGGGCGCGCCGATCCTGTTCCTCAACAGCCTCGGCTGCTCCAGCCGGATGTGGGACTACCAGATGGCCGCCTTCGCCGACGAGGGGTTCCGCTGCATCGGCTTCGACCGCCGCGGCCACGGCCGCTCCGATCAGCCCGCCAGCGGCTATGATTTCGATACGTTCGCCGACGACGTCGCCACGCTGGTCGACGACCTCGATCTCACGGACCTCACCCTCGTCGCCCATTCGATGGCGGGCGGCGAGGCGGTGCGCTATCTCACCCGGCACGGCAGCCAGCGCGTCGCGCGCCTCGTCCTGCTCGCGCCGACGACGCCGATGCTGCTCAAGACCCACGACAATCCGAACGGCTTGCCGATCGAAGCCTTCGAGGCTTTGTGGGCGGGATGGCGGCGCGACTATCCGAAATGGGTCGCCGACAATCTCGCGCCGTTCTTCATTCCGGAGACCTCGCCCGCGATGATGCGCTGGGGCGCCACCCTGCTGCAGACCTCCATTCCGGTCGCGCTCGCCTGCTCCCGCGCCATGGTCGAAGAGGATTTCCGCGCCGAGATGCGAGCGCATCGACGTTCCCACCCTGATCATCCATGGCGACCGCGACCGGTCGGTGCCGGTCGAACTGACGGGCAAGCCCTCGGCCGAGCTCATCCCCGGCTCCCGGCTCCTCGTCTATCCAGGCGCGCCGCACGGCCTGATGTTCACCCATATGGACGGGCTCCACGCCGACATCTGGGCTTCATGCGGGAGCGAGCCAAGCGCGCTCGGCGGCCGCCTGATCTGCGCCAATAAACGCCAATAGACCGCCATTAAGCGCGTAATAAACGCTAGTAAATTTGCTTGCGTTTACTAGCGTTTATTTTTTTGAATTGGGACTTTTCAAAGAGCCAATTCCGGGGGAAATACGCGGGCTTTTGCAGGCGCAGCATATTCCCCCCATGGGTGAGAGATACCTGCCTCTGCCTGCGAGAGCGCCAGAAGGAACTGTTCCTGTGGGTGGCTGAGATTGATTCCGCACTTGGGTCATCGAGTCACCCATGTGGTCTTTATATAGAGCGCCGATGAGAGCGCTATATTTTCGTCTTTCTCCAGTCTATTCTCAATGCGATGTCAATTGGCCCACTGCTGGCCATCCCCTTGGCAAAAACTCCAAGTCCCAACCATCATGTTAGGTGGGGCTGCGGGGACGTAGAACTCACAAAACCTAGTGTAGCGCACCTTGCCAAACGTCCAATACGCAATGCAGCCTTCGACCCATACAGCGTCTTCCTGTATTTATACGAATCCGGCATCTACTGGCTTTGGCCCTCCTCCGCTAATTGGGTATAGACTATTTCTGGGCCATACGACACCAAGATTCCCGGAATTATCAACGTAGTCGCATGTATCGTTGACAGGATATTTCTGCTCGCGAGCGTCAAATTTAAAGTTTATTCCTTTCCACTGTCCGATTGGAGAAAACCAGAATGGTCTAAGGAATGTACGGACATCGAGAGCCGGGTCTTTACCAATATTACTGATACTGATAGCCTCTTCTACAGTCTCTATAGGGCCATCTCGTCCAACGTGAATTGCCGGTCCCTCACTTTCGAGCCATGCGCAAGTCGTCTCCATGAGAGTTCTATTAAGTCGCGTCGGTTCAACTCATAACCTTCCACTGGCCGATTGCAATTAATACGAGAGCGGCCGTGGCCACCGCAAGAATGACATTGGATATACGATTGAAGAAATAAATTATCTGCGCACAGATTTGGAATGTCCTTATATACGTGGCGCGATATCTATTGTCGGGTGGCTGGTCTGGCTCAGTGTTATTGGGTTGAGAAATATTATAATTCTCTTTTTTTGGATTAATATTTTTTGTGTAGCACTGTGGATTTGACCATCGATATAAAATCAACCAGAGCCCAATGGCCGCGATTTGCAATATTGCAATAGAAAGCTCAATCTTCTCTCGCTTTAGCATCCTTTAATTGCGGTCGCCGAATATATCAACGTTCTCAACGTTGTTGTACCTACCTGAAATTCGGCAACGTACAAATGCAAATACTTCTTGCCGCCCTTATGATAAGTGACAACTATACCGCGTTTGAAGACCATCCCAGTTCTGATGAGCTGAGCGGTCTTGTACGAGCCGAAGCCCATATAACGGAAGATTTGGAGGGCGCTCATGCCCTTCTTGCTGACCAGCATAAGGTGCGCGAACTCGGTGCCAATCTTTCAACGGCTTATTCGTGTTCTCAAAGATTGTGCCGGTCAAGTGCGAGAAACGATAACCTGTGAACCGCCAGGGGCGCAAACAGTGCATTACCAATGGCGACCAGAGGCGAGCGCAGCCACAAAAATGCGTGAGCGGCTGGCCCCGCAGCTCGGCGTCGAGGCGGCTGCCTCGCCAGGGTCAGCAATTTTTTCTGCAAATAACTTTCCTTAACCAGAATATAATGATATCCTGTCTTGGTCGTCGGAAATGGTTGGCGCGTCCGACGACGGGACGGGCGCGGCGGAGGAATGAAGGGAAGCTACAGCGGAGATGCGTTCTCGATCCTCTCGCACACAACCCAGACGCGCGTTAGAAATAAGGGGAAAAATTTTTTATTTGAATCGGCCGTAACCCATTGAAAAGGCTCGATCGCAAAAAATAAACGTAAGTAAAAGAAAGCAAATTTACTTACGTTTAGTTGCGTTTATTGGCGTTTATTGACGTTTATTGCGGCGGAAACTCGCCCTCAGGTTGTATGAGACCTACCCCCGGCCGACGAACGGCATGTTGGTCGCCATGATGGTCATGGTGAGAACATTGGCCGACAGCGGCAGGTTCGCCATGTTGGCGACCGCGGCGCCGACGTCGCTCGGGTCCATGGTCGGCTCGACCGCCATGCGCCCGTCGGCCTGCATGACCCCCTGGGTCATCCGGCGCGCCATCTCGGTCAGCGCGTTGCCGATGTCGATCTGGCCGCAGGCGATGTCATGGGCGCGCCCGTCCAGCGCAATCGACTTGGTGAGCCCGGTGACGGCGTGCTTGGTCGCGTTATAGGCAATGGCCATGGGCCTCGGCGTGTGCGCCGAGATCGAGCCGTTGTTGATGATCCGCCCGCCTTGCGGCTTCTGGCGCTTCATGAGGCCGAACGCGCCTTGCGCGCAGAGGAACATGCCATTGAGATTGACGTCGACCACCGCCTTCCAGGTCTCGTAGGGCAGTTCGTCGATCGGAACCGCCGGCGCGCCGCGTCCGGCGTTGTTGAAGAGGAGGTCGAGGCGGCCGAACTCGCGCTCGATCTGGGCGTAGAGGGCCTTGACCGCGTCAGGGTCGGCGACGTCGGCGGCGACCGGGAGAGCCCGGCGCCCAAGCGCCTTGATCTCGCCTGCCGACCTCGTCGAGGAGTTCGCTCCTCCGGCCGGCCAGCGCCACATGCCACCCGGTGCGGGCCAAAGCCAGCGCCGACGCTTTTCCAACCCCCGAACCCGCGCCCGTCACCAGGGCAAAACGCTCGCCGTCCATGATGTTCCCTCACCATTATGAAGCTTGTTCCAGCCGGAGCTCCGGCGCCAGGCGCCAGATGGCGGCGCCAAGCACGATCGCGCCGCCAAGAATGGTCGCCAAACCCGGATTCTCGCCAAAGCCAAGAAACACCCATATCGGTCCGAGCACAACATCGAGCAGGCTGATGAGTCCCGCTTCCGCCGAGGGAATGAACTTGGCCCCCTCCATGAAGAGGACAAACGCGAGGCCGATCGTCGTCAGGCCGAAGACGAGCAGGATCGCGAAATCGTGAAGGCTGATGGGCTGAAGCGGGGAATTGGCCAGGCCGAAAACGCCAGAGCCGAGCGCGCCCAGGCAATTGACGACAATCATCGACGCTTTTGGCTGGCGCCGCTGCAGAACGATCATGAGGGCGAAGGCAAGCGTCATCAGCATCGACAAGGCCTGCCCCAGGAGACGCCCCGACCCGAGGCCGCTCGCCACCATGATGATGATGCCGACAAGCGCCGCCGCCGAGGCGACGAGCGTGCGACCCGAGACCCGCTCGCCATTGATGAGGAAGCCAATGACCGCGGCGACAAAAGGCAACGTGGCGTAGATCACCATCACGTCGGCGATGGTCGTGGTCATGACCGAGGCGGTATAGGCGGAAATCGCGATCATCGCGAGCAGCGCCACGACCGGCGACAACGAGCCAAAACCAAGCGGATTCTCGAGGCGCCCGCTTCGCCATTCGATCAGGCCCACGGTCCCGATCGAGGCCGCGCCGAGCAGCGCGCGCCAACCCATCACCGTCCAGACGTCGAGATGGGCGAGAAGCCGGGCGAACAAGCCCGCGAGGCTCCATAAGACCGTGGCGACGAGGACCAAGAGCACGCCGCGCCGGCGCGCGGACTTTCCGTCCGGCACGGAAACGTCTCCTTATCGAGGGGTCGAGGGAGAATAGGGAGATTCGTGACCGAGGGGAACCGGCAGTCAGGGCGGGGTTTGGGCGACGCCGGCGGCGCTGCGGGCGCCTGTGATTCGTTGCGCGAGCCTCAGCGCCTGGCCGGCGGAACGCGCGCAGGGCGCGACAAGGGCGGAAAGCGTCGACCGGAACGCCGCCCCCTCGTCGCCGACGCCGAACACGATCGGCTCGCGCGTCTTGGCGGGAATGACGAGCGTCCCAAACGCCCAGTCCCAGAGGGCGAGCGCAAAGCCGAGATTCTTGTCGAAATGGGCCGGATTTACGGAGTGATGGATCTGGTGATGGGCCGGACTCTGCAGGATTCGGCCAGCAATTCCGGTGAACGCGATCCACATGTGGCTGTGTCGCAGATGCCCGTAGGTCAGCAGGAACAGCATCGTGAGGATGTTGCCGTTGAGCAGCGTGAACGGCTGGACGCCCGGACCAAAGGCATAAGTCATGGCGCCGAACGTGGCGCCCGTGCACAGGCCGATCAAATTGACCATGACGATGATCTCGACCGGGTGCTGGCGCAATTCGGTGAGCGGCGTCAACACCTCGGCAGAATGGTGCACCTTGTGGAATTCCCACATCGCGGGGATTTTGTGGAAGAGGTAGTGGCCGAACCAGTAGGCGAAGTCATACGTCAGCAACTGGAGCGCGGTCGCCATCGTCATGACGGCCCACGCCGGCCAATGGGTTGGAGCATGCGCGCCGAAGACGCCGACCAGCGCGCCGTCGATCCGGTCGCGCCAGAAGAAAAGCCCGAAGGCGATGAGGCCGTAGGCGGACCCGAACACGATCCCGTTCAGCGCCCATAAGCGCAGGTCGACGAGCGAGGACGGATGCAGGAGGACGCGCCGGGCGAAGATCGTGCGGACAAAGCCGCGCGCGCTGATGCGGCGTTGTTGCGCTTGCCGGCAACTGACGTAGTAGAGCGCCGAGAACAGCAGCGCGCCGGCAAGTGCAGGGGCGCCGTAGGGCGAGTAGGGACTGAACATATCGCGGGCGCCGCTCGTAAGCGGCGTCCAGATCGCGTCAAGGCCGGGCACGCCCGTTTCTCCTCTTGGAGCAGCGCCAACATAGAGCTCGCCGCATTTCGGGAGCGTTAAGGCGAAGGCCGCTTCAGGATCGCGCCGAGGACGTTCGAGTAGTCGTCGGTCCAGGTGCGAAAGGAAGGGTCGGCGGCGGCAGGGCGCCAGCCATTTTCAGGGACAAGCGCGCCGAAGTCGTTTTCGTCGCGCGCCAGCACCGCGATATGCGCTGCAGCATGAAACGTCGTTTTGAAGTCGGGAGCGGAACGATCGCGTTTGTCTCTGACCGCAAGCCCGACAGCTTGGGCTGAGGAAGCGACAATGTCGGTCAGGTCCATATTCCGATTGGTGATGTTCATGACGATCTTGCCGTGCGGCGCGAGGATCAACTCGTAAAGACGCATCGCCTCCTCGGTCAGCAGATGAACCGGGATGTTGTCGGAGCTGTAGGCGTCAAGGATGAGAAGGTCGAATGGCTCGCGAGCGTCGGTCAGCGTCAGCCGCGCGTCCCCGACGATCACGCGCATATCCGCGCCGCAAGTCGGCATGGTGCGGAAAAGACCGGATCGCGTGCTGACGCGCACAAGCTCAGGATCGATTTCATAGATGCTCCAGCTTTCGCCGGGCGCGCGACTGCATGCGAGCGCGCCAACGCCGAGGCCGACGAGCGCGACACGGGGAAGTCGTCCCCCTTGCTGGGCGCGCGCGGCGTCAATCGCCTCCTCGAACGGTCCGCCCTGGTAATAGTAGGTGAGTTGTTCCGGCCGACCGGCGACCGGCGCGCCGTCATTGGCGGCAAGCCGCTCGGCGCCGTGAACGATCGCGCCGTGAAACAACAGCCGCGCTTTGCCGTCGGCAAAATCGACGATCTTATGCACGCCGAAAAACGAACGCGCGTAGACGACGTGGCTTACCCCAAGCTCATAAAACTGCGTCAGCGCGAACATGACCGCGGCGAGCGCCAGCATTCGCACGGGATGTTCGTTTTGCCAGATGAACGCCGCTGCAAGACCGAAGAGACCTACGAGGAAAAGAAGCGGCGTTTGTCCCTCGAGCCCGCCTCCCAGAACCGCTGCCGGCGCGAGCAGGGCCGCGCCAAGAACCAGGATTGGAGTGGCTTCGCGTCTCCACGTCGAGAACGGCGCGCTTAAAACATGCGGACGCGCGATCAGCGCGGTAACGATCAGAATTGGATATTCGGCGACGGTCGAGAAGAGATGCGGCGCGATCAGCGCCGCGAAGATTCCCCCGAGCGCGCCGCCAAAAGACATCCACAAATAGAAGCCCGTGAGATGCGCGGCGTCTGGCCGGCGAGCGTAAAGCGCGCCGTGGCAAAGCAGCGCCGCGACGAAAAAGCCCGTGAGATGGAGAGGGACGGCAAGCGCCGTTGGCGTCCAACGCGCCAAGACGAAAGAGAACGCCAGCGCAACCGTCAGGCCTGTCTGCAGCCTCAAGAGAAGCCCCCGCGACACGATCTCGCGGTCTCGGAACACAATCACGAAGGACAAGAGGAAGAGGACGAGCGGGATGACCCAAAGATAGGGCGCCGAAACGATTTCCGCGCCGATATGAGCGGTCACCGCGACCAAAAGCGCCGAAGGCACGAACGAAAGCAGCATCCATTGGGCCCGCGCGCGAAAGCCCGGCGCGGGCGTCAGGCATGCAAACGCGCGCCCGGCGTCGGCCTCCGTCGCTCGCCACACGAGCGCGGCGCACCCGCCGATCAAGATCGTCGCGCAGGCGAAACCATAGGTCCACAAATGGGATTGCTGATGCAGCGTCAACGCCGGCTCGATCAGGAAAGGGTAAGCGAGCAGCGAGACGAGAGAGCCGATGTTTGACGCGCGATAGAGGAAGTAAGGGTTGTGCGCGTTCGGATGTCCTGAGCGAACGAACCAGGCCTGCAAGAGCGGGGCGTTGCCGGCGAGAGCGAAGAACGGCAAGCCAACCGACATCGCCAAAAGCCCGATCAGCCACGTCGCCTGTCCATCGTCGGGCGGGCGCCCGAAACTGACGGCGACGCTGATCGGCAAGCTCACAAAAGCCAGCGCGAGCAGACCCAAATGAACGGCGACGGCCCAGCCGAAGCGGAGATATCGCGTCGAAAGATGCGCGTAGAGGTAACCGGCCAGCAACATGGATTGAAAAAAGACCATGGCGACCGACCACACGGACGGAGATCCGCCCAGCCGCGGCAGGACCATTTTCGTGAACATCGGCTGGATGCCGAAGAGGAGAGCGGCTGAGAGAAACAAGGCCGCGGTGAAGACCACGACCTGGATTCGTCCGGCGACAATTTGGATTCGCTCGGCGACGGTTCTCTGCGAAGCGCGGGAGCTCGTGAGGCCGAGAGCGGTCATAATCTTTCGGGGCTCGATAAGCTGCGTGCGATTGTGGCTCGCGGGCGCTTAAGTTTCGGCTAAGAGACCTCTTGAAATTGCGCAGCGAGTTGGCTGAACGGCGAGGGTGAAAAGAGATTGCCGGACGGCTGCCCGGCGTCGCGTTAGGGAAGCGGCGGCGCAAGGATGCTAAAGTCAACGGGGCTGCCGAAGGGTTAGGGAGAGCCGGCAAAGACGTTGTCGTTTGACCGGCTGGAGGGTTGCTGGAAGACCATGATTGTGTCGGACTGGGGCAGCTTCGCCGAAACCGCGAATTCTGCGTTTCTGCTCGCTTTCTCCTCGCTGTTCTCGATCATCAACCCGATCGGCGGCGCGTTGATCTTCTATGGCTTCACCAAGGACTTCAGCTCTCCGGACCGGGAGAAGATCGCGGCGCGCGTCGGCTTCTATTCGCTCTTCATCATGTTCGGGGCGTTGTGGACCGGGACTTACATCCTGTCCTTCTTCGGCGTCTCGATCGACGCCTTGCGCATCGCTGGCGGCACGGTGATCGCGCTGAGCGGTTTCCAGCTCCTGACCACGAGCGATTCGCATCCGGACCAGAAGCGCCACGAGCGGGAAGCCACGCCCAACAGCGACGACGATCCGATGCAGCTCGCCTTCTTTCCGCTGACCCTGCCGTTCACAACGGGGCCCGGAACAATCGCTGTGGCGATCACCATCGGCGCCGAGCGCCCGTCACGCGGCGTCGGCATTGCGGCGTTTGTCCTGGGCGCGAGCCTCGCCGCGCTCGCCAACGCCGCAATCATCTGGATCGGTTACCGCTTCGCCGATCGTCTGACCGCGCTGATGGGCCCCACGGCGCGGCAGGTCGTCGTGCGGCTGATGGCGTTCCTCCTCATGTGCATCGGCGTGCAGATCCTGGTGACCGCAATCGGCGATCTCATCACCAAGTGGCGCGTCGCCTAGAACCGCGCCGCCTTTTCAGCCTGGTAGAGGGCGCGGTAGCGCTTGAGGCGCAGAGCGTAAGCAGCGGCGCGCGTGGGATCGGGAACGAACTCGCGCTGGATCGGCGGGCGCGGGCAAATCGCCTCGACGCTTCCAGCGCCCGCGGCAAGCATGCCGAGCCGAGCCGCGCCGAGCGCTGCGCCCGCTTCCGCGCCGGAAGCGAGATCGATCGTCAAGCCGGTGACGTCGGCGATCATCTGCGCCCAGAATTCGGACCGCGCGCCCCCGCCAACCAGCAACGGCCTGACCGGCCGCGCGCCGGCCGCGTCCAGCACATCGACCCCGTCGGCGAACGAGAAGGCGACGCCCTCCATGACCGCGAAGACCAGCGCATCGGCGCCGTGCCCGGCGCGGAGGCCTGCGAACATTCCGGTCGCCTCGGCGTCATTATGGGGCGTGCGCTCGCCGCTGAGGTAGGGGAGGAAAATCGGCGCCGAAGCGACAGCGCCGGGCGACCGCGAGAACGAATCCGCCCCGGCGATAAGCTTGGCGATGTCGCCCTCGCGCCCCAGGACACCAGCGACCCAGGCGAGCGAGGATGCAGCCGAGAGCATGACCGCCATGCCGTGCCAGCGATTCGGCAGCGCATGGCAAAACGCGTGCAGCGTCCGCTCGGGGAGGCTAACGAAACGGTCTGTGACCGAAAAGATGACGCCCGACGTTCCGAGCGAAACGAAGCCTGCCGCCGGGCGCCGTGGCGCCGACGCCGATCGCCGAGGCGGCGTTGTCGCCGCCGCCGCCCGCAATCGGAACCTTGCGCCCATTGAGTCCCCAGGCAGCCGCGATGTCCGGCGCGAGATAGCGCCGAAACCTCCGAACCCTCGACCAGCCTCGGCATCGCCTTTTCAGTCAGGCCGGTCGCCGCCAGCAGGCTATCGTCCCAGCGCCGTCGTCCGACATCGAGCCAGAGCGTGCCTGAGGCGTCGGACATCTCGGAAACCGCCTCGCCCGAGAGCCGCAGGCGCACATAGTCCTTGGGCAACAGCACGCGCCTCGTCGCCTTGGCGATCTCGGGCTCATGCGCGGCGACCCACAGCATTTTCGGCGCGGTGAAGCCGGGCATGGCGAGATTGCCGGTGCGCTCTTCGAGATCGGGGACGCGCCGCTTGAGCTCGGCGCATTCGGCGAACGACCGCCCGTCGTTCCACAAAATGGCGGGTCTGAGCGGTTTGTCCTCGCGCGTCGAGCAGGGTTGCGCCATGCATCTGGCCCGAGAGGCCGACGCCGGACAATTCCGCGAAGTCGGATGGGGCGTGGTCTCGGATCATGGCGACCGCGGCCTCGACTCCCTCGACCCAATCGGAAGGGTTCTGCTCGCTCCACAACGGGTGAGGGCGGGAAACGCTGAGCGGGATCGAAGCTTCGGCGACCACGCGCTGTTCGACGTCGACGAGCAGCGCCTTCACCGAGGAGGTGCCGATATCGAGCCCCAGAAATGTCTCGCTCGCCCGCTCGACCATCGCCGCCTCCCTTTCGAGGGGGCACCCTAAACAAAAAGCCCCGGCCTTGTCGCCGGGGCTCAGTATCTCACGCGCCAGATTGAGGGAGATCAGGCGACCTTCAGGTTGCCCGCTGAAGAGCGTCCGGTGCGCTTGTCGGCGACAATCTCATAGGCGACCTTCTGCCCCTCGTTGAGGTCGCGAATTCCCGCGCGCTCAACCGCGCTGATGTGGACGAACACGTCCTTGCCGCCGTCATCAGGCTGGATGAAACCAAAGCCTTTCGTTGCGTTGAACCATTTGACGGTTCCCGTAGCCATAGATGCAGTCCCGTAGATCAAGTTGAATGGAGCGGCCGGATGTCGCCAGTCCGCTATCGGTGCGGAAGGCCTTCTCGTCGCGCCGCAAGACGCGATGTCGAGTCGTCAGTCGAACATCGATGGCGGCCCATAGCCAGACAAGGTGGTCAAATCAAGACAGCCGCACCACGTTCATCAGGTGCGTCCTACACCGCGCTTCGCTGCTCAACATCCCGACGAAGAGGGGTCACAGCCACCCGCCGACCGCATGGGCGATTTGTGCCCCGGCTTCATAGTACGCCTCCCTGAGCGCCGGCAGCGCGGGCGCGTCCGGGTCGGTCACCGGCAGCGGCAGGTCCTTCTCGCTGAGCTTTCCGAGGATCATGCTCCGCGAGGAGGCGCCCGAACACCGTGCCGGTGCCGATGCCCCGGCCGTTATAGCCGCTGAAGGTGATGACGTTCTCGGCCAGGCGATGAAAGCGCGGCAGCGCGTTCGAGGTCATGCCCATCATTCCGTACCATTGCGCCTCGAACTCGACCTCGCCGATTTGCGGAAACGTCTTCTTCAGCGCCCGCTTCGCCCAGGCGCGGTGGACCTCGAGACCGGCAAAGCGCAGCGCGCCGATGCTGCCGAAGATAAGGCGTCCGGCTTGATCGAAGCGGAACGAATTCATGATCGTCCGCGTGTCCCAGCAGCCCTCGCGGCCCGGCAGGATCGAGGCCGCCAGCTCGGGCGTGAGCGGGCGCGTGGCGAAATTGAAATAGGGCACGCGGACCTGCTCCCGCTTCCCCTGCGGCCATGGCGCGCCCTCGGCATAGGCGTCGGTCGCGACCACGATCCAGTCCGCCGCTGACAGCTTCCGCCGTCGGTCTTGAGGCGCCAGCCCTTGCCGGCTCGCTCGGCCGAACGGACGGGGCTTTGTGTGTGGATGAGCGCGCCCGCGCGCGAGCGCCGCGCCCGCCAGCCCGCGCGCATAGGCGAGCGGCTGGATCGTGCCGGCGCGCAGGTCGAGCAGCGAGCCCGCATAGATGTCGACGCCGATCCGCCGCGCCGTCTCCTCGCGGCTGAGAAGCTTCACCGGCGCGCCGCGTGCGCCCCATTGCGCGCAGCGCTCCTCGATCTTGGCGAGGCCCGACGGGCCGATCGCGCAATGCAGCGTGCCGTTGCGCACGAATTCGCAGGCGATGCCGTGCTTGTTGACGCAGTGCCTCAACCTCGGAGGGCCCGTCGCCAAGCAACTTGAGCAGCCGCTCGCCATAGTCGGCGCCGAGCCTCGTCGCGACGTCGTCGGGCGCGAGCCACATGCCGGCGTTGACCAGGCCGACGTTGCGCCCCGCGCCGCCGAAGCCGATCTCGACCGCCTCCAGCGCGACGACCTTCGCTCCCGCCTCGGCGAGATGCAGCGCCGTCGAGAGCCCGGTATAGCCGCAGCCGATAATCGCCACATCGGCGCGAATCTCGCCCTTGAGCGGCGAGGTCGGCGGGGCCGGCGGAGCGGTTATTTCCCAGAGGCCGTGCGAGAGCGGATCGTTTTTCATGGCCCGCCGATGATAGCGGAGATCTTTCGCTTATGAGAACTGCGAAGAACGTCAAGTCTCGACCCAGCGTGCGTCTCGACGTTGCGTGGCGCGCCGAATAGAACAGAGGCTAGAGCCCGCCGGATCCGCTGGACCCGGCCTCAGGGAGGCGGATGGAATGAGCTCCTTTCACGGACCCGATCTCGGCCCCTTCCAGTGGGACGACCCGCTGCTGCTCGAGGCCCAGCTCACCGAGGACGAGCGGATGATCCGCGACACGGCGCGCGAGTTCGCCGCCAAGGAGCTCGCGCCGCGCGTGCAAAAGGCCTATCTCGAGGAGAAGACCGACCCGGAGCTGTTCCGGCTCATGGGCAAATCGGGCCTGCTCGGCGTGACGCTGCCGGAGGAATTCGGCTGCGCCGGCGCGGGCTATGTCTCCTACGGCCTCGTCGCGCGCGAGGTCGAACGGGTCGATTCCGGCTTCCGCTCGATGATGAGCGTGCAGAGTTCGCTCGTCATGTATCCGATCCACGCCTATGGCGATTCCGACCAGCACAAAAAATACCTGCCGGGCCTCGCGCGGGGCGAACTCATCGGCTGCTTTGGCCTCACCGAGCCGAACGCCGGCTCCGATCCGGGCGGCATGGTCACGCGGGCCGAGAAGATCGACGGCGGCTATCGGCTCACCGGCGCCAAGACCTGGATCAGCAACGCCCCGATCGCCGACGTTTTCGTGGTCTGGGCGAAGTCGCGCGCGCATGGCGATAAGATTCGCGGCTTCATCCTGGAAAAGGGCATGAAGGGCCTCTCCGCGCCGAAGATCGAGGGCAAGCTGAGCCTGCGCGCCTCGGTCACCGGCGAGATCGTGCTCGACAATGTCGAAGCCCCCGAGAGCGCGCTTCTGCCGAACGTCGCCGGCCTGAAAGGGCCGTTCGGCTGCCTGAACCGCGCGCGCTACGGCATATCCTGGGGGGCGATGGGCGCGGCGGAGGATTGCTGGCATGCCGCCCGCCAATACGGCCTCGACCGCAAGCAGTTCGGCCGGCCGCTCGCCCAGACCCAGCTCTTCCAGAAGAAGCTCGCCGACATGCAGACGCGGATCGCGCTCGGGCTTCAGGCGTCGCTCAGCGTCGGGCGGCTCATGGACGAGGGCCGCGCGGCGCCGGAGATGATCTCGCTCGTCAAGCGCTCGAATTGCGGCGATGCGCTCGACATCGCGCGGGCCGCGCGCGACATGCACGGCGGCAACGGCATCCAGATCGAATACAAGGTGATGCGCCACCTCGCCAACCTCGAGACCGTCAACACCTACGAAGGCACGCACGACGTCCACGCGCTGATCCTCGGGCGCGCGCAAACCGGCCTGCAGGCGTTCTTTTGAGCACGAGCGCGCTCGCTGGCGTGCGGGTCGTCGAGCTTGCGCGCGTGCTCGCCGGCCCGACGACCGGGCAGACGCTCGCCGACCTCGGCGCCGACGTCATCAAGGTCGAGAGCCCCGAGGGCGACGAGACGCGCGCCTGGGGGCCGCCGTTCATCGAAACGGAAGGCAAGCGGGCGGCCGCCTATTTCCATTCGTGCAATCGCGGCAAACGCTCGATCGTCGCCGATTTCACGACCGAGCGCGGACGCGAGATCGTGCGCCGGCTCGCGGCGCGCTCCGACGTGCTCATCGAGAACTTCAAGGTCGGCGGCTTGAAGAAGTACGGCCTCGACTACGAGAGCCTGAAAGCGCTCAATCCGCGGCTCATCTATTGCTCGGTGACGGGCTTCGGACAGACTGGGCCTTACGCGAGCCGCGCCGGCTACGACTTCCTCATTCAGGGCATGTCGGGAATCATGAGCATCACCGGCGAGCCGGACGGGTCGCCGCAGAAGGCGGGCGTCGCGATCAGCGATCTGTTCACCGGGCTCTACGGCGTCATCGCCATCGAGGCGGCGCTTGATCGCGCGCGAGCGCAGCGGCAAGGGCCAGCACATCGACCTTGCGCTGTTCGAACTCGATGATCACGATGCTCGCCAACCAGGCGATGAATTATCTGGCGTCCGGCAAGTCGCCGAAGAGGATGGGCAACGCCCATGTCAATCTCGCGCCCTACCAGACGTTGCCCGTCGCGGATGGCTGGCTGATCGTGGCGGTCGGCAATGACGGACAGTTCGCTCGGCTCTGCGCGGTGCTGGGCTTGGAGGAGATGGCGCGCGACCCGCGCTTCGCCACCAACCCCGGGCGGGTGACGAACCGCGTCGAGATGGATCGTGAACTCACGGCGAAG
The DNA here is from genome assembly GCA_963756955.1 of uncultured Alphaproteobacteria bacterium. Taxonomy (GTDB): domain Bacteria; phylum Pseudomonadota; class Alphaproteobacteria; order Rhizobiales; family Beijerinckiaceae; genus Roseiarcus. Next base: position 239,450 of record CAVWPU010000025.1, read on the forward strand.
ACGGTTTCATGGAAGCGCGACGACGCTTCTGGCCGCGCTCGAACAGGCGGTCGTGCCCGCGGGCCCGATCAACACAATCGCCGACCTGTTCGAAGATCCGCAGTTCAAGGCGCGCGGCATGCGGATCGAGCCGCAGGGAACGCCTGGCCTTCGCAGTCCCATCATCATGAGCGACAACCCGCTCGCGCTCGACCGCCGTTCGCCCATGCTCGGCGAGCATCAAAGCGAGATCTTGCGCGAGATCGGGCTTGAGGACGACTAGGCGCGGCTTGACGGCGCTTGGGCGCGGGCGGCAAATCGGCCGATGAGCAAAACTGAAATGAGCACGATTCGAAACGTCTGCGTCTATTGCGGATCGAGCGACGGCGCCGACGCGCGGTTTAGCGCCGCGGCGGAGGAGCTCGGGCGGGCGCTCGCAGGCGCGGGCGTCGGCCTCGTCTATGGCGGCGGCGGCGAAGGGCTGATGGGGCGCGTCGCGCGCTCGACGCTCGCGGCTGGCGGCTATGTGACCGGGATCATTCCGAGCTTTCTTATCCGCAAGGAGCATCCGCTGACCGATGTCCAGGAAATGGTGGTCGTCGAGGACATGCACGAACGCAAACAGGCGATGTTCGACCGCGCGGACGCTTTCGTCGCCTTGCCCGGCGGGGTCGGCACGCTGGAAGAGTTGGTCGAACAGTTGACCTGGGTCCAGCTCAATCGCCACACGAAGCCGGTCCTCATCGCCGATATCGGGGGCTTCTGGCGCCCTTTGCTGGGGTTGATGGCTCACATGCATATCGAAGGCTTCATCCGGGAGGGCTTCGAGGCGCGTTACCTGGTGGCGGAAAAGATCGAGGACGTGCTGCCGATGCTCCGCACCGCTGTGGAACGCCGGGCGGCTGATCACGAATCGCAGGACGCCATCTCTCCTCGCAACATGTAATCCAAGCGCCGCAAGGCCGACGACACTGAGGTCTCGGGGTTATCTTCACCGTCGCCGCCATCGTGACGCCATCGTCGCGAGAGCAAGCTCAGGCGGCTCGATCGCGGGGCGGGAGAAAATCATGAGGAGATGGACCGTGGCGGTAGCCCTCGGCGGAGTTCTATGCGGCTCTTTCCTCGCGCCAGCGCTACTGCAGAACGACGCGCTGGCCGCCGCCATGCCCACCAAACTCGCGCCCAAGACCTCGGAGCCCAAGACCTCCGACAGCGCCGCGACCATCACGATCATAGTGACGAACGCACGCAAGGCCGATCTCGTCCAGCTCCAGGCGACCGAGAGCGGCCTGGTCCGCTGGAAGAAGGTGCTTGGCGCGCTGAAGTCCGGCGGTCGCGCGCCGGCTCAACTCCCGCATCCCTTCAACTGCCGCGTCGACTTGCACGGGACTTTCAGCGACGGCCAGTCCATGGATGCGTCCGATGTCGACGTCTGCGCGCAAAAGACGCTCAATCTGACCGACTAGGGCGATTTGCTTTTGGGTGGCGGCGGTCCGAAGGAAGGGCTGGGGCTGCATTTTCTTGCGGAAAATCAGAAATCAAGTTAAGCTTGCCCCATGAACAATCCTGCGCCTTCACATGCCAAAATCGTACGCTCGCGTCTTCGCCCTGCGGCCGACAACAAGACAGCGCTCATGAAAATTTCAGGGAGCGAAAATCGCGTGTAACCCATTGATAAGTCTCGATTCGGACGAGAGAATCCAAGGAAATCCAAGGAAATCCAACACCCAAAACCTGGGGTTTTCGCGGCAAAACGGGACGTTCCCAGAAAACCCAAATCGGGTCGACGAACGGCGTCGCGCCCGCCTTAGAGCATGAGCCAACCGAGGCCATCCAAAGGCGCCGCGGTCTGGACCTTCACCGAACTCGCCGCCGATCGGGTTTGCGCCAACGATCGAAGCCGGAATCCGCCCTCGGTGAGGGCACCGTCTAGTCCAGGACTTGGACGATCCGATTGGAGTTGAGGTCAACAATCGCGCGACGGCCATTGACGATCGCCGTCCCGTAGCCGGGTCGATCTGAGATTGGCGCAGGACGGACATCGCTCGGAAGCGTCTGACCTCGGCTCGGATCTTGAGAGATCGTGACGCGCGGACCGTTGCCTACGGCCCCATAATCAGGGGCGGAGAAAGTCGACTTGCCGGACTTGGCCGGAGGAGGCGGCGATCCCGGGGGAGGATATACGCCGCGGAGCGCTCCAGGTTGGTCCTGGGCGAAACCCACGGATGCTGTCGCCAACATGGCGGCACACGAAAAAACCAGTGCGCGCATGATGCTCTCCACTGCGCGACCCCCTAATCGACGCGCCAAACGACACGGCGCCGATCCCAGGGGAAGACTGAATTCACAACCTTATCAGGCCGACGCGACGAAAGCCAGGAGCGTCGCGCCGCGAGCTGGCGGCCAATCAGAGATGCGAGAGCCACACGTCGAGCACTGCGCAGCGCTGCTCCTCGACCACGACCCTCAAACCCTCAGCGACGGCGGCCTCTACCTCCCGCGGGCGCTTGACGATTCGCGCGAAAGCCCCGCCCGCAGCCGCGGCGACGCCAGAATAGTCAGGCGGCGGATCAAAGCTCAGATCCAAATTCTCGGCGCGGCTGGCGAAGCCCTCCGGATGAACGGCGAGGGCTGAAAACCTCGGCGCCTTCCAGCCGCGGTTGTTGTAGACGACTTGCAGAAACGGTGTGCGGTAACGGCGCGCCATCCAGTGCACGGTGGACGGTGTGGAAAACATGTAGGAGCCGTCGCCGGTAAGAGAGACCAAGGTTTTGCTGGGAGCGGCCAATTTCATGCCGATCGCCGCGCCGCCGCTCCAGCCGAGCGAGCCGCCGCCGCTCGCGAACATGGTGCCCGGAAGCTCGCGCGCCATGTGGTCGCAGATCGCCGGATAATTGGTGATGCCTTCATTGAGCACGATCGCCTCGAGCCCCACCTGACGGCGCACGCAGGCGGTCAGATATTCCGGTGTGATGACGTCGTCGCCTGGCGCCTCGAGGCGGTCGAGCCCGGCCTTCCGCTCGCGATGGCGCTCGGCATAGTGACGGCGGCGGCGTTCCGCAGCGAATTGGTCGATCTCGACGCCATCGAGGCAGGCGTTCAACTGCGCGACCGCGGTCGCCGCATCGGCTCGAAAACACTGCCGCGCCTTGATCGACCAGAGCGGCGTCGATTGCTTGAGCGGATCGACATCGATAATCGCGATCGAGGCCCCGTCGCTCGGTTTGCTGATCGTCGGAATCCAGGGCACGTCGCTGTCCACGACCAGAATGAAATCAGCCTCGGCCAGCGCGCGGTTCTGGAACGGATGGTTCCAATGATTGCCCTGGTACAACGGATCGTTGTGCGGATAGTTGACGTAACTGGGCACCGATTCGAGCAGGCCTACGCCCAGCCGGCCGCAGAAGCGAACGAGCTCAGCAACGGCGAGCGGATTCCGGCCAATGTAAGATGTGACGATGAGGGGCCTCGCGGCGTTTTGAATGGAGTCGACCAGAACTCGCGACGGAGGCTTCGGCGAGCGGCGTGGGTGCGATCGCCGGCCAGTCAGCGACGTCAATTGCAGCGCTCTTAGTCTCCTCCTCCATCACTTCGCGGGCGCCGACAAGGTAGACCGGGCCCTTGGGATCGCTGTGCGCGATCTGCAGCGATCGGTGCACGATTTGCTTCACGTTGCGCGCGTTGCGAAGCTCGTTGTCGTATTTCATATATTGGCGGACGATGCCGCGCTGATCGGGCACATCCTGAATCCATTGAATGAATTCGTTGCGGCTGCCGGTCGCCTCACCCTCCTGCGTTGCCGGCGATAGGCCGGCGAACACAAGCACCGGAATGCGCGCCTTCGCGGCATTGTGAACGGCTCCGCCCAACGATTGCGTGCCGCAATCGACGTGAACCACGACGGCCTGGGCGCGCCCGGTCAATTGCGCGTAACCATGGGCGCACGTCATCGCAACCATTTCGTGCGGACAGGTGACCACTGCGGGAATGGATCGGCCCAGGGATCGCGCCTCGGCGATCGCCTCGATGAGAGCCGGATGATCGCTGCCGAAATTGGCGAAAATGTAGGAGACGCCCGCTTCCTGCAGCGCCTCGAGCATTGCCGTGCTCGCGGTATACATTCAATCTGCTCCCGATCTTGCGCATTGCTTGGCTCGGCGCCCAACCATCCCTGAGTGCAACCGCGCGAACACGAACCGGCGGCGCCGTTACCGCCCCGGATTTTGACTCCTAAATTTTGCTGCGAGCTGATCCGCGCCTCTCGCCAGCAACCCGATGTCGGAACCAACAGCGGCAAACAGGCAGCCGCGCTCAATATAACGCTGGGCGAGCTCGGCATCGCCGGTCAGTATTCCAGGCGCGCGTCCAGCGTTCTTGATCTGCAGAATCATATCGTCGATGACCTTGACGATTTCGGGATGGTTGGGTTGTCCAAGATAGCCAAGCGCAGCTGAAAGATCCCCCGGGCCGATGAAAACGCCGTCAACGCCTTCCACGCTCGCAATCTGTTCGAGGTTCTCAAGGCCGCGCTTGGTCTCCACCTGCAAGAGAAGACAGATCTGCGCGTTGGCCGCAGCATGGTATCCTTTGATCCTGCCATAGCGCGACGCCCTCGCCTGCCCAGCAAATCCGCGAAAACCCTCGGGCGGATACCGGGTGGCCATAACCGCGCGGCGAGCCTCGTCCTCCGTTTCGACATAGGGGATCAGCAGCGATTGAGCCCCGATATCGAGCAGACGCTTGATGATCACGGCGTCGTTCCAGGCGGGTCTGACCACCGGATGGGCCGTTCCGCCGCTCAACGCCTGAAGCTCCGCAAGCACCATCGGCAGTTCGTTCGGCGCGTGCTCGGTATCGAGCAGAATCCAGTCGAATCCGGCGTCCGCGAGCACTTCGGCCACCAGATGGCTCGACAGGCTATGCCACAGGCCGAGCTGCAGTCGTCCGGACTTCAGGGCCTGTTTGAAAGGATTGTGCAGCGTATCCATTGAAGTGTCCCGCCTAGTGAATTTCAGGATCCGGTGTCGGCGCGCCGCGCTCGAGAAAGTCGAAATCGCACCCCTCGTTCGCCTGACTGACATGCTCCGAGAACAATCGCCCGTATCCGCGCTCATAGCGTGGCGCCGGCTTCCGCCAAGCGGCGCGGCGCCGGTCGAGCTCCTCATCGCTGACCTGCATGCTCAGCCGGCGGGCGGGGATGTCGAGCTCGATGATGTCGCCGTCACGCACGAGAGCGAGCGGACCGCCGATGAAGGACTCCGGCGCAACATGCAGGACGCAGGCGCCGTAGCTCGTGCCGCTCATGCGCGCGTCGGAGACGCGAACCATGTCGCGGATTCCCTTGGCCAGCACCTTTTTCGGGATCGGCAATTGGCCCCATTCCGGCATGCCTGGCGCTCCGATAGGCCCAGCGTGCTTCAGCACCAGCACCGAGTTCTCGTCGACATCGAGATCGGGATCGTCGATGCGGGCCGCCATGTCGTTGTAATCTTCAAACACGACCGCCTTTCCCGCGTGTTTGTGCAAGTGAGATTCCGCGGCCGGCGGCTTGATGATGGCGCCGTCGGGGGCGAGGTTGCCGCGCAGCACGGCGAGACTGTCCGACGCGACCAGCGGATTGTTCAAAGGCCGGATGACGTCTTCGTCGTAGATCGTCGCCCGCTCGACATTCTCGCCGATCGTGGCCCCGTTGACCGTGGGCGCGCCGGCGTTCAGCCGGCCTCCAATCGACAATTGCTTGAGCACCGCGGGCAAGCCGCCGGCATAGAAAAAATCCTCCATGAGATAGGCGCCAGAGGGCCGGATGTTCGCCAGCAGCGGCGTCTCCCGCGCCACCCGATCGAACGCCTCCATGTCGAGTTCAAGACCAGCACGGCGCGCGAGCGCAATCAGGTGCACGACGGCGTTCGTCGACCCGCCGATCGCAAGCACTGCGGAAACCGCGTTGTGGATCGACTCCTGGGTAATCAGATCGGAGGGCTTGAGGTCCTCCCAGACCATCTCGACGATGCGCTTGCCGGTCATCGTCGCCATGACCGCATGCCGCGAGTCGGCCGCCGGAATCGAGGCCGCGCCCGGCAATGTCATCCCGAGCGCCTCAGCGGCGCTGGTCATGGTCGAGGCAGTGCCCATCGTCATGCAGTGACCGGGGGAACGCGCAATGCCGTGTTCGATCTCCTCCCAGTCCTTATCGTTGATCGTGCCAGCGCGCAGCTCCGCCCAGTATTTCCAGACGTCGCTGCCCGATCCCAGCGCATCGCCGCGCCAATTGCCGCGCAGCATCGGGCCCGCCGGCATGAAGATCGCCGGGAGATTCATCGAGATCGCGCCCATGAGCAGCGCGGGCGTGGTCTTGTCGCAGCCGCCCATTAGCACCGCGCCATCGGCTGGATAGGAGCGCAAAGCCTCCTCCGCCTCCATCGCAAGAAAGTTGCGATACATCATCGTCGTCGGCTTCTGGAAGGGTTCGGACAGCGTCATCGCGGGCAGTTCGACCGGAAAGCCGCCCGCCTCCCAGACACCGCGCTTCACCTCCTCGACCCGTTGCTTGAAGTGGGTGTGGCAGGCGTTGATGTCGCTCCAGGTGTTGATGATCCCGATCACCGGCTTGCCGGCGTAATCGGAGCGGTCGTAGCCCATCTGCGCGGTGCGTGAGCGATGGCCGAATGAGCGCAGATCGTTCACGCCGTACCAGCGATGAGAGCGAAGATCTTCCGGGCGCTTACGGGCCATTGTCTAACTGTCCTTTTCTTGGATGGGCCAAACTGTGATCCTACATCAAGCTCGGCAGGTAAAGCGCAATGGAGGGAAACGCGATCAAGATCACGAGACGGACCATGTCGGTCACGATGAACGGCAGAACACCCTTGAAGATGGTGGCGAAGCTGATGTCCTTGACCGCGGTCTTGATGACGAAGACGTTCATTCCAACGGGCGGGTGGATCAGGCCAAGTTCGACGGTCATCACGATGATGATTCCGAACCAGATCGGATCGAAGCCGAGCGCCGTCACGACCGGGAAGACGATCGGCACAGTCAGAATGATCATCGCCATGGCGTCCATGAGACAGCCGAGCGCGAGATACATGAGCATGATGAGGGCAAGCACGCCGTAGCGGCCGAGGCCGAGACCAGTTAGAAATTCGGTCAGTTTTTGCGGCGTCTCGGTGACGGTGAGGAAATAGCCGAACAGGAGCGCGCCGATCAGAACTGTGAACACCGCGGCGGCGGTCCGAGTCGCCTGCAGAAGCGCCGCGAGCACGCCAGCGGGCTGGAGCTTTCCGCGCGCTACCGAGATCAGGAACGCGCCGCACGCGCCCACTCCTCCCGCTTCGGTTGGCGTGAATAGGCCGCCGTAAAGGCCGCCGATCACGAACCCGAACAGCACGAGCACAGCCCAGACGTCGCGCAGCGACCGGATCCGCTCGCTCCAGTCGCTGCGCGGACCCGCCGGCAGAAAGCCCGGCCGCACGATACCGATGGCTGTGATCGTCATCATGTACATCGACACAGCGAGCAGGCCGGGAAGAATGCCGGCGATGAACAGCTTGCCGATGTCCTGTTGGGTGATGAGGCCATAGACGGCGAGCACAGTCGAGGGCGGAAAGATCGCGCCGAGCGTGCCGCCGGCGGCGATGACCCCGGCGGCAAAAGATTGCGGATAGTCGTATCGTCGCATCTCGGGATAGGCGACGGTGGCGAAGGTCGCGGCGGTCGCGACCGACGAACCGCTGATCGCAGCGAAGCCGGCGCAGGCGGCGATCGTCGCCAGGCCCAGTCCGCCGCGCCAATGGCCGATGAAACTGTTCGCCGCGCGGAACAATTCGCGGCTCATGCCGGAAGCCGACACAAAGGCGCCCATGAGCAGGAACATCGGGATCACGCCGAATGTGTAATCGGTGACCGTCCGCATCGAGGTCTGCCCGACCATTTTCAGCGCCGGCGCAAGGCCGACGATCGCGGCATAGCCGACCACGCCGACGAGCCCCATCGCCATGCCCACGGGGACCCGCAGCAGAATCAGCCCGAACAGCGCGACGAAGCCGAGCGCGGCCGCCGCATTGGAACTCATCGCCTCCGCCTCATTCCACAGCCTTGGCGATCGGTTCGGAACTGAGCTTCTCGGGATGAAAAATCAGCCGCCAGGTGCGCACGGCGATGAGGATCACGGCCGACACGTCTCCTGCCCAGGCGACGGCGAAGAACGGCCAGGTCGGCAGGTGAAGATCGTAGGTCAAGACATGGTCGGCGCGGGTCGAGCGCACCTTGTCGAACAGCATCGCCGTCTGAACGGTGACGATGAACAAAAGCACGAGCGTCGCGAAAATGTCGATGGCGCGTTTGCCGCGCGGGCCGGCCGCGGCCCACACGAGGTCGACGGTGATATGGCCGCCGCGATAGCTGGTCGCGGCGATGCCCCAGAAGATCAGGATGCCGAGCAGCAAGACGGCCGAAATCGTAGGAATCGGGGATGGACGTATTGAACAGATAGCGGAGCAGGACGGAGACGAAGATGTCGACCGCGACAATGCCGATGAACGCCGCGGCGGCAAGCTCGATGCCGTCGATGAAGCGGTCCATCGCGTTGACCGCCGTACCCACCCCGCGGCGCTCCGCTGCGGTCACGGACCCGCGCCATATTTGGCGATTGCAGCGTTGAGCTCGGCGAGCGCGGCGTCGGGATCGCCGCCGGCCTGCTTCACTGCCGCCGCCCAGCTTGCTTTCAACGGCTCGACCGTCGCGCGCCACGCCTCCATCTGATCGGGCGTGAGCTTGATGAGCTCGTGCGTCGGATCGGCTCTCATCTTGTCGCGGCCGGCGGATTCGAAATCGCCCCAGGGACCGGCGATCTTCACCGCCCAGTCGGTCGAGCAATGATCGTCCATGACTTTCTTCTGTGCAGGGCTCATGGACTCGTATTTGTCCTTGTTCATCGAGAAGGTGAACACGGTCGTGTAGAGCGGCGCGTCGATATGATGTTTGACGACCTTGTCGATGCCGAACAGATAGAGCGAGCCCCAGGGGAAGGTGATCGCGTCGGCGACGCCGCGCTCGAGGACTTCGCGCGCCTCAGGAGCCGAGGCCTGCACATTCGTGCCGCCGAGCTTCGTTACGAGTTCGGCGATCGTGCTCTGCGCCGGGCGCACCTTCGCGCCGCGGAGATCCTGCGGCAGGACAATTTTTTTGCGGGAGTGCAGCGCGCCGGGATCGTGGATGAAGGCGAAGCAGAAATGCGTATCCTTCATTTCCGCGCTGGCATATTTGCGATACCAGGAGTCGAGCGCCGCAGTGCCCTTGCGGGCGTCGCCGAACATGAACGGCATCTGGCCGATGGCGATGATCGGGAAACGGCCCGGCTGATAGCCGGGGTTGACGTAAGTGATGTCGGCGATGTCGTCGCGCGCCATGTCGTAGTGATCGAACGCCTTGCCGAGTTGCTCGGATGGGAAGACCGTGATCTTGATCGTGCCGTTGGAAGCCTTGGCGATGTCCTCCGCCCAGTGCTTTGGCCGCGCCGGTCAGCGGATGGGCGGGCGGGACCCAGAGCGACAGCCTGAGGTCGACTTCCTTGTCCGCAGCCAACGCGGGAACCGCGTTTCCGACCGCCAGAGCGACCAGAAGAATCGCCTGGGCTGAGCAAACTCGCCAAGGGGCCGATAAATAGGTCTTTGCTTCGCGCCAGGTCGGTCGATCTCGGCATGTCTCCTCCCTAATCGCTCCGGCCATTCTGATGTCGTGGGATCATCTCGCAGCGCATAAACGCCGATCGTCAAGCTTCCTGGCGCCGATTTCAGATCTTTCTGTTCTTCGCGTCCCAGTTGCGCTCGAGATTGGCGATCAGCGCCGGGCTGAAGTGACAATAGGCCTGCTCGCGCGCGTAAACGGACGCGTAGCGGCGAAAGAGATCGAGCGGCTCCTGGCCGACCCGGAAGGCGCGGCGGTTGCCGATGGCGCTGACGGCGCCGGCGCTGGTGAGGCCCTCGACGACGCGGTCGACCGCCGCGTCCATCTCGGCGGCCGGCGCGATCTCGTCGCAGATCAGGCGCCCCTCCGGCGCTGTCGCATTTCAGTCTGCGCTCGTAGAGGATGGCTTGTCGCGCGATGCGGTCGCCGACGAAGCGCGGCAGGCGCAAATTGGCGAAGCCGGGGATGATTCCTTCCTTGCGCGCCGGCAAGCGTCAGGAACGCGTCCGACGCGGCGAGGACATAGTCCATGCACAGCAGCGCCTGGCAATGGCCGCCGATGGCGAACGTGTCGACCGCGGCGATCCAAAGCTTTTCGACGCCCCGTCCGTTCACGTCGTCGGGCACGCTGTCTGGCGTCGCGACGCCGCGCAGGAGCTTGTGCACGTAGCCGAGGTCGCGGATCAGGAACCAAAGGAAGGGAATCTTGCCGAGATAGAGATGGGTGAGATTGATGCCCGCGCCAAAAATGCGCCTGCCCCGATATTTCTCGTTCTCCACCGACGACGCCGCGCATGACGGCGATCTCGGTCGTTCGGTCGAGCGTCGCGACATCGACGGCGATCTCGGTCTGCAGCGAGCGTCGTGTCGTCCTCGGCGTTGAGGAAGCGCGGATTGACCATGTCGAGATGAACGGCCTTGCCGCGTCGCGTCAGGCGCGCCGCGCCAAGATCGAGCGAGCCGCGCGCGGCGAATTCGGCGCGCGAGGGCGGCGCTTTCCGGCCGCGGCAGCAGCATCGCGTGACAAAGATGCTCGCCGATGCGCGGACGCGAAAGCACATGCGCGAGGAACAGGCCCTGATCGATCTCGACGCCATCCTTGTCGCGCTGCGGATGAGCCGCCTCGGCGCTCGACCTCCTCTCGTGTCGGGACCAATCCCGGGAACGAGGCTCGCCGCGGCGTAAACGAGGTCGTCGAGGCGGCGGAAGGTCGAGCCGCGCTCGGTCAGGCGATCGTAGACCTCCTCGACATGGGCGGCGAGAAACGATTCGCGAGAGGCGCGCGCGTCGGACAATGAGCGCGTCCGCAGCCGCCTGCTCGGCCTCGTTCCGCCGCGGCTTTGGCGGCAGCCTCGCGAAGGAGCGCGGCGGACCGGCGCCAGAAGGCGCTCGAAGCTCGCGAGCATCGGCGTCAAAATCGCCAGTCGTGGCCGGGAAGGACTCGGACCATTCCCGCGCATCGTGCTCGGGCAGGCCGGCGGCGCGCAATGGCCCCAGGGCGGATTCCGTCGCCGGCGTCATGCCTTGGGCCTCTTGTCGATAACGCGCTTCGCCTTGCCGAGCGACCGCTCGATCTCACCTGGCGCTAAGCACGCTGACCTTCGCAGTTGACGCCGATATGCGCTTTCATCGCGTGTTCAAGTTCGCCGGCGCCTTGTGCGCGCGCCTCGTCAAGATCGGCCGGCGATCGCGCCTCGACCTGAACCTCGAGATCGTCCAGCCGGCCTTCGCGGGTGAGGATGAGCTGATAGTGCGGCGGAAAGAGCTGGGAATCCCAAGGATCAGCTCTTCGATCTGGGTTGGAAACACATTGACGCCGCGCACGATCATCATGTCGTCCGTTCGGCCCGAGATTTTTTCCATCCGCCGCATCGAGCGCGCAGTGCCAGGCAGCAGCCGGGTCAGATCGCCCGTGCGATAGCGGACGACCGGCATCGCTTCCTTGGTGAGCGAAGTGAAGACGATCTCGCCGAAGGCGCCGTCGGGCAGGACCGCGCCGGTCGCCGGGTCGATGATCTCGGGATAGAAATGATCCTCCCAGATGTGGAGGCCGTCCTTGGTCTCCACGCATTCGCCGGCGACGCCGGGGCCGATCACCTCGGACAGGCCGTAGCTGTCGAGCGCGTCCATGTCGAACGCGTCTTCGAGTTCGTCGCGCATCGCGTTGGTCCACGGCTCCGCGCCGAAGCTGCCGAGCTTCAGCGAGGAGCGCCGCGGGTCGAGCCCCTGGGCGCGAAACTCGTCGACAAGGCACAAGGCGTAGGACGGGCGTCGCCATCAGGATGTCGGGCGCAAAATCGTTGATCAGCTGAACCTGCCTTTCGGTCATGCCGCCGGAGACCGGCACGAGCGTGCAGCCAAGCCGCTCGGCGCCATAATGATAGCCGAGGCCCGCCGGTGAAGAGGCCATAGCCATAGGCGTTATGGGCCATCATGCCCTGCGCGCCCGCCGGCGGCGCGGATCGTCCGCGCGACCACGTCGCTCCACATGGCGAGATCGTTGCGGGTATAGCCGACTACCGTCGGCTTGCCGGTCGTGCCGGAGGAAGCGTGAACGCGGGCGAGCTGATCCTTGGGCACGGCGAAGAGGCCGAACGGATAGTTGGCTCTCAGGTCGGACTTGGCGGTGAAGGGAAAGCGCTTCAGATCCTCGAGGGTGCGGAAATCGTCGGGATGAACGCCATGCTGATCGAACTTGGCGCGCATTGCCGGGACGTCGTCGTAGACGCGCCGCAGCGTGGCCGCGAGCCGGCGCGTCTGCAGAGCTGCGATCTCGTCGCGGGAGGCGGTCTCGATCGGATCGAGCAGGCTTTTGTCTGGCGCCGCCCCAAGCCTCATAGGAGCGACTTGGTGAGGCCGGGGCGGGCTGACCGGCTATGCGCTGTCGCGACCGCGCGCCGCTCCTTCGGTGCAGGCATAACTCCCCCCTATCGCGCGCCGATTGATCGCCCGCCGCGCCATCTCACAGACAGGGCAACAAATCGTCAAGCCGGATGGTGCGCCAAAGCTTGTCCGCTCAGCCCGGCGCGAACCGGTTATTGCGCCAGGAAGCCCAGGAGCGTCTCATTGAACGGCTGTGTCGCTTCGAGATGACCGAGATGGCCGACACCTTCGAACACCTTCACTTTCGCGTTCGCCATGCGCGCCGCCAACGCTTGTGCGAGCTCGGCGTTCTTGCCCATTTTGGCCCGCAATTCGGGCGGCGCGAAGCCCCGCCCCGGGGCGTTGTGGTCGTTGGCGCCCATGATGAAGAGGGTCGGTCGATCGATGAGCGGGATCTCATGGGCCACCGGCTGGGAATAAATCATCTGATAGGAGGCGATGAACGACTTGAGCCAGCGCGGATATTCGCCGCTCTCCTTGATCTGTTCGCGCAGCTGAACGAACGGCTCGATCGCGCTCGACGGCAGGCTCAGCGCATAATTGGTCATCAGCTGTTTGCGATAGCCGTCCGCGCTCAGCGCGCGTTCATTGTTGGCGAGGGTTTCATCCGTGACCGGAGGCGCGTAAAAGCGATAATCCTCAAGGCCGATCGGCGAGTAGAGAACGAGGTGGTCGATGCGCGAGCCATAGGCGCGCGCCAGGCGGACCGCGAGCATGCCGCCCATCGAATGGCCGACCAGGTCGAAGCGGTCCACATGGAGCGTATCGATGAGCGTGATGGTGGCGCGCGCCATATCGTCGAAGCTGTAGGCGAAAGTGGGCTTGGAGGATTTGCCAAAGCCGATCTGGTCAGGGGCGACGACGCGATAGCCGGCCTCGGTCAGCGCCTTGATGGTCGGCTCCCAATAGCTCGCCGGGAAATTCCGACCATGCAAAAGGACCACCGTCCGCCCATTGGTTGGCCCAACTGGCGGCGCATCCATATAGGCAAGGCGCAAATCCTCGCCTTGGAGCGTTATCGGGATGAAATGGACGGGATAAGGGTATGGGAAGCCTTCAAGTCCAATGCCCATCGCCTCGGCGCGGACGGCTTGTGGGGCGAAAACGGCGAACAGGACCATGGCGACGAACAAACAATGGGCGAATACGCGGCGTAGAAACATGGCGAACCTCAACGGCGCGGTAGTTTGATGATCCTCGCAACCGCTACTCACCGAATGACGACAACATCAAGGCTCGGCTTCGTGGCGCCACTCAGGAATCCAAGACTGACCATGCTCTGGTATGGCCAAATGAGGTGCGCGACGATCGCGAGCATCCCTCGCCAGTCGCCGCGAAGCGGACATGGAGTCAACCGATGAGCCTGTGGGCGCCCGAATCGACCGAGCCGTCCCCAACCGCGCCGGACGCTCGCGACGCTCGCCGCCTCACCCGTCGGAGCTTGTTCGGAGCGGGCGCAGGCGCAGCGGCGGCGGCGATCGTTTCCCGCCCGGCTCTGGCGCAAGAAGGCGACAACCTCCCGCCGCGGTCCCGGAATGGCAGCTCCAACCGGGCGAGGAGACGCTGAGTCGGCCTTACGGGCGGCCGTCCAAGTTCGAAGCCAATGTCGTACGCCGCTATCGCCAGGGCTTGCCCGAACCGCCGACGCGGCTGTCGTCATTCAGCCTGACGCCGCTTCAGGACCTCCAGGGCGTCATCACCCCGAACGGCCTGCATTATGAGCGCCACCACGCCGGAGTTCCGACGATCGATCCGTCCGAACATCGGCTCATGGTCCACGGACTGGTCGACCGGCCGCTTATCTTCACTATGGAAGACGTGACGCGATTTCCGTCCGTGTCGCGCATCCACTTCCTCGAATGCTCCGGCAACACTCAAAACTGGGGCGCGCCGAAGCCCGAACTGACGGCGCAGGACACGCACGGCCTGCTCAGCTGCTGCGAATGGACCGGCGTTCCCCTGGCGACCGTTCTCGCCGAGGCCGGCGTCAAGCCTGAGGCGAAATGGATGCTGGCCGAAGGCGCCGACGCGGCCGCTATGACCCGCAGCATCCCGATCGAGAAGGCGCTCGACGACGCCTTGCTCGCCTATGCGCAGAACGGTGAGCGGCTGCGACCAGAGCAGGGCTATCCGCTCCGTTTGCTCCTGCCGGGGTACGAAGGCAACACCAACGTCAAATGGCTTCGGCGCCTCAAACTTGGGACTGAGCCCTTCCAGACGCGTGAGGAAACCTCGAAATACAGCATGCTCATGCCGGATGGCATCGCGCGCCAGTTCAATTTTGTCATGGAGGCGAAGTCGGTCATCACCTTTCCGTCCGGCGGGCAAAAGCTTGGCTCGACCGGGTTTTCACGAGATCTCCGGCCTTGCCTGGTCGGGATCCGGGAAGGTCGCCCGCGTCGAAGTGACCACGGACGGCGGCGCGTCGTGGCGCGACGCCGCGCTGCAGGAGCCGATCATGTCGAAGTGCCTGACCCGGTTTCGCGCGCCCTGGAATTGGGACGGCGGCCCGGCGACGCTGGCGAGCCGCGTCACCGACGAGACGGGCTATCGTGCAGCCAACCCGCGAGGCGCTCCTGAAAGTGCGCGATGTCCGCTCCTATTATCACTACAACGCGATCCAGACCTGGAGCGTTGCGGCCGGCGGGGCGGTGACCAATGCCGGCTAAAATCGCTCGCGCGGCGTTCGCAGCCGCGATTCGTCGCGTCGGGCGCCGGTCATGCCGCCGAGCGCTACGACTTTGGCCGTCCGGCGACGCAGCAGGAAATCGCGGGGTGGGACATCGACGTCTCCCCCGACGGCGCGGGTCTGCCGCCCGGACATGGCGACGTCCAGCAAGGCGAAGCGATCTTCGCCGAGAAATGCGCAAGCTGCCATGGCGCCCATGGCGAGGGAAAGCCGATGGATCGGCTCGTCGGCGGCATCGGCACGCTGCGCGACAAGAAGCCGGAAAAGACGGTCGGCAGCTATCTGGCCCTACGCGACGACCGCTTTTCGACTATGTGCATCGCGCCATGCCTCTCAACGCGCCGCAGTCGCCTCACGCCCGACGAAGTCTATGCCGTTTCGGCCTATGTCCTGTTCCTCAACGGGATTGTCTCCGCAGGACACGACGCTCGACGCGGACAACGCTCGCCAAGATCAAGATGCCGAACCGCGACGGATTCGTGAGCGCCTACCCGACGCCGACCTAGGCGCCAAACCGTAGCGGCCGCACCGCGCGCCGGCGTAATGCGCTGGAGGCCGATCCCCACTCGGGCGCCCCGCCGCCGACAGCGTTCAGCATCAGGAGCGCAAGATTATCAAGTCAACCAAGTTCTCGCCGGTCTGAACTCGGCGGCCCCGGAGGATCTAGACGTGACCGACTATCGCAAGCTTTTTGATCTGAACGGCAAGACGGCGGTTGTCCTGGGCGCGGCGTCCGGCATCGGCAAGTCATCGGCCGAGGCGCTGGCCAACCTTGGCGCGCAAGTCCTATGCGCCGACCGCGACCGTGAGCGCGTCGAGGCGACCGCTGCTGGCATTCGTGCGGCGGGCGGTGAGCCGAGTCGATAGCAACAGACGCTGCGCTGCCCGGCGACGTGTCATTGCTGGCTGAGGCGGCGAAGGCTCAATTTACCCGCATCGACATCGCCGTGACCACGCCGGGATTGAATATCCGCAAAACGATTCTCGACTACACAGAGGAAGACCTTGATCGTGTGCTCAACCTCAACATCAAGGGCGCCGTCTATTTCTTCCAGGCGTTTGGACGCATCATGATGGATCAGGGCGGGGGCAGTCTGATCGCCTGCTCCTCGGTGCGCGCGGTCACGATCGAGCCGGGCCTCGCAGTCTACGGCGCCACCAAGGCCGCGATCGTCCTCCTGGTCAAAGGCTTTGCCTCGGAGGTCGGCCGCTTCGGCGTGCGCGTCAACGCGATCGCTCCAAGCATTGCCGAGACGGCGCTGACCGAGCCGTTTAAGCAGCGGCCCGACATCCACAAACTCTACGCGGCGCATACCGTGTTCAATCGATGGAGCGCGGCCGACGAAGTCGCGTGCGCGGTGGCGTTTCTGGCGTCCGATGCGGCTAGCTACGTCAGCGGGAGCACGCTATTTGTCGACGGCGGCTGGACTGCGATTGACGGACCGCCCACGGGGCTGACGCAACTCGCGCGATGAGGTCGATTGCGGCGACGCTCCGTTGGTTTCCGTGATCGGCGAACAGGCCTCGCGCCGGCGACAAATCTGGCGCTAGAAATCCACCACCGAAATCGAAGCCGGCGCGCCCTTGGCGCCCCGTCTCAGCACGGTGTAGTGTCGATCAAAAGAAGCGCTTCGTGCGCCACTAAGGGAGGACGATATGGTCGACATCACCAGGCGGCAAGTCTTGCAATCCGGCAGCGCGGCGGGATTGCTTCTCATGCCGGGCGTCGCGCGCGCCGAGCCGGCCTGGAATGGTCCCGCGCCGGAATCCGGCGCGTCCATCCGCGTTTTGCGCTGGAAGCAGTTCATCCAGGCCGAGTTCGACAGTTTCGTCGCCAACACCAAGAAATTCACCGAGAAAACCGGCGTCAAAGTGCGCGTCGATGCGGAAAGCTGGGACGACATCCGGCCGAAATCCGCGGTCGCCGCCAATGTCGGCGCTGGGCCCGACATCATCATGGGCACGCTCGACGACCCATTCAAATTCAAGGAAAAGCTCCTCGATCTCACCGATCTCGCCGAATATGTCGGGGCCAAGTCCGGCGGCTGGTATCCGGTCGCTCGCAAATACGGGATGCACGGAGATCGCTGGATCGCGCTCCCGCAAGGCGCCAGCGGCGGCTGCATGAACTATCGCATCAGCACGATGCACGCGGCCGGCTTCGATGAGTTTCCCAAAGGACACCGCCGGTCTATCTCAAGTTATGCCAGGGCCTGAAAAAGGCCGGCAAGCCTCCCGGCTTCGCGCTCGGCCACGCCACCGGGGACGCGAACGGTTGGACCCAATGGTGCTTGTGGGCTTTCGGCGGCAAGACGGTCGACGACAAGAACAATGTCGCGATCGATTCGCCCGAGACGGTCGCGGCCCTCGAATACGCCACGCAACTCTATGCGACCTATATCGACGGGGTGTTGTCATGGCTCGATCCGAGCAACAACAAGGCGTTCCTCGCGGATCAGATCAGCCTGACATTGAACGGCGTATCGATCTACACGGTCGCCAAGAACTCGCCTGATCCGGCGCTGAAGGCGATCGCCGCCGACATGGACCACGCCAACATGCCGATCGGCCCCGTGGGGAAACCGACCGAGCAGCAGAACATCCTCAATACTTACGCGTATGCCTACACCAAATATCCGAACGCCGTGCGCGAATATCTGCGTTTCATGTGGGACAAGGAGCAGGTCGACACTTGGGAAACGCAATCCAACGGATACGTCGCGCCGCCGTTGCCGGCGTGGAACGACAATCCCGTTTGGACCGCCGACCCAAAGGTGACCCCGTTCCGTGACGTTCTGAAATATGCGCTCGACGACGGTTATTCGGGCGCGCTCGGGAATGCGTCTGCCGCGGTCATGGGCGATTTCGTGGTCGTCGACATGTTCGCCGAGGCGTGTACGGGGAACAAGTCGCCTAAAGCGGCGGCGCAGGACGCGGCCGAGCGGGTGAAGCGGTACTACAAGGCCTAGCCGCGACGCTTCACTTCACAAATTGGCCTTTCAGGTGAGCGATGACGGCGAGCGGGACGAGGACGAGGAGGGCTTGAGCATTCGTGGAGGTCACTTCTCGCCAACCAACAGCCGAGCCAGCGTCTCATGGCCTCGTTGACGCCGGCGCAACGAACCGCGCGCCCCATCGCGGCGCGGCGGAGGTTGGCGTTTCGTCTCCTCGACGACCGCAATTTTCTCGGCCTGATCATGATCGCGCCGGCGGCCGCGTTTTTGCTGGTGTTCCTCGCTTATCCGCTTGGGCTTGGCTTCTGGCTCGGCATGACCGACGCATCGATTGGTCAGCCGGGCCACTTTATCGGGCTTGCCAACTTCGTTTCCCTCGCCCACGACCAAATCTTCTGGCTCTCGGTGTTCAACACGACGCTCTACACGGTCGTCGCCAGCGTCCTGAAATTCGGCTTGGGCCTCTATCTCGCGCTCTTGCTCAATCGTCGATTGCCGATGAAGTCGCTCATCCGCGCGGTCGTGTTGTTGCCGTTCGTCACGCCGACCGTTCTGTCGGCGATCGCCTTCTGGTGGATCTACGATCCGCAGTTCTCGATCATCTCCTGGTCGCTCATCAAACTGGGTCTCATCCACCAGTACATCGATTTTCTGGGTCAACCCTGGAATGCGCGCTGGTCGGTGATCGCCGCGAATGTCTGGCGCGGCATCCCGTTCGTGGCGATTACCCTGCTCGCCGGCCTGCAGACGATCTCGCCCTCGCTCTACGAGGCGGCGACGCTCGATGGCGCAGGGCCGTGGCAGCGCTTCCGCTTCGTCACGCTGCCGACTGCTGTCGCCGATCATCGCCGTCGTCATGACCTTCTCGGTGCTGCTCACATTCACCGACTTCCAGCTCATCTACGCCATCACACGCGGGGGCCCGATCAACGCCACCCAACTGATGGCGACGCTCTCGTTCCAGCGCGCCATCACCGGCGGGAATCTCGGCGAGGGCGCCGCGATCGCCGACGCTATGGTGCCGTTCCTGCTGGCCGCCATCCTGTTCAGCTATTTCGGACTGCAGCGTCGACGCTGGCAGCAAGGCTCGCGGGACTGACGATGGCTAGCGGCGCCGACACGACCGAAGGCATGGACTATCTGGAGCGGCTGCCGCGCCGGCTGTTCACGCTCTATCTCCCGCTCGCCGTCTTCCTGTTCGTTCTGCTGTTTCCGTTCTACTGGATGACGACGACGACCTTCAAGCCGGACGACGAGCTCTACGACTACGCGCGCTTCAATCCGTTCTGGGTCACCCATCCGACGCTCGAGCATATCAAGAAGCTGTTCTTCGAGACGAGCTATCCCTCCTGGCTCATCAACACGATGATCGTCTCGGTGGCGTCGACGGCGATTTCGCTGTTTTGCAGCGTCTGCGCGGCCTACGCGATCGAACGCCTGCGCTTTTCCGGCGCGCGCTATGTCGGGCTCGCCATCTTTCTCGCCTATCTCGTGCCGCCCAGCATCCTGTTCATTCCGCTCGCCGCGATCATCTTCAAGCTCGGCCTGTTCGACAGCGACTGGGCGCTGATCCTGACCTATCCGACCTTCCTCGTGCCATTCTGCACCTGGCTGCTGATGGGCTATTTCCGCACGATCCCCTACGAGCTCGAGGAATGCGCGCTGATCGACGGCGCGACGCGGCTGCAGATCCTGTGGAAGATCACTCTGCCGCTGGCGATTCCCGGCCTGATCTCGGCCGGCATTTTCGCCTTCACGCTGTCGTGGAACGAATTCATCTATGCGCTGACCTTCATCTCGTCGTCGGAGAACAAGACCGTTCCGGTCGGCGCGATCACCGAACTGGTCGAAGGCGACGTCTACCACTGGGGCTCGCTGATGGCGGCGGCGCTGTTCGGCTCGCTGCCGGTAGTGATCATGTACTCGTTTTTCGTCGAGTACTATGTTTCGAGCCTGACCGGAGCGGTCAAGGAATAGCTGCCAAGCGATGGGATGGGCCTCGCGGAATTCGAGGGGCGTCGTCAGAGACCCATCCCGCTAATCGGCCGTCCGACGGCGCACCGGAGCTTACATCGCCATGGCGTCTTTGGTGCACTTCTTGACGAAAGAGGTCATTGCGGCGCCGTGCAGCTTCTTGTCCTTAGCTTGAGACTCGCAGCCTGTCCTCTCGCATTTCGTCATGAAGCTGGTCTTGGCGGCGCCGGCGAGCTTCTTGTCCGTCGCCTGTGTCATGCAGGCGTCATCGGCATAGGCGAGCGCCGGGGCCCCGGCGACGCCGAGCGCAAGCGCAACCATTGCGAACGTCTTGATCATGGCGTGATCTCCCGAATCAGGCCGCCCATTTGCGGCCATGAAATCAACATAACGGGGCGTGCGGGCGCTGGCGAGGGGACGCCAGGCTCTCTTTGAAGGCCGGATCGGATATCAATCTTCAGCGAAATGTTGCAGAAGCTCCGGCCTCAAAACCCGGCTCAAACCGGAACGGAGCGATGCGGCGCCTGATCTACCGGCTTTTGATCGTGCTCGCCCTGGCGCTGCTCGTGCTCGGGGCGGCGGCGCAATTTGCGCTCGTGCATACGCCCGTTCCTCCGCTCGTCTTCATGGTTGGGCGGCGCGATACTCGGGTTGCTGCTCGTGATCGCGAGGCTTCCGCTTGTCGCTCGCCGACCGATCGTCTTCTTTCTTACGCTGGCCTTTTTGGCCGCGCTGACCGGCGGCCTCGCCTATTTCCAGTTCGTCATCAAGCCCCCGATGATCAAGGGCTTCATCAGCGCCGCCTTCGCGCCGAAGCCGACGGCGGTGGCGGCCGAGGCGGTGAAAGCCGAAAAATGGCCGCCTGAGCTGACGGCGATCGGCACGCTTGCGCGCCTATCAGGGCGTCATCATCGCGCCGCAGGCCGCAGGCGTGGTGACGGCGAAACATTTCGAGTCGGGCGAAGACGTCGAAGCCGGCGCGCTGCTCATCAACATCGACGATTCGGTCGAGCAGGCCGATCTCGCCAACGGCCTTGCGCAACTGAAGAACGCCGACGCGACGCTCGCGCGCCAAAAGACGCTTGTCGCTCAGGGCAATACCCCGCAGTCGACCGTCGACACGGCGCTCGCGACCCGCGACTCGGCGGCGGCGACGGTTGAGCGGACCCGCGCCGTCATCGCCCAGAAGGCGATCAAGGCGCCCTTCGCCGGCAGGCTCGGCCTGCGCAACGTCGATCTCGGGCAATATGTCGCGGTGGGAACGAGCCTGGTCACGCTGCAGCAGCTCGATCCGATCTACGCCGACTTTCCCGTGCCCGAGGAGGCGCTGCGTTCGCTCGCCGTCGGTCAGGTCGTCAGCATGACCGTCGACGCCATCCCTGGCCGCAGTTTCGAGGGCAAGATCGAGGCGATCGACGCGCGCGTCAGCGCCGAATTCGCGCAACGTCACCGCTCGCGCCGTGTTCGCCAATCCGGATCGCAAGCTTCTGCCCGGCATGTTCGCCAATCTGACGATCACGACGGGCGAACCGGCTTCCGTGCTGACCGTGCCCCGCACCGCGATCGTCTACAGCCTCTATGGCGACAATGTCTTCGTCGTCCGCGCCGCCCCGCATGCCCGCGAGCAAGGGGGCGTCAGCGACAAGGGCGGCCCGAGCGGCCTCATCGTCGAGCGGCGCTTCGTGAAGGTCGGCCCGGCGCGCGGCGAAAGGATTGCGATCGAGGAGGGCTTAAGGGCGGGCGAGCGCGTCGTGACCGCCGGCCAGATCAAGCTGCAGGCCTTCATGCCGGTCACGATCGACGAAACGGCGGCGCTTCCCCCGCCAGCCCAAACGCCGCGGCCGTGACGGATCGCCGATGAACGCCTTCACCGATCTCTTCATCCGCCGGCCGGTGCTGGCGACCGTGGTCAGCCTGCTCATTCTGCTGGTCGGCGGACTGGCCGCGCTTCAAGCTTCAGGTTCGGCAGTTTCCCGAGACCTCGAACACCACGATCACCATCACCACGACCTATCCGGGCGCTGCGGCCGACGTCATCAAGGGCTTCATCACGACCCCGATCGAGCAGGCGGTGGCGAGCGCCGAGGGCATCGACACGCTGGTCTCGACCTCGCAGCAGAACACCTCGACCATCACGCTCAATCTGCGTCTCGACGCCAATCCCGACCGGGCGATGGCCGACACGCTTGTCCAAGGTCAATCAGGTGCGCGGCGCTCCTGCCGCGCGACGCCAACGATCCGGTGGTGGTCAAGCAGACCGGCCAGGGCTTCGCGCTCATGTACCTGTCGTTCAACTCGGAGGTGATGACCGCCGTCGCAGATCACCGACTATCTGACCCGCGTCGTCCAGCCGCGCCTGCAGACGGTCGACGGCGTCGCCAACGCCCAGATTCTCGGCGGCCAGACCTTCGCCATGCGCATCTGGCTCGACCCGACGCGCATGGCCTCGCTCGGCGTCACCGCCGAACGACGTGCGGGCGGCGCTCGCCGCCAACAACTTCACCACCGCCGCCGGCGAGGTGAAAGGCGACTACACCCAGATCAGCGTCAACGCGCTGACCTCGCTCGATAGCGCCAAGGCGTTCGGCCAGCTCGTGGTCGCGGCGCACGGCGACGCGCTGGTGCGCCTCGGCGACGTTTCGAAGATCGAGCTCGGGCCGCAAAGCGTCGATTCCTCGTCGGTGTTCGACGGTCTCAAGGCCGTGTTCGTCGGCATCTACGGCACGCCCGAGGCCAATCCGCTGACCGTGATCGACGGCGTGCGCGCGATCATGCCGAGCATCCAGAGCCAGTTGCCGACGGGCCTGCGAGCCACGATCGCCTACGATTCGACCACCTTCATCCGCGCCTCGATCTACGAGGTGGCGAAGACGCTGGCCGAGGCGGCGGCGATCGTGATCGTGGTGATCTTCCTCTTCCTCGGCAATCTGCGCTCGACCTTCATTCCGATCGTCACCATCCCGCTTTCGCTCATCGGCGTGATGATCGCGCTGATGGCGCTCGGCTATTCGATCAATCTGCTCACCCTGCTCGCGCTTGTGCTCGGCATCGGCCTCGTGGTCGACGACGCGATCGTGGTGGTCGAGAACATTCACCGCCACATCGAGGAGGGCATGACGCCGTTCGACGCGGCGATCCGCGGCGCGCACGAGATCGCGCTGCCGATCATCGCCATGACCATCACGCTCGCCGCGGTCTACGCGCCGATCGGCTTTGTCTCTGGCGTGACCGGCGTTCTCTTTCGCGAATTCGCCTTCACGCTGGCGGGCGCCGTCATCGTGTCGGGCTTCATCGCGCTGACGCTTTCGCCGATGATGTGCTCGAAGCTGCTCAGCCGCGAAAAGAGCGAAACCTGGTTCGCGCGGAAACTCGACGGCGCTTTCTTACGCCTTCGCCGCGCCTACAAGCGCCGGCTGCACAGCTCGCTCAACTTCCGCGCGCTGACCATGCTGATCCTGGTCGGCGTGCTGGCGCTGACCGGCGTCATGTACGCTGACGACCCCGCGCGAGCTCGCTCCGGAAGAGGACCAGGGCATTCTGCTCTCGCTCATCAAGACGCCGCAGGTCGGCAATCTCGACTATACCGAGCAGGCGACGAAAGCGCCTGTACGACGGCGTGCGCGAGACGCCCGAGATCGCGCACGTTTTCACCATCAACGGCTCCGCCGGCGTCCGCAACGCCTTCGCCGGCTTTCTCCTCAAGCCCTGGGACGAGCGGAGCAAGACCCAGAAGCAGATCCTCGGCGAGCTCAGGCCGAAATTCCTCAGCGTTCCGCAGGCGCAGGTGCAGGCGTTTTCGCCGCCCGCGCTGCCCGGCTCGACCGGCGGCCCGCCGATGCAGTTCGTCATCCGCACCACCGGCGACTATGCGACCCTCGCGGATGTCGCGCTCAAGATGCAGCAGGCGGCGCAGGAGAGCGGCCTTTTCCTGTTCACCGACGTCGACCTCAAATTCGACACGCCGCAATTCGAGTTCAAGGTCGACGCCGACAAGGCCAACCGCATCGGCGTCAACATGTCCGACGTCGGCACGGCGCTGGCGACGATGCTCGGCGGCAATTACGTCAATCTGTTCAGCCTCTACGGCCGCAGCTATCAGGTGATCCCGCAGGCGCCGCGCGAGTTCCGTTTCTCTCCCGACTGGCTGACCCGCTATCAGGTGCGCACCACCAACGGCGAGCTTGTGCCCCTTTCGGCGGTCGCGACGGTCTCGGAAAACGTGCAGCCGAACGCGCTGACGAGCTTCCAGCAGCTCAATTCAGCCACCCTCTCGGGCGTGCCGTTTCCCGGCCACACGCTCGGCGAAGCGCTCGATTTCCTCAACGCGAAATCGAAGGAGATTTTTCCGGAAGGATATACCTACGACTTCCAGGGCGATTCGCGCCAGTACGAGCAGGAGGGCAACGCGCTCGTCTACGTGTTCGTGTTCGCGCTCGTCGTCATCTATCTCGTGCTCGCCGCGCAATACGAGAGCTTCCGCGATCCGCTCATCATCCTGATCGCCCTGCCGACGGCTCTGTTCGGCGCCCTCTTGCCGCTCAACGTCGGCGGCGTCCTCGGCTTCGCCAGCATCAACATCTATTCGCAGATCGGTCTCGTCACGCTGATCGGCCTCATCTCCAAGCACGGCATCCTGATGGTCGATTTCGCCAACCGGCTGCAGGAGACCCACGGCCTCTCGCGGCGCGCCGCGATCGAGGAGGCGGCCGTCGGTGCGCCTGCGGCCGATCCTGATGACGACGGCGGCGATGGTCGTCGGCATGGCGCCGCTCATCTTCGCGACCGGCGCGGGCGCGGTTTCGCGCTTCAACATCGGCGTCACCATTTTCTTCGGCATGTCGATCGGCACTTTGTTCACGCTGTTCGTCACGCCGGCGGTCTACACGTTCCTCGCCCGCGACCACGCGGCGCTGATGGCGAAGGAGAAGGCGCTCGGGCATCTGAAGGAAGAGGTCGAGGCCTGAGCGAAAGGCGCAACGGGGCGCCTTCCAGCCGAGCGGCGGAAATAAAAGCAAGTAAACGCAAATAAGCGAAAATAAACGAAAATAAAATTGCTTTCTTTTGCTTACGTTTATTTTTTCGGATTGAGCCTTTTCAAAGGGTTACGGCCGATTCAAATAAAAAAAATTCTGTCCCGTCTCCGACCTTTCAAAAGCAGTTCGAGGTCTCCCCTGTCTTTCGCCAGCCGGACACAAGGGCTTGCGCCTGGCTGGCTGACAGAAATGATATAGCACGATTTCTGCTATATGAAAAGGCAATTCTTGCCTTTCGCGCCGCCGCACTCCTCCCCGCCGCGCTCCTCCCTCGCCCGCCCCGGATGCGGAGCGCGCTGAGCGGGCGCGCCGCTCATACGGCGTTCGCGACCGACCACGCGACGCCCCTCGCGACTACGAGCGGGCCGGCTTGGCGCGCCACGCCGCCTCGATCTCTTCCAGCGAGCGTCCCCGCGTCTCGGGCACGTCGACAACGACCCAGACGAGCCCGATCACGCAGAAACAGGCAAACAGCCAGAACGTATAGGCCTGCCCGATCGCCTTCACGAGCGACAGAAAAAACTCGCTGACCAGGAACGCCGCGCCCCAGTTGACCGCCGTCGCCACCGCGACCGCTCGGCCGCGCACTTCGCCAGGGTAAATCTCGTTGATGACGGTCCATGTCACCGGACCGAGCGAGAACGCGAACGAGATGATGAAAACGACAAGCGCGACGAGCGTGATGGTTCCGGCCGAGCCTCCGACGCCGCCCTGCGCTCCCGATCGCCAAAACGCGAACCCGACGGCGGCAAGGCTGAGGGCCATGCCAATGAGGCCCGCAATCAGGAGCGGGCGGCGTCCGAGGCGATCGATGAAGGCGATCGCGATGAAGGTCGAGAGCACGTTGACAGCGCCGATCGCCCAAGTGGTGGCTTGGGCTTGCGCGGCGGGCGTCGCAAAGCCGGCGGCGGCGAAGATGCTGTTCGAGTAATAGATGATGGCGTTGATGCCGGTGACCTGCTGCAGCACCGCAAGGCCGAGGCCGATCCTGAGCGGCGTTCGCCAGCGCGGCGCGAATACGTCCGTCCACGACGGCGTTTTGACCTCCGCGCGCAACGACTTCGCGATCGCCGCGAGTCGCGCCTCGGAGTCATGCTCCGCGCCGAGAGCGACGAGCGTGCGCAGCGCGTCGTCGCGGCGTCCAACCTTGGCGAGCCAGCGCGGGAACTCAACAGCGGTCAGAACGGCGAGCGCGAGGAGCACGCCGGGAACCGCGGCGACCCCCAGCATCGTGCGCCAACCCTCGGCGCCGGCAAGCGCCTGGTTGACGAGATAGGCGACAAAAATGCCGACGGTGATCGCGAGCTGATACGACGAGACGAACCGTCCGCGCTGCGCGGCGGGGGCGAGCTCCGCCGCATAAAGCGGAGCGGCGACCGCGGCGACGCCGACGCCGAAGCCGGCCACGAGCCTGCCGGAGACGAGAATCGGCACGTTCGGGGCGAAGGATTGTACGAGCGCGCCTGATGATGAACAGAGCCGCCGCGGCGAAGAGCACGCGCTTGCGCCCGAAAAGGTCGGCGGCGTAGCCGCCCGCGAGCGACCCGAACAGCGCGCCCAGGGTGACCCAACTGGTGACGATCTCGAGCGCGACGTGTCCGACGTCGAAGGCTTTCTGGATTCCGATGAGAGCCCCAGAAATGACGCCTTGGTCGTAGCCGAAGAGGGCGCCCGCCAACACAATGACGGCGATGATGCTTGCGGCGCGGGCGAAAGGCAGGTGGTCGGGGACAAGGCTCGGAGCTTCGACTCGGCGAATCGCCGCTGAGAGCGCCTGCTGCGCCCCGCCTCCTTGGCTCAGCCATGGCGTCCCTTCCCCCTTCCGACCAAACATTCCGGCCTTGAGTGGAACTCTACCAGAAATCGACCGTCGTTCTGAACGCCCAGCACAAACGCGTTGCGATTCGTCAGGGGTCGTATACCCGCCTGGAGCAGATGACGTATTGCGCGTCGAGCTTCAAGTTCAGCCAGGGAGTGGTCTGCCATCCATACCAGGCTTCCGTTACGTATTCA
Organism: uncultured Alphaproteobacteria bacterium; assembly: GCA_963756955.1. Classification (GTDB taxonomy): domain Bacteria; phylum Pseudomonadota; class Alphaproteobacteria; order Rhizobiales; family Beijerinckiaceae; genus Roseiarcus. The sequence continues at coordinate 266,659 of CAVWPU010000025.1, forward strand.
TTGCGCTGCACGTAGCCGGGGCCGACGCCCAGCGCGTTGGCCAAGATTTGCGCATCGGCGATATTCGGATTGACGTGCGTCGTGCCGACCGCAATCCCATATCCATCCTTGGGCCTCCAGGGCCCGAGGCCATATTGCACGAGTCCCACAGAAGATCTGATAGTCCTCGGTGGATGTGCGCCGATCCGCGTAGGTGGCGAGGAAAAAGGCGTTCAAGCCCGTTGTTCTTCGGGTCGGGGTTCGCGGGGTCACGGGCAAGTTGCTGCTGCAACACGGTGGAAAATCCGTAGCGTCCGTGACCGGGAATTCCGGGCAGCCCTGACACCAGAATCGGCTCTCCGTTGATGCTGGTCGCGACATTCGCCGCCGCGTCGTTGCTCCACCAGCCGCCGAGCTGGTAGCTCCCCGTGAGGCCGTTGAATTTTGGCGTCCAGGCGATCTCAGCGGGAAAAATGGCGCCTTGCGAATTCGCCGGGGAAGGCAGGCAGCGAAGGCGGGATTGGGCGTCGTGTCGAGGTAGGCCGGAGTTTGAATCGAAAACGCCGGCCTTGAAATAACCCTCAGACCCGAAATTCACCTTGGCCACGGCGGCCCATTGGCTGACCGGCCAGTTGTAGATGTAGTCGCCAACGACGTTGCCCGCCTGGCCCGGGCAAAAGGTCAGATTGATGAAATCGCAAGGGTAGGTGAAAAACTCGTCGCCGAACGCCATGCGGCCGACCGTGGTTTCGATGCGGCCGTCGAACCATTTTTGATCCCAGGCGAACTGCTCCAAGCGGAGGATGTTGCCGCGCCCATAGACTTCGTTGAGCAATTGCAGCGCCGGGATGCCCGCGTCCGTGGCGGCGTCCCGGCCCCAGCGATCCACCAGCGTCACCAGGAAGCGGGCGCCCTGGAGGCCCAGACTCTTTTGCAGGTCGAACTCGGCCTGCAAGGCGACTTGGCCGGCTTCCTGGGCGATGCGGCGATCGCCGCCGGAGAGGTTCATCACCGCTTCGTCGACGCCGGTCAGCGAGACCTCGATGCCGAGATCGCTCAGCTTCGAGCGGATGCCGGGCCATTCGCCGAGAAGATGCGGCGTGGTCGGCGAAATAATCGGCCGGCAGCGCGGGCAAGATGAGGAAAGGCGCAGGCGCGCTCGCGGAAGCGCCTGAGCGCCGACGCGGCGGGCGGCGCCGGTTGCGCTTCCTGGGATGGCGCCGGCGCGTCTCCGGGCGAAGCTTCGGCGGCGAGCGCCGACAGACCCGGTCGCCAAGACGACCGCGATGAAGGCCGCCGCGCCACGGACCAGCATCGCGTCCTCCGTTCCTTATGGCTTCAGGGCGGCGAAGCGCCGCACCATGGATAGCACCGCATAGCCGCTGGCGCCGCTGGTCGAGCTCCGCGATTCACAGGTACTATGTGCGCCTCTTTTGACGCGGCGCTTCCACGCCGGGAGACGCTCGGCGCCTACAACGCTTCAGCGCCGATGGCGGCCAGGCCCGCCCGCGCGCATTCCATGTCCTGCGTGTAGTGGCCGCCGCTCAAGCCGATCGCGCCAACGATCTCGCCGTCGAGCTTGATTGGGAATCCGCCGCCAAAGACCGTCAGGCGTGGCGTATGCGTGATGCCGTACAGGAGTGGCGGATCGTCCTTGATGAAGTCGAACCAGGCGTGGGTCGGCATCGAAAACGATGCGGCGGTATAAGCCTTGTTGTGCGCGATATCGATCGAAAGCTTGGGCGCGCCGTCCATGCGAAGGAAGGCTTTGGGATCGCCGGCCTCGTCGGTAATGGCGATGCACATTTTGAGTTTGAGTTCGGTCGCCTTCTTTGCCGCCGCGGCGATCGCCTTTTCAGCTGTTTCGGCGTCAATGCTGTGCTTGACGATTGTCATTGGCTTTCCTCCCAAGTTTTATCGCGACGCCTCAGTCGTGCGGGATCATCTTAAGGCATTTGCTGTTGCGGTTGAATTGCTCGAGGGGCGGATCAACACGATGGGTTGCCGCGCGTGGCTTTGCCATTTTACCACACCATCGTCCGTAACCGGCGACCTTCGGCCTTGGCCGGAATCATGGATGTCGCTGAGGAGGTTTAACAATGCCCACATTGCGTGAGGTTCTCAACGCCCGCCCCAAGGACCGTGTGATCGCGGCGCCCGGCGTCTACGACATGGTGTCGCTGCGGATGGCGGCGGCGATGGGCTTCGACGCGCTCTACATGACCGGCTACGGAACGGTCGCCTCCCATCTGGGCTTGCCCGACGCCGGGCTTGCGAGTTACGCCGACATGGTCGGTCGCGTCGAAGCGATGGCGCGCATGGCAGGGGCGCCGCTCATCGCCGACGGCGACACCGGCTATGGCGGGCTCCTCAACGTGCGCCACGCCGTTCGTGGCTATGAGCGGGCCGGCGCGGCCGCGATCCAGCTCGAAGACCAAGAATTCCCAAAAAAGTGCGGGCACACGCCGAATCGCCGCGTCATTCCGGCAGAGGAAATGGTCCGGAAGATCAAGGTCGCCGCCGAGGCGCGGACGAGCCCCGATTTTCTCATCATCGCCCGCACCGACGCGCGAACCTCGCTTGGCCTCAGCGAGGCGATCCGCCGGGCGCGCGCTTACGCCGAAGCCGGGGCGGACATGCTGTTTGTCGAATCGCCGGAGACGGAGGATGAGATGGCGACGATCGGCCGCGAACTCGGCGACATGCCGCTCATCGCCAACATGGTCGAGGGCGGACGCACGCCGATGTTGAGCAATGCGCGCCTGGCCGAGATCGGCTATGCGCTCGCCATCTATCCGGTCGCGGGCCTCCTCAGCGCCGCGGCGGCGCTGGAGACGGTTTATCGGCAGATCCGCGAGACGGGCTCGTCGCTCGGCTCACCCGCGCCGCTCTACTCGTTTGCGGCGATGAATCGGTTGATGGGATTCGAGGAGATCTGGCGGTTCGATAAGGAGCACGCGGAGATTTGAACCCGCGCCGCCTCTTTCACCAGATTGTCGCATCGACCGGCTAGGCGGCCCCGTCGCCAATTCCGGGGAGCCACTGATGAAGTCGATGCATATGCTTGCCGCGGCCTTCGCCGCAAATCTCGCCATTCTCGCGGCCCCGGTCTCTGCGAGCGCGAAGCTCGTTCTGGAGACGGCGACATATACGGGAGTCGATACGGGCGAGACCATCGTCCAGGATGGGCGGTTCGTCGGCGCCGCCTTCACGCTTGGCGCCCCTGAGCAAATCGCCAGCGTCGGCGCCCAGTTCGGTGGTTTTCCGAGTGGAACGATCTTTGCCGCGATCGTGTCTCTTGCCTCGCAGACGAGCCTGCCGAGCTTCTTGGCCTCGGATATCGCAGCCAACGCGATCGCCGACGTCGTCTTCTCGGTCCCGCAGCAGGGGCCGGAGGGCGGACCCATCGACTACAACGCGCCGCTGAGCGTCTCCCTGCCGGCAGGAAGCTATGCCGTCGTATTCGGCTCGGGCGCCTTCGGGGCCGACGGCTTCGCCGGGCTTGGCGAGGACAACAACGCCGTTGGGTCGCCGAACTGGATCAGCACCCTGTTCGATAACACGTGGAGCGCGGACTCCTACGACGGCATCCGGATCACCGTAACCGCCGCCGGCGCTGGCGCCGCCCCCGAGCCCTCGACTTGGGCGATGTTGATCATTGGCCTGGCCGGACTTGGCGCCGCCAAGCGCCTGCGCTCCGGGCAGCGGAAGCTTGGCGTGCGGGCGGCCTAGTCGCGCCGGTTCATTCGGAAGGGTCTGGGCGACAGGGTCAGCTGGGCTGTCTGTCGCCCATTTGCTGTTTGACAAGGAGGACGGAGATACGGGAGCACAGGCGGTCGGCCCGTCTTGAGGTCGCGCCGCCATGAACAAGTTTGAGGAAACGACAATGACGGCGCTTGCGGATGGGGGGCAGCGCGCGGGCGTCGGCAAGATCGCGCTGGCCAGCCTCGTCGGCACGACGATCGAGTTCTACGACTTCTATATCTTCGGCACCGCGGCGGCGCTCGTGTTCGGGCCGATGTTCTTTCCGAAATCCGCGCCCGAAACGCAGACCCTCAACGCCTATCTGACCTTCGGCCTCGCCTTCCTCGCGCGCCCCGTGGGCTCGTTCCTGTTCGGCCATTTCGGCGATCGGATCGGACGCAAATCGACGCTCGTCGCCACCATGCTGACCATGGGGCTCGCGACGACGCTGATCGGCGCGCTGCCGTCCTACGCAAGCGCCGGCGTGTTCGCGCCGTGGGCGCTCGCCGCTTTGCGTTTCGTGCAGGGTGTTGGGCTTGGCGGCGAATGGGGCGGGGCGGCGCTGATCGCGGTCGAAAACGCGCCTGAAGGCAAACGCGCCTGGTACGGCATGTTTCCGCAACTCGGGCCCCCGATCGGCTTCCTCATCGCGACCGGGCTCTTTCTTGTGTTGCTCGTCGCGTTCGGCGAAGCGGGCCTTCGTCGACTGGGCGTGGCGCGTTCCGTTCCTTCTCAGCGCCGTGCTGGTGGCGATCGGACTCTATGTGCGGGTCTCTCTCGAGGAGACGCCAGCGTTCAAAGCCCTTGAGCAAGACCAGCGCGCTGCCGTGCCGCTGACGATCATCCTGCGAGACCATTGGGCGGCGCTGATCCAAGGGTCGCTGGCGATCGTCGTCTGTTATGCGCTCTTCTACATCTCGACCGTCTATGCGCTGGGCTATGGCGTCCGGGTGCTTGGAATTCCGCGCGTGCACTTTCTCGGATTGCTGTGCGGGGCGGTGGTCTTCATGGCGCTTGCGACCCCGCTTTCCGCCGCGCTCGCGGATCGGTTTGGCCGCCGGCCGGTGCTGATGACCTTCGCGGTCTTTGCGATCCTCGTCGGGCTCGCGATGCCGTGGCTGATGGCGGGCGGCTATGTCGGCGTCTTCGCCTTCCTCGCGCTGGCGCTGGGCGCGATGGGGCTCACCTTCGCGCCGCTCGGCGCGCTGCTTGCCCGAGCTTTTCCCTGTTCCCGTGCGCTACACCGGCGCGTCGAGCACATACAATCTCGGCGGCATCCTCGGCGCCTCCTTCGCGCCGTCGCTTGGCGCAGATTCTGGAAGCGAAGGGCGGCGTCGCGTGGGTCGGCTATTACATTGCGGTCGCGGGCGTGATCAGCTTTTTCGCTGTGTTTAGCATGCGGGAGACCCGTGATGACAGCGAAGGGGTGCGGGAGTAGGCTCTTAGCCATGACATCGAGACGACCCTTGCACGACAGCGACTTCTACGCCTGGAGCCTCGAGCAGGCGGGGCTCTTGCGCGCGGGCCGGATCGGCGAGGCCGATCTTGAAACGATCGCCGAGGAAATCGAGAGCATGGGCAAGACCGAAAAGCGCGAACTGGTCAGCCGCATCACGGTTCTCCTGCTGCACCTCCTCAAATGGCGCCATCAGCCATCTCATCGCGGCAAGTCGTGGCGCCTGTCGATCGTCAATGCTCGCAACGAGATCATCGATCATCTCGAGGACAATCCCAGTCTCAAGGCCGTGCTCGATAGCGCGATGGAGCAAGCGTACCGATCGGCGCGTCTGAAGGCGGCGATCGAGACGGAGCTGGACGAGGACGCGTTCCCGCTGCGCTGCCCGTGGAGTTTCGCCCAGGCGATGGACGAGGGATTCCGGCCGGAATGAGGAAATGACGAGCCGATGGGGCGGATGACATGGACGACAAGGCTACGGCTCTAGGAGAGGTTTGCAAACACGTAGACGCTGACCGGTGAATTCTCCTCTCACTCCGGCCAGAAATCCTGATCGACCGCCTGCTCCATCGTCCAGGGACAGGCTTCCGGCAAGTCGTGCAGACCTGTTTCTCTGCTCGCCTGAGCGAGAGCGTCGAGCCACATGTCTTCCTGCCAATCCGGGTCGCGCATGACGGCCTTAAGGCTCGGCGTCGCCTTGATCGCCAGGGCGATCCGCTTGCGCTGGAGGGTGATCGTCGCGCGCCAGCTTTTACTCCGGTTCTCGGGTTGGTTTCGCCATTTGAGGAGGTGAGCCAGCAATACGGCCAAGCGGCTGGCCAGTTCCCGCTTTTCGCTTTTGCCCACGTCTTCGATCTCGTCGGCCAGATGTTCAACGTCGAGTTCGGCGAACCGCCCGGCCCGCAGGAGCCGCGCCTGCTCCCGAGACCAGAGGATCACATCCTTGTCATAGGATGTCGTGGTCGACCGTCCACTTCGACACTGCCGGTTGACGTACAGACGCGCCGCCTGATTTGCTGTCGCTCATCACCTGACCTCGTCTACGATCTTACGCGCTTGCCCCCGCGCGGCAAACCTGCTACCAGCCGCGCCTTCACGGACAACGTGGGAGAACGCCCGGTCGCCAGCCGGGGCTCAACGTTCGCACCACGAACTGCAACCTGGCGCAAGCCTTCGGGGCGACCTCGAGGCTTGCGTCCGCGCATGGAGCAGCCTCATGGCTAAGAAAATCACCGGCTATATCAAACTGCAAGTGCCGGCAGGCGCGGCCAATCCGTCGCCGCCGATCGGTCCCGCGCTCGGCCAGCGCGGCCTCAACATCATGGAATTCTGCAAGGCCTTCAATGCGCGCACCGCGCAATTGGAGAAGGGCGCGCCGATCCCGGTCGTCATCACCGCCTACCAGGACCGCTCGTTCACCTTCGAGATGCGCCAGCCGCCGGTGACCTTCTTCTTGAAGAAGGCGGCGGGGCTCAAGCTCGGCAAGAAGCCGGCCTCGGGCGCCAAGACGACGGGCCGCGGCTTCGTCGGCAAGGTGACCAAGGAGCAGGTGCGCGAGATCGCCCAGCAGAAGATCGTCGATCTCAACTGCGACTACGATCGAAGCGGCGATGAAGATGATCGAAGGCTCGGCCCGCTCGATGGGCCTGCAAGTGGTGGAGGGCTAACCCATGGCGCATCACGGCAAACGAGTTCTGAAGGCGCGCGAGACGGTCGAGCGGACCAAGCTTTACACGCTCGATGACGCGGTCAAGCTCGTCAAGACCAACGCCACCGCCAAGTTCGACGAGACGGTCGAGCTGTCGATCAATCTCGGCGTCGATCCCAAGCACGCCGACCAGATGGTGCGCGGCGTCGTCAACCTGCCGAACGGCACCGGGCGCACGCTGCGCGTCGCGGTGTTCGCTCGCGGGGCCAAGGCGGACGAAGCGCGCGCCGCCGGCGCCGACGTCGTCGGGGCCGAGGATCTGGTCGCCCAGGTGCAGGCCGGCGAAATCAACTTCGACCGCTGCATCTCCACGCCCGACATGATGCCGCTCGTCGGCCGCCTCGGCAAGGTGCTGGGTCCGCGCGGGCTCATGCCGAACCCGAAGGTCGGCACGGTGACGATGGACGTGAAGTCGGCGGTTGCGGCCTCCAAGGGCGGTTCGGTCGAGTTCCGGGCCGAAAAGGCGGGCATCGTGCAGGGCTCGGTCGGCAAGGCCTCGTTCGGCGAAGACAAGATCGCCGAGAACGTGCGCGCTTTCGTCGATGCGGTGAACAAGGCCAAGCCCCAGGGCGCCAAGGGCCACTATCTTCTGCGCGCCGCCGTCTCCTCGACGATGGGCCCAGCGGTCAGGCTCGACCTCGCGACGCTGCAGACGACACAGGCGGTCGGGACGTAGCGATCAGGTTTCACGCGAAACCAAGAGGCGGGCCCTCGCAAGCGAGGCCCGCCTTTTTTGCGCGCGCTGAAAGCGCCCTACTTGATCTCTTCGATCTGATCGTGGCTGAGCACCCAGACGTGAGCGGGCAGCGGAATGAAGTGGGCGTTGGCGAGATAACGAGCGTTCGTTTCGTCAGGCGCGATCGCCCACAGTAGAAAGCTGCGCAGCGCCGCCGCGGTCTCGGGGCTCGGCTGCTTTTTCGCGACGACCGCATATTCATAGTTGATCAACGGATAGGCGTTGGCGCCCGGCGCGTTGACGAGCGTCAGGCGCTCGTCGGCCGGGGTGCGAGGCCAAAGCGCCGCAGCGGCCGCCTCGATCGACTCGGGCGTCGGCAGCAGGAATTCGCCGTCATAGCTCTTAAGCGCGGCGGTCCCGATTCCGGCCTTGCCGACATCGTCATGGAAACTGACGCCCACGTACCCGATCGAATAGGGCGTGTCGTGGATCTTGGCGATCATGCCGGCATTGCTGTCGGCGGTTAACGCGTTCGGCGCGGCGGCCCACGAGATCGTCGTGCCGTACCCTGGGCTGTTTTCCCACGACGGCGTGGTGAAGGTCAGGTACTGGGTGAAGATGAACGTGTCGCCCGAGGCGTCGCTTCGGTGGATTGGAGCGATCGCATTGTGGGGCAGCTTCACGCCCGCATTCATCGCCGCGATCGCCGGGTCGTCCCACGATTGGATTTTGCCCGAGTAGATGCCCGCGAGCGTGGGGCCGTCGAGCTTCAGAGTTTGTCCGTTGAGGTCGGGGATGTTGTAATTGACCGTCTGCGCCGAGATCGCCATGGGCACGTTGATGATCAGCGGATTGTCTCTGACCTGTGTGTCCGACATATAGGCGTCCGACGCGCCAATCTGCGCCGCGCCTGAAATCGCCTGCTCGACGCCCGCGCCCGATCCGGTCGCCGCGGCGGTGATGGCGATGCCGGGATGGGTTTTGGGATAGTCGGCGGCCCAGATCCGGAACACGGGATAGATGAGGGTCGATCCCGATTCGACGAGCGTGACTTGACCGGCGAAAGCCTGCGGACTTTGCGCCGCAACGACCCCAAGAAGGCCGAGCGTCAAGGGCGCGAGGAGGCGAGCGACAACCGCCGATCGAACCAGACGACGACGAGCCATGAGCATTCCTCCTGAGCCGATCAACCTGACGACAGGCTGCCTTAGGCAGCCATGGCCGCAGGCGCGCTGTCAGCCGGGTTCTTCTTGTTCAGAGTGTCGAGGTTTACGCCGGTCGTCTCGATGCGGAAGAACCAGGTGATCGCGGCGCCGAGAACCGAGGTGACGATCAGGCCATAGAGCAAGACCTGCGTGCCGACGCTGTCGAGCATGATGGGGAACAGGAACGCCGTCATAACGGCCCCGATCTTGGCGAAGGCCGCCGCAAAGCCGGCGCCTTTGCCGCGAATGGCTGTCGGAAACACTTCACCGGCAAGAAGATAGGTTTGTGCGTTCGGGCCGAGGTTGGTCATGAAGTTGAAAAGCATGAACCCGGCGAAGATCAACAGCAGTCGCTGGCCGTCCGAGAAATACGCCGAAAGCGACGCCAGGAAGAGCCCGACAGCGCAACCCAGGAAGCCGAACACCTGCAGCGAAATTCTGCCCACCACGTCTGCGAGCGCGATGGCGAAGACGATGCCGACGAGAAGCAGGGACGTGGTCAGCGCCGCGCCTTTCGCCGCGTCAATATCCTGCAAGATGACGTCGGCGATGCTGCGCACGTGGTCGGTCGTCGCGCCGAGCGCCGCCGCGAGGATGGTCGGCGTGAAGATGCCGATGCCGTAGGTTCCAAGATCCTGCAGAAACCAGGGGACTGACGCCAGGATGGTCGCGCGCCGGTTTTCGCTGTTGAACAGCGCGCCGTAGCTGCGATCCTCCGCGGCGTGCAGCGTCGGCTTGGGGCGCGGCGAGCTTGATTTCGCTCGGGATATTGCGGCTTGCGCACCAAAAGTCTCTTGGCTTCGCGCTCGGCTCTTTCTATCTCGCCTTGGCTCGACAGCCAGTTCGCGCTCTCGACAATGTAGAAGCGGCCAAGCGTGACGAGCACAGCCGGAATGATCGCGCTCGCGTACATCCAGCGCCACGCGCCGAGTTCGGGCAAGACTCGACAGGACGAGAAACCCAACCGCGGTGCCGGCGAGCGCGCCGATAGCCTGAAAGGCGAATGCGCCGAGCACCAGTTTGCCCCGGGCTGAGCTCGGGATGTTTTCGGAAATGATCATATGCGCGGTCGGGTAGTCGCAGCCGAGCGCAAGCCCCAAGCCGAACAAGAAGATCACCACCTGGATGTAGCTCGACGCAAAGCAGAGCGCCACGAGAAAGGCCACGAAGATGATCATCTCTGCGATGAACATCGGCTTGCGGCCGAAGCGGTCCGACAAACTGCCGAGCGCGAGGGCGCCGACCAGAATGCCAAACAGGCTCGCCGCGCCGATGACGCCATGCTGATAAGAGGCGATGTTGAACTGGCGCTCGAACAGCGGCAGCGCGACGCCGGTCATGAAGACAACATAGCCTTCGAAGAATTTGCCGGCGGCGGCGAGCGACCAGATCAGCCACTGCATGCTGGTCATCGGCGCGGACGGAAGCGTGGTTCCGTCCGCCCAGATCGGCAATTCGTCGATATGCTCCTGAACCGACTTTCTCCGCGCTCGATCTTCCGAGTTTAGCGTCGCAATGTTCGCCATGGCGCGGCGTCTCCCTTGCAGCGGGCAGTCGGCCGCGATTTGTCGTCGCCTTTGGTGTCGGGTGTATGACACCGACGACCCGGTGTCAGTTGTCCTGAGACGCCGCGATCAAGATTCCGTGATAGAATTCAGCGTCTCTGCCGATTGATGAAGCGCTGCCCGCGTTCAAGCTCCGCGCTCACGATGAATGCCCGTGCGATGCTCGTCGCGCCGCAGCGGCGCGCATGGCCACGGCGCATTGTGGCGTCCCTCCTTTACGTCAACATCGGCGCCATGCCCGGCTCCGCCTTCGCCATCGCCCGCTGATAAGCCGGGCGCTCCCCGATGCGCTGAAGGTAGCTCAGGGTGTTCGGCAGGTCGTCGATGCGGCCGCCGCGAAACGTCCGCGCGGTCGTTAGCGACCACACCATCATGATGTCGGCGAGGCTGAGGTTGCGGCCGCCGAAGAACGGGGCTTCGCCCAGGCGTTGCTCGATCATGGCCCGGGAGCGTTCCAGGCGGTCTTTGACCAACGGAACGTCGGAGAGACCCTTGCCGGCAAGCGCCAAAGCGAGGCCGGCAAAACCGGCGGACCCGTAGGTCCCATTCGTCCAGTGAAACCAGAAGAGGTGGTCGGGGAAATCCGGATCGGACGGCGCGGGCGCCAGTCGGCCTTGGCCATAGCGGGCATTGATGTAATCGCAGATCGCGCCGCTCTCGGCGAGCACGACCGCGCCGTCGGTGATGACCGGAGCGACGCCCATCGGATGCAGAGCCTTGTAGGCCTCTGGAGCCAGTCGGTTGTCCGCGCGGCGTTCGTAGCGCTTCAGTTCATATTCGAGGTCGAGTTCTTCGCACAGCCACACAATCCGCTCCGATTGTGAGACGCCAAGATGATGAATGGTGAGCATGACGATCTCCTGAGGGCATGGGCCGCGACACGGGGTCGATCCGCTTTTCCCGAGACGCAACCGAAAGGAAAGGCCGCTTGGGCGCCAGGCGCCTTGAACCTGCGCCTCGAATTGTCGAAGAGACGGGCCCAATCGCCGAGCGCTTCACCGAGTACGCGCAATTGACGTCTTTCGCCGCTCCTCTTCCCATCGACGACGTGCTCGGCGCGCTTCGATCGGCGCTCGCCGAACATTCGAGCGCCGTGCTGGTCGCGCCGCCCGGCGCCGGCAAGACGACGCGCGTGCCGCTGGCGCTGCTCGACGAGCCGTGGGCGAAGGGCAAGCGCCTCATCCTGCTCGAGCCGCGTCGCCTCGCCGCGCGCGCCGCGGCCGCGCGCATGGCCGCGACGCTCGGCGAAAAGGTCGGCGAGACGATCGGCCTGCGCGTGCGCCTGCACAGCCTCGTCTCGAAGCGCACGCGCATCGAGGTCGTGACCGAGGGCGTGTTCACGCGCATGATCCTCGACGATCCCTCGCTCGACGGCGTGGCGGCCGTTCTGTTCGACGAGTTCCACGAGCGCTCGCTCGACGCCGATCTCGGCCTCGCCTTCGCGCTCGACGCGCAGCAGGGCCTGCGCGAGGATCTGAGGCTTCTCGTCATGTCGGCGACGCTCGACGGCGCGCGCGTGCGCGCGCTGCTCGGCAATCTCGACGACCGGCGCCGCTGATCGAGAGCCAAGGCCGCGCCTTCCCCGTCGCGACGCGCTACGTCGGCCGCAATCCGGGCGCGCGCATCGAGGACGAGGTCGCCCGCGTCACGCTCGACGCGCTCGGCGAGCGAGAGCGGCTCGATCCTCGTCTTCCTGCCGGGGCAAGGGCGAAATCCGGCGCGTCGCCGAGACCTTGCGACGCGCGCGTCAAGCGCCCCGACGTCGACATCGCGCCGCTCTACGGCGCGCTCGACGCGCCGCGCGCAGGATCTCGCCATCGCGCCGGCGCCTGCGGGGCGGCGCAAGATCGTGCTCGCGACCTCGATCGCCGAGACGTCGCTCACCATCGAAGGCGTGCGCGTGGTCATCGACAGCGGGCTCATGCGCGTGCCCGTCTACGAGCCCGACGTCGGCCTGACGCGGCTCGAAACCGTGCGCGTCAGCCGGGCCAACGCCGACCAGCGGCGCGGGCGCGCCGGCCGCATCGAGCCCGGCGTTTGCTATCGCCTGTGGGAGGAGGCCGCGAACGGCGGCCTTCAGCCCTACGCCGCGCCGGAAATTCTCTCCGCCGATCTCTCGGGCTTCCTGCTCGATTGCGCGCTCTGGGGCGTCGCCGATCCGGCGAAGCTCGCCTTTCTCGATCCGCCCCCGCGCGCCGCGCTCAAGGAAGCGCGCGCGCTTCTGACTGCGATCGGCGCGATCGACGATGACGGCCGCATCACCGAGCGAAGGCCGCGCGATCGCGAGCCTCGCGCTGCCGCCGCGGCTCGCGCGCATGGTGGTCGACGCGGCGCGCGCAGGCGAGCGGGACGGGCCGCGACCGAAATCGCGGTCGTGCTGACCGAGCGCGGGCTCGGCGGCGACGCGGTCGATCTTGCGGCGCGCCTCGACGCCTTCCGCCGCGACCGCTCGCCGCGCGCCGAGGACGCGCGGCGCCTGGCGCGCGGGCTGGCGCAGCGGGCAGAGGCCCTCACCCTCGACCCCTCTCCCGAAAGCCCGTCGAGAGACAGGCGTCCTTCCGGACGCCCTATCGGGAGAGGGAGTCGCCCTTCTCCCTCGGGGAGAAGGTGGCCGAGGCCGGATGAGGGCGCCACCGCGCCTTCGGTCGGCGCTCTTGCTTGCCTCGGCCTTCCCCGACCGCATCGCCGCCGTGCGCGGCAAGCGCGGCGAATTCCTCATGGCGAACGGCCGCGCGGCGGCGCTGGAAGCGCATGAATCGCTTGGCGGGCGAGCCCTATCTCGCCATCGGCGAAATCGCCGGCCGCGCCGCCTCGGCGCGCATCCTCACGGCCGCGGCGCTTTCGCTCGACGACATCGAGAGGATCGCAGGCGGCTCGATCGAAGCAGCGGACGAACTGACCTTCGATCGCGCCTCCGCATCGTTGCGCGCGCGCCGCCGCCGCCGGCTCGGCGCGCTCATCCTCGCCGAGCAGACGCTCGCCGTCCCGCAGGACGAGGCGGCAGCGCTCGCGCTGGCGCGCGGCGTTCTTTCGCTTGGGGTCGCGCGCCTGCCGTGGACCAAAGCGCTCAAGCAACGGCGCGACCGGGTGATGTTCCTGCGCCGCGCCGAAGGCGAGGCGTGGCCGGACCTGTCGGACGAAGCCCTGGCCGCCGATCCCGGCTGGCTCGCGCCGTTCCTCCTCGGCAAAACGAAGCTCGACGAGATCGGCGCCGACGATCTCGCGAGCGCGCTCGACGCCGCGCTGCCCTGGGACTTGGCGCGGCGCCTCGACGACGAAGCGCCGACCCATTTCCAGGCGCCGACCGGCACCGCGGCGCCGATCGACTACGAAGCCGAAGGCGGGCCGGCGATCGCTCTGCGCGTGCAGGAGCTGTTCGGGCTCAACGAGCATCCCGGCGCTGGCCGGCGGGCGCATTCCGCTCACGCTCCATTTGCTCTCGCCCGCCCACCGCCCGATCCAGATCACGCGCGACCTGCCGGGCTTTTGGCGCGGCTCCTGGGCCGCCGTGCGCTCCGACCTTCGCGGCCGCTATCCCCGCCATTTCTGGCCCGAGGACCCCGCCGCCGCGGCGCCGACCGCGCGAGCGAAGCCGCGGGGAACATAAGCGCATACCGCGTTGACCCAGCCGATCGCTCAAGCCATAGCGTCGCCGCCGATGGCTGTCGATCTCTCCCCTTTCGATCGCGAACTCCTGGCCGGCGCGCACGGCGGCGGCGCGGCTTTCGCCATGCGGCTCCTTGTGCGCTTCGCCGAAGCGGTCGACGCGCGCTCCTTCCTCGACATCGAGGCGGCGCATGTCGACGGCTGTCTCTATCACGGGCGCGCCAGCCTCGATTTCGTCGAACGGATGATCGAACTCGGCGGCAAGGTCCGCGTGCCGACAACCCTCAACGTCGGCTCGGTCGACCTGATCCATCCCGAGCTCTTTCGCGGAACCAAGGAGCATGCGGAGAACGGCGCCCGGCTCATGCGCGCGCATGTCGAACTCGGCTGCGCGCCGACCTTCACCTGCGCGCCCTATCAGACCGCCTGGCGCCCGCGCTTCGGCGCGCAGATCGCCTGGGGCGAATCGAACGCGATCGTCTTCGCCAATTCGGTGATCGGCGCGCGCACCAACCGCTACGGCGATTTCATCGACCTCTGCTGCGCGATGACCGGCCGCGCGCCCGCATACGGCTTGCATCTGACGGAAAATCGCTTCGCGCGGGCGCTCGTCGAGATCGCCTCGATCCCGAAAGATTGGGACAACGAGCAGCTCGCAGTCGCGGTCGGCCATGCGATCGGACGGCGCTGCGGCGGCCTCGTTCCGGCGATTGTCGGCCTGCCCTCGGGCGTAAGCGAGGACGATCTGAAGGCGCTTGGCGCGGCCGCCGCTTCGTCCGGCGCTGTGGCGCTGTTTCACGTCGTAGGCGTTACGCCCGAAGCGCCAGATCTTGAGACGGCTTGCGGGGGCCTTGCGCCGGACCTTCGCCTGCAACTGACGGCGGAAGACTTGCGCGAAGCGGCGCGCTCGCTCTCCAACCTGGAAGAGGGCGCGCCGCTCGGCGCCGTCTCGCTCGGCACGCCGCACTTTTCGATCGACCAGTTCGCCCGCCTCATGCCGCTCATCGATGGACGCGCGGCCGCTCATCGACATCTTCGTCAACTGTAGCCGGGCGACGCTGGATGAACTTCGCAATCGCGGCTGGGAGGAGCCGCTCCGCGCCGCGCGGGTGACGCTGGTCGCCGACACCTGCGTCTACGTCAGCGCGCTGATGCGCCCGGACGTCGGAGCGATCATGACCAATTCCGGCAAAGTGCGCCTATTACGCGCCAGGCAATCTTGGGGTCGAGATCGCCTACGGATCGCTCGCCGAATGCGTCGCCTCGGCGCGCGCCGGCAAGGTGGTGCGGCTGTGAGCGCGCGGGCGTTCGTCGCCGTAACGCTCGTTCCCGGCGCCGCTTCCGGGGCTGTTCTCAAGCTCGACGAGCCGCTCAGCTTCTGGGGCGGCCTCGATTCGGCGACCGGAACGATCATCGATCGCTTGCATCCGCAGCGAGGCGCAAGCGTTGCGGGTCGCATGGTGATGATGTCGGGCGGGCGCGGCTCGAGCTCGGGCAGCGCGACGCTCGCCGAGGCGCTGCGGCTCGGCAAGGGGCCAGCCGCGATTCTGATGCTGGAGCGCGACGCGATCGTCGTTGTCGGCGCGATGGTCGCAGCCGAACTCTATGGGCTTGCGTGCCCCGTCGCGCTGGCGAACGGACGCAAGACTGGGAAACGTTGGCGGCCGCGGCCAGCCTCACACTTGAGGCTGGCCCGAACGGCGCTGCGATCAGCGCCGACCTTTGACCTCGCGCCCGAGGCGCGCGCCGCCCGGAGCGAAAGTCGGGACGGTGGCTGGGTCGCGGCTCGACAGCGACAGGCCTGCCGCCTCGCGCGTCTCGATGCGGGGCGTGATGCGGGCGTTTTCGCGCCTGGGGGCGGCCACTGGCGCCGCGGCGACCTTGCGGACGACGGGCGCGGGCTTCGGGCCAGCTGCGCCGCGACGGTCGGTCTTGAACAGCGTGAGCCGCGTCAGGCGCTCGATCGCCCGCAGGAGATCGCGTTCCTCATGGTCGCAGAACGAAATCGCCTGTCCGGCTTTGCCCGCTCGCGCGGTGCGGCCAATGCGATGAACATAGGCCTCGGCGACCTGCGGCAGCTCAAAATTGACGACATGGCTGACGCCGTCGATGTCGATGCCGCGCGCCGCGATGTCGGTCGCCACCAACACCCGCGTCTCTCCGCCGCGGAAGGCGGCCAAGGCGCGCTCGCGCTGACCCTGGCTCTTGTTGCCATGGATCGCGGCGGCGTTGATGCCGGCCTCGTCGAGGGTGCGGGTCACGCGGTCGGCGCCGTGCTTGGTGCGGGTGAAGACGAGGACGCGCGTGAGTTCGGCGTCGTCGAAAAGTTCGACCAGCAGGTCGCGCTTCTTCGCCGCTTCGACAAACAGCACGCTTTGCTCGACGCGGTCGGCGGTCTTGGCGGCCGGCGTCACCGAGACTTCGACGGGATCGTGGAGCAATTCGCCGGCGAGCGCGCGAATGTCGGTCGGCATCGTCGCGGAGAAAAACAGGTTCTGCCGCTTCTTGGGCAATTCCCTGACGATGCGGCGGATCGGCTTGACGAAGCCGAGGTCGAGCATCTGGTCGACTTCGTCGAGCACCAGAAATTCGACTGCGTTGAGACGCGCGACGCCGGCGTCGAGATGATCGAGGAGACGGCCGGGCGTCGCGACCAGCACATCGAGACCAGCCTGAAGATTGCGAATTTGCGCGCCATGCGGCACGCCGCCGAACACGACCGCGATCTTGAGCCCGAGTCCGTCGGAGAGGTCGCGGAAGCTTTGCGCGATCTGGCTTGCGAGTTCGCGCGTCGGGCTCAAAACGAGCACGCGCGCGCCGCCTCTCGGCGCCGGGCGCCGATCGGTCACGATCTTGTTGAGAATCGGCAACGCGAACGCCGCCGTCTTGCCCGTGCCTGTCTGAGCGATTCCGATCAGGTCGTGGCCCTTCATCAGGGGCGGGATCGCCTGGACCTGAATTGGGGTTGGACGCGTGTAGCCAAGCTTGGCCAGCGCTGTATTGAGGGGCGCGGCAAGGCCGAACCCGTGAAAATTATCCAAGTGAGAAGTCTTTCAATGCGCCGCGGCGGGGCGCGAGGCGCGCCCATAGCGGCAAGGGGGTTAGGAAACGCCCCGCGTGTCCGGACGTCGAATGAAGATTGAGGGGCGTCGGCAGGCGGACTGAAAGTCCTTCACGCGGCCGAAACGCCAATGACCGCGCGACGGCGGCTTGCGCCCGATGTGGACTGGCGACGGCGGAAAGTCAAGGGGGCGGATCTTGACCACGCCTCCCGCCAATGCGAGGAACCGCGCTTGCAAACAATTCGAGAGGGGCGATGAGCGCGACGGTCGAAGTCTTGGGGCTGGGCAATTCTCTCGTCGATCTTCTCGCTTACGCGGACGACGATTACCTCAGCGCCCAGGAGATGCTGAAGGGCGCGATGAACCTCATCGACGAGGATCGCGCCGAGGCGCTTTACGCCGCCCGCGTCGATCCGCGGGTGATCTCCGGCGGCTCGGCCGCCAACACCATCGTCGGCGTCGCCTCATTCGGCGTGTCCGCCGCCTATATCGGCAAGGTGAAGCGGGATGCGCTCGGCGCAAGCCTTCGCCGATGACATCCGCTCGACCGGCGTTGCTTTCTCGACCCAACCCGCCGAGAGCGGGCCGAGCACCGGACGCTGCTTCATTTATGTCACGCCGGACGGCGAGCGGACAATGAACACCTATCTCGGCGCGAGTTCTTATCTCGCCCCCGCCGACGTCGACGAAGCCTTGGTCAAGTCCGCGAAGGTCGTCTATCTCGAGGGCTATATGTGGGACCGGCCAGCTGCCAAAGCGGCGTTCCAGAAGGCCGGCGCAATCGCCCGCGCCGCGAACAGCAGGGTGGCCCTGACCCTGTCGGACTCGTTCTGCGTCGACCGGTTCCGCGGCGAATTCATCGACCTCATGCGCTCGCGGACCGTCGACACGATCTTCGCCAACACCGACGAGGTCCTGTCGCTGTACGAGACGCCGCATTTCGACGAAGCGCTCGACAATCTGCGCGCCGAGGGCGTGCTTGGCGTCGTCACCCGTTCGGCAAAGGGCTGCATCATTGTCGATGGCGATCAAGACCTGGGAGGTCCCTGCCTTCCCGATCGCCAAGCTCGTCGATACGACAGGCGCGGGCGATATGTTCGCCGCCGGCTTTCTCGCCGGGCTCGCGCGCGGGCGCGACATGGACGGCCTGCGGGCGGCTTGGCGTGCTGGCCGCAGCGGAGATCATCCAGCACATCGGCGCGCGGCCCAACGTGTCGTTGGCTGAACTGGGGCGGCAGAACGGCTTGACGGTCTGACGGTTACCCGTGGTCGGCGCGATGTCGCGCCATCGTCAATCGGGCGCCGCCTTCGCTCCCTTCCTCTCGAGGAGATGGCGCTTGAAATCGCTCATCGAGGCGAACTTGAACGTTCCTTCGCTCGTTTCCGCCTCGATCGAGCCGTCGGCGAAGATCTTGTAATTGGCTCCGGCCGACGAATAGCTGCCGATGAGGCTCGGCGGCTCATCCGAATCTCCGGCGTCTCCAGAACGGTCTCGATCGCCTCGAGCGAGGGCAGGTGGCCGGCGCGATTGATGTTGATCGGGCTCTCGTCCTCCGACGTCGACGCCTCGTCCGGGCTCTCCAGGCAAGCCGATTCAACCGGGCGAGGCGCAACCGGAGACCTCCTCGGCGCGGCGCGGTTTCGGCCAAAGGCGTCACTCCAAAGCCGGGCCGGAAGATCGAGGGTCCATCGGACTGCTGCACAAGGTTCGTGAGCGTGTCGATGCGCCGGATCGCAACCGCGATGGCGAATGTCACCACCGCCGCGCAAACGGCGACCGCGCCCGCTAGCGCGTACAAGACGCCAATGCTGGTCGGCAGGAGGTCGACGCTCTGGTAGCCGCTCGCAGCGCCGGCGATCAGCAAGATGAGGCTCAGAACGAAGATCAGGATCGACATCAGGCCATCAATGCCGACATTTTGTCGGAAACCTCAACAGGTCCGGAGTGTATGTTGGGAGAATGAGGCGAGCCCGTTCAAGGCCGCGAATCGCGCGAACCGAAAATCGCCGAACCGACGCGCACATACGTCGCGCCGAGCTGCACCGCAAGCGGCCAGTCGGCGCTCATGCCCATAGAACGTTCGCTCAATCCGTTGCGTTCCGCGATCACGCCGAGCAGGGCGAAATGCGGCGAGACCAGCTCGTCCGCCGGGGGGATGGCCATCAGGCCCTCGATCGTCAATCCGTAAGTCTCGCGGCAGAGCGCGATGAAGGCGTCGGCTTCTTCGGGAAGGACGCCGGCCTTCTGCGGTTCGCCTCCGGTGTTGATCTCGATGAACAGGCGCGGGCGTTTGCCCGCCCGGTCGATTTCGCGCGCCAGCGCTGCGGCGATTTTCTCCCGGTCGACCGTCTCGATCACGTCGAACGCCTCGACCGCCTCGCGCGCCTTGTTGCTTTGCAAGCGGCCCGATCAGATGAAGCTCGATCGTCTTGCCGAGCGCGCCGGCGCGCGCGCGCAAGTCGCGCCATTTGGGGATCGCCTCCTGCACCCGGTTCTCGCCGAAGCGCGTCTGGCCGGCGCTCGCGATCGTGGGCCAGACCTCGTCGGCCGAAAAGGTCTTGGAGACGGCGACGAGCTTGACCGATTCGGGCGCGCGGCCGCAATCGCGCGCCCGTCCGCGCGATCGATTCGCGCAGCGCGAGAAGCCGCCGAACGGCCTCCGAGTCAATTGCGTTTGGCGCGTCCGACAAAGCTTAACTCCGTAACCGACGCCATGTCGTGGGGCCATCCGGTCCGTCACAACCACGGAGGCGGGCGCCGGCCGACTGACGACGCCGGCGTGTGCGACTTGCGCGCGGAAGACGGCGCGGAAAAGCTTCGTGAGCCCTTCACGGCAAAATGGTCGTCCGCTATCGTTTTGTCCAGGGAGGAAAAACCATGACGGCTTATCCCGAGTGGAAGCTTGGCTTGATCAATTCTGCTTGGTTTGGCTCGCCCTACGAGGGGCGGCCGGGCAGGCAGGAAGCGAAGACAATCGGGTTCGATAGCCTCGACCTCTTCATCGGGT
Organism: uncultured Alphaproteobacteria bacterium; assembly: GCA_963756955.1. Lineage (GTDB taxonomy): Bacteria > Pseudomonadota > Alphaproteobacteria > Rhizobiales > Beijerinckiaceae > Roseiarcus. The sequence continues at coordinate 286,668 of CAVWPU010000025.1, forward strand.
TTGACCCGGGTCGAATGACTCCGGCGGAGCGCCGCAACTATGTCGCCGACATGCGCAGCGTCGACATGCCGATCATCTCGCTCGTGTGCACCTGCCTCGGCCTCAGCGATTTCAATCCGGCCGTCCGTTCCTATCACATCGAACGCGCGAAGAACGTCATCGACTTGGCCTCCGAATTCTCGTCGGCCAGGAACCTCTGCTTCGTCCCGGGCGAGTACATGTTCCAGCATCGCCTGGTGCCGGCGGAGAGCGAGTGGAAGCTCGTGGTCGACGCTACGCAGCAGGTCGGACGACATGCCGCAGAACGGCGCCTCGAGCTTGCGATCGAACTGCTTCCGTTCGAGTTCGCCTTCATCCAGACGCTGGACGATATGGAGCGTTTCCTGGACGAGGTCGGCCTCGAGAACGTCAAGGCCACGGTCGACATCTCGCATTTCTGGCTCATGCGAATTCCCCCGGCCGCGCTCACTCGGCTGAACGGGCCGGATAGCTCAGGTTCATATCTCCGATTGCGACGGTCTCAATCATGGCGACCTGCCTCCCGGGCGAGGCAACACGCCGTTCGGAGAGTACCTTTCCGCAATCCGGGACGCGGGTTTTACCGGCGCTGCGTCGGTCGAGCTCGAATTTCCGCCGGACTCCAATCAGATGCGCGACTGGGTGGCGGAGGCCTACGATTCGACCTTGCGAGAAATGAGAGCCGTCGGGGTCCGCTGATCCGCGCGCCAGGCGCGAGGACTCCGCCCGCGCCCTTGCCTTTTGGCTGAAGCCCGCGCATGAGGGCCCACCTTCCCCAATCCGACGACGGCTTCCATGGGCTTCAAATGCGGCATCGTCGGCCTGCCGAATGTCGGCAAGTCGACGCTTTTCAACGCGCTGACGCAGACCGCCGCCGCGCAGGCGGCCAATTATCCGTTCTGCACCATTGAACCCAATGTCGGCGATGTCGCGGTGCCGGACCCCCGTCTGGCGACGCTCGCCGAACATCGCCGGCTCCAAGGAGATCATCCCGACCCGGCTGTCCTTCGTCGACATCGCCGGGCTCGTGCGCGGCGCCTCAAAAGGCGAAGGGCTCGGCAACCAGTTTCTCGGCCAATATTCGCGAATGCGACGCGATCGCCCATGTCGTGCGCTGTTTCGAGGACGGCGACGTCACCCATGTCGAAGGCCGGGTCGACCCCTTGTCCGACATCGCCACCATCGAAACCGAGCTGATGCTGGCCGATCTCGAAAGCCTCGAGCGGCGCGTCGTGCAGATGGAGAAGAAGGCCAAGGGCGGCGACAAGGAGGCCAAGGAACTGTTGGCGCTCGCCGAGCGCAGCCTCGGCGAACTGAAAGAGGGGCGCCCGGCGCGCGCCATTGGCGTCAGCCGCGACGAGCGGCGTCTTTTCCAGTCGCTCGGCCTCCTGTCGTCGAAGCCGGTTCTCTATGTCTGCAACGTCGAAGAAGGATCGGCCGACCAGGGCAACGCCTATTCCGATCAGGTCAAGGAACAGGCGGCCAAGGAAGGCGCCGCGGCGGCCGTCGTGTCGGCGAAAATCGAGAGCGAGATCGCCATGCTGCCTCAGGCCGAACAAGAGGCCTACCTCGAGGCGATCGGGTTGACGCGAGCCGGGCCTCAGCCGCGTCATCCGCGCCGGCTACGAGCTCTTGCATCTCGTCACCTTCTTCACCGTGGGGCCGAAGGAGGCGCGCGCGTGGACGATCGAGCAGGGGACCAGGGCCCCGCAGGCGGCCGGCGTCATCCACACGGATTTCGAGAAGGGCTTCATCCGCGCCGAAACCATCGCCTATGACGACTATGTCGCCAACGGCGGCGAAGCGGGCGCGCGCGAGGCGGGCAAGTTCCGGCTCGAAGGCAAGGACTATGTGGTCGCCGACGGCGACGTCCTGCATTTCCGCTTCGCGAATTGAGAGCCGATGCCGGACGCGCTCTATTTCGAGGACTTTCCGCTCGGCGAAGTGGTCGAGTACGGCGGAGTTCGACGTCTCGGTTGACGAGATCATCGCGTTCGCGCGCGAGTTCGACCCGCAGCCTTTCCATACCGACGAAGAGGCTGCGCGTGCGGCGACTGGCGGCCTCATCGCCTCGGGATGGCACACGTCCGCGCTGCTGTTGCGGATGAATTGCGAAGCCTTCCTCACGCGCGCGGCGGTCCTCGAGGAGACCGGCGTCGAAGAGGTCCGCTGGCAGCGGCCGGTCAGGCCGGGCGATCGGCTGCACGTGCGCCGCCGGACGCTCGCCAAGCGCGCCTCGTGAGGGCCGGGCGAGCGCTGGCGAGGTCGAGTTTCTCTACGAAGTCGTCAATCAGGACGGTCGCGAGCGCCATGACGCAGCGCAGCCTGCTCATGCTCAAGCGGCGCCCCCAACCCTCGCGGACTAGGCGGATCCCATGTTCTACGAGGACGTTCGCATCGGCCAGTCGACTCGACCTCGGCCAGACGGAGTTCTCGCGCGAAGCGATCCTCGCCTATGGGCGGCGGTTCGATCCGCGCATCGTCGCTCAAGCCGCCGACGGACGGAACGCCGCTCGCCGCCTCGGGGCTGCATGTGGCCGCCGCCGGGATGCGGCGCCTGGTGGAGACGCGCAGCGCCTTGCGCGCCGCGATGGCCGCGCGCGGCGAGACTCTTCCGCAGCTTGGCGTCTCGCCCGGCTTCAAGGACATGCGCTGGCCGCATCCGGTGCATGAGGGCGACGTCGTTTCCTATTCGATGGAGACGATGTCGAAGCGCGAGACGTCCAAGCCGAAATGGGGTCTGGTCGGCAACACGTTTCGCGGCGTCAACCAGCGCGGGGAGGAGGTTTTGGTCTTTTCGAGCCTCGTTCTTATCGCCCGGCGGCCGAGAGACACGTGACTTTCGCTATCTGAGCGGCCTGGATTTCCGAACGAAACGGGGCCGCCTGACCCGGTCGGCAACTAATTTTCCGATGCCGCGGGGCGCGCCAAGCGCACGAAAGTCTGTTAGAAGGCTGCCGGTCGTCCCGTTGTTGGTTCGAGGGGAAGCTGCAATGGCGATCAATCTTGTCAGTCTCGTATCCCAGTTTCTTACGCCGCAACTGATCGGCAGCTCTGGCGCGCGCGCTCGGCATCAATGAAGCGGTGGCGCAGAAGCTCGTCGCCGCGGCGGTCCCGGCAATTCTCGCCTCGCTCGGCACCGCGGCGGCCGCGCCCGGAGGCGCTCAGAAGGTGTCCGACGCCATCTCGAATTCAGACCCGGATATCTTGACCAAGCTCACGCGGCGCGATCACGGGCGGCAACACCCGGTTCCTCAACGAAGGCGGCGACGCTCCTGAGCGGCCTCCTCGGCGGCGGCGGCCTCGCGAGCCTGGCTGGCGCGCTCAGCCAGTTCTCCGGCGCTCCACAGCCCGCGACGCAGACGCTGCTCGGCACGGTCGACACAAGCGGCGGTCGGCACAATCGGCCAGCAGGACCCTTCAAACTGGTCGGATCCGTCGGCGATTCTCTCGATGCTCAACAGTCAGAAGAGCGCGATCTCCGCCGCGCTCCCGCCTGAGCTCTCGAAAGCGCTCGGGGCCTCTGGGCTGCTCGCCGGCCTTGGCGGCGCGGCCGCGGCCGCGGCTCGAACGCGCCACGTCGACGGTTTCGAGCGCCGCGACCGCCGCAAGCTCGACAGCCAGTTCCGCTGCGAGGCAGCGCCGAAGCCGCGGCGAAGAGCGCCCAAGCCGCCGCGACGAGCTTCAACCGAGCGGCTTCCCGATGTGGGCGATCATTCTGATCGTCATTGTCGTGCTGCTGGCGATCTGGTGGTTCATGACCCAGAACCAAAAGGCGCCGGAGCCGGCGAAGACCGGGCATGTTCGATCCGCCGGCGCCGATCGAATACGCGCTGGCGCGCCGCGCCTTCCCCGGTCGGCCTGATGCGCGACTGACAACAGCGTTCGCGTCATGGGGCTGGGCTGGGCGCGCGCTGTTGGCATTGGCTACGCGCGCCGCTGGCGGAAGCGGCGACGCGATCGTCGGGTCGGCGTTATTCTGCGTCATCGGACTGGCGGCGATCGCCGCCGGCTGCTCCAGCCGTCCTTACGGCACCCTGGTCGTCGGGTCGAGCGCGCCAGACGCCAGTCAGGTCGACCTTCTTGTCGCGACGACGCGCGCGCCCGTGCTTGAGCCGCCGGGCGTCATGTTCGGCGGCTCGCGCGGACGAGGGCTCGATTTCGCCGACATCGTCGTGTCGATCCCACCGGCCAGGCGCGCGCCAGCCCGGGGACGTCACGCTTGCCGTCCTCGCTGCCGGCCAATCCGGAGCGCGATTTCGCCATCCTGCGCGCCGACCGCATGGATCTGGCTCAGGCGAAGGCGAATTTCGACGCGCGCATCAGGCGCACGCCGGGACGCAGGGTTCTCATCTTCGTCCACGGCTTCAACACCCGTTTCGAGGAAGCCGTCTATCGTTTCGCGCAGATCGTTCACGACGCGCGCGTCGATGTCGCGCCGGTGCTGTTCACTTGGCCTTCCGGCGGCAATGTGACCGACTACGTCTATGACCGCGACAGCGCCATGTATTCGCGCGACGCGCTGGAGGCGGTGCTGCAGGCGCTGGTCAAAGATCCGAACGTCGACTCGATTTCCATCCTCGCCCATTCGATGGGCAATTATCTTGCCGTCGAGGCGCTGAGGCAGATGTCGATCCGCGATCACGGGCTCTCGCCCAAGATCCGGGACGTGATGCTGGCTTCGCCGGACATCGACGTCGACGTCTTCCGCCGCCAGATCGCCGAAATCGACGCCGGGCCGCGACCGGCGCAGTTCACCCTGTTCGTGTCGCGAGACGACCGCGCGCTCGGCCTGTCAAGCTTTCTCGCGCGCGATTCGACCCGGCTCGGCGCGCTCGATCCAACCCAGGAGCCCTACCGTTCGATTCTCGAGAAGGGCAGGGTGCAAGTCGTCGACCTGACCAGCGTCGCCTCGAACGATTTCACCAATCACGGCAAGTTCGCCAGCGGCGAAGTCGTCGGCGCGATCGGCGAGCGGCTGGCGGAGGGCCAGACGCTCAGCGACGCCAAGGGGGGCTGGTGGAATCGCTCGGCACGTTCACGAATGGCGCGATCAATGTCGCCGCCGGCGTCGCCACTGGCGCCGCCGCTGCGCCGGGCAAGGTCCTCGATCCGGCCAGCCGCGAGAAGTCGGTCGACACCGCGGCGCAAGCCACGTCTTTGACGCAATAACGGCGCGGGTTCCCGCTCGTTCACACCGTCTCGACGCGCAACTTCAAGAAGCCGCCGGGCGCGAGGCCCATCGGGGTCAGCTTCAGGCCAGGCGGCGCCGGCAGCGCCGACGCGGCGGGCGATGTCAGATAGGTCGCAACCACGGTCGCGGGCCAGGGGGCGAAGCGCCAGCCGCCACCCGACTTCGGCGCGATTTCGAGTTCGGCTCTCGATGTACTGGAGCACCACGTCGCGATTGGCGTCGGGGGCCTCGATCACGACGTTCGTTCCGTCGCAGCCCGGGAAGCCGCCGCCGCCGCTCGCGCGATAATTGTTGGTGACGACGAGAAACGACTGGTTCGGATCGAGCGGCGCGCCTTCGAATGTGAGGTCGCGAATGCGGCGCGCCTCGGGCGCGACCAGCGCGCCCGAGTCGTCGTAGCGCGCGGGCTGGGTGACGTCGATCGCGTAGTCGACGCCGTCGATCACATCGAAATTGTAAGCCGCGAAGGCGGGACCAAGGAGCGGCTGTTCGTCGCGTCGGCTAGGATCGATGCGGCGGAAAATGGAGGCCGAACGTTCGAGCCATTCCCTGAGCGTCGCGCCGTCCACCTTAACCACTCTCAGGGTGTTGGGGTACGGGTAGATGTCCGCCACGTCCTTGATCGCGAGCGGCCCGCGGCGATGTCGGTATAGAAATATGGGCCGCTGCGTCCGCCGCATTTGAACGGCGCCGCGGCTGAAAGAATCGGCAGCGACGCGAGGTCCGCGCGCGCCGCCGCAAGCGGCGCCGCATAGGCGCGCTGGGCCTCGTTGACGAGCTGCACGATCGGATTGTCGGCGATCAGCGCGAAATAGGTGTGCAGCGGCGTCGCGAGCCGCGCCGACAGGCGTGCGGATGTGTGCGCAACGTGGCCTCGTGCGCGGCCTTGGCCGCTTCGAGCACGGAGGCGTCCGACTCGACCAGCGCGACCGCCCGGCCGTTTGCGTCGCGTCGCGCGATCGGCCGGACCTCGACCCGCGCCTCCGCGACCCGCCAGCCCGCATCCATCTCCAGGTCGAAGATCGATGAGGCCGAGATGGCTGCCCGAGAAACCGGCCATGACGGCGGGCTTGCCGTGGATCGTTCCGCGCCTCGCGTCGACGCCCGGGAACCCGACAAAATCCTCGCCGGGCAGCAGCAGGTGCTGATGGCCGAGGAACAGCGCGTCGACGCCGAGTCGAGCTTGGCGAGATCCTGGCCCGCGTTCTCCTCCCCCGGCGTTGAGGCGCGCCGCGAAATGCCGGAGTGGCAGAGCACGACGATCGAGGTCGACGCGGTCTCTCAGTTCGGCCAGCTCCGCGCGCGACGGCTTCGACCATGTCGACGATGGCCAAGCGGCCGCGGACATGCGCCTCGTCCCACTGGGCGATTTGCGGCGGCGCGACGCCAATGACACCCACTTTGAGCCGCTGCGGCGTTCCGGATTCATCGACGAACGCGCGCTCGATGACGATCGAAGGCGGAAACCATGGCGACGCCGTCGCTTTTGCGGATGTTGCAGCAGACGACAGGAAAGCGCGCTTGCGCGTAGGCGCGCTCGAGCGCCTCGAGGCCGTAGTTGAAATCGTGATTCCCAAGCGTCGCCGCCGCATAGTCAAGCGTGTTCATGGCGGCGATGACGGGATGGATCGCGTCTGGATCCGCAACGATCGCTTCGGCCGCCAGATCGCCGAGCGGCGTACCTTGGAGGATGTCGCCGTTGTCGAATAACAAGCAGTTGGGAGCCTCGTCGCGAGCCTTCGCGATGAGCGACGCGGCGCGCGAGAGGCCGACAGCGTCGTCCGGGCACATCACGGTAATAATCATAAGGATAGAGACTGGCGTGCAGGTCGGTCAGGCCGAGGAGCCGGAGCCGCAGCCGAGGCTTGGAGCCTGCGAGCGGGGGGTCCATTTCGGTCTCGCCATGCATGTGTCGTCATGACCGGAAGGCGGGAACGGCGCAAGGGCGAGCGCCGCGCGGCATGACGTCCCGGTCAAAGAGGCGCTTCCGGGTGAGCCGCGTCTGCTGGCGTCGGCGATTGACCAAGCGGGGATGAGCCCGCTTTGGCGTCCCATCCGCCTGGCGGCGCGGCGACATCATTTGCTGCCGGATCCCGCTTGACGGCCTTGAACTTCGCCAGCGCCTCCGTTGCTGCGGCCAGCGAGGCGGGGTCCATCTCGCCGACAATCTCGTCGCGTTTCTTGGCGGCGTCCGCGTCGCCCTGTTGAGCGGCAAGCGAGAACCATAGCCATGACTGACCGAGATCTTTTTCGACGCCAAGTCCGCGCGCGTAAAGGATCGCGAGATTGTATTGGCTGTCGCGGACGCCGAGTTCGGCTCGCCCTGCGGAACCATTTCGCCGCTTCGGGATAGTTGGGCTCGCCGCTCGTCCGCGTCGGCGCTCATGACCGCAAGATTGTGTGCGGCTCGCGCGTTACCCGCTTGCGCCGCTTTGAGATACCAGCGTTTTGCCACGGCGGGGTCGCGCGTTACGCCCACGCCCTTCTCGTACATCGCGCCAAGCCGATATTGCGCTGGGGCAAGGCCGCGCGAGGCGGCGCGTTCGAACCAACGGGCCGCCGCCGGTTGGTCCTTCGGCAGTCCCCTGCCCTCGAACAGGCGCGTCGCGAGTTCATATTGCGCAGCCGGCAGTCCGGCAGCCACCGCATCCCGCAGTGGCGAGGAAACGCCGGGCGGGATCGCCGCCATGAGCTCGCTCGCCAGAAGGCCCGCTCTGCGGGGCGAGATCGAGTCTGGCAGGCTTGGTTGGCGGCTGAGCGATCGAGGCGGTTGGAGCGACGTCAATCGCTTCGCCGCTCGACTTGACCGCGCCAGCGCCCGCCCGCGGGCTTGCCTGGCGGCGCATTCAGCTTGGCGGTCTTGAACGCTTGTCCGCCCAATTCGGAGCGCTGAAGAAACGGGGCGCGGATGCCGACCATTCGCACGGCGAGCGTCGCCGCGATCGCGATTGCGACGCCGAGCAACACGGTGCGCCGGTGATTGGCGTAGAACGCCCTTGCGGTTTGAACTCCGCGCGCGGCGAACAGCACGCGTTCGGAACTCGCCAGAGTTTGCACGACCCCGCTCCTGTTGGAGGCGCTGGTTTCCGCCAGCGCCGCCTGGGCAGCGCGGCGCGCGGCCGCGATATGGACGCTGACCGCGGGATTGGTCTTGGGTCCGATCATCTGCGCGAGTTCGCGGGCTTCGCGCGCGCGCTGCGGCGCGCCCGCGCCCGGCTCGATCAGGAAGTCCTCGCCGCTCGGCGGTTTGCGATTGCGGTTCGTCGGCGCTCGGCGCCGCCTTGGCCAGGGCTGAGCGTTGCGGCGCGACTTCGGGGTCGAACGCCTCGACGCCGGGCAACGCGGAGCTAACGGGCGGGGCAGGGCTCGCGGATCTGGCGGGCGGCCGCAGCTCCTCGTCGACGTCCTCGGCCGCGAGCTCAGCTCTCGATGCTCGCGAGACGCGCGGCCAAAGTCTCCAGAACGCCGTGCAGGTCGGCGAGACGCGATTGCGTCCGCTGGTCCGCGCCCGCTTGGGCGGCTCTGATCTCAGCCAGATGCGCGCCCAGCGCCGCGTTGATCGCAGCCGAGGTCTCCGACGCGAGAGAGCCGCTGACCCGGTCGGCCTCGCGCAACTTTTCCAGCAGCTGCTGCACAACGGGCTGCGGATCGTCCGCCTTCGCCGCCAGCGCATCGATGCGATCATAGATCGTGTCGATCCGGTGGGAGACAGCTTCCAAGTCGACTTGGCGGGCTTTCACATCCTGGAGGCGACGCGCCACCTCGTCGGCGACTTGTTCAACAACTTCCCGATCGACGGGCGCCGCGGCGCTCGCTTCGAACTTGGTTTCAAGCGAACGCAGCAACGTCTCGATCGGATTGAGATCAATCGGAGACGGGGCCGCGTCGAGTCGTGCGCCGAACGCTTGGAGAATCGGCTCGAGTTTGCGCGCGCCCGTCTCAAGGTCAGCGAAGCGGTCAAGCTTGCCGCTGATTTCGGCGACTATCGATTGGAGGGCGCGCGCATCGGCGTCGGTACGGCCGACAGTGGCGAGTTTGGCGTCGAAATCGCGCAAAAGCGCTTCGATTGGGCCAGTGTCGATCTTTGCGGGCGGGCGCGCCTCGAGGGATTGGCGGATGCCGTCAATGCGGTGCGCAAGGTCGTCGAACGGGCCCGGATCGACTAGGGCGGGAGCGGTCGGGCGGGCGATTTCCTGATCGAGCCGCGTCGCGATCTGCTCGAGCCGCTGCTCGATCGAGATTAGCGCCTCCGGGGGCGTGGACCGTTCGATCTGTCGGCAGGCTTCCGCAAGAAGCGTGGCCACCTCCGCGGACTCGAAATGCGGAGCCGGATTGGCGCCGAGCCGTTCGACCCGGTCAGCCAGTTCGCCGATCTGCCGCTCCAGCCGTTCGAGCGGCGGCGCGCGCAGGGCCGCCGAGGCAAGGAGATTGCGCACTTCTTCCGTCTGCCGCCGGATGCGCTCAAACGTCTCAGGCTGTATCGCCGCCGCCGCAAGGCTGTCGATCTTGCCGCCAATCGCGCGGATCTCGCGTTCCAGCGCCGGCGGCCACCGCCTGGGGGTCATGCGCCTTCAGCGCCGCACGAAATTCGGCCGCTACCGCCTCAAGCGGGGCGAGCATCGATTCGCCGTGACCGTTTTGGCGCAACATCTCCACCCGCTGCGCGAGATCGCGGATGGCGCCCTCGAGCGCGACAACCGCGTTGCGCGGGGCAAGATCGGCAAGGCTCTGGCTCATCGCGGCGATCTCGGCGCGCATAGCGCTCAAATCGACAACTGCGGCGCTCGGTTCGGCGCGCTCGCGGCGCATGTCATCGAGCTGGCGGGCGAGGGCGCGCACGTCATCGAGCAACAGTTGGGTCAGCGGCGGCGGGGCGTCGGCGGCGCCAGTCGCAGCATCCGCACCGCCTTCGGCGGCTTCTGAATTGCGGCTGGCCAAGGGCGGCGGGGACGTGGCGTCATCCAATGCGACCGTTCGCGGGTCCGGCGGAGTCGGGTCGGCTTCGCCGCGCCCCAGTCGGGTCTCGATCTCATGGCGGCGCATCGCAATCTGCGACACTGCGGACTTCAAATCGAAGAGCGGCTTCGGATCGAGCGCAGGCGGCCAAGGGGAGGGTTCACTGCGCGTTTCGTTATTCTGAGCGGGGTCCGCCAAGCTGGCCCGGATGGATTCGAGTCGCCTGACCGCGTCGATGAGAGCGCGGCGTTCGCTGTCAAGCGCGGCGTCATTGCGCTCCAGAATTCGGGCGACGGTTTCGAAAGCGCGCGCGGCCTGAACTTCGGCGCGCGACAGCCTCATATCAAAGCGCTCGATCACAGCCTCAAAGGCGTGCGGACTTCCGGGAACCCGCGGCGCCTGTGGGGGCGCGTTTCGCCGTGCGATGCGCTCGAGGCGTCCGGCGGCCGCGTCGAGCCGATCGTCTCCTGCTTCGTCGCGTTCGGGCCGGTCGCCCCGGTCCAATCCGACATAGTCGGCGATCGCCTCGTCGAGCCAATCGTCAAGCCGCATTCCCGACCGGCGGGCGGCTTCCGCGGCGGCGTCGCGGGTCCGTCGCCCCACGCCCGCGATGTTCCACGCCATGGCTCTATTCATGTCCTCGACCGTCGCTCGGGGCGCGCACGCGAATCGCCGCGATGAACAGAGGCGACCGCCGCTCGCAATTCTGTCGGGGGTCATGGTGAAGAAACGGTTAAGTGGGCCGCGCCACGAGGACCTCGCAGCCAGCTCACCTAAGTTGCATCATAAGTTGCAGCAACTATCAGTTGCAAATCCAGCTCCGTTAGGGCATAGTGATTCGATTCGCGCAACGGCGCGCGAGTTACGAGGCGCGAACGCAACGGCGCCGACGAAAGGAGAGGCCATGAACAGGATATCAACTCTATCTCAGCCTTCCGCTGGGTTTTCGGGCGCGTTGCTCGAAGAAGAAGGCCGGACTGCGCTCGATGCGGCGCAGCCAGAGTTGACCATTAGCCAGATGTCGCGCGTATTTGGCGTCAGCTTGCGCACGTTGCGCTTCTATGAAGATCGCGGGCTCATCAAGCCGCGCCGCGAAGGCAACGCCCGTTATTATCGTGCGACCGACCGGATCCGGATGGAGATGATCCTCAAGGGTAAGAAGCTCGGCTTCACGCTGACCGAAATCCAGGACCTGATCGGCGGCAAAGGGGCGACGGACACGACGGATCTGGAAGACCAACTCAATCCGCAGCAAATTGTAACGCAGATCAGCCACCTGGAGCGCCAGCGCAGCGAGATTGAGGGCGCGATCGAGAGGCTGCGCGCGACACAGAGCCGTCTCGCCCAAGGCGCCGCCGCCTGACCGGGGTCCGCCGTTGATGGCGCTACGAGGCCGGATCCGGGCTAAGCCCTGATCCGGGCCGCCTCCACGATCCGCACCGCTTCGGCCGAGGCGGCGTCAATTCCGAGATTGGTCGTGTCGAGCGTCACCGCGTCGTCAGCCGGACGCAAAGGCGCCGCGGCCCGGTTCGAATCGCGGGCGTCGCGGCGGATGATGTCCGAGAGTATCGCCTGGTAGTCGGCCTTTTCTCCGTGTTGGCTCAATTCGAGCGCCCGCCGCTGGGCTCGCGCGGTCGCGCTGGCGGTGACGAAGATCTTCACCTCGGCGTCGGGACAGATGACCGTGCCGATGTCCCGCCCGTCAAGCACCGCGCCGCCCGGACGCGCGGCGAAAGCGCGCTGGGCCTCGATCAGCGCCGCGCGAACTCTCGGCATCGCGGCGACCACGGAGGCCGCCTCGCCCATCTGGCGCGTGCGCAAGGCTCCATCGTTGAAATCGGTGAGCCCCAGCCCCCGGGCGGCGGCGACCGCCGCGGCTTCGTCGTATAGATCGCGATCCTCCGCCACGAGGGCGGCGGCGGTCGCGCGGTAGAGTAGCCCGGTGTCGAGATGCGGCAGCCGGTAATGCGCGGCGATACGGCGCGCGATGGTGCCCTTGCCCGAGGCTGCCGGCCCGTCGATGGCGATGATCATCCGCAAGCCGCCCGCTTCCCCAGGCTCCCGGTCCTGATGGGCGCTCTTAGAGCGCGCCGCGGCGGCTGTCGAGGCTCACGTAATCGTGGGCGATGAAAGAGGCGGACGGCTGGCCGAGTGATCGGGGCCGAGCTATGACAGGAATGCGACGGCGCAGGGGCGCTGCGGCGGAGCAGGCATGAATCTCACGGGCGCGCAGAAGAAGACAATCCTCGCCGCCTATCTTGGTTGGATGCTGGACGCCTTCGATTTCTTCCTTCTGACCTTCCTGCTCAAGGACATCGCCAAGGAATTCGGCGTCGAGGTGCCGGCGGTTGCGTATGCCCTGTTCCTGACGCTGGCGATGCGGTTCGTCGGCGCCTTCATCTTCGGGCGGCTCGGCGACAAATGGGGACGCAAGCCGGCGCTGATGCTGGATATCCTCTGCTATTCGATCCTCGGCGCGCTCGCCGCCTTCTCGCCGAACCTCACGATCTTTCTGATCCTCCGCGCGCTATTCGGGGTCGCCATGGGCGGCGAATGGGGCCTTGGCAGCTCGCTGGCCATGGAATCGATCCCTCCGCAGGCGCGGGGGATGGTGTCCGGGATCCTACAATGCGGCTATCCAAGCGGTTTCCTGCTCGCCGCGATCGCCTATGGGCTGCTCTTTGGCCGAACGTTCGGCGATTATACGATCGGCTGGCGGGCGATGTTCCTGCTCAGCGTCCTGCCCGCGTTCGTTGTCTTGTTCATCCGCAGCGGCGTTCCCGAATCGCCGGCCTTCGAGGCGTCGCAGGCGCACGAGAAGCCTGGCTTATGGGCGACGATTTCCGAGCAATTGGGGCCTCGTCATCTACATGGTCGTGCTGATGATGTGCTTCAATTTCTTCAGCCACGGCACGCAGGACCTCTATCCGACCTTCCTGCAAAAGCAGCATAACTTCGATACCGGCGACTGTGAGTTGGATCGTCATCGTCGGCAATCTCGGAGCCATCGCCGGCGGTCTCCTGTTCGGCCACCTGTCGGAGAAGATCGGCCGGGTCAATGCGATCACCCTCGCGGCGCTGATCGCGCTGCCCGTGCTCCCCCTATGGGCTTACGCCTCGACGCCGATCCTGCTCGCGGTCGGCGCTTTCATCATGCAGGTCGCGGTGCAAGGGGCCTGGGGCGTGATTCCGGCTCACCTCAACGAATTGTCGCCGGGCGCGGCGCGGGCGACGATCCCGGCCTTCGTCTATCAGGCCGGCAATTTCCTCGCTTCGTACAACGGTCCGTTCCAGGCGCAGATCGCTCAGGCAAACGGCGGCAATTACAGCTTCGCCCTGGCGCTGGTGGCGGGCGTGGTCGCGGTCGCGATCATCGTCGTCATCCGTTTCAGCCCGGAGCGGCGGGGCGAATTGCTGAAGGCGCATTAGAGCGCGCCAGGACTGTCTCACCCGACTGTGCGAATTCTGCGCGCGATTGTGCGTTTTCAGGGACTTAGGCTTCTTTTTCTGCAACTCAATTCAGCGGGTCGCTGCCTGGGGAAAAGTCGCAGGGTCGCGACAAAGAACCAAAGATAACTGTTAATACAGCGCTCAGACGTCCAGGGGATGCGAGAGCGGGCCAGTCGACCTCGGGATTGTTTAGAACGCCTTTGAGTTGCTAATTCTGAGAACGCCACGGAACTTTTCGGCCTCCAGCGCGGTTTACAAGCGTTCGGAGAGCGGGTTGCGCTGAATTTGCGCGCGTACGCTCAGTCCAATGGAGGTTTTCATGGCTCGATGGATGCTCGGCGTTGCGGCTGCGACGCTAATCTGCGCTTCGTCTTCGGCGGCGTTAGCTGACCAGAGCGGCGCGGTCACTGGAGGCGTGGCGGGCGCGGTTGGCGGCGCCGTCGTGGGCGGCCCAGTGGGCGCCGTGGTTGGCGGCATTGGCGGCGCAGCGATTGGCAACTCGGTGAGCAATCACCATTATCACCACGCCTATTATCACCACCACTACTACCATCATAACTACTGATCGACCGACTTCAGTCGCTCTCCTGCGGGCGCCTCAGGGCGCCCGTACGGGACGTCGTCGTCCGGGAACCAGCGAACGGCCGGAATCGCCGTCCAACGCCGTTCCTGCTGCGGATCATTCCGCGGCGGCCGCGCGCTTCGGCAGCACCCAGTTCGGCCGGACAAAGTGGCAGGTGTAGCCGTTCGGGTAGCGCTCGAGGTAATCCTGATGCTCGGGCTCGGCCTGCCAGAACGGGCCGGCCGGCGCGACCTCGGTCACCACCTTGCCCGGCCAGAGCCCGGACGCGTCGACATCGGCGATGGTGTCGAGCGCGACCCGCTTCTGTTCGTCGTTGGTGAAAAAGATCGCCGAACGGTAGCTCGCGCCGACATCGTTGCCCTGGCGGTTTCGGGTCGTCGGATCATGGATCTGGAAGAAGAACTCGAGCAGCTTGCGATAGCTGATCTTCGCCGGATCGAAGATGATCTCGATCGCCTCGGCGTGGTTGCCGTGGTTGCGATAGGTCGCGTTGGGCACATCGCCGCCGGTATAGCCGACCCGGGTGGAGATCACGCCCGGAAAGCGGCGGATCAGATCCTGCATGCCCCAGAAACAGCCGCCGGCGAGAACCGCCCGTTCAGTTGATCCTGCCATGGCTGCCTCCTCTTTGAGATGGGCGTGTGATCGAGCCCGACGGGGTGGTGATCATCTCGCCTTCGCTTAGATAGTCATTTTTAGCGAAAACAAAACGGGCGGCGCCCCTCGGCGCGGGTTCCGCTCACCGCTTCGCCAAACCCCGCAGATCGAACGCCGGGTCGGCCGCTTCTTCCGGCGTCAGCGTCTTCGTCGTGCCGATGATGCGCTTGGCGGCCGCGTGGTCGCCGGCGCGGTTGACCGATTCGACCACCGCGAGCTTGCCGTTGCGAAAGCCGAAGGTCGAGAACGCCCGCGTCGCGGGATCGCCGCGCACCACCCACGTGTCAACGCCATGCGCAAGGCCGGCGATCATCAGCTTCAAGTCGCCCTGATCGCTCCAGAACCAGGCCAGCTCGTCGTAGGGCTTGGGTTTGCCCATGAGGCGCGCGGCGACCGAGCGCCCCTGATCGACCGCGTTCTGCACCGATTCGAGCCGGGTTCGGAAGCCCAGCGCCGCATGCGGAAAATGCGGCGCAGTCGCCGATCGCCGAAATCGCCGAGTCGGAGGTGAGCAGGAATTCGTCGACCACGATTCCATTGTCGCATTCGAGGCCGCACTCCCGCGCCAGCGCGTCCTCGGCGACGACGCCGACGCCGACGACGACCAGGTCGGCGCTCAAGCGCCTCGCCATCGGTGAGGACGACCGTCTCGGCGTGCTCGCGGCCCTTGATCGCGGCGACGCCGACGCCGAGCCGGAACCGCGCGCCGAAGGCGCGCGTGCGCCTTCAGGAAGAAATCCGACATGATCGGCGAAACCGCCCGACCCATCGGGCGCGCGATCTCGACGACCGTCGCCTCTGCGCCGAGGCTCGTCGCGGTCGCGGCGATTTCAAGGCCGATAAACCCGGCGCCGATGATGACGACCTTGCGCCCCGCGCCCAGCCGCTCGCGGATCGCAGTCGCGTCGGCGATGTCGCGGAGCGCGAAGACGCCCGGCAGATCGACTCCGGGAACGTCGAGCCGCCGCTGCCGCGCGCCGGTCGCCAGGATGAGATGGCCGTAAGCGATCGCGCTCGCCGTCGCTGAGCTCCACCTGCTGCGCCGCGCGGTCGATCCGCGTCGCGCCGACGCCAAGCCGCAGGTCGATGCGCTGGTCGCGAAAATGGGCTTCGGCCCTGAGCGGCAGGCCGTGGACATCCATCTCGCCTTTGAGAAACGCCTTCGACAGCGGCGGGCGCTGATAGGGCAGTCCGTTCTCGGCGGAGAGAAGCGATGACGTCGCCGGCGAACCCCTCTTCGCGCAGGCTCGCGGCCGCCTGAACCCCGGCATGCCCGGCGCCGACGATGACGACCGAGAGTCAGGGCTGGCCGTCAGATCGCGGGCGTCATTCACCCGGCCGATCTCATTCATTGGCGTAGAGCCAGCCCCGCCGTTTGGCTTCGCGCTCGGCAGGGCCTGGGTCGTCGGGCGACATCGACGCGGGATCGATGATGACGCCGTTTCGCGGGGCGGGCGCGATGGTTGTTTGTACAGGAGCGCAGGCGCAGGACGGGGCTCTGGCTCGATCGCCTCGGGCGCGCGGCGAGATCGCAGGAGCGGGCGCGGAGGGCGCGGGAGCGGGCGCGGCGATGGCTTCGGGTGCGGGCGGCGGCGCAGGCGCAGGCGCTGGACTCTCGGCCGGGGCCGCGAGGCGTTCGTCGGGCGTGCGCCAGACGAAGGCGTCGAGCGTTCCCGACGGCGAGACCGGCGCCCAACGGTCGCTGATGACCCCATCCGCCACCCAGGCCTTGTCACGCGGGGCGCGCGCCGCCCGGCCAAGCCACTCGCGCACCGCGCCGTGGTTGCCCTCGGTCTCCTCGATATCGGCCATCAGCAGGCAGACGCGCCGGGTCGGTCGGCCGCTCGGCGAATCCGAGGCGATGAGGGGGGCGATCGCCGCGCGCGCGGCGGACGACATCATGCGCGTCGAGCGCAGCGCGCCCTATCGTGAGAAGCGATTCGGGATCGTGTGGCGCGACGCGGGCGAGCGCCCGAGCGCGGGTCAGGCGGTCTTCGGACGAATCGCCGTGGCGGACGCGCAGATAGGCGGCGGCGAGGTCGGGATGGGGCGTTTGCGCATAAGCGGCCTCGAGCATGCGGCTCGCGCGGCGAAGGTCGCCGGCCTGCGCCGTCAGCCGGCCGCTGATCGCCGCCGCAGGCACGAGCGTCGGCGCGAGCCGGCAAGCCTCCTGCGCGAGGGCGAGCGCGCCCTTCGGATCGCGCTCCATCGCTTCCTCGGCCATGGCCGTCTTGATCACCGCGCGCCAACGATTGGCGGTCGGCTTGTCGATAAGGCGGGCGCCGGCGTTCGAGTCGACGGTCGCGAGCGCGCCGGCCCAATCGCCGCGTCGCGTGCGGTCGTCGAGCACCGCTTGACCGGCCCAGGCGGCGGGAGCGCGCGCATTGGCGCGAATCGCATATTGCAGCGCCGCCGCATGGTCGCCCGCGCGCCGCGCCTCGACATGCAGGCCGCGCAGGCCGAGACCGTGCGTCTCCTGATGATCGAGCATCGCATTGAAGGCCGCGACGGCCCGCGGCCGGTCGCCGGCGAGCTGCGCGGACTGGGCCTGCAGGAGCTTGGTCATAGGCTCTTGCCCGATCAGCCGGTTCGCGTCGTAGGCATGCTTGGCGGCGGCGCGCGCGTCGCCCGCGCCGACGGCGAGCATGCCGCGCGACAAAGCCTGGAAGCCCTTCTCCCGCCTGCGCGATTGCGCCCCGATCGAAACCAGCGAGGGAACCCGGAAGACGAAGCGCAGCAGCGCCCACACGATCGCGATGACGATCGCGAGCGCGAGAACGGCGCCGAGCGCGAACAGCAACGAGACCTCGTATTGCTCGCCCCGCCAGGTGACGTCCACGACGCCGGGATTGTTCGCAAGCCAGGTCAGGCCTGCGGCGACCAGCGCCAGCGCCGCCAGAAAAATCAGCAGGCGAACCATGGTGACTCCGCTTCAAAACGCCAACGCGCGCCGGAGGGCGTCAGGACGTCAGGACCCCCAGACCTCACGGTTTTGGGCCGCCCGCGAGCTGCCCGACCGCCGCCTCGCGGATCGACTGAAGCGCAGCGTCCGCCCCCTGCCTCGCACGGGCCAGCGTCGGCCAATCGCCGGCCGCCTTCCGCGCCGCTTCAGGGAGCTTCTCGAAAGAAGCAAGCGCCGCGCCGATATCGCCGCGCCGGGTCGCCCCTTCGATCTGGGAGACCAAAGCCTGGGGATCGTCGCCCGCTGTCTCGTTGAGTTCGCGCACCTTCACGAGATTGTGGAGATGGGCGAGGAAACGATCCGACACGCTGCCCGTCTCCGCCGGCGCCGTCGCAGCCAGGACATGCGGCGCAACCGCCTCGAACGAGGCGGCCAGCGCGCTGTTGGTGGGCGCGCCATTGACCACGGCTTGCAATGGCGCCAGCGCCGCTGAATCGACCCCGAGACGCTGCAGGGCGGCGAGCTCGGAACCCAAACCCGCGCCCGAGCGCAGTCTTTCTTCCGCGACCTCGGCGATAATGGCGATCGTGGCGGCGTTGTCGGAGGCTGCCGGCTTCTCCGCGGCGGCGCGCGTTTCGCTCTTGGGCGCAGCGAGCGCGGCTTCGACCTTGTCGATTCGAGCGGCGAGGGCGGCGGTGTCGGGGCCGGCGGCGCTCGCCTTTGGCCCATCGGATTCGAGCTTCGCCACACGCGCCGACAACTCAGGAATCGCGCCCTTCTCGGCGTCGACGTCGGCGCGCAAGTCCTTGGCCTGAGCGGCCAAGCGCTGGGTCGCGTCGCTCGCGGCGCCATTCCCTGCGCCGGCCGCTTCCAACGCCGCCACGCGCTTGTCGAGATCCGTTGTGTTTGACGCTCCCGCGCGGGCCTCGAGCGCGGCGATCCGCTTTTCGAGGGCTGCGACAGCGGCGCTCTCGCGATTGGCCTCGGCGCCGAGCGCCTCGTTCGTCTGTCGGTCCTGCGCTTCGAGAGCCCCCAATCGATTTTCGGTGTCCGTACCGTCGGCCTTGGAGGTCAAAAACGAATAGCCGGCGGCGAGGCCGAGCGCAGAGACGACGAGTTCGCCCACCGCGCCAGCCAGTAGACTGCGAGCGCCATTGCGCGGGGCGGCTTTCGCGGGAGGAGGGTCAACCCTCGTTTCGGCCGCGGCGGAGGCAGGAAAGGTCTCGCTGCCGTCCGTCGCGCGCGCCGCCATTTCCCCTTCGATGACGTCCGGCTCGCGCCGGGCGTCACGATTGACCGGGGCGCCTGTCGGCCCAGCGGAAACGTCGGTTATTTCCTCGTCGACCATCGCCTTGCGCTCTCGGTTTTCTCCGCGCGCCCTATATACGGGACGACCCGAGGGAAGGAAACCCGCCGAGCTCTTGGCGCAATGTTCGAAAAAGCCCCGCTTCGTCTGGCGTTTCTGCAACCATGACGCCGGTCGCGCCGATGGCTTGCAACGGCTCTGCAACGTCGCGCGACATGCAGACATGCTTAAGTTTACGGAAACAATCGTCCAGGCCCGCGGTTTTCGCCAGGGCCGCCGTGAGGCTGGCCGACCGGCGCGAATAATGCAACGCCGCAGCGCAGGATTTTAAAGCTCGCGCTTCGGACGGGCGCCAAGCCGCGCGCGCCTCGGCGGCATAGGCTTCGACGACCTCGAGCGTGAATGTTTCAGCCAGCATCGCCTCGACAATCTCCTTGCGGTCCCGCCCGGCAAGGTAGAGCACGCTCGCCCGCGGTTGAAGCGCGACAGCCAGCATCCTGACCAATTCTTTGGCGTCCGGCGCCGGCGGCGAGGCCAGCCGCCAGCCGCGCGCCTTTGCGGCATGGCCCGTGCGGGCGCCGACGACATAGAGAGGCGACGACGTGTCGGACGGGCCGTCGGCATGGAACGCCTTGTCGCTCGTCGCGAGCACGGCGTCATAGCGCGATCGCTGCGGACGAACGGGGCTGGTCCGGATTTCGATCACGGGCAGGCGAGCGACGGAAAAGCCCAGTCTGCGCAGCCGCGCCGCGCTCGTGTTTGCGTCGTCACGTTCGCGAAAAAGGGCGACCCGGGAACGCTCTTCGCGCGCGCTCATGGCTCCTCGTCTGATCGCATGCGCGGCAATATGGTCCTTGCTGCCGGCAGGGCCAAGCTTCCAGCCTCCGCTTGCCGATCGCGCCCGAGCGATCTACGCCGTCGCCGCGAACGGTCGGGCTATGCTGGCCGCCGACGGAACCCACGTGTTGGACAAAGCCCTCGAAACGCCTGACCTGATCGCGGCGCGCGCGGCGTCGGCGCTCGATTTCAGGCCCGACATTAATGGATTGCGGGCGCTTGCGGTGCTCGGGGTGGTCATCTTCCACGCCGATCGCGCCTGGCTTCCCGGGGGCTTCGTCGGCGTCGATATCTTCTTTGTCATCTCGGGCTTTCTCATTTCGCGAATCATTCTTAGCCAGTGCGCGGCCGGACGATTCTCGCTCACGATGTTTTACGCAAGGCGCGCCAAGCGCATCCTCCCCGCGCTGCTCGTGGTGGTCAGTTTCGTCTGGGTCGTCGGATGGTTCATGGCTGCGCCGACCCAATTCCGCGAGATCGGAGGCGGCCTCCTCGGCAACTCCTACTTCACCGTGAATTTCTGGCTTCTGCGCCTCGCTGGCGTTGGCGGCTATTTCGGCGCCGACGCGACGGTGAAGCCGCTTCTGCACCTGTGGTCGCTCAGCATCGAGGAGCAGTTCTATCTTGTCTGGTCGGTCCTTCTGCTTGCGTTGTTTAAGCTTCAGCGACGGCTCGTGTTCGTCGTCATTCTAGGCCTGTTCGTCGCCTCGTTCGTGTTCAGCGTGGTCCTCACTCCGATCGATCCGGTGGCTGCGTTTTACCTGCCCTGGGCGCGCGGATGGGAACTCGCGCTCGGCGCGCTGCTCGCCTATCGCGAGGTGTTCTGGCTCGAGGCGCTGCCCTATCCGTCGCGACCGATCGCCAACATTGGCGCTGGAGCCGGAATCGCGCTCATGCTCGGCGCCTTCCTGTTCCTGAACGAGGCGCAACCCTTTCCCGGATGGCTGGCGGCGATCCCGACGATCGGTTGCGCGCTCGTCATCGCCAACCCGCATTCGCGCACCGGTGAGGTCGCCCTTGGCAATCGCGTCGCGGGCTTCTTCGGAGCGATCTCCTATCCGCTCTATCTGTGGCACTGGCCTCTGTTCGCATTCGCCCGCATCTGGCCTGGCGTGATCCCGACCGCGCCAGTCCTGTTCGCCCTTGCGGGCCTGGCCGTCGTTCTTGCGGCGCTGACTTACCGGCTCATCGAACAGCCGGTCGCCGTCCCGTTTCGCCGCCGGCCGTTCGCGACGGCGCTGGTCCTCGTCAGCCTGCTCGGGCTGACCGGATTCGTCGGCAAGCTGACCTACGACGCCAAGGGATTTCCGTCACGCTTTCCGCCGCTTGTGGACCGCATTTTCGACTATGACGCCAATGGCGCCGAAAGCCAGCCGCTGCTGAGCTGCTTCTATCAACGCGATGAGGCGCGCTATTCGCTCGACGAAGAACGCAAGCGGGCCGCTGGCTTCTTCGAGGCTCATCATTGCGCGGCGATCCAAGATCCACGGAAGCCGACGATACTCATTGTCGGCGACTCGCACGCCGCTCATCTCTTCACCGGGTTGCAGCAGATCTACGGCGACAAGGCGAATCTCCTCACGCTCTCCTCCGTCTTTTGCGTACCCCTGGTCGAGAACGTCGCCATGGATCAAGGCGTGGCGGGCACGCCGCGCTGCCGCGCCATCAACGACTATGTGTTCGATGCGATCGGGACCATCAAACCGGATATCGTCATTGTTGGCGGCTACTTCGCCCAATACGACCACGAGGCCAACTGGCGCTATCCCGGTTATCTCGACGCGCTGGTCGCCGGCGCGCGGCGCCTGCATGGCGAGGGCGTGCGCTCGATCATCGTCGCCGGTCAGGTTCCGACATGGGCGCCCGTTCTGCCCATCCTTGTCGGCCGTGACGTCCTCGACCGCGGAACCGCGGCGGAATTCTCACAGGTCGGGGTCCGGCAGGACTCGCTCGAGACCGATCACGCGCTGGCTGGCAAGAACTGGGGCGAAGGGGTTCGCTATGTTTCGCAGGCGGCGAAGCTCTGCGGCCCGGAGGGCTGCCGGAGGCTGATGGGCGAGCACCTGCCCGAGGATCTGCTGGCCGTCGATTACGGCCATTACGGCCCCGAAGGGTCAATCTTCGCTGTGAGGACCATTCTCGCGCCGGTCATAGACGCCGAATTGAGGCGGTTGGGAAAGAGTTGACGCCGATGAAGGGCTCGGGCGTTTAGCCCGCCGCCGCTGGCACGGAATCGGGGTAGGCCTTTGCGTGTGCGACCGGTTCGATACGGGTCAGGCGTATCGCGGCTTTGAGATCCGCGTTGCTTCCCACGTCGACCGCATAATCCTGGAGGTGCAGCAGGCAGAGGCGATTGCTGGCGCCGCCATCGGGAGCGCACCAGTTGTCGAAGGTGAGGAACTCGAGATCGGGCACCCCGATCGCCTCCTTGACCCACAAGGCCGATGCAATCTCCATGGCGTCGCCGAGCGCCATGCCGCGCGGCTTTCCTTCTGCTTCGTTTTTGTCCCCGCGCATATGCCATTTGGCGTCACGCAGCCTCGCAACGCGCAACATCGCGTTCGGGTCGGGCGTCACCAGGGTGGCCAGCGCCCGGATGTAACGCGTCAACTCGAACAATGTGGCGAATCGTCCAGGCACGAAACTCGCGGGCCTAAGCTCGGCAAAGAGGACGCTGCTGACCCAGACGCGACGCTTGTGAACGGCCGCCTCAGTCAGAATCGTCTCGATGTGATGCTCCGCCTCGCCCGAGTCTCCATTGGCGTGGCGAAGCACAACACTGGAATGCAGGAAATGCTTATCGCTACTCGACGAAATCAAGACCGTTTTCCTCGTCCTCGGGTGCCAAACGCAGCGAACCTCGGATGTCGATCGCTGCCTTAACGTGGGCTCTTTCTTCGATGCTGAGCACTTCTATTCGCTCAGGAAGCTGACTGTCCCCAGTGTATATTGCTCGTCCTGTGACGCAAACGTTTTTATTACCGAAAGGATTGAGCGAATCTTCGCCTTGTGACTTGTCAAAGACGCACTCGACATGCGTTGTTCCCGCCGGCAGCATCAAGTCGCCGGTCCAAACTGCGCCGCGATAGTCGATCTCGTCCAACCGTCCCTCAAACGACATGATCGCGCTGCCCAGGAACCAGTTGTCTGTCCGCACGGCGTCATCCTTGGCCCCGACCCGGTCGACCTGCCGGCGGAAGAACTCGTCAATCGGCAATTCGGTATCGTTGAATTGCGCCAGGACATTGAAAGACGGATCAAGCGCCTTGACGATGCGGATAAACGCCCGCGTCAGCCGGGGATGGCGAACGACCGTTTGGTAGTCGCTGCGGTAAATGCCCTCGGCGCACCGACGGAAGAATTCGACTGCCGAAGGGGTATTTTGGCCGAGCGCCTTTCGTTTCTCCAAGATGCCGAACGCGTAAGGATTGAGCTCCAATTGAGAAATGAAAAACTCGCTCGATCGCGCCTTCGGCTGAAGTTCGCGATCCGTCACCTGCAGCGCGGTCAAAAACGCGTCGAACGTCTTTTTGAATAATTCAGCCGGAATCGGGCCGAGGTCGTAGTCGCGCGCTTCGACCGGCCGGATCACGACGCGAATCTCGTTTGGCCCCATTGGGCTGCTCATGGATTGCTCCTCTCGCCCGATCTTACCATGCCTTGAAAAGCAGCAACAGAGCGGCGGACGCCATCGCCGGGCGCGGCACGGCCCGCCCAAGCGGGTTTTCTCAGTCCCCCGTTCGGGCTATGGGCTCAATGATGCGCGTTCTTGGCATTGAGACGACCTGCGACGAAACCGCTGCGGCGGTGGTGCGGCTGCGCCCTGACGGGTCAGGCGAAATTCTCGCCGACGAAGTGATGAGCCAGATCGCCGCGCATGCGCCGTTTGGCGGCGTTGTGCCGGAGATTGCGGCGCGCGCCCATGTCGAGATTGTCGACTTGCTCATCGCGCGCGCTCTCACGCGCGCCGGAATCGCGGCCAAGGACCTCGATGGAGTGGCGGCCGCGGCCGGTCCCGGCCTCATCGGCGGCGTGCTGGTCGGCCTGATGGCGGGCAAAGGGGTGGCGTTGGCGTGCGGCAAGCCTTTCGTCGCCGTCAATCATCTCGAGGCGCATGCGCTGACCGCGCGACTGACGGAGAACGTCGCCTTCCCGTTTCTCGTCCTCATCGCCTCGGGCGGGCATACGCAGATCCTCGCCGTCAAGGGCGTCGGCGATTATGATCGGCTGGGCGCGACCATGGATGACGCTATCGGCGAGGCGTTCGACAAGACCGCCAAATTGCTGGGGCTCCCGTTTCCCGGCGGGCCAGCGGTCGAGGCGGCGGCGGAGGGCGGCGATCCCGCTCGATTTGCGCTGCCTCGACCGCTTCTGGGCCGGCCGGACGCTGACTTTTCGCTATCCGGCCTCAAGACGGCCGTGCGGTTTGCGGCCGAATCCATTGCGCCGTTGCGGCCGCGCGACGTCGCCGATCTCTGCGCCTCGTTCCAGGCGGCGGTGGTCGACGTGGTCGAGGATCGCATTCGCATGGGGCTAAAGCTGTTTCGCCAGCGCCTGGGCGTGGCGCCGCGGGCGGTGGTGGTCGCCGGCGGCGTTGCGGCCAATGCAGCGCTGCGCGAAGCGCTGACGCGCTTCTGCGCCGAGGCTGGCCTGCCGCTCATCGCGCCGCCGCAGAAGCTGTGCACCGACAACGGCGCGATGATCGCCTGGGCGGGAGTGGAGCGGCTGCGGCTCGGGATGATCGACGGGCTCGACGCCCCGGGCCGACCGCGCTGGCCGCTCGACCCGAAGTCCGAGCGCACTCTCAACAATAAGGCTTAGAAGCGCGGACTCGCTCAGTTGGTGGTCGGGGCTGGGGCGGACGGAGCGTTCTGCGCGCCCTGCGGGGTCTGTTCCTTCGCCTTTTCGTTGGCCATGTGATGGCCGACGACGCAGCCGCCAATCGCGCCCATGACGCCGTGATGGCCAGCGTAGTGGCCGGCGACGCCCCCAACGACCGCGCCCTTCAGGCAGCCCTTGGCCTCGGCGGATGGCGAGCCGATGGCGAGAGCGGGGAGCGCGGCCAGCATCACGGCGGCGATCATTGGAAATTTCATGATGGTGTTCCTTATGTTCTGAGTGGCGAAGTCTGCGAGCCATCTGGGTCCGGCCTGGCCCCTTGGCAAGGTCCAACGAAAGCATTTCATTAAGAGAAGCCCCCGTTCGCGCGGCAATCGTTGCAATTGGACTTGCGCGCGCCTATACAACGCTTTTCCCCTCAAGTTTGATCCTTTGAGGCCGCGTTTGCTGGCCGAAACCGGCAGGCGCGCGCAAACGATCATTAAGGAGCTTCCGTTCATGAGCGACGCGCCATTGATGCCGAAGGCGACCGCCGTGTGGCTGGTCGAAAACACCTCGCTGACCTTCGATCAGATCGCGGAGTTCTGCAAACTGCACCCGTTCGAAGTCAAAGGGATCGCCGACGGCGAAGTGGCGACAGGGATCAAGGGCTATGATCCGATCTCGACAGGCCAGCTCACGCGTGAAGAAATCGCCGCTGGCGAGCGGGACCCGAACCATCGCCTGAATCTTTCGACCTCGAAGACGCGCACGCCTGAGATCAAGAAGCCGCGTGGCGCGCGCTATACGCCGTTGTCGCGCCGGCACGACCGCCCGAACGCCGTGTCTGTGGCTGTTGCGCAACCATCCGGAACTCAAGGACGCGCAGATCATGCGGCTGGTCGGGACGACCAAGCATACGCTTTAGGCCATTCGCGAGCGCACCCACTGGAACTCGGCCAATCTTCAGCCGATGGATCCGGTGACGCTGGGCTTGTCCTCGCAGATCGACCTTGACTTCGAGGTCAATCGCGCCGCCAAGGAACGTCCCAAGGTCGAGGAAGATCGCAGCCAGACGCTGGTGTCGGCGGAAATCACCACCGCCCGGCCCGCCGCCCCCGCCGCAAGCCAGCTCGAAGTGTTCGGCGTCCCGACAGCCAAGCCCAAGCCGACCGAGGAGCGGATCGACGTCAATTCGGTGTTCGGGAAGCTCAAGGAGAAGACGCCGCCCCCATCCGAATAGGCGGCGCTCTCTTTCGTCGGCGCTTGGCCCTTGGACGCGCCTTCGGCGCTCCTCAGGACGAGGCGCCCTGCCCTGATACTACTCGGCCGCCTTGGCGTGGACGGCCGGGTTGTTCGGATGCGTCGTCCAGTTGGCGGGCGGCCGGGCGTAGTCGAGCCCGGTGCGCGGATCGACGCCCGCGACTTTATGCACGAGCGTGATGCAGTCCTCGACCGGGCAGACCAGCGCGCACAGATTGCAGCCGACGCATTCGGCTTCGTTGACGACGAACTGACGCTTGCCGTTGATGCGGGCGAAGATCGCCTGATGCGAGGTGTCCTCGCACACGATGTGGCAGCGCCCGCATTGAATGCACAGCTTCTGATCGATCTCGGCCTTGGCGACGTAATTGAGGTTGAGATATTGCCAGTCGGTGATCGAAGGAATGGCGCGGCCGCGGAAGTCCTCGATCGTCGCGTAGCCCTTCGCGTCCATGTAGTCGGCAAGGCCGGTGACCATCTCCTGGACGACCTTGAAGCCGTAGGTCATCGCCGCGGTGCAGACCTGCACCGTGCCTGCGCCGAGCGCGATGAACTCGGCCGCGTCGCGCCAGGTGGTGATGCCGCCGATGGCGGAGATCGGCAGGCCCGCGCAGACGGAATCGCGGGCGATTTCCGACACCATCGAGAGCGCGATCGGCTTGACCGCGGGGCCGCACATGCCCCCGTGCGTGCCCTTGCCGTCGATGGCGACGTCGGGCGTCATATGGTCGAGATCGATGTTCATGATCGAATTGATGGTGTTGATGAGCGACACCGCGTCGGCGCCGCCTTTTTTCGCCGCGCGCGCCGGCTGGCGAACGTCGGTGATGTTGGGCGTCAGCTTGACGATGACCGGCATGCGCGTGTGCGCCTTGCACCAGCGCGCGACCATCTCGACATATTCGGGCACCTGGCCGACGGCCGAGCCCATGCCGCGCTCCGACATGCCATGCGGGCAGCCGAAATTGAGCTCGACGCCGTCGCATTCGGTCTCCTCGACCCGCGCGAGAATGGCCTCCCAGGACTTCTCGTCGCAGGGAACCATCAGCGACACGATGAGCGCGCGATCGGGCCAGGCGCGCTTGACCTCCTTGATCTCCCGCAGGTTGATCTCGAGGTCGCGGTCGGTGATGAGCTCGATGTTGTTCATCGCGATGAGGCGCCGGTCGGGTCCGTGGATCGCGCCGTAGCGCGCGCCCGACACATTGACGACCGGCGGCCCGGCTTCGCCCAGCGTCTTCCACACCACCCCGCCCCAGCCGGCGCGGAACGCGCGCTCGACATTGACCTTGCGGTCGGTCGGCGGCGCGGAGGCGAGCCAGAACGGATTGGGCGATTTGACGCCGAGAAAATTGGTGCGCAGATCGGCCATGGGATCCTCGCTTTGTCAGGCGCGCGATGCGCCGAGCGCGGCGGCGATCGAGCGCGCCGCCTGCTTGCCGTCCTCGACGGCGCTGACCGTCAGATCCTGGCCGCCGAACACGCAGTCGCCGCCGGCCCAGACGCCGTCAAGCGTCGTGCGGCGCTCGGCGTCGACGACGATGCGGCCGTCCTTGATCTCGATCGGCGCTCCGCCGAGCGCTTCCGGCGCGCCGCGCTGGCCGATGGCGAGTGAACAGCATGTCGGCGTCGATACGAAACACCGAGCCAGTCGGAGCGGAGCGCCTCGCCGCCGGTGCCGCTCTCGAACACAACGCCGCTCAACGTGCCTTCACGGCCATCGAAGCGCGACCGGCTTCGCCCAGTAGCGGATGATCGACGCCATTCGTTTGCGCGAGCTCGCGCTCGTATGCGCTCGCCTTCATCTGCTCCGGCCGCGGCGATAGACCATGCGTCACGGTCTCGGCGCCGAGCTTCTTCGATTGCACGGCGATGTCGATCGCCGTCATGCCGCCGCCGATCACCACGACGCGGCGGCCGACCGGCAGCGTGCGAAAGGTCCTTCGCCTGCCGGAGGTCGGCGATGTAGTCGACGGCGTCGACGACGTTTTCGAGTCGGCCTCCTTCGGCAAGCCCGAGCTTGTTGGTCGCGCCGAGGCCCATGCCGAGGAACACCGCGTCATAGTCGCGCCGCAGGTCTTCGAGCTTGACGTCGCGGCCAAGCGCCTGGCCGCGCCTGATCTCGATGCCGCCGATCGAGAGGATGAAGGCGGCTTCCCTCGCCGCGAAGTCGTCGACCGTCTTGTAGGCGGCGATGCCGTATTCGTTGAGGCCGCCCGGCCTTCTCGCGCGGCTCGAAAATCGTGCTCTCGATCGCCGGCGATGGCGAGCTCATGCGCGCAGGCCAAGCCCGCCGGCCCCGCGCCGACGATCGCCACCCGTTTGCCGGTCGGCGCGCCGCGCGCGTAGGGCGATTTCCCGTCTGCGATCGTGCGGATCGGTCGCATAGCGCTGCAATTGGCCGATCACGACCGGCTTTGCCTTCCGCCGCCTCGCGCACGCAGGCCTCCTCGCACAGCGTCTCGGTCGGGCAGACGCGGGCGCACATGCCGCCCATGATGTTGGCGTCGAGAATCGTCATCGCCGCGCCCGACGCGGTTGCCCGCGGCGATCTGGCGGATGAACAGGGGAATGTCGATCGAGGTCGGGCAGGCCTGCTGGCAGGGCGCATCGAAGCAGAAATAGCAGCGCTCGGCCTCGACTCTCGCCTCGTGGAGGCGTCAGCAGCGGATGCAGATCGGCGAAATTGCCTCTCAGCGTCGCTTCGTCCAGGCGGCCGGGGCGGATGTCCGATGCGCCCGGCGGGTTGGCGGCGATCGTCATGGCGGAACCCAAAGGCTTGGAGGGACGGACCAGGTCCATTCTTGACCGTTTGGTCAATCGTTCCGCCGCGCGCGGCCTCTGTCAAGCAGGATCATGGGCCGCGCCGCCGGGCGCCGACGGCGAGCGCTCCATTGACCGCGAACCGACTGGTCGCAATCCTATGCCGCGTGATCGCATGTGGATAACAGAATAGTTGAAGTCCGGATCGGTTTGCTGCGGTGCAACAAATCTGCTAGGATGGCCATTCAACGAATGTAGTCAGGATTCGGAGGGGCCCATGGCAGCCACCTGGAAGACCAAATGGGGCGTTCGCCGCGTTCGCCGCGACACCCCGACGATCGAAGAGGCGTTGATCGCGGCCGAAAGTCTGGCCAATGATCCCGGTCAGCGGGCGGAAATCGCCGCTTCCCTCATGGGCGTGCCGGTCGAAGAGGTCAAAGTGCTGGCGGCCAAGCAGGCGGCGAAGACCCGCGGCCGGGCGAGCCTGGTCGCGGGCCGCACGCGCGCGGTCGTGGTCGAGTACAAGCGTCCGCGCATGGGCCGCGGACCGATGTCGTTCGCCAGCAAGCGCTGAGGCGCGACGAAGCCGCGCGCTCGCGCCTCAGAGATTGGCCAGCCTGCGCCGCCGAGGGCCGGGTGGTGCGGTACTGGCTGCGCGCCGCGACGTCGGTCGAGAGGATGGCGACCGCGATCAGGGTCAGCGTCGTCATTTCGACGAAATCGACATTGAGGAAGGCGAGCGCCACGACGGCCGAGAAGGCTGCGGCCATATAGGGCGCGAGCCGCGCCGGCGCCCGCGACGAGGTCGCGGAACGCGAGCCACGCCCCGGCCGCCGCCAGCACGGCGCCGACGATGCCAAGCTCATACCAGACCGTGAAGGCGAGCGCCCGCGGGGTCTGCGCCGGCAGGATCCGTCGTGAACCCCACGGCTGACGGTCGCAAATCCGTGGCCGGTGATGAGCCTGAGCTTGTCGTGGGTGAACACGTCCGCCGCCACGGAGAGCGACGGATAGGGCGCCGGCAGCGAGGCGAGCCGGGCATGGAAGATCCAGGCCGACGACGGTCGGCGCGAGCGCGGGGATGAGCGGCGACAACAGGATGAGCGCGGCCGCGCCCCAGCCCAATTCCCGCGCGGTGCGCGACAGATCGGAGATCGCGAACGACAGCGCCAGATAGCCGGCGAAAACGGCACCGTGAGCGGCGCGTAGCTGTCGATATAGGCGAAGCACAGGGCGACGATCAAAAGCAGCCGCGCAAGACCGTTGCGTCCGCGCGCCGCGAGCCCGCCGATCGCCGGAAACAGCAGCACCGCGATCGCGACCGCGCCGGCCGCGAGCCGGCCGTCGTCCGGCGTGCCGGTCAGCGTCTCGACAAGCGCGCGCGCGGCCATCGTCGCCATGCCGGCGACCACGCCGATCGGGAACAGATAAAGGTCGGTCGCGGCTGGCGTTTTCGCGCGGCGCCGCCACAGCCAGCAGCGTCGCCGCGAGCAGGACGCTCAGTTTCAGCAAGATGTTGCCCCGCCGCGACCGGATAGGGCGTCCACAAAATCGACAGCGCCGCCCAGGCCAGTCCCGCCAGCAAGGCGAGAAAGGCCGGAACGAAAAACGGCCGCATGAAGCGCTCGAAGAAACCCGGGCTCGGCGTCGAGCGCCGCGGCGATGAGAATCAGGCCAACGCCGATCGAGAACATCACGTAGAGGCCGAGCGGGTGAAGCACGACCCCGACCGGCGCGCCGACGGCCAGCACGAGGTAGCCGATGCGCGAGAAAAATCGCGAGGCGTCCGCGGCGTCGTCGCGATCCGTGTCTCTCGAGCGCTTTCCTGTCCGCCGCGACCGCCATGATTCCAACCCGATTGCGCCGCGTCTTTCCGCGTCGCCACGCAGAGGACTTATACGACCTTGGC
>CAVWPU010000026.1:0-33293 GCA_963756955.1 uncultured Alphaproteobacteria bacterium
TTGCTTCCGGCGGCGCGTTCATCGCCGTGGGCGCTTTGCATCTTGCGGGCAAGGCCGGCCTCGTCGAACGGTTCCGCGCGCAAGGCTACACGGTGACGAAAGTCTGGTAGCCGCTACTCCCCGTAGGGGGTCCAGATGTTCTTGACCTGGGTCGCGCGGCGCAGGAACTCGCGGCCTTCCGCCTTGGCCCAGTCGATCCTCCGGCCGAAGTCCAGGTCGCCTTGAGGTTGCCGGCGGAGA
Source organism: uncultured Alphaproteobacteria bacterium (assembly GCA_963756955.1). Lineage (GTDB taxonomy): Bacteria > Pseudomonadota > Alphaproteobacteria > Rhizobiales > Beijerinckiaceae > Roseiarcus. The sequence goes on from CAVWPU010000026.1 coordinate 241, forward strand.
GCGCCTCGATGTTCGCCGCGCCAGCCGCGTCGCCGACATACCAGAGCGCGTCGACGCCGTCGTGCTCGGCGAGCGTCTTGGCGAGGACGTTCGCTTCGCCGGTGACGATGTTGACGACGCCTGCAGGCAGGTCCGACGTATCGAGCACCGAATAGAAGTCGGTCGCGCTCAAGGGGTGGCTCGCCGAGGGGACGACGACGACGCTATTGCCCATGGCGATGGCCGGCATGACGAGCGAGACAAAGGCGATGAGCGGCGCTTCGTCCGGGCAGACAAGCCCCATGACGCCCCACGGCTCGTTCATCGCCAAAGTCACAAAGCGCGAGCGCGTCGCATGCACGGCGCCGTCAAACTTGTCGCATAACCGGCATAGACGAAGGCGCGGCGGATCGACGCGTCGACTTCGTCCTTGGCCGCGCGCGCGGACACGCCGGTCATGGCGGTGAGACGGCCGCGAATTCGTCTTCACGGGCCGCCAGATTCTCGGCGATGTAATAGAGCACTTGCGCGCGATTGTGCGCCGTCGCCGCTCCCCATGACGACGCCTTTGCGGCGGCCTCGACGGCATTGCGGATGTCCTTGCGATTGCCGAGCCCGGCCAGCCCCAACTCGCGGCCTGCAGCATCGAGAACGGCGTAGCTGTAGCCGGAATCGGGCCGGGCCTGCTTGCCGCCGATGAAGAGCTTTGCGGTGCGGTCGGGGAGCCCTCGACGAGGACATTCCGCGCCGGAGCAAGGCCGGGCGAGGCGTTGAGGCGCGGCGGACGGGATGCGGTGGACTTGGGCTTGGGCGCGTCGGCTATTCTGTACTCGGACAAGCCTTCGCGCCCGCCCTCGCGGCCGAAGCCGCTTTCCCGATAGCCGCCGAAGCCGGACGGCCGCGTCGAACAGGTTGGTCGAATTGATCCAGACGACGCCGGCCTTGATGCGCGACGCGACCTCGAGCGCGCGATTGACGTTCTCCGTCCAGACGGACGCCGCGAGGCCGTAGCGGGTGTTGTTGGCGAGCGCGACCGCTTCGTCCGGCGTGCGGAAGGTCGTGGCGACCAGCACCGGGCCGAAGATTTCTTCGCGCGCAAGTACGGATGCCGGGTCGACGCCGGTGACCAGGGTCGGCGGGTAGAAGCAGCCTCGATCGGGAAGCGAATCATTGGCGCGAAAGAATTCGAGCCCTTCCGCCTCGCCCTCGCGCATGAGCCGGCGGATGCGCTCGAGCTGGACCGGCGCGACAATCGCGCCGACGTCGGTCGACTTGTCGAGCGGATCGCCCAATCGGAGGTTCGCCATGCGGGCGCGCAGCTTGGCGTAGAGCGCGTCGGCGACGCTTTCCGCGACCAGGAGCCGCGAGCCCGCGCAGCACACCTGCCCCTGATTGAACCAGATCGCGTCGACCACGCCCTCGACGGCGCTGTCGAGATCCGCATCCTCGAACACGATGAACGGCGACTTGCCGCCGAGTTCGAGCGACAGCTTCTTGCCCGTGCCGGCCGTCGCCTTGCGAATCGCGCGGCCGACTTCGGTCGAGCCGGTGAAGGCGATCTTGTCGACGCCGGCATGGGCGACGAGCGCCGCGCCGGTCGCCCCGTCGCCGGTGACGATGTTGACGACGCCCGGCGGCAGCCCCGTCTCGACGCAGATCGCGGCGAAGGCGAGCGCGGTCAGCGGCGTGAATTCAGCCGGCTTCAGCACGACCGTGTTTCCGGCCGCGAGCGCCGGCGCGATCTTCCAGGCGAGCATCAGCAGCGGGAAGTTCCACGGGATGATCTGCCCGCACACGCCGACGGGCTTCGTCTCCGGAAACTCGCTCTCGATCAGCGAGGCCCAGCCGGCATGATGATAGAAATGGCGGGCGACCAGCGGAATGTCGATGTCGCGCGACTCGCGAATGGGCTTGCCGTTGTCGATCGTCTCCAGCACCGAGAAGAAACGCTCGCGCTTCTGCACATGGCTCGCGAGCGCGTAGATATGCTTCGACCGCTCGAAGCCGGGGAGCGCCGCCCATTTCGGCTTGCGCCTTGCGCGCCGCCGCGACAGCGGCGTCGATGTCCTTCGCAGAGCCCTGCGACACGCGCGCGATGCGCTCGCCGCGCGCGGGATTGAAGACATCGAACAGAGCGCCGGGCTTCGTGAAGCCGCCGTTGATGAAATGGCCGAAGCCGGCTCTCGTGCTCGTCGAGCCAGGCGCTGACATGCTCGGCGCTTTCGGGCGAGGGCCGTAGTCCATCGTGCGAGGATGTCCTGGATCACGCCCATGGGTGTTCCTTCACGCCATCGCGTGGCGATGGCGGCCGAATAGCGGCCGGTCGCGTGATGGTCGAGCTGACGCTCGATGTCGGTCAGAAGGCCGCTCGCGCCGATGCGGAAGAGATCGGGCTGCATCCATTGCACGCCGAGCTCTTCCTTCATCAGGATAGCCAGGCGAGCGCATCCTTGGCGGTGCGCAGGCCGCCCGCCGGCTTGAAGCCGATATCGACGCCGGCGCGCTCGCCATAGTCGCGCAAAGCCCGCAGCATCACCAGGCTGACCGGCAGCGTGGCGTTGACGTCCTCCTTGCCGGTGGAGGTCTTGATGAAGTCGGCGCCCGCCTGCATCGCCACCATGCTGGCCGCGTAGACATTGCGCAAGGTCTTCAGGTCTCCCGTGCCGAGGATCGTCTTCAGATGCGCGTGCCCGCAGGCCTCGCGCATCGCCGCGACCTCGTCGTAGAGCGCGCTCCAGTCGCGGCTCAGCACATGGGCGCGGGTGATGACGATGTCGATCTCGCGCGCGCCTTCCCCACCGCGTAGCGGATCTCTTCCAGGCGCTGCTTCAAGGGGCGTGAGGCCGGCGGGAAAGCCGGTCGCGACGGAGGCGACCGGAATCCCCGAGCCCTCGAGCGCCTTGACCGCCGGACCAACCATGGTCGGATAGACGCAGACCGCGGCCACCGTCAGGCCCATGTCCGCGAGATCAAGCGCACCGAGAAGCTCGTCGCTAAGCGGACGCCGCGCCTTCGCGCAGAGCCGGCGCACGCGGCCCGGCGTATCGTCGCCCGAGAGCGTCGTGAGGTCGATGCAGGTCATCGCCTTCACGAGCCAAGCCGCCTGGTATTCCTTCTTGACCGAGCGGCGCGTCGTCAGAGTCGCGGCGCGGCGCTCGACCGCGCTCGCGTTGACGCCAACCCCCTCGAACCAATCGGGCGCAAGCGGCGCGCCGGGATTGCGGGGCCGGTTATGGCCAGCCTGGGATGAATGGGCGACCGCCTGATCCATGGCGTTTTCGCTTTCTGCGTGCGTAGCCCCAAAATGATGTCACGATCGGACGGCCAAGTCCAAAATCGCTCAATCGCGCTCCTGGCTGACTCGACAATCAGTCGGATCGCGAAGCGGCGGCCGAGCCGCCTATTCTGTAGATATTGCGGCTTAGCGGCAAAGGGAAGAAGCTGCCGCTCGGGATGGACCGCGCGGACACAACCGATCGATTTGCTTTCGCGGCAAAGGATGGGGACCTGCGATGCTTCAATTCCATGTGGCGATAAGCTTGGTCGGAATTCTTTCCGGTCTTGTCATGTTGTACGGCCTTTTGGTGAACCGGAATTTCACAGCGGCGATCGGCGTCTTTCTGGTCACGACGATCCTGACGAGCCTAACCGGTTTCCCCCTGCCGCCTTTCGGCTTCGATCCACCGCGCGCGGTCGGCGTCTTGTCGCTCATTTTGCTCGTGGGCGCGGTCGCCGCTTATTACGGTTTTCGTCTTGCGGGGGCATGGAGGTGGATCTTTGTCGCCTGCGCGGTCGCGGCGCTCTATCTCAACGTGTTCGTCCTCATTGCGCAGGGGTTCATGAAGGTTCCGGCCCTTCATGAGTTGGCGCCGACGCAATCTGAGCCGCCATTCGCGATCGTCCAGGGGATCGCGCTGCTCGTTTTCATTGCGCTCGGGATCGGGGCCACAATCAAGTTTCGGCCCGACAACGCGAAGCGCCGCGGCTGGGAGCGACGCTAATCTCAGCGCTTTGCGGTCGAAGGCCGAACTACTCGGTTCCCGTTACATTCGCGATGAGGCGCAGCGACTGCGTCCACATTTCGATCTCGCCGGTTCCGCTAAAGGAGCCAACGCGCATGACGCCATTGATCGGGTGCTTGCCCGGTTTGGTCGCATGAAGGGGGATCTCGAAGACCAAGGCGTCTTCCTCCAGCGTCGCCGGCACCATCGTGCTTTCGAAGGCGACCCCATTGTCGAGCGAAGACAACGAAATCACCCGATTGTTGTAGTGCTTGAGTATCTTATAGCCGTCTTGGATCTTGAGAGTTGCGCGCAGGACAGCGGGCTCGCCGACCTTGGCCATGACATCGTTCACTTCGATGGCGTAGGCCTTCGAAGTCGTTCCGACCCCGAAGTCGTCATCCGCGCCCGCCGGACCCGCGACTCCCAACGCGAGAGCGGCCAAAGCCAAACCGGAAAACGCTGAAGTCAGGGGAGCTCGGGAACGAAACACGATGATCTTTCCAAACAAGTACACGCCGACGTTTGGCGAAAGCGCATTTGACGAAAGCGCCAGCCGTCGCGTTGGACGGCTGGCTTGTTGAAGCGATGCTGGCCGCCGTTCACCTCTGAACGGCGAACACCCAGACCATGCCGCCTTGGGGCACGTCAGGATTCCACCCCACGAGGTCAGCCATCAAGCTCTGGTTGAACGCAGCGTCGACGCCCCAACCCGACTCCACCGCGACATATTGCACGCCGTTGACTGCGAACGATGACGGCGGCGCAATAATGCCCGAGTTGGTCTTGAAGTGCCACAGCTCCTCGCCCGACTTGGCGTCGTAAGCGCGGAACATGCGGTCGTTGGTGCCGCCCGCGAATACCAGACCGCCGGCAGTGCTGAGCGTCGAACCCCAGTTCAGCGAATTCGCGTACAGGTCACGCCACAAACGCTTGCCGGTGTTCACGTCGTAGGCCTGAAGCGCGCCAAAGAAGCCCGGCTTGGTGTCGACCGAGTAGCCCAAGTCGGGAACCGCGACCCCAGTCCACCACTGGCCAGGAACACGCTCCTCGACCTTGCCTTCGAACTTGTTGCAGTGATTTTCGTTGGTCGGGACGAAGACGACGCCCATCTTCGGATTATAGGATTTAAACGGCCAGTCCTTGCCGCCCCACAGACCGGGGCAGAACTGCGCGACCTTGCCGGTGGCCGGCTTGTGGTCCGTGTTGACATCCGGACGGCCCGTCTTCGGATCGATGCTCTTGAAGACGTTCTGGGGCACGTAAGCTTCCGAATCGATATAATCGATGCTGCCGTCGTCGCCACGCTTCAGCCAGTACATGTAGCCGTTGCGCTGCGGAGAGAAGAGTCCCTGGATTTCGCCGCCCTTGTTAAAGTTGACCAGCATCGGCGCATTCATCGCGTCCCAGTCCCAGGACTTGTTCTGGTGATACTGGAAGTGCCCCTTGATCTTGCCGGTGTCGCCATCCAGCGCGAGCGTCGAGCCTGTATAGAGGTTGTCGCCTGGCCGCTGGTCGCCGAACCAAGGCGAACCGTTGCCGACGCCCCAATAGATGAGGTTGTCTTTCGGATCGTAATTGCCGGTCATCCACATGGCGCCGCCACCGGTCTTCCAGGTGTCAGCCTTTTGCCAGGTCTCGCTGCCGGGTTCGCCGGGGGCCGGGATGGAATAGGTTCTCCACGCTTCCTTGCCGGTTTCGGCGTCGAAGGCCGCGACATAGCCGCGGATGCCGAACTCGCCGCCCGAGACGCCGACGATCACTTTACCCTTCACGACCAACGGGGCCATGGTGAGGTAATAGCCTTGCTTGTAGTCGTCGACCTTGGACTCCCAGACGACCTTGCCGGTCTTGGCGTCCAGCGCCGTCAACGTCGCATCGAGCCCTGGCAGGTACACCTTGTCGCCATAGAGGGCTACGCCACGGCTCGTGTTATGCAGCGCGGCGAAGTTTGCCGGGTTCTTGTGCTTATAGCGCCACAAGAATTCGCCAGTCGCGGCGTCAAGCGCCATCACCTGGCTATAGGGCGTGGCGACGAACATAATGCCGTTGTTGACGATCGGAGGCGCCTCATGGCCGGAATCGACGCCGGTCGACACGGTCCACACCGGGACGAGCCCCTTGATGTTCGAGGTGTTGATCTGATCGAGAGGGCTGTAGCTCCAACCCGCATAGTTGCCTTTGGTCATGAGCCAGTTTTCCGGCTCCGGATTTGCAAGTCGCGCGTCCGTCACGGGGGTGTAGTCGGCGGCGTGGGCGACGCCCAACACGGCTGACAAGGCCAACGCGGCCAAGCTTGAACTCAACAACAACTTCTTCATATTTCCCTCCCTGGGTTTTGAAGTGGCTTCACTTCCGAGATCGACGATTAGCCGCCGATTTGCGCCTCGAAACAGATCATTGCTGCATGCCGAGCGGGCCGTCAAACGCGCCCGCGACGATCAGCACGCCGTTCTCGGTTTTGAGCGGTAAGCCAGAGACTGGCGCCGGAGCCGGCCCAAAAATCACCTTCGCGCTGTTCTTCGGATCGTAGGTCGATTGATGGCAGGAGCAAACCATGGCTTTCTTCTCGTTCGACCATTCGTTCACAGGGCAGCCCTGATGGGTGCAAATGCCAGAATAGGCGACGACGCCGTCCGCAGACAGCTTGCGAGTTTGGTCGTCAAGCCCTTCGTCACCGACGCGCACCAAAAGTACGATATTGAGCGGATCGCCGTCACGGACAACGCCCTTGGGACTAACCGGATAGGCTTGAACCTGCGTGCCGCCCAGCTCCAAATGCTCGGCTTTGGCGGGCGTCTCCTTGTGCGGTCCGGTGAGAAAGAAAAAATGATCGCCCACCTGGGGGCCCTTGGCCGTCTCATCCGGCTGATCGTCCGCGCGCGCTGCGAAGCTCAACAAGGGAGAGAGAGCGAGCGCCGCTCCAACAAGGGCTTGGCGCCGACACAATTGTAGGCCGCCAAACTCACCACCATCCGCCATTCAGGCTCCTCCCATTAAGCTTAAACGTATACAGGCGCGATGCTGATTGTCGAGAAGTTTTTGCATGGTTGTCAAGAGATGGTCATCGATTTGTCGGGAGCGCGCGCCATCGAGTCTCGCCACGAACGACGGGCGAAAATCAGCCGTTGGCGCGACGAAGAATTCGTTGCCTGTGTTTTGTGCAGTGACGGACCTCGGCGCGACGGGGCGCCGCGCGAGAAATGCAGCGATAGGCAAGCGACTGATCACCGCTACGGGGGTCTTCAGAGTCAACGGGACGAGCCATGCGTGTCGCCAGCGTCCGCCTTTGCCGACGCGCTCACAAGAACAATAGTTCATGAAATGACGGCTCGATCGGCCGCGCTGATCGCACTCATTCTCTACGCTTGGCGGAAATGGGACGTAGCGCAGCCGGCTCCAATCGCCGTCATGGACTGGAGTTGAGTTTTGCCAAAAAAAAGATCCTCGTTTCGAAGAGGATCGCTCTGCAGAAATCCGGCCCCTGACCGATCCCGCGGCCGCGAGGAGGGGCCTTAGCCGACGAGGTCCGGGCCGGAAGCAACTTCCGGCCCGCTCTTGGCGTACGCTCAGACCTTCGCCAACTGCTGGCCGAGCGGCAGCGAGCGGATCCGTTTGCCGCTCGCGGCAAAGATCGCGTTGAGCAGCGCCGGCGCGACCGGCGGCACGCCCGGTTCGCCCACGCCGCCCAGCGGCACGTCGAAGCCATGCGGCACGATATGCACATGCGTCTCGCGCGGCGCGTCGCTGATGCGCAGCACCTGGTAGTCGTCGAAGTTGCTCTGCTGGACCCTGCCGTCCTTGAACGAGATTTCGTTCATCAAGGCCAAGCCCAGGCCCATGATCACGGCGCCCTCCAATCTGCGAGCGGACGCGATCCGGATTGACGATCGGGCCGCAATCGACCGCGATGTCGACGCGCGGCACCGTGACGTTGCCCTTCTCGTCGACGGCCGCTTCGACGACCGCCGCGACATAGGTCACGAAGCTGCGGTGGGCGGCGATGCCGAGGCCGTGGCCCGGCGGCAACTTGCGCTACCCCATCCCGCCTTCTCCGTGACGAGTTCGACGACTTTGCGCAGGCGCCCGGTGTCGATCGGGTAGACCTCCGGATTCTCGCCGTAGTCCCAGAAATCCTTCACCTTCTTGCGGACGTCGACGATGCGCGGCGGCCCGATCAGATCGAGGAGGAACGTCCTTCTGATCCTTGCCCGCCGCCGCGGCCAGTTCGGCGGCGAAGGATTGGATGGCGAACGCGTGCGGAATGTTCGACACCGAGCGGTACCAGCCGATCTTGGTGTGCGCCTCGGCCTCGCCGTTCTCGATGCTCATGTTCTTGACGTCGAAGGGCATGTCGACGAGGCCCATGCCCTGCTCGAGCGGCATCTCGTGCTTGGGATCGGGCGCGAAGAGCGACAGGATCGTCGGCGCGACGCTGTTGTGCCGCCAGGCGATCACCTTGCCGTCCTTGTCGAGGCCCGCCTCCAGGCGTTCGACCGAGACCGTATGGTAAAAGCCGTTGTGGATGTCGTCTTCGCGCGTCCACACGACCTTGACCGGCGCTCCGCCCATTTCCTTCGAGACGAGAGCCGCCTCGACCGCGAAATCCGGCTTCGACTTGCGGCCGAAACCGCCGCCCAAGAAGCGTCACGTTGACCGTGACGTTCTCGGGCGGCAGACCCGAGATATTTGGCGACCAGATCATGCGCGGCCTGCGGGCTTTGCACGCTGGTCCAGACTTCGGCCTTGCCGTCGACGATCCGGCAGGTCGCCGAAGGCGGCTCCATCGTCGCATGCGCGAGATGGGGAATGTAATATTCGGCCTCGACTTTCTTGGCGGCGCCGGCTAACGCGGCGGCGAAGTCGCCTTCGGTGCGCAGCGACCTTGCCGGGCTGGCGGGCCGTCGCCTCCATCTCCGCGCGATAGGCCTGCGGAGTCGTAGGTCCCGTGCGGCCCGTCGTCCCAGGTGATCTTCAGCGCCTTGCGGCCCTGGATCGCCGCCCAGGTGTTGTCGGCGACAACCGCGATGCCGCCCGAGCGGCTGGAATGTCATCGGGATAGGACGGCGTCGGGATCTCCACGATTTTGACGACGCCCGGCACCTTCTTCGCATCCGTGGCGTCGTAGGAGGTCGACTTTGCCGCCCATGACCGGCGGGCGCGCGACGACCGCGAATTTCATGCCCGGGCAAGCGAACGTCCTGGCCATAAATGGCGCGACCGGTCGTGATGTCGAAGCCGTCGACAATGTTGGTGCCTTCCTTGCCGATGTAGCGGAACTGCGAGGGATCCTTGAGAGGCAGACTGACGGGCGTCGCGGCGCCCGCCTTTTCGACGCTGACGGTCGCCGGAACGCCCATCGTGCTGGCGTCGGCGGCGAGCTCGCCATAGCCGAGTTTCTTGCCCGGTGGACTTCTGGACGACCTCGTGGTTCTTCGCCTCGACGTCGGTGACCGGAACGCCCCAGCGTTTCGCCGCGGCCGCTTCCAGCATCATGCGCGCGGCGGCGCCGCATTGGCGCATCGGCATGCATGAAATGGCGGGTCGAGCGCGAACCGTCGGTGTCCTGGTTGCCGTATTTGACTTCGTCGCCCGGCGCCTGCGCGATCTTCACCCGCGCCCAGTCGGCCTCGAGTTCGTCGGCGACGATCAGCGGCATGCCGGTGCGCACGCCCTGGCCCATTTCGGAGCGATGGCAGACGATGGTGACCGTTCCGTCCGGCGCGATCGACACGAAAGCGTGCGGATTGTTCACCGTGCCGTGCGGCATGCCGTCGGCGCCCCATTTGGGAGCGTCGTCGGCCGCGCCGGCGCGCGGGCGGCAGAAGACTGACGGCGAGCACAAGCCCGCTCGTCGACAGCGATGCCCTTGAGGAGTCCGCGCCGGCTGACGTTTTCGATGCCCGAGGCGGCAGATTTCGCGAATGTGCTTGGTCATGTCACGCTCCCGCAGCTTGCTTGATGGCGGCGCGAATGCGCTGATAGGTCGCCGCAGCGGCAGATGTTGCCGTACATCGCGCTGTCGATGTCGGCGTCGGTGGGATGCGGCGTCTGCTTCAGCAGCGCCGCGGCCTGCATGATCTGGCCGGCCTGGCAATAGCCGCATTGCGGCACGTTGAGATCGCGCCAGGCGATTTGCAGCGGGATGATTGCCGTTCGGGATCGAGGCCTTCGATGGTGGTGACCGACTTGCCGTTCACGTCGCTGCATCGGCGGTCTGGCAGGAGCGAACCGCCTCGCCGTCGAGATGAATGGTGCAGGCGCCGCAGGCGGCGACGCCGCAGCCGAATTTCGTTCCGGTCAGGCCGAGAACGTCGCGCAGATACCAGAGCACCGGCATCGCCGGATCGCCGTCGAATGTCTGCGTCTGGCCATTGACATGCAGAGTGATCATACTTCCTCCCAGTCGAAGGCGGCTGCCTTAAGGTTCGTGCTGTCCGGCTTCATGAGCGAATATCGCTTTTCCGGTAACGGCAGTGAAGCAATACTACGCGACGATCGAGGGAGGAGCAATGATGAACACGATATATTCGTTCGAATACAACGACAGCTTCAACTGTACTTCAGATCTGCATGGCGACGCCCCGAAATATTCACGACGATATCACGCCAGGGGATAGGGACTTGCGCCAACGCGTTGTGACAGCTGCGCCGCCCGCTGGCGCCAGCGCTGCGCGAAAGGCGCCGGAATCGTGGCGTTGATGGGCTTCTCCGGCTTTCTGGCGCGATGGCGCGCGCTCGACCGCGCTAGCCTTACGCTCGCCGTCTCGCGCCTTCGCTGTGGAACGCCAGTCGCACTCAACGCGGGGAGCGGCGCGGGGTTCGGGTCGACTGCCTTCCTGGGCTTGACGGCGCCGCGCTTGACCTTTTGCGCAACGGCCGCGCCAATTTGACATCCCCGCCTTGCGCGCCTAGTACCTGCGGCTTCGTCAGGTTTTTGGCCTTGTCGATCAAGCCGACTGTCCCTTGAGGGCAGCGGTCCCCGTCCGGCAGCGCGTTGCGCCCCCGGGCGCGATCGTCGTTGGGCTCAAACGCGGATGCGGTCAAGCGGATTGGATGACGGGCGTCCGCCCTTATCTATTCGCTCATCGCTATTCGCCGCCTGATCAAAGGAGCGTGACCCATGTTCGAGAGCCTGTCCGAAAAGCTCTCCGGCATTCTGGATAAACTCACCGGCCGCGGCGCTCTCTCGGAGGAGGACGTCAACGCCGCGATGCGTGAGGTGCGCCGCGCGTTGCTTGAAGCGGACGTCGCGCTTGAGGTCGTGCGCTCCTTTGTCGACCGGACTCGCACCAAGGCCGTTGGCGCTTCTGTCGTCAAGTCTGTCAAGCCCGGCCAGATGGTGGTCAAGATCGTCCACGATTCGCTTGTCGAAACGCTCGGCACGGATTCGCAGGCGATCGATCTCAACGCGCCGGCTCCCGTGGCGATCATGCTGGTCGGCCTGCAAGGCGCGGGCAAAACGACGACCGCGGCCAAAATCGCCAAGCGCCTGACCGAGCGCGACAAGCGCAAGGTGCTGATGGCGTCGCTCGACGTGAAGCGGCCGGCGGCGCAGGAACAGCTCGCGGTGCTTGGCCAGCAGGTCGGCGTCGCGACGCTGCCGATTGTTTTCGGCGAGGATCCGGTCGCCATCGCCAAACGGGCCGAGAGCGCCGCGCGCCTGCAAGGCTACGACGTCGTGATCCTCGACACTGCAGGGCGCACCCATATCGACGAGCCGCTGATGGCGGAGATGGCCGAAATCCGCGACGCCGCGCGCCCGCACGAGATCCTGCTGGTGGCCGACGCGCTGACCGGCCAGGACGCGGTCAATCTGGCCAAGAACTTCAACGAGCAAGTGGGCTTAACTGGCATCGTGCTGACCCGCATGGACGGCGACGGACGCGGCGGCGCGGCTTTGTCGATGCGTTCGGTCACCGGCAAGCCGATCAAGCTTCTCGGCGTCGGCGAGAAGATGGACGCGATCGAGGATTTCCATCCCGCGCGTCTCGCCGACCGCATCCTTGGCATGGGCGACATCGTCAGCCTGGTCGAAAAGGCGGCGCAAAACATCGACGCGGCCCAAGCGGCCAAGATGGCCGAGAAGATGCGCAAAGGCGTCTTCGATCTCAACGACCTCTCGGAGCAATTGAGCCAGATCGAGAAGCTTGGCGGCATGGGCGGCATCATGGGCATGCTGCCCGGCGTCGCCAAGATGAAGGACCAGCTCAATTCCGCCAATCTGGACGACAAGTTCGTCAAGCGGCAGCGCGCCATCATCTCGTCGATGACGCCGCAGGAGCGCCGCAACCCCGACATGCTCAAAGCCTCTCGCAAGAAGCGCATTGCGGCGGGTTCGGGCGTCACGGTCGAATATGTCAATCGGCTGCTCAAGCAGCACCGCCAGATGGCAGACATGATGAAGGCGATGGGCGGCGGGGGCGCCAAGCGCGGCATGATGGGCAAGCTCGGCCAGATGATGGGGCTCGGCGGAGGCATGCCGATGCCGTCGCCGGAGCAGATCGAGGCGATGCAGAAGCAACTGGGCGGCGCCGGCTTGCCCGGAGCGCCCTCGGGCCCGCCCGGCATTCCTGCCGCCCCCCCGCCCGGCGCCTTCAACTTGCCCCCGCAATTCCCCGGTCTCGGCGGCGGCGCGAAGCTGCCGGGCCTCGGCGGCGGCTTCAATCCGTTCGGGGGGAAGAAGAAGTGACGGAGAATCCCTCGCGTCATCGCGAAGAGCGCCAATTGTCAAAGTGAATGCACCAGCCAACTGATCTGAAAGGAAAACACTGATGTCCCTGAAAATCCGTCTCTCCCGCGCCGGCGCGAAAAAGCGCCCGTTCTATCGTATCGTCGTCGCCGACGCGCGCATGCCGCGCGACGGTCGTTTTGTTGAGAAGATCGGCACGTTCGATCCCTTGAAGGCCAAGGACGACGCGAGCCGGCTGGTGCTTGACCAGGACAAGGCGAAGGACTGGCTCTCCAAGGGCGCGCAGCCGACCGACCGCGTGCTTCGTCTGCTCGACGGTCTCGGCATCGCCAAGCGCGAAACGCGCAACAATCCGCAGAAGGCGCTGCCGAAGAAGAAGGCGCAGGAGCGCACTGCCGCCGCGGCGGCGGCAGCCGAAAAGGCCGCGGCAGCTCCGGCCGCCTGACCTCGCCTGACGCAAGTTGCGCGCGCCCGACCGCCTTATCCTCATGGGCGTGTTCGGCGCGCCGCAGGGCGTGCGGGGGAGATTCGCGTCAAATCGCTCACCGGCGAACCCAGCGCGATCGGGGCTTACGGGCCGCTCACCGACTACGGGGGGAGGCGAGCCTTCGCGTTCGAATCCTTGCGCCACCTGAAGGACGACATGCTGGTGGCAAGGCTCACCGGCGTTTCGACCCGCGAGGCGGCTGAGGCGCTGACAGGCGTGGAGCTGTTCGCCCGCCGGGGCCAATTGCCGCCGCCGAGCGAGGACGAATTCTACTACGACGATCTGATCGGGCTCGATGCGGTCGACACGGCCGGCGAGCGCCTCGGCCGCGTCGTTTCACTCATGAACTATGGCGCCGGCGACGTTCTCGAGATCGCGCCGGCGCAAGGCGGCGAAACCCTGCTGCTGCCGTTCACGAAAAAGGTTGCTCCGGCGATCGATTTTGACGCCGGAAAAATCGTCGTCGAGCCGCCGCGCGACTTCGAGGACGAGGACTAGCGTCGGAAGACGCATGGGGTGGTTGCTAAGGACGAACGGGGCGGATACACAAAGGGCGCTCGCGCCGTTGAGTTCATCCGGCGCCGATGGTTTTGGGATCCCAAGCCCGCTCGGTTTTTTTGGAGGCGCACGGTATGACGATGAGTTCCGAGACGGCTTCAACGGGTCACGGAGGCGCCTCGGTTACGAAGCGGGATTTCCTCTTTCTGACGACGGGATCACTTGCCGCGGTCGGCGTCGCGGCGACGGTCTGGCCGTTCATCGACCAGATGAATCCTGACGCGGCCACCATCGCCGCGGCTGGCCCTGTCGACATCGACATCAGCGCGCTTCAGCCGGGCCAGCGCGTGGTCACGCTTTGGGCCTCGCGGCCGGTGTTCGTCGTCAAACGCGCCCAGCCGGCGCTTGATGAACTGAAAAACCCGAAACTTCTTGGCCAGCTGCGCGATCCGGATTCCCAGCAAAACCAGCAGCCCGCTTATGCAACCAACTGGAGCCGGTCCGTCAAGCCGGAGATTCTCGTGCTGGTCGGCGTCTGCACCCACCTCGGCTGCATTCCGCTGTTCGATCCGGATCCCAGCAAGACGGATCCGGCGCCCGATTGGCCAGGCGGCTTCTTCTGCCCGTGCCATGGCTCGAAATACGATCTCGCCGGCCGCGTCTTTCAGGGCGTGCCCGCGCCCTACAATCTGCCGGTGCCGCCCTATCATTTCCCCGACGACAAGACGGTGCGGGTCGGCCAGAACCCGCCGGGCGCGACTTTCGATTTCAACTCGATCCAGCAGGTCTAGCCTCGAGAAATCGATCGGTGGCCGCGATCGGGCGAACGCGCTAAGCGTCGCCCGATGTTTGCCTGTACGGTCCTAACCCTCTTTCCCGCCATGTTCCCAGGCCCGCTCGGCCAATCGCTGGCCGGCGACGCCTTGGGGCGCGGCCTGTGGGCGCTGGAGGCCCGCGACATTCGCGAACATGGGCTTGGCCGCCACCGGGCGGTGGACGACACGCCTGCCGGAGGCGGTCCAGGCATGGTGATGCGGGCGGACGTCGTCGCCGCGAGCCTCGACGGGGCGCTCGCTCCGGATGATCCGAGGCCGCGCCTCATCATGAGCCCTCGCGGGGAGCCCTTCCGCCAAGCGCAAGCCCACGAATGGGCGGAGGGGCCTGGCCTAGTGATCATCTGCCCGCGCTTCGAGGGCGTCGACGAGCGGATGATCGAGGCGCGAGGGCTGATCGAAGTGTCGATCGGCGATTATGTGCTGTCGGGGGGCGAGATCGCCGCGCTCGCCGTTCTCGACGCCTGCATACGGCTCATTCCCGGCGTGATGGGCAAGGAGGCGTCCGGGGCCGAGGAGAGCTTCGAGGGCGGGCTGCTCGAATATCCGCACTATACCCGCCCGCGCGAATGGGAAGGCCGCGCCATTCCGGATGTGCTGCTGTCCGGCGACCATGCGAAGATCGCCGCCTGGCGGCGGGCGGAGTCGGAGCGGATCACGCGGAAGCGACGCCCCGACTTGACGGAGCGTTAGACGCGGCCCAATTCGCCGGGTCCGTGGTTTGTTCTCGCCATTTATCGAATCGCCCGAGCGATGACCCGCCGGGAGTCGAAAATAGTTTTGGAGGCCGGAATGCCGGCATGGGTTGAAGACGCGCAACAGCTGACCGAGCTCCGGGACTTGAGCAGTTCGCAAGGCTCGGTCTTGCTTCGAACAACGGAAGTCGAGGAGTTTCTGTCCAACCTCAACTTGTCTTCCCACGCTCTCGTGGCGCCGAAGGGGTTCGGGAAGACTCTCGTGTTGAAGTTGAAACGCATTTCGCTGCAGGAAAATGATTATCGCTGTTTTCCGTTCTCACCGATTGTCGATCGCCCGAGCAACAAGCCGCCGATCCTGCCAAACGAGATCATCAACGTCCTGGAGAGCAGCGACAACTGGGAGACGCTGTGGAACATCGCCTTCTCGATTTGCCTGATCAAAGGCTTCCAGGACGACCGCGATGTTCATCAGCAGCTCGAAGAATTGCTGGACTCGAAGGACCTGCCGCCGACGCTCTTGAACATCTTGGCCCATCCGCACATCACGCGGCCGTTCGACATCCTCCACGATTGCCTCGCGGCGCAGCGCAACGAGATCTTTGCGATCATGCGCGCCGCGCAGCAGGTCACGCGCATCTTCGCAACGATCCACAAGCAGGCGGGGATATTCGTCGACAACATCGACGAGTATCTCATCCACTACATCAATTTTTCTTATCTGCGCCGAAACGAAGTCCACGAACGATTTGTCCGCATCTGGCACGCCGGCCAGATCGGCGCGTGGCTCGCCTTGAGACGGCTTCACGGGATCAATCCCCACGTGCGCATATTCGTGTCGATCCGAAAGGAAGCTTATCAGCATGCCGCGCAGAACGAACCGCAATTCTCCAATCTGAGGTCGTTTCGAAGGGAGCTGCGCTACCGCATTGAGGACATCAAGCAGATCATCGAAAACAACATCGCGATCGCCTCAAAGAGCGATCTGGTCGACAGGAGCAGTGAGGATCCGCTGCTGCGTTTCCTCGGACCGAAAAATGAATTCGTGTCCAACGCGGGAACAGCGCGGCAAGAGCGAGCGATCGACTATTGGATCCGCCATTGCTCGCTGCGGCCTCGCGACGCCATAGTGATCGGCAAGGAGATCAGCCTGATTGGCGTCAAGAGACGAAGCCAGCAGGAGATTCGCAACGCCATCAATTCCGCCGCGGCGGAGCGCGTTGAAACGCTCTTCAATGAGGTCGCGCCGTTTTTCAGCGGATTGTATCCGGAAATCTTCCCTCAGGTCATCAAATCCAACGTCTTGACCCATGATGAGGTCGTCGAGGCATCCGTCGCCTATGCCGACATCGCCGCGCGACAATATGAGATCGAAACCGAAGCTGCGCGGCATCCGTTCTGCGCCCTCTATGCGTTGGGGCTGGTTGGCATTGTCCAGCAGAGCCGAGACGATCCCGCTCGGCTCGTGCAGAAGTTCGCCCCCGTCGGCGAGATCGCCTTTGGCAAGATCCATGTCTTGCCGCAGGCCGAGACCTATCTCGTCCATCCCTCGCTGAGCGACTTCATCACGCGGCGAAACGTCGGGTTTCTCAAGGAGCTGAACAAGCACAACGTCATCGGCGACGAACTCGAATGGCGCCCCGAGGAAAGCATCCGCTTTGTCGCTGTTGGCGATATTCGCGGCTACCGGGAGAACGTCGTCCAGATCGCTGGGAGGTCGCAGACCTTCGACAAATACTGGCGCAATCTGTTCCGACAGCTCACGGGCGACCTGGACTACGCCAACACGTCCGCCGGCGACCATCTGGTCCTGGCCGACCGAAGCCCAGGGAGGCTATTGCGCGCGGCGCGCGGGCTCAGCGCCCAACTCTTCGCTTCCGGGTACAATCTGCAGATGAGAGTGGGCGCGCACAGCGGCTTCTGGAAGCTCAATCCGGCGCTGGAAGGCGCGCAGCACCCCGAAATTTCCGACATCGTCGTTGTCGCCTCGCGCATCGAGCCCCTCGCCAAACCCGGCGACATTCTTCTCTCTCAGCAATTCATCGATGACGCGCAACGCTACGGATATCGTTTCGAGGAGGATGGCTTCTCGCTCCTCACCGATGACTATGTCGGCGCCCAAAGATATCAGGAGGGCGCCGGAGTCCTGATCTCGAAAGACAGCGAGGTTGCCCAGCATATCCCGATCTATCTGTTCGGCGGCGCCGACGCGGCGAGATCCGGTTCGCGCCTTTAGGCGATAGGCCGGCGCTCGCTTCGACCTGCTAAGCCCCATGAACACGCATTAAGGCGCCGGGCAGAACACGCGAAGCCGATGTCCGTCGGGGTCGGCGGCAAGGAATGTCCGGCCGAAATCCATCGTGACCGGTTCCTGCAGGATCGCGGCGCCTTTGCGCTTCTGATCGGCGCAGAGCGCTTCGACTTCTTCGTTGGTCGTGACCGCCATCGCCAATTCGCCGGTATCGGTCGCGCTGCGCGGCATGGGCTCGACATCACGGCGCGCCCAAAGCCCGAGCCTGAGTCCAGGCGCAAGCTCGAACATGACGAAGTTTGGCGAGGAATCAAGCGGTTGGCGATCGAGCAAACGAGCGTAAAAAGCGGCGCTCGTCTGGGGCTCATCGACATAGAGTAGGACGAAATGCGGTAGGGACATTGGATCGCTCCTTCATTGAAGAGGGTGCGATCTTGGCCGCGAGCAGCGTCAGATTCTGTCAGCAGCCTTATTCTGGCGGCGGGACGGATTCGCTGAGGCGCCAGTCCTTGAGCAAACGCTGGCGGCTCCGTGGATAGCGCGCCTCTAGCATCTGGCATGAGGCGATGCGGTCGGCGCGGAAATGGCGGAAGCTCTCTCGGAGTTCGCACCAAGCCATGACGACGCGCGCCTCATCGAAATAGCCGACGCCGAACGGCCAGATCGTGCGGTCAGTCTTGCCGCCTTCCGCGTCACGGTAGGCAAGCGCGAGCTTGCGTTCGGCCCGGATGGCGGCGCGAATTGGGGCGAGGTCGAGCGCGGCTGCGCGTGGCCTTTTCCCAGGCGGGACGAGAAGCGTTGACGTCTCGACGTCATCACGCAGGCGCGGCGGCAGGACGGCGGCAATCTTCGCGATCGCGTTGCGCGCTGCGAGCGCGAGCTGTTCGTCGGTCCGCGCGCCAACCCAGCGGGCGCCGAGCACGAGCGCCTCAATTTCCTCGCTGCTCAACATCAACGGCGGAAGCCAGAAACCCGGTCGCAGGACATAGCCGAGCCCCGCCTCGCCCTCGATCTCCGCCCCTTGGCTCTGCAGGCTGGCGATGTCGCGATAGAGCGTTCTTAAGGAGACGCCGAGCTCATCGGCGAGGACGCGGCCCGTAATTGGCCGGCGTCGGCGCCTGAGCGCCTGCAGAAGCGCGAGAAGCCGCTCCGAGCGCGACAATGACCGCTTGTACTCCGCTCGTCAGCGCGTCGGCACCGGGGTCTCGCCGCGGTAGTCGTAGAAGCCGCGTTGGGTCTTGCGGCCGAGCCAGCCGGCCTCGACATACTTCACCAGGAGCGGACAAGGCCGGTATTTGGAATCGGCCAGCCCCTCGTGAAGCACCTGCATGACGGCGAGGCATGTGTCGAGGCCGATGAAGTCGGCGAGCTGCAGCGGCCCCATCGGATGATTGGCGCCAAGCCGCATCGCGGTGTCGATCGCCTCGACCGAGCCCACGCCTTCGTAGAGGGTGTAGACCGCCTCGTTGATCATCGGCAGCAGGATTCGATTGACGATGAAAGCGGGAAAGTCCTCGGACATCGTCGCCGTCTTGCCAAGCCGAATGACGAAGGCCTTCGCGGCCTCGAATGTCTCATCCTTGGTGGCGATGCCCCGGATCAATTCGACCAGCTGCATGCGCGGCACCGGGTTCATGAAATGGATGCCTATGAAACGCTCAGGGTTAGCGGTCACCGAAGCAAGGCGCGTGATCGATATCGAGGACGTGTTGGAGGCGACGATGGCGTCCGGCTTCAGAAAGGAGCGCAGCGCAGTGAAGATCTTGCGCTTGACCTCTTCGTTCTCGGACGCGGCCTCGACAACGAGATCGCAGTCGCTGAGCTTATCGAGGGTAGAGGCCACCTGGATGCGATCGAGGATCGCCTTGCGCTCCGCTTCGTCCATCTGTCCCTTGGACACTTGACGCGACAGGTGGCCGTTGATGGTGGCGAGAGCCGCGTTGATGCGCTCCTCGGCGACGTCGTGGAACGAAACAGCCAATCCCGCCTGGGCCGCGACCTCGGCGATGCCGGCGCCCATCTGGCCGGCGCCGATGACGCCAACCGACTCGATGTTGAATGTCATTGTTTTGTCCAGCATACAGCGTGCACCGCGCCGTGATCATAGACGAGCAGGAAGACGCGTCCAGTCGGACGCCGGGATTTTGTCATGCGCAGGCCTTAGCGCCCGATCTTCGCGAGCTCCTCCGCGAGCTCAGGCAGCGCCGTGTAGAGGTCGGCGACCAGGCCGTAGTCGGCGACCTGGAAAATCGGCGCCTCCTCGTCCTTGTTGATCGCGACAATGACCTTGGAGTCCTTCATTCCCGCGAGATGCTGGATCGCGCCCGAAATGCCGACCGCGATATAGAGGTCTGGCGCCACGACTTTGCCGGTCTGGCCGACCTGCCAATCATTGGGCGCGTAGCCCGCGTCGACCGCGGCCCGCGAAGCCCCCATTGCCGCGCCAAGCTTGTCGGCGATCGGCTCGATATAGGTCTTGAAATTTTCCGCCTTCTGCATCGCCCGGCCGCCCGAGATGATGATCTTGGCCGAGGTCAATTCCGGCCGGTCCGACTTGGCGAGCGCCTCGCCGGCGAACGAGGACACGGCCGGATCAGGAGCGGCGGCGACCGTCTCAACCGGCGCCGCGCCGCCCTGGCCGGTCGCCGCGAACGATGCAGTGCGAACGGTCACGACGATCTTCGGATCGGTCAATTCGACAGTCTGGATCGCGTTGCCGGCATAGATCGGCCTCTCGAAGGTCTTGGGGCCGATGACCTTGATGATATCGGAAATCTGCATGACATCGATGAGCGCCGCAACGCGCGGCGCAACATTCTTGGCGCTGGCGGTCGAGGCCGCGACAATGGCGTCATAGCCGGGCGCGAGCGTGACGATCAGCGCGGCCAGCGGCTCGGCCAGGCCATGCTCGTAGAGGGGATTGTCGGCGACGAGGACTTTCGCCACGCCCTGAAGCTTGGCGGCCGCCTCTGCGGCTCCGCCCACGTTGGAGCCCGCAACGAGAATATCGACAGGCGCCTTGAGCTCAAGCGCCGCAGTCAGCGCTCGCGCGGTCGCATCGTTCAATTGTCCGCCAGCGATCTCCGCCAAAAGAAGGGTCGCCATCGTCAAATCACTCCCGCTTCGCGCAGGTTGGCCACCAACTCCGCCACCGATTTGACCTTCACGCCGGACTTGCGGGCCGGGGGCTCGGCGGTCTTCAGCACCTTGAGCCGAGGCGCGACGTCGACGCCGTAGTCGGCCGGCGTCTTTTCCTCAATT
Source organism: uncultured Alphaproteobacteria bacterium (assembly GCA_963756955.1). Taxonomy (GTDB): domain Bacteria; phylum Pseudomonadota; class Alphaproteobacteria; order Rhizobiales; family Beijerinckiaceae; genus Roseiarcus. The sequence goes on from CAVWPU010000026.1 coordinate 20,938, forward strand.
GGCTTCTTCTTCGCCTTCATAATGTTGGGAAGCGAAGCGTAGCGAGGCTCGTTCAGGCGCAAATCGGTGGTGACGATCGCCGGCAGCTTCAGCGACACGGTCTGCATGCCGCCATCGACCTCGCGCGTGACGTCGACCGAGCCGTCGCCGATGACGACCTTGGAGGCGAACGTGCCCTGGCCCCAGCCGGTAAGCGCAGCCAGCATCTGCCCGGTCTGGTTGGAGTCGTCGTCGATCGCCTGCTTGCCCATGATCACGAGGCCGGGCTGTTCGGCGGCGACGACACCCTTGAGGAGCTTGGCGACCGTCAGCGGTTCGACGAGCGCGTCGGTCTTGATGAGAATGCCGCGGTCGGCGCCCATGGCGAGCGCGGTGCGAATGGTTTCGCCCGCCTGCTGGGGGCCGATCGAGACGATGACCACTTCGGTCGCCTTGCCGGCTTCCCTCTGCCGCAGCGCTTCTTCGACTGCGATCTCGTCGAACGGATTCATCGACATCTTGACGTTGGCGAGTTCGACTCCAGAGCCGTCGGACTTGAGCCGGATCTTGATGTTGTAGTCGACCACCCGTTTGATGGGCACGAGGATCTTCATAAGCCGCAGAACTCCTCCCGAACCGGGCGCTCGCCCAAGCAATTCGAGGCGAACCCCTAATCTTGGCCCCGGCGCAAGTCAACGCGAGCGAAGCTCCCGTTCGAGGGCGCTCCGACGCCTAATTCCTAACGCTGAACAGCGTCGCCTCACGGTCATAAGACATGCAAATTCTTGCAAGCAATGCGGCGGGGCTTCCGAGCAATTGACACAATCTCAATTCTGACGCCAAGTCGAGCAAAGGGGGGCGATGAGAGACCGACAGTCGAAATCTGGGGGAACGGCGCACTCTAAAGAGGATCCAAGTCAGATGAGTGAACTGGATTATTGGAACGGGCGCCTTCTCAAGGGCGCCATTTCGCGGCGCGAGTTCGTGGGCCGCGCCGCCGCGCTCGGCGCTTCAACCCTCGCAATATCTCGAATGCTGTCGAGTTCGGACGCGATCGCCGCAGACAGTCCGAAGAGCGGCGGCACGTTGAAGCTCGGCCTGGCCGGCGGCAGCACCACCGACAGCCTCGACTTCCGCACCACGACCAATTCCGTGATGATCGACTGCAATCACGGCATTTGGAACTGCCTGGCCAAGTGGGACCAAGACGGCAGACCCCATCCGGAACTGGCGGAGAGCTGGGAGCCCGCCAATGGCGCAAAGGATTGGATCGTCAAGCTGCGGAAGGGCGTGACCTTCTCCAATGGCAAAGAGTTCACGGCTGACGACGCAATTTACTCCCTCAACCTACACAGGGGCGATACGAAATCTGGCGGCGCGACCTCGGTGAAGGCTGTCGCGGACATCAAGAAGCTTGACGATCACCAGATCCAAATCTCGCTTTCCGCCGCCGACGCCGACTTCCCCTATGGGCTCACCGACTATCATCTCATGATGGTTCCGGACGGCTTCAAGGATTGGGCGAAGCCGGTGGGCACCGGTCCGTTCGTGGTCGAAAACTTCGATCCCGGCGTCCGGATCCGGCTTAAGAAGGCGCGGCCCTATTGGAAGGAAGGCAAAGGCCTTCTCGATGGCGTCGACGTGACCGTCATCAACGACGGATCTGCGCGCCTCAACGCATTGATCTCCGGGCAGATGGACGCGATCAACCGGGTCGATCACAAGGCTGTCGCCCTACTCTCGAAGTCGCCGCGCATCGAAGTCGTGCGCGCCCCGGGCGGCTGGTTCTCGGTTCTGGCGATGGAGGTCGACAAGCCGCCCTTCGACAACCCCGACCTGCGCCTGGCGGTGATGCTCGCCGCCGATCGCGAGCAGATGCTGAAGGCCCTGTTCAGCGGCTACGGCACAGCCGGCAACGACCATCCGATCCCGCCGACCGACCCCTATTTCAACAAGGATCTGCCGCAACGCAAATACGATCCAGAGAAAGCCGCCTTCCATTTCAAGAAGGCGGGCGTCGCCGACCCTAAGATCATCCTGCAGGCGTCGGACGCCGCCTTTAACGGCGCGGTCGATCAAGCGACGCTCTTGCAGGCGAGTGCGTCGAAAGCCGGAATCAAGGTCGACGTGAAGAAGGAGCCGGCCGACGGTTACTTCGACAACGTCTGGCTGAAAGCGCCCTTCGTCAGCAGCTATTGGGGCGGACGTCCCGCGGCGACGCAGATGCTCGCCGTCGCTTTCCAGGCGAGCGCGCCCTGGAACGAGACGCATTGGAACGACGCGCAATTCGAAAAGCTCCTTAGCGACGCGCGGGCGGAGACCGACGAAGCCAAGCGCAAGCCCTACATCTGGGAGATGCAAGCCATCCTCAACGAGCGCGGCGGCGCGCTCATTCCCGTGTTCCGCGACTGGCTCGACGCGCATAACCAGAAGGTCGGCGGCCACACGCCTCATGGCGGCTACGACATGAACAACGGCTGGATCATGGAGGACGCCTGGCTGAAGTCGTGATCGGCGGCGCGATGAGAGAATGCGCGGCGGCGCGCGTGCTTCCCCGCGCGGCGCCTTTGGGATCGTAATCCGGATCGAGACGGAGAAAGGGCGCCGATGCTGAAGCTCGTCCTCAACCGTCTCGGCCTCGGAATCCTCACCCTGTTCGCCGCGTCGGTGCTGATCTTCATCGGGACCGAGATCCTGCCTGGCGATCTCGCCTCGGCCATCCTGCAGAACACCGCCACGCCCGAGACGCTCGCCAAGATGCGGCTCGACCTCGGGCTCGACCAGCCCGCCTACATCCGTTTCTTCCAATGGCTGTTTGGAGCCCTGCACGGCGATTTCGGCAAGTCGCTCGCCAATGGACGCGACGTCTTGGAGGAGATCACGCCACGCTTCGCCAACACGATGTTCCTGGCGGCTTATGCGGCGATCGTCGCCGTGCCGCTGGCGATCGGCCTTGGCCTTTTGGCGGCGATCTGGCAGGGCGGAATCTTCGACCGGCTTGTGAACGTCGTGACGCTGATGACGATCTCCGTGCCGGAATATTTCCTGGCCTATCTCCTCATCAAGTACGTGGCGGTCGAACTCGGCTGGTTCCCTTCGCTCGCGAGCGTCTCGTCGGACACGCCGTTCCTCGAGCGCCTGTACGACACCTTCCTGCCGATGCTGACGCTGGTCCTGGTGATTGTCGCCCATATGATGCGGATGACGCGGGCCTCGGTGCTCTCCGTCATGGCGAGCCCCTATATCGAAATGGCTATTCTGAAAGGATTGAGGAAATCGCGCATCGTCGTTCACCACGCGCTGCCGAACGCGCTGGCCCCAATCATTTCGGTGGTCGCCCTGAACCTCGCTTACCTCATCGTCGGCGTGGTCGTCGTCGAGACCGTGTTCGTCTATCCTGGCCTCGGCCAGTTGATGGTCGACGAAGTGTCAAAGCATGACGTGCCTGTCGTCCAGGCCTGCGGGCTGATCTTCGCCGCGACCTTCATCCTGCTCAACATGATCGCCGACATCCTCGCCATTCTGTCCAATCCCCGGCTTCGCCGGCCGCGCTGATCAGGCTGTTGAGAGCGCGATAAAGAGGACCGTTATGCGTATCCGCGGCTACAAACTGAGCGTCACCGCGCAGATCGGCATCGTCATTGTCGTCATCAATCTGCTCGTCGCTTTGCTGGCGCCGCTGATCGCGCCCTTCGACCAGGCGACGCCGCTCGGGGACGCTTGGGCTGACCCCGATGCGCAGCATTGGCTTGGGCTCGACAACCTTGGACGCGATATCGTGAGCCGTCTGATCTATGGCGCGCGCATGTCGATCGGCCTTTCGCTGATCATCACCGCCCTTTCCTTTGTCCTCGGCGTTATCACCGGCTTCGCCGCCGCGGTTGCGGGCGGATGGATCGATCAGGCGCTGTCGCGTCTCGTCGACCTTTTGTTGTCGATGCCAACGCTCATCTTCGCCTTCGTCATCCTCTCGGTGCTCGGCACCGCGCTCCCCGTGCTCATCGTCACGATCGCCATCCTCAATTCGACCAAGGTGTTTCGGCTGGCGAGGTCTGTGGCCGTGAATATCGTCAGCCTGGAATTCGTCGAAGCGGCGCGCCTGCGCGGCGAGGGGTGGTGGTGGATCGTCACGCGCGAGGTTCTGCCCAATGCGATCCCGCCGCTGACGGCCGAGTTCGGCTTGCGCTTCTGCTTCACGTTCCTCTTCATCGCAGCGCTGAGTTTCCTCGGGCTCGGGGTTCAGCCTCCTGACGCCGACTGGGGCAGTATGGTGCGGGACTACCGCGACATGATCAACTTCGGCTCCGCGGCGCCGCTCTATCCTGCCGCCGCGATTGCGATTTTGACCATCGGCGTCAATTTCGTCGTCGATTGGATGTTGTCAATTCATTCCCGAGGCCAGGGAGAAGGCGCATGAGCGACCAAACGCGAGGCTCTTCCCCGACAAAGGACAATCCGATTGTCCTCGACATTCGCGGCATGCGCGTCGCGGTGCGCACGGACGCTGGCGAGGGGCCAGTTCTGGTCGATGATGTTTCGCTCGAGCTCAGGCGCGGGGAGGTGATCGGGCTCATCGGCAAATCCGGCGCCGGCAAGTCGACCATTGGCCTCGCCTCGATGGGCTACACCCGCCGCGACTGCCATATCGTCGGCGGCAACATTATTTTCGGCGATATGGACATCCGCGCTATTAGCCCGGATGCGCGTCGCGAGCTGCGCGGCCCGAAGATAGCCTATATCGCCCAGAGCGCGGCGGCGTCGTTCAATCCCGCCCATACGCTGATGGAGCAGGTCTGCGAAGCTGCGGTGCGGCATAGCGTCTTGTCGCCGAGTGGAGCGCGCGCCGAAGCGATCAGCCTATTCAAGCAGCTCGATCTGCCGAGCCCCGAGACGATCGGCTCGCGTTATCCGCATCAGGTGTCCGGCGGACAGCTCCAGCGCGTGATGGCGGCGATGGCGATGGTCGCCAAGCCCGATATTCTGATCTTCGATGAACCGACCACCGCGCTTGACGTGACCACCCAGGTCGAATGCCTTGCCGCCTTCCGCAAGCTCATCCGCGAGCACGGCACAGCGGCGCTCTACATCACTCACGACCTCGCCGTCGTCGCCCAGATCGCCGACCGCATCATGGTGCTGAGGCGCGGCAAAATGGTCGAATTCGGCAATTCACGGCAAATCCTGCTTGAGCCGAAAGAGGAATATACGCGCCGCCTGGTGAGCGAACGCGTCGCAGGCCACCCTTTCGCCAATGGCTTAGTCGCCGCCGAAATCCCGATCCTCGCCATCGATCACGTGAGCGCCGACTATCCCGGCAAGCCCAAAGTCATCGAAGACGTCAGCCTCGAAGTGCGCAAGGGCGACACACTGGCTGTGGTGGGCGAATCCGGTTCCGGCAAATCGACTCTAGCGCGCGTGGTCACGGGACTTCTGCCGCGCAACGCCGGCGATGTCCGCTTCAACGGGACGAGCCTATCGCCGCAACTCAAGGACCGCCCCAAGGATCAATTGCGCCGTGTGCAAATGATCTACCAGATGCCCGACGTCGCCCTCAATCCACAGCACACCTTGCTTGAGACGATCGGCAGGCCGGTCGCGTTCTATTTCAATCGATCGCGGCAAGAAGTGCGCGCGCGCGTGGTCGAACTGCTGAGGCAGATGGATCTGCCGGAATCCTTCATCACCCGCAAGACCAGCGAATTGTCCGGCGGGCAGAAGCAGCGTGTGTCGATCGCCCGGGCGCTTGCCGCCGAACCCGATCTCATCATCTGCGACGAGGTCACCTCGGCGCTCGATCAGCTTGTGGGAGAAGAGATCCTCCGGCTGTTGAAGAAGCTGCAGGACGATTTGGGCGTCGCCTATCTGTTCATTACTCACGATCTCGGAACGGTAAAACGAATCGCCAACAAAGTCGCGGTGATGCTGAAGGGCAAGATCGTGGCGAGCGGCGACACCGCGACAGTGTTCTCGCCGCCCTATCATCCCTATACTGAATTGCTTCTCTCCTCGGTGCCCGAGATGCGGCCGGAGTGGCTCGACGAGGTTTTGGCGGCGCGAGCGACGGGGGCTGCGACAACCTCGGCGCTGCTCAGAGCGCCTTGAAGCGTCTCCGCCAGCCGCGGCGCCGAAAAGGGGAGGCAGTCCGGCCTTGCCGCGCCCGCATTTCGTTTCTATACCCCGCCCAGAAGAACGGATGAAACGGGCAGGAAGCGCATTCCGGGGAGCGGCTTTCGTCCGGCGTGATCATTGCATGGCTCAGTCGGCCGACCGATCGGCCGGTGACGAATAGGACGTTGTTGATGCGCGCGCCCGGCGGACCGCGTCTACTATTGCGGCGGCTCCGCGAGGTCATGGCGGAGCCCGTCACCGCCCAGGCGCGCCTGGACCGCATCGTCGTGCTCATCGCCTCCAATATGGTGGCCGAGGTCTGCTCGCTTTATGTCGTGCGCGCCGACGGGGCGATGGAATTGTTCGCGACCGAAGGCCTCAACCGCGAGGCGGTCCACCTGACCACCATGCGGCCGGGCGAAGGCCTCGTCGGGCTCATCGCCTCGAGCGCCGAGCCGCTGGCGCTCTCCGATGCGCAGCATCATCCGTCCTTTTCCTACAGACCTGAGACGGGCGAAGAGATCTACCAGTCGTTCCTCGGCGTGCCGGTGCTGCGCGGCGGCGCCACGATTGGCGTTCTGGTGGTGCAAAACCGCGCGCGGCGCGCCTATTCGGAGGAAGAGCTCGAGGCGCTGCAGACGACCGCCATGCTGCTCGCCGAAATGATCGCATCCGGAGAGTTGCAAGGGATCGCCGCCCAGGGCGCGCCGATCGCCGTGCCCCGGCAGATATCGCTCAAGGGCCTTGGCATCGCCGAGGGGCTCGGGCTTGGTCATGTGGTGATGCACCAACCGCGCGTCACGGTGTCCACAATCGTCGCCGACGACGTGGAATCCGAGCTCGCGCGGCTGGAGACCGCGATCAGCGCCATGCGCGCTTCGGTCGACAATCTGATCGACCGTAACGACGACGGGATCGGAGGCGAGCACCGCGACGTGCTGGAGGCCTTCCGCATGATCGCGCATGATCGCGGCTGGCTGCGGCGGCTGCGCGAGGCGGTGAGCTCCGGCCTGACCGCGGAGGCCGCGGTCGAGCGCGTCCATAACGACGCCCGCGCCAAGCTGCAGCGCCAGACTGACCCTTACCTGCGCGATCGGCTGCACGACCTGACGGACATCGCCAATCGCCTTCTGCATCAGCTCGCCGGCCAGAGCCTGGTCCTGCTGCCGGAGGAGCTGCCGGAGAACGCCATCCTTGTCGCGCGCTCGATGAGCCCGGCGGCGCTGCTCGATTATGACCGCTCGCGGCTCCGCGGTCTGGTGCTCGAGGAGGGCGGCGCCTCGAGCCACATCGCGATCGTCGCCCGCGCGCTCTCCATCCCCGCCGTAAGCGATATCGCGAATATTTCCGAAATCGTCGAGCAGGGCGACGCGATCATCGTCGACGGCGACACCGGCGAGATTTATCTGCGGCCGCCCGCCGACGTCGAGGCGGCCTACGCCGAAAAGGCGCGCATGCGCGCCCGGCGCCAGGCGCAATATCGCGCGCTCCGCGACTCTCCGACGGTCACCCTCGACGGTGTGCCGATCGGCCTGCACATGAACGCTGGGCTGCTTGTCGACATGCCCCATCTTGCCGAGACCGGCGCGAAGTCGATCGGTCTCTTCCGCACCGAATTGCAGTTCATGCTGGCCGCGAAGTTTCCCCGGCCCGGCGCGCAGCAGCAGCTCTATCGCGCCATTCTTGACGCCGCCGGCGATCGTGAGGTGACCTTCCGCACCCTCGACATCGGCGGCGACAAGCTTCTGCCCTACATGAAGGGCTTTGAGGAGGAGAACCCTGCGCTCGGATGGCGCGCGCTACGGATCGGACTCGACCGTCCGGCGCTGCTGCGCATGCAGTTTCGCGCCTTCATACGCGCTGCTGCGGGGCGCGACCTCAAGATCATGGCGCCGATGGTTTCGACCGTTGACGAATACAGAGTCGCGCGCTCGATGTTCGATCACGAGCTCAACTGGAGCGTGAGCCGCGGCCATGAGCCCCCGCGCAGCGCCAGTCTCGGAGTGATGGTCGAAGTGCCGTCGCTCTTGTGGCAGCTCGACGAGATCGCCTCGGCGGCGGACTTTCTGTCGGTTGGCTCGAACGACCTGATGCAATATCTCTACGCGGTCGATCGCGACAACCGCCGGGTCGCAAATCGCTTCGATCCGCTCAGCGTCGGCTTTTTGCGCGCGCTGCGTTCGATCACGCAAGCGGGCGCGCGGCACGGGGCGCCGGTGACCTTATGCGGAGAGATGGGCGGACAGACCCTTGAAGCGATGGCCCTGATGGCGGTCGGTTACCGCGAGCTGTCGATGTCCGCGGCCTCGATCGGGCCCGTCAAGGCGATGACGCTGTCGCTCAACATCGCCGAGGTCGAGCGCGAGGTCGACGCGATGCTGGCCAAGGGGCGAGAAGACGCGTCCTTGCGGCCGCAGCTTGAGCGCCTGGCGGAACGTCTTCAAGTGCGCCTCTAGCGACGCGAGCGTCCGACCCGTCCGCCGCTTCCCGCTTCCTGAGCTCTACCCATGGCCGCCAACGACAATCTCGAACTCATCCTGCGCCGCCACCAGGAAATCTCCGCCCGCCTCGCCGAGGGCGCGGCCGGCGCTCAATATTCCGCGCTGTCGCGGGAACTCAGCGAGCTCGATCCCGTCGTCTCGGCGATCCAGGCGTTCATGGCCAAAGAAAAGGAACGCGCCGATCTCGCGGCGATGTTGCGGGAGCCGGATCTGGACCCCGACATGCGCGCCATGGCGAGCGATGAGCTTGCCGCGGCCGAAGCGGAAGCGGCAGCGATGTCCAAGGCGATTCGGATCGCGCTCCTGCCGAAAGACGCGGCCGACGAGGGGAGCGCCATCCTCGAGGTCCGGGCCGGCACCGGCGGGGACGAGGCGGCTTTGTTCGCCGGCGATTTGTTTCGCATGTACGTCAAATACGCCGAGCGAAAGCGGTGGAAGGTCGAGATTTTGTCGACCAGCGAAGGAACGGCCGGAGGATTCAAGGAAATCGTCGCTGAAATCTCAGGCCGGGGCGTCTTCGCCCGGTTCAAGTTCGAGAGCGGCGTTCACCGGGTGCAGCGCGTGCCGGCGACCGAGACACAGGGACGCATTCATACTTCGGCCGCGACCGTCGCCGTTCTGCCGATCGCCCAGGAATCGGACTTCGAGATCAACGAAGCCGATCTCAAGATCGACACCTATCGCTCGTCACGGCGCGGGCGGCCAGCACGTCAACAAGACCGAAATCGGCGATCCGCATCACCCACCTTCCAACCGGCGTCGTGGTGGCCATGCAGGAGGAGCGGTCCCAGCATCGTAACCGCACCAAGGCGATGGATCTCTTACGCTCGCGCATCCTCGACGCCAAAAACCAGAAGCTCGACGCGGACCGCGCCCAGGAGCGGCGATCTCAGGTCGGTTCAGGCGACCGGTCGCAACGCATCCGCACCTACAATTTTCCGCAAGGCCGGGTGACCGACCACCGCATCAACATGACCCTTTATTCGCTCGACCGAATCATGGAGGGCGAAGGTCTCGATGAAATCATCGACGGCCTGACCGCCGAACGCCAAGCGGAACTGTTGGCCGCCCAGGCGACATTGTGACGCCCGTTCCGCGACTGCCGCCTTTTGCGCCCGGCATGCGGATCGGCCTGCTTGGCGGGTCGTTCAATCCGCCGCACGAGGGGCATGCGCTGATCACGCGGCTCGCGCTGCGGCGGCTCGCGCTCGACCGCGTCTGGTGGCTGGCGACGCCGGGCAATCCGCTCAAGTCGCTGACAGGCCTCGCGGCCCTCAAGGCGCGCATCGAGGCCGCGCGCCAGCTCGACGTTGGCCCTCGCGTCGTGGTCAGCGACATCGAAGCCCAGATCAACTCGCACTTTACTTACGACACGCTTCGCTGGCTCGAGCGCCGGGCGCCGGGCGTCCATTTCGTTTGGATCATGGGCGCCGATAACCTTCGCCAGTTCCACCTGTGGCGGCATTGGCGGGCGATCGCCGACCTCGTTCCAATCGTGGTCGTCGATCGGCCGGGCTCGACCTTGAAGGCGATCTCGGGCCCGGCCGGCGCAACGCTTGCGGGTTGGCGGGTTTCGGAGCGCGACGCTTCGCGCTTCGCGAGCATGAAGCCGCCGGCCCTGCTGTTCCTGCATGGGCCGCGCTCGGGCTTGTCATCTACAGCGCTCCGGCGTGTTAGCACAAATCTGTGAGGCGACGCTCCCGGATCCCCAGTTGAGGCGTTTCCGCCGAGCGGAATAGGACGTCAAAGATCATGAGAGCGCTGATGACTGCGTCTACGCTGATTATAGGGGCCGGACCCGTAGGCCTGATGCTCGCCTGCGAACTGACCCGCTACGGGGTTCCGGTGCGCATTGTCGATAAGGCGCCTCAGCGCACGGACAAATCAAAAGCCATCGTGCTCTGGAGCCGGACGCTCGAGCTTCTCGACCGCGGGGATCGAGGGTCAGCGCCTTTTGTGGAGGCGGGATTCAAGGTCGACGGCGTCAATATCGTTGCGGCGGATAACGCGCTGGTCGGGCGCGTCCGCATGGATTCGGTGGCGAGCCCATACCCCTATGCGCTGATGCTGCCGCAATCCGACACCGAGCGCCTGCTTGAGGAAAGACTTCAGCGCCTGGGCGTCACCGTGGAGCGCAGCACGGAGGTCATGGCGTTCAGGATTGGGGCCAACGGCGTGGAGGCGACGCTTCGGCGCGCGGATGGCGGCGAAGAGACTGTGCAAGCGGATTGGCTCGCCGGATGCGATGGCGCGCACAGCATTGTGCGTCATACGCTCGCGGCTCCCTTCTCCGGGGAGACGATGAACAGCGACTGGATCCTCGCGGACGTCCATATGAAAGGATATCCGTTCCCCGATACCGAAGTCGCCGTCTATTGGGCGCGCGAGGGCGTTCTGCCAATCTTCCCGATCTCGCCGGGACGCTATCGCATCATTGCCAATATTCCGCCGAGCGGGGCGGACCAGCCTCACGACCCGACGCTTGAAGAGATTCAGACGATCGTCGAGCGGCGGGGTCCCAAGGGCGCGAACCTGTTCGATCCGATCTGGTTATCCGGCTTTAGAATCAATTCGCGCAAAGTCGCAAGCTATCGCTCGGGACGCGTTTTCCTGACCGGAGACGCTGCGCACGTTCATAGTCCAGCCGGCGGCGCGGGCATGAACACGGGGATGCAGGACGCGTTCAATCTCGCGTGGAAATTGGCTTTGGCCATCAAGGGGACTTGTGGCGAAGCGCTGCTCGACACCTATAGTCCGGAGCGAAGCGGCGTAGGCGACGAGGTGTTGAAGAACACCGCGCGCTTGACCGCCATCGGCGCCTTGCGCAATCCGATCGCCGAGGAACTGCGCAATATCGTCGGCCGCGTCGCGCTTGGGTTGGCGCCGGTCCAGCACGCTTTCGCCGACCAGATGTCGCAAGTGTCAGTCGGCTACCCGGAAAGCCCGATGAACGGGCAAAGGCGCGGCTCGCTTCGCCCAACCCCAGGCCAGCGCATGGCGCCGATCGCCGGCAGCCCGGGGCGCAGGGGATGAGCCGCGCTTCACGCTTCTGGCTTCGTCCTCCCCGTCTGTCACGAGCCTTCTTGCGTCCTATCCTCAGCTCTTGAATGCCGCGCACGGGACGCCGCCGGCGCCGGATGGCGCTTGGCTCATCCGACCCGACGGATACGTCGCCGCCAGCGCGCCTGCCTCGGACCTAACGGCGGTCTCGGACGTGCTGCGGCGCATGAGCGCCTGAGCGCGACACGGGCTTCATCCGGCTGGCTGATCCGCGAGGCTCACCGGCAGCCCGAGAACGCTCCGCCGCTCGCCGAGGGCGACATGTGGACAATGAGATCAAGTCCGATCGCTGGAATCGCGATGGGCGCGTCCGCGCCCTTGGAATGAACGGAGGAGACGCTCATGCTCGACCTTCCACTGTCGCCCCGCGCAGAGCGCCATAGGGATTTGCAACGCCTTTGTGAACAGCACAGGCCTCGCGTTCGCCGGTGTCGGGCGGAAGACCCTTGCTGTATGGTGCAGCTCTGGATTGGCTTCAATCTGGGAGGAAAGCGATGGAAACTCGATCTGCGGCGGTTCTCGCCTTGATGGCGGGTTTGGCGATCGGCGGCGGCGCCGTTCAGCAACTCCATGCAGCGGCCGGGCCGCCCGCCTACGTGATTACGGAGGTCGGCGTCAGCGATTTGGACGCGTACCAGAAGGAATATCTCCCTCTTGCCCAAGCCTCGATAAAGGCCGCGGGCGGACGGCTCGTCGCCGCGGGGCAAA
>CAVWPU010000027.1:0-21928 GCA_963756955.1 uncultured Alphaproteobacteria bacterium
ATGGATCTCAAGCGCGGCGTCGATCAGGCCGTCGCCGAGGCGGTTAAGGACATCGCCAAGCGCTCGAAGAAGATCAAGGAATCATCGGAAGTGGCCCAAGTCGGCTCGATTGCCGCCAACGGCGACAAGTCGATCGGCAAGATGATCGCCGACGCGATGCAGAAGGTCGGCAACGAGGGCGTCATCACGGTCGAGGAGGCCAAGAGCCTTGAGACTGAGCTCGACGTCGTCGAGGGCATGCAGTTCGACCGCGGCTATCTCTCGCCCTATTTCATCACCAACGCCGAGAAGATGCTGGCCGAACTCGAGGATCCGCACATCCTCATCCACGAGAAGAAGCTCTCCTCGCTGCAGCCCATGCTGCCCGTGCTCGAGGCGGTCGTGCAGACTGGCAAGCCGCTCCTCATCATCGCCGAGGACATCGAGGGCGAGGCGCTCGCGACGCTGGTCGTCAACAAGCTGCGTGGCGGCCTGAAGGTCGCGGCGGTCAAGGCCCCGGGCTTCGGCGATCGCCGCAAGGCGATGCTCGAGGACATCGCCATCCTGACCGGCGGCACGATGATCGCCGAGGATCTTGGCATCAAGCTCGAGAACGTGACCCTCAACATGCTCGGCAGGGCCAAGCGGGTGCGGATCGAGAAGGAGAACACCACGATCATCAACGGCGTCGGCAAGAAGTCCGACATCGAGGGCCGGATCGCCCAGATCAAGGCGCAGATCGAGGAGACCACCTCCGACTACGACAAGGAGAAGCTGCAGGAGCGTCTGGCGAAGCTCGCCGGCGGTGTTGCGGTGATCCGCGTCGGCGGCGCGACCGAGGTCGAGGTGAAGGAGAAGAAGGATCGCGTCGACGACGCGCTCAACGCCACCCGCGCGGCGGTCGAGGAGGGCATTGTCCCCGGCGGCGGCGTCGCGCTGCTGCGCGCCAAGATCGCCGTCTCCAAGCTCAAGAGCGAGAACGCCGATGAGCAGGCGGGCATCAGCATCGTGTTGAAGGCTCTCGAGGCGCCGATCCGTCAGATCGCCGAAAACGCGGGCAACGAAGGCTCGATTGTCGTCGGCAAGATCACCGACAACAAGTCGCAGACCTTCGGCTTCAACGCCCAGACGGAAGAGTATGTCGACATGATCGAGGCCGGCATTGTCGATCCGGCCAAGGTCGTGCGTACAGCGCTCCAGGACGCCGCCTCCGTGGCCGGCCTCCTCATCACCACCGAAGCGATGATCGGCGACAAGCCGAAGAAGGAATCGCCCGCCCCCGCGATGCCGGGCGGCGGCGGCATGGGCGGCATGGACTTCTAAGTCCAAGCCTCCAAGCGCAAACAAACGGAAAGGGCGGCCGAATGGCCGCCCTTTTTGTTGCGGCTCGTGTCTTCCCTACCCCTGAAGTCAACGTGAAGGGCGCCGCAATTGTGCGCATGGCGCCTAATTTAGCGGCGTAGTTCGGTTGGGCGTTCGGCGAAGCGGGCGGAAAGCCTCTTGCTGTCAATCGTATTGGCGCGCTCGGGCGCCCCCGCCAACTGGCACGGGCGTTGCAGACCGTATTCCAAGACCGACCGTCGATCGTGAGGTGGTGTTGGAGCCGGCTGACCTCGAACTGATTCATCTCACAAAGCGTTATGGCGCTACGACCGCGGTCGATTCCATCGATCTCAAGGTTCCGGCGGGCGCCTATTGCTGCCTGCTCGGACCGTCGGGCTGCGGCAAGACCTCGACCTTGCGGATGATCGCGGGCCACGAGAGTGCGACCGAGGGCGACATTCTGATCGGCACGGCCAATGTCACCGACCTGCCCCCGGCGAAGCGCGGCACGGCCATGATGTTTCAGAGCTACGCGCTCTTTCCTCATCTCTCTTGCGTCGACAATGTCGCCTTCTCGCTGAAGATGAAGGGCGTGGACAAGGCGACGCGCCGTCAGAAGGCGATGGAGTTTCTCGAGCTCGTCGCCATGACGCCTTACGCGCAGCGGGTGCCGGCGCAGCTGTCCGGCGGCCAACAACAGCGGGTCGCGCTCGCGCGCGCGCTCGTCACCGATCCACAGATCCTGCTGCTCGACGAGCCGCTGTCCGCGCTCGACCCGTTCCTGCGCGTGCGTATGCGCGCCGAGCTTCGCCGCTTCCAGCGGCAGCTCAATATCCCCTTCGTCCATGTCACGCACGGGCAGGACGAGGCCCTCGCCCTGGCCGATCTCGTCGTGGTGATGAACAAGGGCAAGATCGAACAGACCGCGACGCCGCGCGACTTGTTTGAGAAGCCCGCGACCGAATTCATCGCCCGCTTCCTTGGAGGGCACAACGTGATCGAGACGCCGACGGGGCCCGTCGCGGTGCGCGCCGACCGCATTACACTGCGCCGCGGCAATGGCTCAGGCGCCAACGACGCCCGGTTCAGCGCCGCCGTGCGCGCCATCGAATATCAGGGCGCGTCTTACCAGGTGTCGCTCGATAGGCCGGGCGCTGGAGAGCTTATGGCGGTCGTGAGCGACGAGCAGTTCGCGGACGAACCGCTCAACATCGGCGACAACGTTTCCGTTCTCTGGGCCGACAAAGACATTCACGCGCTGGCCCCGGCGACGTGAAGCGGGCGGGGAACTGCTGAGGAGAAGAGCAAATGTCGAAGACAACGAACAAGACTACTGGCCTATCCCGCCGCGCGGTGCTCAAGGGCGCGGCCGGCATCGCCGGCGCCGCCGCCGGCTCCGGCGCGATCACCGGCTTCCCGGCCGTCTGGTCGCAGGAAGACAAGGTGCTTCGCTATCTGGGCACCGCTGTGAACCAGTCCGACGACATCACCAAGAAGGTGAAGGCGGACACCGGCATCACGATCCAGAACATCGTGGCCACCACTGACGATGTGACCAAGCGCGTCATCACGCAGCCGAACTCGTTCGACATTCTGGACACCGAGTACTTCAGTCTCAAGAAGCTCGTGCCTTCGGGAAACATCCTCCCGATGGACGCCAAGAAGATCAAAGAGTTCGACAACATCACGCCGGTCTTCACCAAGGGCCAGCTGCCGAATGGCAAAGTGATCGGCGACCAGGGCACGGCCCCGAAGAAGGTGATGTTCGTCGAGGGGCAACACTCGACGAAATTCTCGAAGACGCCGACGGAATGGGTGACGCTGATCCCGACGGTGTACAACGCCGACACGCTTGGCATTCGCCCCGATCTCATCAAGCGGCCGATCAATTCCTGGGCCGAACTCCTGAACCCGGAATTCAAGGGCAAGGCGGCGATTCTGAACATCCCCTCGATCGGCATCATGGACGCCGCAATGGTGGTCGAGGCGACCGGCAAATACAAATATCCCGACAAGGGGAACATGACCCGGAAAGAGATCGACATGACCATGGCCACGCTCACCGAGGCGAAGAAGGCCGGTCAGTTCCGGGCCTTCTGGAAGGACTTCAACGAGAGCGTCAATCTGATGGCGTCGGGCGAGACGGTCATCCAGTCGATGTGGTCGCCGGCGGTGACCGCTGTGCGCACGAAGGGCATTCCCTGCGTCTTCCAGCCGCTCAAGGAAGGCTATCGCTCCTGGGCCTCCGGTTTCTGCATGTCAAAAGGCGTGACCGAAAAGCAGGCGGACATGATCTACGAGTTCGTCAACTGGTACCTGTCCGGGTGGGCCGGCGCCTATCTCAACCGCCAGGGCTATTACTCGGCGGTGCTGTCGACCGCCAAGGCCAACATGGAGCCCTACGAATGGGCTTACTGGATGGAGGGCAAGCCGGCCGAGAAGGATATTCACGGGCCCGACGGATCGCTCCTCGAAAAGGCCGGCGCAACGCGCGACGGCGGCTCCTATGACGACCGCATGGGCAATGTCGCCTGCTGGAACGCGGTCATGGACGAGAACGATTACATGGTCCGCAAATGGAATGAGTTCATCGCGTCTTAGCGATCAACTTCGGCCAGGAACATGATGGCCCTTCGCTCCTCTCCCGCCAAGCGAGAGAGGAGACTTGGGGAAGGAATTGGCTCTGACGCATGACCGCCACCAGCATTTCGACCCCAACGGTCAGCAGGGCCATTGATCGCACCGCCAAGCGCGGGCTGGACCGCGTTGGAATTCCGGGATGGCTTCAGGCGATGCCTTTCGGCATCGTCTTTGCGTTCTTCTTCATCATCCCGCTGATCCTCGTCGTCATCGTCAGTTTCTGGGACTATAATGACTACGCTATGCTGCCGTCCTTCACGACGCGCAGTTACACCGAAACCTTCGAGGGTTGCTGGACTCAGCTGCCCGATCTTTGCACGATCCTAAGAACGTATGTGTCGACGGCGAAATTCTGCTTCATCGTCTGGCTCACCACGCTCCTCATCGGCTTCACGATCGCCTATTTCCTCGCCTTCCACATCCGCTCGACGACGACGCAGATGGTTCTGTTCCTCGTCTGCACGATTCCATTCTGGACCTCGAACGTCATTCGCATGATCTCATGGATCCCGTTGCTCGGACGCAACGGGCTCGTGAACGACGCGCTTATCCATGCCCATATTGTGGACAAACCCGTCGAATGGCTGCTCTACTCGCCCTTCTCGGTGTCGCTCGCCTTCACCCACCTCTTCACCTTCTTCATGGTCGTGCCGATCTTCAATTCGATGATGCGCATCGACAAGCGCCTCGTCGAAGCGGCCTATGATTCCGGCGCCTCCGCATGGCAGACCTTGTGGAACCTGATCATTCCCCTCTCCAAGCCTGGCATCGTCATCGGTTCGATTTTCGTCGTGACGATCGTGATGGGCGATTTCATCACCTTCGACGTGATGGGCGGCGAGCAGATCGCCTCGGCCGGCAAGGTGGTGGAGACGCGCCTCAACGCTCTTCAGTTCCCCCCTGCCGCGGCGAACGCGGTGATCCTCCTCGCCGTGACGCTTCTCATCATCACCGCGCTCAATCGCGTCGTCGACGTGCAGAAAGAGCTGTGAAAGATGGGTGAAGGGCGCTCTCCCGCTTTCTATTGGCTTGCCGCGTTTTTCGGGCTGTTTGTGCTGTTTCTCTACGGCCCGATGATCGTCATCTTCATTCTCTCATTCCAAGGTCCGACCGGGGGGCTGACATTCCCGATGAACGGCGTGTCGTTGCACTGGTTCGAGCGGCTGTGGAATGGCGGCGGCATCGTGAATATCCACGATGCGTTCACACGCTCGCTCGAGCTCGGTTTCGTCGTGATGATCCTGACGGTCCTCCTGTCGCTCAGCGCAGGGCTCGCCTTTCGCAAGCAATTCCCCGGAGCGAGGCTCCTGTTTTTCGTCGCGGTCGCGAGCCTCATTGTGCCTTCGATCGTGACCTCGCTCGGCATTGCGCTCGAATTCCGCCTCTTGGATGATTTCCTCAAGAATCACGGACCCGGGTGGATCGCCGATAACCTGAAGACGACGATGGGCGTTTTCACCTCCGGGCTCGGCGCGCATCTGACGTGGACATTGCCCTTCGGCCTCTTGGTCATGTTCGCGATCTTCAATCGCTTCGACAATCGCTACGAGGAGGCGGCTCGCGACCTCGGCGCGACGCCGTGGCAGACGCTGCGCTCGGTAATTCTGCCGATCATCCTGCCTTCGGTTATTGGAGTGGGCTTCTTCGGCTTCACGCTATCGTGGGACGAGATTGCGCGTTCGAGCCAGGCGATGGGCGAACACAACACATTGCCAATGGAATTGCAGGCTTTGACGACGACAGTGACCACACCCGAGATTTATGCGCTCGGTACGGCGACGACGGGTGTGTCCTTCGCTGTCATCGCGCTGGCGCTGATCGGAATCATGACCATCCGCGCTCGCCAGGCTCAACATGGCTCCGACGCCGGTCAGGCGTAACGTCGCCCAACTCCGAATATCCGGTTCCCGCTCGCATTAAGCGTAGCCAATTCGCTCGAACGCGTCGCCGATCGCTAAGAGTTAGCGAATCGCGCCCAACGCCTGTAAACTCCGCCCCGCGCCGCGCAGCTGGGGCTGGCCTCGTGCTGAGACCGCGCGCCTATAAGCGGGTTCTAAACGGGGAGATTCCTATGAACATTGTTACGCGTCGCGGACTTATCTTATCGGGCGCCGGTCTGGCGACCGCAGCCTTCGTCGCGCCTGCCGAAGCCGCAACGGGGTCGGTGTCCCTGCATATCGCCAGCGCTGGTTTCATCTTCGGCGTGACGGGCGGCAGTGGAACGTTGACTTTCCGGGGACAACCATATCCGCTCAGAGTCGGCGGCATCAATGCGGGCGCCTTGATTGGCGTCTCGGCGACGGATCTCGTCGGCACCGCGTCGAACATTCACGCTCCGGGCGACATCGCGGGCCTCTACTCGGCCATCGGCGCCGGCATGTCCATAGCGGGGGGCAGAAGCTCAGCGCAGCTTTCCAACGCTAACGGCGTGGTGTTGCGCCTTCATGGGCGCCAGGTCGGCTTCAGCTTCTCGATCGACCTCAGCGGGATGAGCATCTCGCTCGCGTAAGCCGAACCCTTCTCGACTCGAGATGGACCTGCGTCGCCGCGAATTTGCGGCGCTCATGCTCGGTGGGGCGGCTGCGCTCAGCCTCGCCGGGCGGGCGGGCGCGGAAAGCGATCCCCTGCCCTCGTGGAACGCCGGACCGGCAAAGGACGCGATCGTCAAATTCGTCCATGCGACGACCGACGCCGCGAGCCCCGACTTCGTGCCGCTTGCGGAGCGCATCGCGACGTTCGACCAGGACGGCACGCTGTGGGTCGAGCATCCGATCTATACGCAGCTCGTCTATTGCTTCGATCGCGTGCCGGCGCTCGTGAAAGCGAAACCCGAGCTTGCCAAGGTCGAGCCGTTCCGCACCGTGCTGACGGGGAACCGCGAGGCGATCGCGAAACTCGAGCCTCGAGTCGCTGATTAAGATCGCCGCCGCGACCCTGACCGGCATGGACGTCGACACGTTCCGCGACGACGTCGCAAAATGGATCAGCCGAAGCGCGCGACCCGCGCTGGAAGCGGCCTTACACCGATCTCGTCTATGCGCCGCAGATCGAGCTTCTCCATTATCTCCGCAGCGCCGGCTACCGCACCTATATCGTCACCGGCGGCGGCCAGGGTTTCGTCCGCGTCTATTCGGAGCAGGTTTACGGTATCCCGCCCGAGCAGGTGGTCGGCAGCGCGGGCTCCGTCAGCTTTCACTATGGCGCGAAAGGCCCGGTCCTCATCAAGGAGCCGAAGCTGCTGCTCAACGACGACAACGCTGGCAAGCCTGAGGGCATCAATCTCGTGATTGGCCGCCGGCCTTACTTCGCCTTTGGCAACTCGACCGGCGACCGGCAGATGCTCGAATATACGAAGGGCGGCGGGGGCGTTCGACTCGCCATGCTGGCGCTGCACGACGACGGCCAGCGCGAATACGCCTACGGTCCCGCGCAGGGCCTGCCCGAAACGAAGGTCGGCCGCTTTTCCCCGGAGCTTTACGACGAAGCGACCAAGGACGGCTGGATCGTCGTCAGCATGAAAAACGACTGGAAGCGCATCTTCGCGTTCGAGTAGCTTGGCGCTACTCGCGCTTCACCAGCGGATCAGCGCCGCGCCCCAGGTGAAGCCGCCGCCCATCGCTTCGATCATCACCAGATCGCCGGGCTTGATGCGTCCGTCGTTAACAGCGACGTCGAGCGCGAGCGGGATCGAGGCGGCGGACGTGTTGCCGTGCTGGTCGACTGTGACGACCACCTTGTCGCGCGCAATGCCGAGCTTGTCCGCGGAAGCGTCGATGATGCGGCGATTGGCCTGATGCGGCACGAACCAGTCGATCTCGTCTGCTGTTACGCCGGCGTCGGCGAAGCATCCCTGGATCACGTCGGTCACCATGCCGACCGCATGGCGGAACACTTCCTTGCCTTCCATGCGCAAATGACCGACCGTCCGCGTGGTCGACGGCCCGCCATCGACGAAGAGCTTTTCGCGGTGCCGGCCGTCCGCGCGCAGGCGCGAGGCGATCACGCCGGGCGAGCCGAGCCGGCCATCGCTGTCGCGCGCCTCGAGCACGATCGCCCCCGCCCCGTCGCCGAACAGGACGCAGGTCGTGCGGTCGTTCCAATCCAGGAGGCGCGAGAAAGTCTCGGCGCCGATCACGAGCGCACGCTTGTGCGAGCCGGAACGCAGGAACTTCTCCGCCGTCACGACCGCGTAGACGAAGCCGGTGCAGACCGCCTGCAGGTCGAAAGCAGCGCCGTCGACGATGCCGAGCTCGGCTTGCACCTGAGTGGCGACTGCGGGAAACGTGTAATCGGGCGTCGATGTGGCGACGATGACGAGATCGATGTCGGCCGGCTCGAGGCCGCCGCTGCGCAACGCCGCCTGAGCCGCCTTGACGGCCAGCGAGGATGTCGTTTCGTCGGGGCCGGCGACGTAGCGCTGGCGGATGCCGGTGCGCTGGACGATCCATTCGTCCGACGTGTCGACCCTCGTCGCCAGTTCCGCGTTCGAGACGACGTGCGCGGGCAGCGCAGCGCCGACGCCACGTACGCAGGCGCGGATCGAAGCGAACGCGCCGCCGCCAAACGCTTCCGATTCTGATCGGCGCGGACGACGGACGCTCGGCGGAGGGGATGCAAGGTTCATGAGCGGGAGTTTTCCGTGATCAGGATTGGGCGGCTCGAGACCGCGCGGGCATGGGCCGGAAACCGTTGGCGTGGGCGATCATTTCGCGAATCTTGCCGAGCAATTCCTGACGCACCATGTCATAGGCCAATTCCACCGCGCCGGCGTAGCTATCCGCGTCAGCGCCGCCATGAGCCTTGATGACGACGCCGTCAAGCCCCAGGAACACGCCGCCGCTGGCGCGCGGGACCATTTTGGCGCGCAACTCGGCCATCGCCTTGCGCGCGAACAGGAAGCCGATGCGCGACATGAGGCTGTAACTCATGGCCTCGCGCATGTATTGACCGAGCTGCCGCGCGGTGCCCTTCGGCGGTCTTGAGCGCGATATTGCCGGTGAAGCCTTCGGTGACGAAAACATCGACAGCGCCCTTGCCGAGATCGTCGCCTTCGACGAAGCCCCGATAGCGCATGTTGGGAAGGCTCGCCTCGCGCAGAACGCGTCCCGCCGCCTTCACCTCCTCGACTCCCTTGATCTCTTCGGTTCCGACATTGAGGAGACCGACGGTCGGGTTCGTCGATGTGGAAGACAATGCGCGCCATCGCCGCGCCCATGACCGCAAGATCGACGAGATGCTGCGCGTCGCCGCCGATCGTCGCGCCGACGTCGAGCACGATCGATTCGCCGCGCAGCGTCGGCCACATCGCCGCGATCGCCGGCCGCTCGATCGGCGCCATCGTGTGCAGGCAGAACTTCGCCATCGCCATCAAGGCGCCGGTGTTGCCGGCGGAGACTGCGCAGTCGGCCGCGCCCGACTTCACCGCTTCGATCGCCTGCCACATCGACGAGACGCGCCGCCCGGTGCGCAGCGCCTGGCTCGGCTTGTCGCTCATCTTGACGGCGACATCGGTGTGAAAAATGCGCGACTCGGCGGCGAGCCTGGGATGGCGCTCAAGGATGGACGCGATCACGCCCTTGTCGCCATAGAGGAGAAACTGAATATCGGGTCGGCGTTCAAGCGCGACAGCTGCGGCGGCGAGGACAATCGTTGGCCCGTGATCGCCGCCCATCGCGTCCAGCGCTATGCGAACGTCGCCTGCCATTCCCTCGTCCGGCCGCCTCGAGCGCGTTGCCCGGCGGCGCAGCGCGGCGCGACAATAGCGGCTCCGCCGCGCAAGGCAACGCAAGAAACCGCGCTTGGCTACAGGCCTCGCTTGACGCATTGAGCGGACGGCGTGTCTTCGCCCGAGCGCCGCAACCGTCCGGGCAAAAGACAGCGTCACGCGTGCCTATTCGCGCCTATCTTTGTCCCGTGGGGCCAGCGCCGCAAATGGCGAGTCCGTCGGCTCGGAATTCGTGGATTCCTCGTCCAAGACCGCGCCCGGTTTGCGCGGATAAGGATCGAGGCCGAGAGCGAAGAACTCGGCCGTGAGAGCGCCGAGGTCGATCTTTCCATCGATAACAGGATCGGGCTCGTCTTCGTCGGCGAGCGAAAGCGTCAGCGTTTCCTGCTGCGCCGAGGACTTCCGATCAGCCGCTGTCGGGGGCGCGAATCGCACGTCGACGTCCTCGTCAACCGTTGCGGGAAACGGCTCCAGCGAAACGATGCAGAGTTGAGTGAGTTCGCCGTGCACAGCGCCGGTAACGCGCGCCCCGCCGCGCCCCCAAGGCTCGAGGCGCAGCGTCGCTTTCAAGGCGGCGATGGCCGGAAGCTTATAGAACGACGCAAGGGCTTCCCTCTCGGCGGGAGCAGCCTCGATCGTCAGGAGTTGCCCCTCTCGAGGAAGGGCGTCGACCCGCACGACGCGGGAGAAGAGCCCCTCTTCAGTCATGACCGTCTCCGGCGTCGATCGAGCCGCGCGGGAACCGAAAGCGGCCCTCCGTAAAGGCCTCGACCGGGATCGTCGCCAAGGCAGCGTCAAGTGAGGCGACATGACGGGCTAGCGCTTCCGCCTTCGGCTGGGCCTCTCGCCCTGCAACGCCATACACGTTTCTGGCTAGCGCCCGAGCAAGGTCGGCGGCCGAACCGTCATCGAGCGCGGCCGCGTAGGCGGCGTTGCGGCCGTAGAAGGCGCCGCCCATCGTCTTCAGACGCTTCGACACGCCAATATCCGATAGGCCCATCTCGCGCAGCGTGTCGTCGAAATGGAGAAAGACGCTGTTGACGAGTTCCTGCGCGATGTCGTCGGCAAGGCCGCCGAGCGCCTTGAGACGGCGCAGGACGAGCCCGGCGTGGAGCGTCAGCAACTCGAATCGGCCGTCAAGCCGGTCGGGCGCCTGGAACGCCTGATAGAGCGCCGGGCGGCGCGCGGCGGCCACGATCTCGCCCAGAATCTGCTCGATGAGTGCTTTGCTGGCGCGCCGCGCGCGCCACTGAGCGAAGATCATCCGAATGCCTCGCGAGTCGAGGCTCGCGCCTTGCTCTGATTAGGGTTCATGAGTTAGGCATCCGCGCTCGCTCTGGCAAGGCGAAGAGCGGATCAAAGAGAGACGGAATGCAAATGGCGCCGAAGATCCATCGTCGAGCCACGTTGGGATTGGCCCTTTGCGCGGCGCTTACTGTTGGCGGTTGCCTCGGCTACGAGGGCGACTTCGACCGCGGCTATCAGGTCGACGAAGACTCGCTGTCGCAGGTCAAAGTCGGCGCGACGACCAAGCCGGAAGCGCTCTCGCTGCTCGGCACGCCCTCGACCACCTCGACGGTCGGCGGCGACGCCTGGTACTATATCGGCCAGAAGATGCAGCACACCCTCTCGTTCCTGCCGGTCAAGATGACCGACCAGCACGTCCTTGCGGTCTATTTCGACAAGAGCGGCAAGGTCAGCCGCATCGCCAATTACGGCATGCAGGACGGCAAGGTGTTCGACTTCGTGAGCCGCACGACGCCAACGGGCGGCTCGGAGCCCGACTTCCTCAAGAACATCATGGGCGGCCTGTTTAGGTTCAGCTGACGTCAGGGTGCGACCGGGCGGCCGGCGCCGCCACCAGGTCTTATAGTTCGGAGCCTTAGTAGATGCTTGGGTGGAAGGCGAGGAACTCGGAGTTGGGTTCGCCGGCTCTTGAGGAGCCTCAGCGCTCGGCGTGCCGGCGCTACGGGGAGCGCTATCGATAACGGGTGGCGCGCTAAAGAAAGGGTGGCGGCGAAAGAGGGACCGCCGCCAGCCCTTCCGAGCCGAGTCCGACCCGCCTAGGCCAAGCCCAGCTTCTCGGACGCCATCGCCGTCCCTTTGACGCGCGACGTGATCTTCTGGAAGGCGATGTCGCGCGCAACGTCGGGGGAGCCGTGCTTCGGCTTGACGTCGATGCTGAACGGCGAGAAACCGCAATCGTCCGTCGAACCGAGGCGCTCTTTCGGGATGTGCTTCGAAGCCTCCATCAACGCGTCGCGCACCTCCTCGGGCAACTCGACGCGCGGATTTTGAGGATTGATCACGCCGATAAAGCAGACCTGCCCCACGCCATTGGCATCGGCGCGGCTATGTTGCCCGCACAGCTTATAGACGTGGTCCTTGTCCTTTTCGCTCGACAATTGCATCAGAAAATAGCCGGCGTTCATCTTGAACATGCTGGGCAGGAGCTCCGCATAATCGACATCGGCGCTGTGTGTCGCATCGCAGTCGCCGCCAGGGCAGGTATGGATGCCGATGTTCTTGCGCTCCTCTGCGCTGAAGCGATCGAGAACCCGGTTGTTGAGGTCGATGAAGCGCTCCAGCATCTTGCGGCCGGTCCACGGGTTGTTCGGGTCGTTCCGGCAAGCGAGACGCCCCTCGGTGAAGTCGATCGAAACCCGCTTCGCCCCGGCCTTGAACGCGCCGCGGATGTCCTTCTCGCATTGGTCGACGAGATCGGAGAGGAACTGGTCGCGCGTGTAGCCCTTCAGCTCGCCGTCGAGCGGGTACAGCAACGAAAGCATCGAGGGTGCGATGACCGCCTGCTTCAACGGCTTCGTTGTCATCTTCATCGCCTTCTCGACGTACTGAGAGGCGAAGGTCTTGTATTTGAACGGGCCGCCGGTCAGGCGGGGCAACTGGCGGTGATGGCCGTCGGTGAAGATGGCGAAATACTGCCCGTCCGCCGCGAGATGTTCGGCCAATCCGGTCCCGGCCAGAGTGTCGGTCAGGGGATAGGTCGCGAAGCTCGACATGCGCTGCTCGCCGTCGGAGATGATGGGCTCGCCCGTCGCCTCCGACCGCTTGATTGAATCGAGACAGGCGGCGTCCTGCTCCCGCTCAAGGTCAGCGTGCTTGATCTTGCCGGCGTCGTAATCGGCCAGCGCCTGCTGGAGCTTCATCGGTCGGGGCAGCGATCCAACCGGCTCAGTCGGGATGGGCATTGCGTTTGCTCCCTGCTTTTCCACCCCTTAATTGGGGTTGGAATGTTCTTGAACGGCTTCCGTAAGCGTCAAGGTTCGACGGAAGACCCACGATCATAGCCTCAAAAGCCGCATGACCGATAGCGGTGATCATGATTCGCCTACCCGACGTCCGCGCGTCGATTGTCGCGGTTCACGCCGGCGACATTGCGCCTCCGGCCGTTCGGGCCCACTCAAGATTGTCGAGATTCCTTAGCCATTGGCCGGTCTTGCGGAGACCACCAAACGGAAAGATATGCAGCCCGGCGATCGGCGCTGTGGTGATGGAGGGCGACGTCCAGAGGCCGCGCAGCACGTCGTCGGGTCCCTCGTCGATCAGCAGCCGGCCGAAGCGGCCGATGTGTTCGCGCACCGACCGCAGTGAGTTTCCGACGCCGCATCGCAAGGCAAACTTGGCGAGGGTCGCGGGCGAAGCCGGACCGGCCAGACCGATATGAACCGGAATGTCGAGGTTGTGGGCCTCAAGCTCGCTGAACCAGGCGAGAATGGGAGCGCTTTCGAAGCAGAACTGGGAAATGAGGTCGACGCGGACGCCAGCCGTGTGTCCCCAGTCGCGCTTGGCGGCGAGCGCGGCCATCGCTTGTTCCTCGCCCACTTGGGGATGGCCTTCCGGATGTCCGGCGAAACTGACTGCGCGAATTCCGTGCCCCTCGATGGCGCCGCTCACGCAGAGGTCCAGGCTGGATTTGAACGGGCCGAGCGGCCGCAGGGCGTCACCTGCGATCACGAGAATCCGGTTCGCGTCGGCTTCGCCGCGCGCGCGCGTGAGAAAGTCGTCGAGCGCCTCGCGAGACCGCATTTCCCGCGCCGCGATATGCAGGACCGGATTGAATCCCAGCCGGCGCAGGGCGGCTGCTGTCTCGACGTTATGGCGATAATCGTAACCCGGCAGAAAGGTGACGGTCACGTCGATGCCCGGACTGAATCGGTCGGTAAGTTCGGCCAGGTGACGGTCGCGCGACGAGACCTCGACCGAGGCTCTCGACAACATGGCCGCGAGATCAGGCGGAGCGCGGTTCATTTCAATCATGCAGGCCTCCAGGCTCTGCTGCGGGCTAAGCGCGGCGGCGCGAAATCACGAAGGTTTCATCGTTGAACCACAAGCCGCCGTGCTTCTTCAGCGCCCGGTCGGTGGCTTCGAGATAGCGGCCGTCGCGCACCACGGCTCCGAGCCGTTGGTCTTCGATTTGCGCGACATAGATGGCGGCGTTCCAGGCGGCGAATAGCGTTGAGGTGCCGATCGGGCCGCTGACTTCGTCTGGCAGCGTGTGCATGTGATATTTGAAAATCGATCGGGCGTCTGAAGAGGCGTTAAAATTGTAATGGCGCGCCGCCGCGCCGAGTTCGTGTTTGACCTGTCGCAAGATGGCGTGTCGATCGGACGAGAAGGGATTCTCTCCCGGCCAGACATCTTGGATAATCTCAAGCCCCGGGTCGTCTCCGTGGGAATGGACGCCGATCAACCGGCCGCCCGGCCGCAACGACTGGACAAGGGGCGCAATGACCTTCGAGGCCTTGAATTCGAGGCTCGCCCTCGCGCGATAGGGCTGGGAGGCGATGACCAGATCATAGTCCGCTGTGACTCGTCCCGGGCGCGGCAAAATCGGATCGAGGAGAAAGGTATGATCCTCGCGCCTGAGCGTTAGGATGATCGGCCGAAGGTAGACCGGATTGCCTGAGGTCTTGACCCCCGCTCGCCAGTTTTCCGACAGAAACCCCTCGAGATTGGCGATCTGCTCAGCGAAACCATGCGACGTGTTGCCAGACAGCGCGACGTCCTTCCAAATGAGGCCTTGAGCCGCCGAGGCCGAGCGCGGCGTCAGCCACGGCGCCTCCGCGTAATAGAGATTGGTCAGGACGAGGACAGTCGCCGGATGCTCGAACAGGCGATCCGCCATTTTCTCGAGCGTCATGCGCACGTCCTCGTAAGAGATCTCCTTGCCGACGACATAGAGCGGCATCGTTGGAAAACGGGCGTGCATCGCGCGCATGACGCGCGACAGGACTGTGCCATCGCCGACACCGGCGTCGAACATGCGTATGGCGGGCGGGGCAGGATGGACGTTGGCGAGTTCGAGCGAGACGCGATTGGCGATCTCGGTTTTCTCCCCGCAAGTCGAGACGAAGAGGAGATACTTTTGTCTGTTGTCGAAGAACCGAAACCCGGCGGGGGCGATATCCGACTGCGGCTCACGGTTGACTGCGCCGCCAATGTCGGCGCCCACAGGCGGATGCTGTCGCGTCGACGGCGCGGACCTGCTCACAGATAGGTAGGATCTGACTTTATCGAGCGTTTGGGTGGTGATCCGCGCGCCGTCGCGAAGTCTGGAAACCAGTTTTCCGTCGTTGACGACGCGACGTCCGAAAGTCGATTCCGCAGTCCGCGTTTCGCGGCAAAAATCTCGGATCTCATTGAGAATCTGCGCGTTCGTCCCGCTGGCTGGGTCACGCTGACGCGCTTCGACGTTCATTGCCCAATTCCGCGCTTCCGGTCCCTTGCGCAGTCAAGCGACACGCCTTCTTGGTGTCAACCACAATCCAAGTGGGCAGACAGAGTGGGCGGGCGCCCACCGATCGGCCAGAGTATGGGACGGGGCGCACCTTCGCTCCCCGCCGACGGATCTACCGAGCAGCCATAGTCTGACGAAGCGGCCCTGCGAGCCGGCCGAGCCTTTTGATTGAGCAAACTGACGGAAAACGGCGCGGACAATGATGCGATCGCCGAGGCTGAACTGCTGCGACTCTGGCTTCCGCGCCGCCTGTTCCTTTGCGGCTGACACGTCGGTCCGGATCGTCGAAGCAATGGCGGCCGCGGGGGGAGCGGCTACGATTTTTGAAGCTTCGCCGTTGGAGCGATGTGTCAGGGACGTGCACGCCGCCGCAAAGCACATCGCAATGTCGCCCAACAACTATATCCTGGCCGGACGGATCCGCCTTGGCCTCGACGACGGCGTCGCGCGCTTCTGATCAACGATTGTGCTTGTTGCCATTCTGTCGGCCCGCGAAGGCCGCAGCCGGCCGGGCTCCGAAGCACGCGGCCACGAGGGCAAGTGCGGTTCGCTACAGCGCCTGCGGCGATCACATCCGCGTCACCATGGGACGGCATCACAAAGCAGTCATGCGTTCTCCCTATTGGTGCCGACGCAGTTAACACGGAGACTGGACTTGAAGATTTCGAACATGATGCTCGCCGCGCTTGTTCCTGCCATGCTGAGCCTGGCGCCGGTTGAGGCGCACGCCACGGCGCCGACCGTAACCGTCTTTAACAGCACCGCGCTTGGGTTCGGCGGCGATGTGGTGCTTACGATCAACGGCGTCGACTACACCGCGTTTAACAGCGGTCACTACGACAATCTGGGCGGAAGCATCTTCACGAACTATCAAGCCGGTTTCGATGGGTTCAACAACAATCCCAAGAGCGAAGTCAGGAATTTCTTTGCGTTCGACCTCAGCGACCTCAGCGGCCCGATCACGAGCGCGACCCTGACCATTCCGTCCAATCCTTTCGGCATCGGCTACGAGAATACGAGCGGCAGCGCCTCGATCACGTATACGAACTGGGACGTGTCCACGCCGATCGACGACCTGAACGACGGAACCAACGGACTTTCGACCTTCGCCGACTTGGGAAGCGGAGCGAAGTTTGGTTCGGCGTTGGTCCACGAGGGCGACCTCGTCACGACGGTCACGCTCGACGGCGCCGCGCTCGAGGATATTGCTGCTGCCGAAGGGAAGGACTTCGCCATCGGCGGCAGCGCAATGGCGACCGCCCCCGAGGCTTCGACCTGGACGATGATGATCGTCGGCTTCGGCCTGATGGGCGTTGCGCTTCGTCGTCGTTTGACGGTCATCGCCTTCACCTGAGATCGGGAGCATTCGATATTGAGAGCGCCGCCGGTCGAAAGAGCGGCGGCGTTTTCGTATCGAGGTGGCGCGCCCGGGCAAGATGAAACTGGGCACTCTTATGTTATTGTTATTTACGAATGTTCTCTGAGACGCCTTCTCGGATTACGTCCGCTGTCGACCCTTTGCTGACCTTCGGAGCGTCTGCTTGTGGGGGTGCCCACGGTGGAGCGTGCGCCTTTCCTGAATGCATATTTTTGGCTCAGATCATTCGAGATGGGAAAGCTACGCGGACGCCGCGACGAGTCGCATTTGACACTGCTGCGGCGGCGGGATTCGCTCAACGTGCCGAAGTGCAATCGTTCAGAGAAAAACAGATGATGAAGGACTCGGACCTCCAGACGTTCACTGATTTGGTGAAGGCCGCTTTGATCGAAAACAAGGTTGGGCCATTTCGCAGTCCGGCGCTTGTCCTAAAAGAGGAGACTGGCCTTTTCTCTTCCGAAATTTGGCGCCTTAGCCGTTCACTTCGAATCGGCGCGGCCGCCGACGAGTTGGATCAACGGACTGCGGACGTGGCCGACCATGTTTGGGAAGATCTAAAGGACGTCAGATGTGCACCTCTCACCGACGGGGAACTGTGGAAAGAGGCGGTCAACTGGGCGCTTGCGCGAGGTCGCAGTCAGTATGGGTCCGGGAAGGTCTTCGATCGTCAACAACATGTTGGCCTGGCTTATAAGCGGCTGAAGCAGCAACACTTCACTCTCAGTATGGGCGCATACGGCATCAGCCTCACCGAACAGACCCAACGGGAGATATTTCGGAAGGCAGATGCTCTCGCATCCCTGATCGGGGGTGCGAACGTGCTTTTGCGGCTTTGCGCCATCATGGAAAGCCGCAACAAAATACACGATGGCATGTGGTTGCTTGGGGATCAGGTCCCAAACGTAATGCAATCCAAGACTCCCTCTCTGCCGATCGCTTGGCTATTTGCCCTTAGCGCACGGCATCTTGGGCGACTCGGCAAGGCGCGAAAACCAGACCAGGCTTGGCGAACACTGATCGAGTTGGCGACGGACATGGCTGCATGCCTCGACTGCGAACGATACAATCAGTTCGAGGGCATGGATATGCATCCAACTCAATTTTGGCGCTCTATGACCGGATTCCCTTATGTGGCGCGAATTTTTTACACTCCCACAGGTACCCTCGGTGGTAGTCAGCGATATCCTGCAGGCTCTGTTGTCAGAGGTCGCCTCCTTGGGTTCGCCGGAGTCGGAAAGATTTCTCGAAAAGTTCTCGAGAGAGGCTAAGGATCTCATCCGGAGCGGAGAACCGGGAAAGCTCGGCAGGATCGAGAAGACGACGGCGAAAAGGCTCATGCCGACGCTGTGCGATTGTGCCCTCGGCAAAGTCGGCGCGGTGAACTCGTCAATCGAGGGCATCTTTTCTGCAGGACATCGAAATCACGAAGCTTGTATATTATTTGATACTTCGGAGAATTATTACTTATATCTTCCATCACCGCTGCTTGGCGCCGCGGTTTGCGAGCAGGCTTTCACGTACGTTTGGAGAAGTCTGCCGGCGAAAGCCTCTAAGATTGTCGGAAATACCATGGAGCGCGCACTCGCAACTGCCTGCCAGGGCAAGTCACCGATCTTGGAAACTGCCAAGAAGTACAAGGGTATAGACGGCAAAAATCTGGAGATGGACGTCGGCAGCCGCGACGGCGATGTGGTCGTCCTGATCGAAACAAAAGCCAAGAGCCTTACCGCTGCATCAAGAACCGTAGCAGGATTTTCGTATATTTCTGATTATACAAAGAGCTACCTAGCTATGGTCAAGCAACTCATGCTTCACGAGAAGAGCATCCGAAACGGTGTCAACCCACTTGTTTTGACAGATGAGAATTGCGGCGACTTTCGACCGATAAAAGTCGCCGTTTCGCCGCTTTCTTACGGCCAGCTAAGCGACAAGATCTTTGCCAGCAGCATCCTCAGGGGAATGTACAACGTAACGCTAAACGTTTTGCCGGATCGAGACACGTCGGAAAATCAGAAAGTTATAGCTGATTTCAATGGCGCGATGGCTGAAGTCCGAATGCTCATTGGGGAGCTCGCGCCAAAGCGCGAAGGCTTGGCCGAGCTCGCTCCCTATCTGCTGGACTTCTTCTGGCTCGATCTCGGGCAGGCGCTCTATGTGATCAAGCGAGGCAAAACCATGCCCGATGCCTTTCGCCCACTATCCCGCATCACCTTTAGCACTCGCGACTTCTGGACCGAAGTCGCCGCCGCCGAACGCGGTGGCTTAACCCGAGAAAGTTGGCATGCCGCAGCTTAAAGCCTCCTGATCGCCGACGACTGGGTACCATTCGGTGTGGATGACTTCCGCAAACAGGTGGTGGCCAGAAAATTCTGCTCGTGGCGCAATGCCGAATGTCCGGAGCCAGGAGGCACGGCAACGGCAGCTATCCGCCCTGAGCCGACGTTTGTCTCGGCCTGAAGTCGCGCCAGATGACCAATCAGTGACCAGGGCCACAGAACCATCTCATGTTAAACTAGGAATGGCGCGCCCGACAGGATGAAACTGGGCACTCTTATGTCATTGTAATTTCTACATGAGGACACATTCGGATATGGTCCACTTTTGTCCCAACCTGGTCGACGGAAGCCAAGCTTCCGATAATGTGAATGCAGACTAAATTTTCTTTAGACGGACTGATGAGCAATCCAGCGTGCTATGGTTTGATAGGCTCTATTGGGCAGTCCTGCCCCTCAGTAAATGCCTTACAAATGCGCCCGTCTGGGTCAGAGATAAGCCCTGACTGAATACTCATTCTTATATTCCGGTTCCGGGTCGGGTCTCCTTTTGGATTATAATCTCTTAGTATAGCGAGTAGAATGTCAGATTGGAGTTTTTGACGCTCCGCCCATGCTTGATTTGAGGAGTTAAACCAACCGAATACGCCGCTTATTATTGCACTTGACAGTAAAAACAGCGCGGAAATTATAGCTGCTACGACTACTGGATTATTTAGCCGATCCCCTGAGCGATAAGTTCTTTCTTCTTTAATTCCAAATCAATTTCCTTCATCTGGAATTCGATGTGCTTAATTCGCTCATCCACATTTTCGGCTGTACCAATCATCTGAGCTCTCCTTCTTTGTCGTCCTGCGAGCTGCAGGCTCGTCTAGCCGTGGTAGCCCTCAAATGCCCCTAAGGTCAGCGGACGCCCGCGTGAGGCAGTGCGGAAATGAGCGCAAAGTCGGGTGGTCCGTATTTCCGGACACGGTGCGAGATGACCAATGAGTGACCAACACCGTTGAGCAGCGGCATGGTAGCCTAGAGTTGGCGCGCCGGACAGGATGAAACTGGGCACTCTTATGTGATTGTAATTCCTGTAAATTCGCAGACCCACTTTGACCGGGCCCGCTATTAGCGGCACCCAAGCCGAACAGCCCGCCGCCGGTGCGCAAGATATCATGATTTCATAGCACCTTTTCGACCCGCCGTGGCCGGGATCATGGCGACTTGCAAACGTCTTCAAAAGTTCGCGGAAAAAAACGCGTCTCGCGAAAGCACCGCCATTCCCCGAATTTGCCAATCACCAGATCGGTGAGCGCATCAGAATTGGCGTCGGTCGAGATCCCGCTCACGATGGGCGGGCGTCGGCGGCGATCGTGTGTTGGTCGCGTGCAATCTGCGAATTTGAAAAGATCTAAACGGGTGATGCGCGATGTTCACCGTCGACCGGCATGATTAAACAGTCAACACGCGGCGACAGTAGGCTAGGATCTGGTGTCATCTCTTGCTGCGATCCATGCTGCCATCCAGTTGATTTATTCTAGCAATTTTATTTTGAGTTATCCACAAATTTTGTTCACATCTTATTAACAAATAATCATTTTTGGCGAACCATATACTTTTAATACTTTGAATGGCCCGTTGACCAAAAAAGTCGTGACTGCTCTTCTCGATCCTTAACGTAATGATTTCAGATTGCATTCCACCGCAGCAATGCCCGGCATGACCTGTCGGACAAACGGGTAGTTCTGCACATTCAACAGGACTAAATAGCGCATGAAAATATCACAAATTGTAGGTCTCATTGTTCCGCGATACTTTCTAGCTGTTCGATCGTACCGCTTCCGGAAGATGTTGTCGGTATTGATGTCGCTCAGATCACTCAAAAAATACGATGCGAGATGAGAGCCGGTATTATAAGAAAGTTAGCGGTCGCCGGGGTGATCACCGCGGTGCTCGCCGCTCGCCCGCTTGGTTTCATCCGCTACCTACGTCGCTACGTCACGGGCGCGGTGGTGGTCGTGCTGGCCTACCTGTTCGTCGAGTTGGCGCGCCACCCGTTGCCTGCGTTGTCGCACGGCACCTGGTCCGGTTATTGGGCGGCCACCGACACGGTGGTGGCGGCGGCCATCTCGTTCGCTCCCCTGGCGGCCGACTACACGCGCCATTCGTGCTCCGAACGGGCCGCCTTCAGCGGGGCGCTCGTCGGCTACAGCGTCACGCAGATCCTCTGCTATGTGATCGGCCTGCTGGCCCTGGTGACCGTGGCCCGCAACCCGAGCGACATTTACGGCGCGTTTATCGCCCTCCCGCTCGGGACAATAGGCTTCGCCATCCTGGCAGCGCGTGAGCTGGACCAGTCGTTCGCAAACGTGTACTCCACCGCCGTTTCGGCTCAGAACTTTCGGCCGCTGTGGGACCGCCGAGTTCTCGCCGTAGCCATCGCCGCGCTGACGACGGCCGGGGCCCTGGCCCTCAATATCGCCGACTACGAGAACTTCCTCGATCTCCTTGGTTCGGTCTTTGTCCCAATGTCAGCGGTGCTCATAATCGACTTCTTCGTATTATCCAGGGGCGGGGAGCGTTGGGACCTCTCCCGCGCCGTGTGTTCACGCTGGCCCATGATCCTGCCCTGGGCGGCGGGCTTCATCACCTACCAGTTCATCAACCCGGGCTACATCTCGTGGTGGGTCTCGGCGTGGGATTGGTCCGCCAGGTTGGTGGGCTTCGCTCCTGCCGCCTGGATGTCGGCCTCGATCCTTTCGTTCAGCGTGGCCGCGGTGGCCACACTGCTGGCCGGCGTAGTGTCCGTCGTTGCGCGAGGCAGCCGCCCGTCCCCCCGCCAGCACGACCGCACCCGCCAAAGC
>CAVWPU010000028.1:0-27497 GCA_963756955.1 uncultured Alphaproteobacteria bacterium
GCGGCTGGCGGCTTCTGCACAGCAAGACCGGCGGCGTCGACCTTTATCCGGCAACCGACGCGCCGGTCGTGGCGCGTATGCGCGAGGCGGGCGCGGTCATCCTGGGCAAGACCAATATTCCGGTTTTGAGCGCCACCGGCAGTCATGCCAACGATAGCTGGGCGGGCCCCACCTATAATGCGGCCGGGCGCGAGTTCCTGCCCGGAGGTTCGAGCGCGGGAACAGCGACCGCAGTCGCGGCGAGCCTGGCGGTGTTGGGCCTCGCTGAGGAGACAGGCGGGTCGATCCAGAACCCGGCTTCCGCGCAAGGGCTGGTCGGCATCAAGCCGACCTTCGCGCTCGTGCCGAATGTAGGCGTATTGCCGCTTTCGAGCCTGCGCGACGTGGTCGGCCCGATTGGCCGCTGCGTGCGCGATGCGGCGCTGGCGCTCGACGCGCTCGCAGGCTTCACCATGGCCGATCCCAAGACGGTCGCCGGCGATTGGCCACAAGCCTCACGGCGGCTACGCGGCCAATCTTAAGCCGGACGCGCTGCGCGGCAAGCGCATCGGCACATATGGACCAGGGTGGCGCAACCTTCCGCTCTCGGAGGAGGCGACGGCGCTCTATCGCCGGGCGCTCGGCGAGATCGAAGCGCAAGGGGCGATTCTCGTCGAGGACCCGTTCGCCGGCTCCGGTTTCGCGGACTTACGGACGCCGACCGTGCCGGGCGAGGAATATGACGCGCGCGGCCTCGAATCGCTGCCTTACGATCTCGGCAAATACCTTGAGCGCCTTGGACCAGATGCGGCGATCAAGACCTTCGCCGAGTTCGCGGCCGCGACAAAGGCTGAGGATCCGTTCGCGCCTTCGGGCGTCCTCTCCTACATGCCGCGCCACGCGGAGTTCAACGCCTGCCTCGCGGACCCGACAAAGCCACCCGACATGTCGGCCTTCATCGCGCTCAGGGAAAAGCACCTGGCGATCTTCAACGATGTGTTCGCCCGCCATCGACTGGACGCGGCGATCTTCCCGCAGATGCGCGAGCAGCTTGCCGCGCGTGAGGCCAAGGACATCATCCACGAGACGACGGTCAGCGAGATCAACATCGCGGGCCTGCCCGGCGTCACCGTGCCCGCAGGGCTTGTACGCCTCGGGCTCGCCGTTCAATCTGATCGCGATCGGCCCGCAATGGAGCGAAGCCGAACTGCTCGGCATTACATTTGCTTACGAACAAGCCACACGCCACCGAAAAGCGCCGACGCTCAGCCGCTCATGACCTGACCCTAGGGAGACGCCCGCCATGACACCGAAACTCTTTGCCGCAAGCGCGGTAAGCTTGCTTCTTGCCACGGTTGCGCAGGCCGCCGATTTCAGGCCCGATTCTTATCGGCGTGCCGGTCGGACTGTCCGGCGCCAACAGCGTCGTCGCGCCCTCGGTCGTCCAGGAGGCGCAACTCGCCGTCGACGAGATCAACGCCGCAGGCGGCGTGCTCGGCCGCAAGCTTCAGCTCGAAGTGGCGGACGATGCTTCGGGCGCGGCCGGCGCCCAGAAGGCCTTCGATTCGCTCATCTACCAGAAGAAGGTCGACGCGCTGATCTCGATGGAGACGAGCGCGGCGCGCAACGCCGGCCTGCCCGCCGTCGGCAAGGGGCGCGTCCCCTACATCTACACCTCCTTCTACGAAGGGCATTCCTGCAACAAATACATGTATGTCGACGCGTGGGTGCCCGAGCAGCAGGTGCCGCCGATCGTCGACAATTTCGCCAAGGACAAAGGCGCCAAGACCTACTTCCTCATTGGCAGCGACTACGCCTTCGGCCGTGGCATGCTCGGGTTTACTCGGAAGTATATCGAGAAGACCGGAGGCAAAGTCGTCGGCGAGGAATATCTGCCGATGGACGGCGCCGACTGGACGCCTATCCTCTCCAAACTCAAGGACGCCAAGCCTGACGCGATCATCACCTCGACCGCGGGCGGCGCGCCGAATGTCACGCTGACCAAACAGATGCGCGCGGCGGGCATCAACCTTCCTTACGCCAATCTCGCCGTCGACGAAGGCACAGCCAAAAGCATGGGCGGGGACGCGACCGGCATCTATCTGTCGGCGTCTTATGTGACCGGCATCGACTCGCCCGAGAACAAGAAATTTCTCGACGCCGCGAGCAAGAAGTTCGGCGCTGACCTGAAGACCCCGAATGACCTCTCGGTGCCCGAATATGAGGCGGTCTATCTCTACAAGCTCGCGGTCGAGAAGGCGGGATCAACCGATCCGGCCAAGGTGATCGAAGCCATGCCGACCGTCTCCTTCACCGGGCCGCGCGGCGCGATCGAGATGGACAAGCAGCATCACGCGCCGCTCACTATGTATCTCGGCCAGGTGCAGAGCGACGGCACGGTCAAGGTCGCCGCGACCTTCAAGAATGTCGATCCCGGCGACCAGTGCCCGAACTTGAAGTAGGCTCGAGAGCAGGAGGCGGATCAGGCCCCTTCCTCTCGCGATCGCGATGCTGCTTCTCCTCGACATTCTGACCACGGCCGCGATTTTGTTCGTGGTGTCGGTCGGCCTGTTGGCCATATTCGGCGTGCTCAAGATCATCAATTTCGCCCATGGCGCGTGGCTAACGATCGGGGCCTATTGCGCGGTCGTCGCGGTCAAGCTGGGGCTCAATCCGTGGGCGGGCCTGCCGATCGCTTTCGTTGCGGGCGCTCTCCTGGGCGGCGTGGCCGAGCTCCTGATCATTCGCCCGCTCTACCGTCGTCCGCTTGACGCGATCCTTGCGACCTGGGGACTGGGGATTGTCATCGGCCAGCTCATCACGCTGGCGTTTGGCCGTGACGTTCAACTCATCCCGAACCTCATGTCCGGCACGGTGCGGGTGCTGTCGGTCGATTATTCGGTCTACCGCCTGTTCATGCTGGTCGCCGCACTCGTCATTGGCGTGCTGTTTGCGCTCACGATCGAAGGCACCCGGCTTGGCCTTTCCGCCCGCGCGGTGATCATGAACGAGACGCTCGCGCGCTCGCTCGGCATCGACACCGACCGCGTCCGGCTCGCGACTTTCATGATCGGCGCGGGTCTCGCCGCGTTGGCCGGCGTGTTGCTGACGCCGCTGACCAGCGTCGATCCAAACATGGGCGTCGCCTGGCTGATCGGCGCGTTCATGTTGGTGATGGTCGCGGACACTTCATATCTCGCTTTGGCGGCGGCTTGTCTCGTCTTCGGCGGCGCGCAAGTGGTCGTCAGCACCTTTGTCAGTCCGGTGCTGGGCGGCATTTCGGTCGCTGTCCTCGCCGCGCTTCTGCTCAGGATCAATCCGCGGGGCTTCTCGCGTGCCTGAGGACACGGCCCTTCTCAACGGCCGCCTCGCATCGACGATCGCGCTCGAATGGCGAGCGCCGGCCGCGGCGGCCATCGCGGCCGCGCTGATCGTTTGGATCGGGCCGCTCGTGCTTGGCGCCTTTGCAGCCAACGTTCTCACCCGCTCGATGCTCTACGCCACCCTCGCGGTGACCGTCGACCTGCTGTGGGGTTTCACGGGCATTCTTACATTCGGCCAGGCAGCGTTCTTCGGCGTGGGCGCCTACGCGACCGCCATGACGATGACGAGCCTCGGCTCAACCCCGGCCTGGATGGCGGCGGCGCTTGGGTTCGCGGTTCTTCTGCCGATGGTCCTTGGGCTCGTCGTCGGCTGGCTCTCCTTTTATCACGGTTCGACGCCGCTTTACGCCTCGGTGATCTCGCTCGTATTCCCGATCGTGGTCACGCAGCTCGTTTATTCTGGCGGTTTGCTGACCGGATCGAGCAGCGGCCTTGTCGGCTATGACACTCTACCGCTCGAGCTTGAGGGTTTCTTCCGTTTGAGCGGCCTCGTCATGGTCGCCGTCACCCTGGCGGCGTGGGTCTTCGTCCGCTCGGACGCCGGCAAGCTCCTGGTCGCGGTGCGCGACAACGACGTCCGTTGCGCCTATCTCGGAATTAGCCCGAAGCGCATCCAGATCATCTTGACGGTCGTGCTCGCAGGCGTAGCGGGGTTCACGGGCTTTCTTTTCGCCCACGCCTCTGGCGTCGTCGCGCCCGAGAACACCGGCTTTCTGTTCGGCACGCAACTCGTCATCTGGGTGGCGCTTGGAGGCCGGGGGTCTTTGCTCGGGCCCGTGTTCGCGACTCTCGCGATCGACTATCTTAGCGCGAGCCTGTCCGGCGACTTGCCGTTCCTGTGGCAGCTCGTGCTTGGGACGGCGTTCGTCATCATCATCATCTTTTTGCCTGATGGCGTCGCGGGGCTCGCCCGCCAGGCTTGGTCCGCGATCTTTCGCTCCTCAAAACAAACACGGGTTCCCCGCGTCGCGTTCGCGGCCCCGCATAAGGCCGTTGAAACGGCGGCGACGCTGTTGAAGGTTTCCGGCCTCGCACGGTCGTTCGGCAGTCTCTCCGTGCTTGAGAACATCAATCTCGAGATCAAACCCGGCGAGCTCGTCAGCATCGTTGGTCCGAACGGGGCGGGCAAGACAACGCTAATCCGTTGTCTCAGCGACGGCTCCGAGCCTTTCAAGGGCGTGGTCGAGATTGCGGGACAACCGACCAGGGGCCTGACGCCGGACCGCGTCGTGGCGCTCGGCGTCGGCCGCAAATTTCAGGTCGCAAGCATCTTCGAAAGCCTGACGGTCGCCGAGTGCCTGAGACTCGCCCGCACGACCTCCGAAACGCCAAGCGGGCTTCGCTCGGCGCCTCAGCTCTCGCTGCCGGCGGCCAGCGTTGAGATTCTTCGGCTCACCGGCCTCATCGATCTGACCGGTTCGCCTGCCGGCCTTCTGTCGCATGGGCTGAAGCAGGCGCTCGAACTCGCCATGGTCCTCGCGCTCGAGCCGCGGCTCATCCTGCTCGACGAGCCGACCGCCGGCCTCACCAAGGCGGAACGCGCGACCATCGGCGCGGTTCTGCGGCATCTCACGGCCGAGGCTGGCTACGCCATCATCCTGGTCGAACATGACCTCGACTTCGTGCGCGAAATCTCGTCCCGTATCGTGGTCTTGCATCAGGGACGGCTCGTGCTCGACGGCGCGGTGGACGACGTCGTCAACTCGGAGACGGTGCGAACCATATATTCCGGCGGCGGTCATGTCTGAGGGGCGCGACGCCCCAGTGCTGAGCCTGCGCGACATATCGAGCGGCTATGGCGCGGTCTCGGTCGTGAAGTCCGTGACACTGTCCGTTCGCCCCGGCGAGATCGTCGCCGTGCTCGGCAAGAACGGCATGGGCAAGTCGACGCTGCTCAAGACGATCCTCGGGCTCATCCCGCTTCGCAGCGGGACCATTCAACTTGGTGGCGCGGATCAGGCCAATCTGACGCCTGCCCGGATGATCGCCTGGGGTTTGAGCTATGTGCCGCAGGAACAAACTCTTTTCCAGGATCTCACGATCCGCGACAATCTGCGGGTCGCCGTGCGCAGCGACGGCGAACTCGGCGCCGCACTCGATCACGCTTTCGGCTATTTCCCGTTTCTCAAGGATAGGCTCAGACAAAAGGCGGGCACGCTGTCGGGCGGCGAACAAAAAATGTTGATCCTCGCCCGCGCCCTCATGCTTCGACCGCGCCTGCTCCTTATTGATGAGATCTCGGAAGGTCTGCAGCCGTCCGTTGTCGATCGCATCGTCGGGGTTCTGCGCGACGAGCGATCGAGGGATGGAACCGCAATGCTCGTTGTCGAGCAGAACCTCGATTTTGCTCTCCGAGTCGCGGACAGGTGGGCCGTGCTCAAGATGGGCGAGATCGATGACGAAGGTCCATGTGGCCTGGAAGCGCATGCGCGGGTGCTCGAGCACCTGAGCCTCTGAGAGCGTTTCCACCGTCACCGTCACGGGCAGCCCCAGGACCCCATGTCGCGGGTGGCCCCGCGGGGATGACCGAACGCCTCGAGCGGCGTAGATTCACCTCGAGGCATACTGCAAGTCCCCCAACCAGGAAACGCCATGACCGATTATCCGTTCACTGTAGAGGATCTCGATGCGCTCAAAGCCTGGGACACGCCGACCATTTGCAACGGCCTCGAGATCGTCGCGCCAGAGCGCCGCGCGATAGGCTTCACCGTCGAACCCATGGTATGCGTCGATCGAAGATTGCCTCCGATCGTGGGCCTCGCCCGGACCGGAATGATCCGCGCTGCGGAGCGTCCGCGCGGACCTGTTCCGCCGCGTGAAGACTGGTACGAGTATGTTGAAGCCGCGGGGCTTCCGACGATCGCGGTCATTCAGGACATCGACAATCGGCCTGGCTTCGGCGCGTTCTGGGGGGAGGTTCAAACCACTGTCCATGCAAATCTCGGAGTGCGCGGCTGCGTCACCAATGGATCGTTCCGAGACATCGACGTGCTTGCGCCTGGCTTCCAGATCGTCGGCGGCCGTGTCGGCCCGAGCCATGCGCATGTGCATATGGTTGAGATGAAATGCGACGTGAACATCTTCGGCATGCTCGTAGGCCACGACGATGTCGTGCACGCGGATGTTCACGGCGCAGTCGTCATCCCCGCCGCGGCCGTCCGGGCCTTGCCAAAGGCCATCGACCTTCTAACGCGGCGGGAGAAGGTCATTCTGGATCGCGCGCGCGCTCACGGCTTCAACGCGCTCGCAATGCGGGACGCGCTGCGACAATCCGGCGAAATCCACTGATCGCTACAAGGGGGATCGGTTGGTCTCGTCTCCGCTCAGGGTCGGCGTCATTGGCTGCGGTTTCTTTGCCGAAAATCATCTGGCGGCCTGGTCCAGCATGGACGATGTCGTCCTGGCCGCGGTCTGTGACGTCCACGTTGAAAAAGCCCGATCCGCCGCGGAGCGTCATGGCGCAAGCGCAGCCTATGCTGACGCCACGGAAATGCTCGACCGTGAAAAGCTCGATTTTGTCGACATCGCCACCACGATGGAATCGCACGCCAAGCTCGTCGGCATGACGGCGGCGCGCAAGATTCCGACGATCGTGCAGAAGCCGCTCGCTCCGACATGGAAGGATTGCGTGGCTATCGTCGAAAGTTGCGAGGCCGCCCGAATCCCGTTCATGGTGCACGAGAACATGCGCTTCCTGACTCC
The DNA here is from genome assembly GCA_963756955.1 of uncultured Alphaproteobacteria bacterium. Taxonomy (GTDB): domain Bacteria; phylum Pseudomonadota; class Alphaproteobacteria; order Rhizobiales; family Beijerinckiaceae; genus Roseiarcus. The sequence goes on from CAVWPU010000028.1 coordinate 7,065, forward strand.
AGTCCGGCAGGCCCGCGATGTCATCAATTCGGGCGCGATCGGCAGGCCGACCTGGGCGCGCGTGTCGTTCCGGACCGGGCACAACATCTATGGCAAGCAGCCCTATCTCGCGGATGTCGATCACTTCGTGATCTTAGACCTCGGCGTCCACATGCTTGACGTCGCCCGCTTTCTCATGGGCGAGGCGACGCGCGTTTACTGTCAGGCCCAAAGCGTTAAGGCTGGGATCGCCGGCGAAGACATGGCGACGATCGTTCTTCAGCATGCGGGCGGCGCGACGGGCGTCGTCGAATGCAGCTATGCAAGCCCAATCCATCCCGACCCGTTTCCTGAGCTGTTGCTTCAAGTCGAGGGGACAGCCGGCAGTTTGCGCCTAAGTCCAGGATATCGGCTTAACGTCTTCTCGAACGGCGAAGCGTTCGAGCGCGACGTCTCGCCGGCGGCGCTGCCCTGGTCGACGCCGCCCTGGCACGGCACGCAGGAAAGCGTCCTGCGTGTCGAGCAGCACTGGGTTCGATGTCTTCGGGAGAAGTGCGAGCCCGAGACCTCCGGGGCGGACAGTCTCAAGACCTATGGGCTTGTGTTTGCCGCTTACGAATCCGCGCGCCTGAGACAGGCCGTCGAACCCCTGACATGACCGACCAGCTTCATTGGAGCCATAGTGAGTAAAGAGAACGCCAAGGTGGGTCTTAGCGCGGACCTCTTCGACACGAACGGGCGTCCCATGTTCGGGGACACCGTGCTCTCGCTTTTCTCCGACGCAGGCATTAGCTGGAGCGTGCTTCCTGTGACCGGAGGACAACTGCCTGCCGAGGCGTTCGCCGACTACGTAGGTTTGATGATCGGCGGATCGAAAGTCTCGGAGAAGGAACTCGCCAACGAAAACGGCAAGCTGCGCATCGTTGCCCGCAATGGCGTCGGCTACGACGCCGTTGACACGGCAGCCCTCACGGAGCGCGGCATTCTTCTGACCAACACGCCGATTCCGGTCAGAAACGCGGTGGCGACGATGGCGATGGCCTTCATTCTCGCGCTCACCCTTCGCCTTCCGATCAAGTCGCGGATTGTTAGAGAAGGCCGCTGGCGCGAGCGGGGGAACTATCCGGGTCTTGCCCTTGGTGGACGGACGCTGGGAATCATTGGCCTCGGCGGGATTGGACGCGAACTCGTTCGTCTCGTGCAGCCCTTCGGGATGGTCGTCCTCGCCGCAGACCCGCATGTGGACTCCGCCTCCGTGGCCCAGGCGGGAGCGACGCTCTGCAGTCTCGAACAGCTTCTCAAACAATCTGACGTCGTCGTGGTCGCTTGCCTACTCAATGACACCACACGCCACTTGCTGAATGCCGACCGGCTTCGTTTGATGAAGCCCACCGCGTATTTGATCAATGTCGCCCGCGGACCGATCATCGACGAGGCTGCGCTTATCGAAGCCCTGAGGGCGGGACACATAGCGGGAGCGGGCATAGATGTTTTCGAGAAAGAGCCGCCCGACCCCAACAATCCGCTTCTGACGATGGAGACCGTGATCCCCACGGCCCATTGCTTGTGCTGGACTGACACCTTCGTCGAGTCCGTCGCCCGCGATGCGATATCCGGCATTGTCGCCGCAGTGAATGGCCGTTGGCCAGAGTACGTCGTGAACCCCGCGGCCAAGGCTCATGCACGCGTCCAGAATTGGATGCGACCGGCTTGATCGCCGCAACCTCGACGTTCGCGATTTAAGCCGCGAGCCACCGGGCCAGGCGGCGCGTCGCTTCGGCGATCTGTTCGGGATCGCGAGCGAAGCAAATCCGAAGGTGGCCTTCCCCGCCCGGGCCGAAGGCGCTCCCGGGCGCGGCGCCGATGCCGGCTTCGTCGATGAGTTTGAGCGCAAGCGCCCTCGAATCGGAATAGCCGTCGACCGAGAAGAAGAGATAGAACGCCGCCTCCGGATTGAAGAAACGAACGCGGCCGGTCTTGGCCAGCCCCTCGCACAAGATGTCCCGCGAGCGGCGGCAGCGCTCGATCTGCCAAGCGAGAAAGCTTTCGCCCTGTTCGAGCGCCGCGGTGGCGGCGCGCTGGTTGAACACCGGCACGCCCGAGGTCGTGTACTGGACAAGGTTCTCGATGACATAACCGAGCTCGGGCGGCGCCTCCAGCCAGCCGATGCGGAAACCCGTCATCGCCCAGTTCTTAGACAAAGTCTGGACGAAAAGGATCTTGTCGTCCGGCGCCATCACGTCGTGGAAGGAAGGGGCGCGGACGCCATCGTAAGTGAGGCGTCCGTAAATCTCGTCGGCGATGATCCAGAGCCCATGCCGTCGCGCGATGGCGAGCGTCTCGACAATCTCTTCGCGAGTCGCGACGAAGCCAGTCGGATTGGCGGGAGAGTTGAAGAAGATGAGTTTGGTCGCAGGCGTGACCGCCTTCTCGAGCTTGGCTGGATCGAGGCTCCAGCGGCCTTGCTTGTCGAGAGGGACAGGCACGGGCCGCGCGCCGGAAATTTCCAATGCGCCCACGAAATTAGGCCAGGCTGGCGTTGGGATCAGCGCTTCGTCGCCAGGGCCGACGATGAGGCGGGTCGCGATCTCGATTGCGTGCATGCCGCCGATCGTGACGAAGAAATTCCTCGGCGAAAAGGGCGCCCGTCCGGCGCCGCGCCATAGACCTGAGTCATGTAGGTTGCGATCGCGTCGCGAAGTTCCGGGACGCCGTTCTGCCAAGTGTAGAAGGTCTCGCCGCGGTCGAGAGAGGTCTTGGCCGCTTCGCTGATGAAAGGCGGCGTCGGCAGGTCGCCCTCGCCGACCCACAGCGGAATGAGCCCCTGCCGGCCGCGGCCGTAGTTGAACACCTCGACGATGCCGCTGGTCGCGACGTCGCGCATCGCGGGGCGAATAAATTCGGCCAAGTGTTTATGGCTGGCGGCGGAGCGACATTCATTTCGGCCTCATGGACCAGCGGTCGGGGGCGCGCAAGGTCGGAAGCGGTTTACCCATCGATCCCGAGCGCCAGATCATCAAGGATCGGGCAGTCGGGACGGTCGTCGCCGTGGCATGCAGACACCAGGCGCCGAAGCGTGTTCGTCATCGCCTGCATCTCCGCGACGCGCGATTGAAGATCGCTGATATGCGTTTCCGCGATGCGCCTGACCTCGCGGCTCGAGCGGCCGCGATCGCGCCATAACGTCAGCAACTCGCCGATTTCGGGAATCGAAAAGCCAAGTTTCCGCGCACGGCGAATGAATTTGAGTTCGTGAAGATCGCGCTCGCCGTAATCCCGGTAGTCGTTCGCGCGCCGTTCGGCCGGGCGAAGCAGGCCGATCGCTTCGTAATGGCGGATCATTTTGGCGTTGACGCCGCTCGCCGCTGCGGCCGCGCCGATGTTCATGTTCCGAATCCGCTTGACCTTCCCATGATAGGAAGGTCTATGCCTTGCGGTCATGGAACACAAGCACCCTTCGTCGACGAACCTGGCCGAGGCCACAAACTCGCTCGCGAAAGATCCCGTTTGCGGCATGTCGGTCGATCCCGCGACGGCCAAGCACCAGGCTGAGCACGACGGCAAGACGTTCTTTTTCTGCTGCGCCGGCTGCCGCGGAAAGTTCGTCGCCGACCCCGCGCGATACCTCGCGGAGCCGAGTCACGCGCCAACAGGCTCCGCGCATGGCCACGCCCATCATGCGACCGCGGCGCCCTCGCTAACGCCTGCGCCTCCGGGTGCGATCTACACCTGCCCGATGCATCCGGAGATTCGCCAGGACCATCCCGGCGCCTGCCCGATCTGCGGCATGGCGCTCGAGCCGGAGATCGCGACGGACAGCGACGGGCCCGAGCGAAGAGCTCGTGGACATGACCCGGCGCTTCTGGGTGGCGCTCGCGCTCTCCATTCCTGTCTTTCTGCTTGAAATGGGCGGGCATTTGGCGGGTTCGCATTGGCTCTTGCCCGAGGGCGCGTCCAACTGGATTCAGTTGGCGCTCGCCACTCCGGTCGTGCTCTGGGCGGGATGGCCGTTCTTCGAGCGCGGCTGGGCGTCGCTCAAGAGCCGCAATCTCAACATGTTCACGCTGATCGCGATGGGGGTCGGCGTCGCGTGGGCCTATAGCGTCGTCGCCACCGTCGCGCCCGGCCTGTTCCCGTCGGCTTTTCGCGGCGCCCACGGCGCCGTCGCGGTCTATTTCGAAGCGGCGGCCGTGATCACGACCCTGGTCCTGCTCGGGCAGGTGCTTGAGCTGAGAGCGCGCGAGCAGACCGGCGGCGCGATCCGCGCGCTGCTTGATCTTGCGCCAAAGACCGCGCGGCTCGTCCATGCCGATGGCGCGGACGAGGAGGTCGCCCTCGACACGGTCAAAATCGGCGACGCCCTAAGGGTGCGGCCAGGCGAGAAGGTCCCGTTGGACGGGAAAGTGATCGAAGGGCGAAGCTCTGTCGACGAATCCATGCTGACCGGAGAATCGATGGCCGTGGGGAAGAGCGTAGGCGACAAGGTGATCGGCGGAACGATGAATCAGAGCGGCGCCTTCGTGATGCGCACTGACAAGATCGGCCGCGATACGGTGCTGGCGCAGATCGTGCAGATGGTGGCGCAAGCGCAGCGTAGCCGCGCGCCGATTCAGCGCCTCGCCGATCAAGTCTCCGGCTGGTTTGTGCCGCTCGTGATTGCTGTCGCCGCGCTCGCCTTCCTCGCCTGGGCGATCTGGGGACCGGAGCCGCGGCTGGCCTTTGGCCTTATCGCGGCGGTCTCCGTGCTGATCATCGCCTGCCCATGTGCGCTGGGCCTCGCGACCCCGATGTCGATCATGGTCGGCGTCGGGCGAGGCGCGCAAGCGGGCGTGTTGATCAAAAATGCCGAAGCGCTCGAGCGGCTGGAAAAGATCGACACCCTCGTGGTCGACAAGACCGGCACGCTGACCGTGGGGAAGCCGACCGTTGTGGCGCTCAAGCCCGCAGCCGGGACCAGCGAGGAAACGCTGCTTAGGCTGGCGGCGAGCCTCGAGCGCTTGAGCGAGCATCCTCTGGCGGCGGCGATCGTGCGCGCCGCGGCGGATCGCGACCTCGCCCTCGGCTGAGGTCGAGAGCTTCGAGAGCTTTGCTGGCAAGGGCGTGGCAGGGGCCATCGAGGGACGCAAAGTCGGGCTTGGCAACCTCGCCATGATGCAGGCGACCGGCGTCGACGTCGGCGCCTTCGAAGGACGGGCGGATGAATTGCGCACGGACGGCGCGACGGCGATCTTCGCTGCGATCGACGGCAAGGCGGCTGGCGTGATCGCCATCGCTGATCCCGTCAAGGCTTCAGCGCCCGATGCGCTTCGGACGCTGAAGGCGATGGGCATTCGCGTCGTGATGCTCACCGGCGACAACCGCGCCACCGCCGAGGCGGTCGGGCGCAAGCTTGGCATTACCGAGATCGAGGCGGAAGTCCTGCCGCAGGACAAGGGCAAGGTGGTTGAACGTCTGCGGAAGGAAGGTCGGGTCGTCGCCATGGCCGGCGATGGCGTCAACGACGCGCCGGCCCTTGCGGCCGCCGATGTCGGGATCGCGATGGGCACAGGAACCGATGTCGCCATCGAATCCGCAGGCGTCACGCTGCTCAGCGGCGATCTTCGCGGTATCGTCGCCGCACGCCGGCTGTCGCGAGCGACGATGCGCAACATCAGGCAGAACCTCATCTTCGCCTTCATTTATAACGCCGCGGGCGTGCCGATCGCGGCCGGCGCCCTCTATCCGGCCTTCGGCCTCACGTTGTCCCCAATCGTGGCCGCAGCGGCAATGGCCCTGTCGTCGGTCAGCGTGGTCGCCAACGCGCTGCGATTGCGGAGCGTGCGGCTCGGGTAATCGCATACGCCGGCGACCTGAACGCTGCGGGGGACCTCTGCCTGGGCTACGCTGATTCCGTCCAATCTCAGGAGGAGAACGCTATGAACCGGACCTCGTTTATCCTCGCCTTCGCCACACCCGCGTTTTTGTTATCAGGGGGAAACGTCTTCGCCGCCGAGGACATGAGAGGCAATCACCTCAGTAGCGAGCGTGCGTGCTTAGAACCCTCAGTTACCCGGCAGCATGCGGTGTAGAACCCGATCGCCCTTGAGGAGTGCGGCTGCCAAGCCGCCTGCACGTCTTCTCCTACCCGCTGCGGCGCCACCAACGCTAACCGAAGCCCTCGGCCTCTCCCAACCGCGCCGGCTTTGATCTATGACACCAACGTTATCGGCCATACTCGTGTGGGCGACAGACATCCTTCGTCTGCTGGCGCCGCTTTGCTTCTTGTCGGTTCGCAATCGAGCGTGGCGTCAGCGAGCGAGTGCGCAAGGCGGCCACAGGGCGTGAATCTTGCGGCCTCGATCTCCGTGCACGCGTCGGGCATATACACGATGAGGTGGAGCATGCGAGTGAAAGCGTTCAACTTCCTTCCGAGCAGTCGAATGCAATTGCGATCTGCGTGGGATTTTCCATTGCGGAGGCGCGCGGTTCGGGGCCCGCGCGACTTAAGCTGAGATGGCGCGATTGTTGTCGGTCAATGTCGGTCAGCCGCGCGACATCGTGTGGAGGGGTAGGACGGTGCGCACGGGCGTCTGGAAGGAACCGCTGCGGGCGCGCTGTCGCGTGGGCAAGTTGAACCTCGACGGAGACGGTCAGGGCGATCTCGCCGGGCACGGAGGGACGTGGCGCGCGGTCTTCGTCTACCAGATCGAGTCCTACCGCTACTGGCAGGAACAGCTCCGACGGACCGACTTCGTTTACGGCCAATTTGGCGAGAACTTCACGGTCGAAGGCCTGCCTGACGACGGCGTCTACATCGGCGATCGCTATCGGATCGGCAGCGCTTTGTTCGAGGTCACACAGCCCAGGGTCACCTGCTATCGCGTCGGGATTCGCATGAACGAGCCCCGCATGGCGGCGTTTCTGACGTCCAGCGGGCGTCCCGGATTCTACTTCCGCGTCCTCGAGGAAGGCGAGGTCGGCGCCGGCGACGAGATCGTGAAGGTCGAGGAGGGTAAGGCGCGGATGTCGGTCGCCGAGATCAACGCGTTGCTTTATTCGCCTCAGCATCCGCGCGATCGACTGGAACGCGCGTCGCAGATCGCGGCGCTCTCGCCGGGTTGGCGGTCGTCATTCATCGCCTTGCTCAGTGGTCGGTCGGACGGCAATGCGGGGCTCGCGCCGGCATCGGCGGCGCACCCGGCTGCGCCGGGCTTCCGGCCGCTGAAGGTGACGGCGATTGACCAGGAAGCGGCCGATGTCGTGTCGCTGACGATGCAGCGCGCGGACGGCGAGCCGTTGCGGGAAGCGCTGCCAGGCCAGTACGTCGTGCTGCGCCTTCCCAAGCGTCGGCGGCGCGCCGCTCTTTCGCAGCTACTCGCTTTCCGGACCCGTCTCGACGGACCGCTATCGGATCAGCGTGAAGATCGAGCCGAACGGTGCGGCGGGGACCTATCTAAGGGACCATGTGCGGGTCGGGCGATCTTCTCGAGGTCAGTTCGCCGCGCGGCAGCTTCATTCTGCAGTCCGGCGAGGGCCCCGTCGTGCTCCTCAGCGCGGGCATCGGGGCGACGCCCGTTCTTGCGATGCTTTACGCCCTGTCGTCGGCGCGTTCGACGCGTCCGGTGTTGTGGCTGCACGCGGCACGCGACGGAAAGCACTTTCCGTTCGCCGCCGAGGTTCGGCGCCTTGTCTCGGACCTGGCGCACGCCCGCAGCTACATCTGTTTCAGCCGGCCGGAGGTCGGCGATCGGCTTGGAACGGACTTTGACGCCGCGGGCCATCTCTCGCGGGCGATGTTCGATAAAGTCGGCCTGACGCCGGATGCCGAAGTCTACTTATGCGGGCCGAGCCCCTTTCATGGCGGACATGAGAGCTGCCCTGGCGGAGTTCGGGGTCAGGCCTGATCACATTCACGTCGAGATCTTCAACGGCGGCGAGTCGTTGACGCCCGGGGTCGCTGGCGCGGCGATGAAGACGCCCGCATCGGCCGCCGGTCGACCTCGAAACCGGCCCCCTCGTCTCGTTCGCGCGCAGCGGCATAGCCGCCCACTGGAATCCGTCGGCCTATCAGAGCGTGCTGGAACTCGCCGAGGCGTGCGACGTCCCGGTGCGCTGGGCGTGCCGCACCGGCGTCTGCCACAACTGTGAAAGCGGTCTCGTCTCGGGAAAGGTCGCGTACGAGCCCCAGCCGCTCGACCTGCCGGCGACTGGCAATCTGCTCATCTGCTGTTCGCGTCCGGTCGGCGACATCGTTGTCGATTTGTGACAAGGTCCCGAGCCGCGGTCCGTTGTTCCTGGCAGGAACGTCCGTCGCCCTTGAACCTCGGAGGATGTGAGATTCCGGCCAGTGAGAAGGCGCACGCCCATAACCGCATGTGGCGCCCCGTCGCCCCCCAGTGCGCATCAGCTCGTCCTCGACAAGGAACGGCGCGGCGCGAGCTTCCGCATGTCCGAAGCGGAAATCGCCACGCACCCGGCGGTGGGCGTCAATCCCGGGCGCGCGAGATGGAAGAAAATCGCGCTGCCGCGGCTCCTGGCGCGCCGGGAGAAATTCTGATCGAGCACGAAGATCAGATCATAGAGATGATCCTCGCGCCACAGCGGTCCGTGCAATCCTGCGTGGGCAAGCGCACGGGGCGGTTGTAGCGCGGGCTCGCGGGGCCTCGCACCAGCCGCAATCGCAGGCGCAGAGGCTTAAGGGGCGCATCGCCACCCGGGCGACGCGATCGGGTCGATAGTATCCCCATAAGAGCCGAAAGGCTCCTGCCGGCGTGCCTTTGTCGCCCTCACGCTTGATGCGGACAATTCCCGCAGGCCCAAGCGCGCAAGGAATGCGGAAGGGACCGGCAGTCAGCCAACCGCGCGCCCTGTTTCCGGGGAGTGGGCGAACGCGAAGACGGGAGAGGCGCTGTGGCAAGTCCATGGCGAATGCGATGGCGGAAGAGCGATAGGCACGCGACACGTCAAGTCAATGGCCTCGGCCTCGCTGGCGTGAAGCTCGCGCACGCGCTCGGCCGGCTCGCCGAGTCTATGGTTGCGCCATAGCGGCTCATTGGGCAGGGCATAGCGCCAGACGTCGAAAGACCTTGTGTAGCGGCTCCACGGCGCTCCTATTGACTGTGGCGGCGGAGATCGGCCGATCGCGTCCCTTCGCCTTGTGGGCGCGTCACCTTCCGTTTCTCAATGAAGGTTGTCAAATTGTACGTCGTGAAGCGGTGACGCTTACGCGTCGCCGTCCCAATGTTGATCAAGCGGAGTTGCCCGCTCGCGACGTGGGCCTTGAGCGTCTTCACGCTCATGCCGAGTTTCCCCGCCGCCTCACATGCCGTCATGAGCGGTTCGGCGGGGAGCGGACGTGAAGTCATCCGTTGCCCACACGCTTGGTAAGGTCGTTCACGACGATCCTGGCCTTGGCGTTCGGCCCGACCTCTTTCTTAAGCTGTTCAGCTTTGGCGTCCGCTTCCTCGCGCGTCTTGCATACAAAGCTCTCGTTAAATCCACCGAGATTTTTGCCGACCGAAAATAGACCGTCTGGGTGACAGATCAGGGTGATGATGACCTCGTTCATTTCGCCTCCTCTTTAGTTGCCCACAACGCCTATTCGCCGACCGTCAACGTGCACGGTGGAGTTGACCCGGTTTTGTGGACACCCTTGAAGTTGATTTTGAGGTGTCCGATGCCGCGTTACCGAACCGCTTATCCGCCGGAGTTCCGGCGACAGATGGTCGATCTGGTGCGATCTGGACGCACGCCCGAAGAGCTGGCGCGTGAGTTCGAGCCGACCGCACAGTCGATTTCCACTTGGGTGAAGCAAGCCGAGCGGGACGCCGGCAAGCGCATTGACGGACCAACAAGCGCTGAGCGGGAAGAACTGGGTCGCCTTCGACGTGAGAACCATCGCCTGCGTCAGGAGCGCGATATCCTGGCAAAGGCGGCGGCCTGGTTCGCGCGGGAGAGCAAGGCGAGCCCGAACGGGTTTACCGGTTCATGAGCGCGCACCAGGCCATGTATCCCATTCGCACAATGGCCCGCGTCCTGAAGGTTTCGGCCTCGGGCTATTACGCTTGGCGGAGCCGACCGGCTTCGGCTCGGGCGACCGCCGACGCCGATCTGACGCGCCGCATCCGCACGATCCACGCCGGGTCGTATGGAACCTATGGCGCGCCGCGCGTTCATGCCGGGCTGAAGGCCGATGGCCTCTCGGTTGGCCGGAAGCGGATTGCTCGGCTGATGCGGACGGCAGGGATTGTAGGCGTCAGCCGGCGCAGAAGCGCTCCGGTCACGACGCGGCAGGCGAGGGAGCATCATCCCGCCAGTGATCTCGTCCGCCGCAACTTCGTGGCCGAGCGGCCGAACGAATTGTGGGTGGCCGATATCACCTTCCTGCCGACGTTGGCCGGCTTTCTCTACCTTGCGGTCGTTCTCGACGTCTGGTCGCGCCGGATCGTCGGATGGGCCTTCTCGGCCGATCTGAAGACCCGCGTCGTGCTCGACGCTCTCGACATGGCGCTCAGTGACCCGAAAGCCCGATAACGTCATCCATCATTCGGATCAGAGGTCTCAATACACGTCGATTGCCTTCGGCAATCGCTGCAAGGAGGCCGGCGTCCGTCCATCGACAGGCTCGGTCGGCGACGCCTACGACAACGCGATGTGCGAGAGTTTCTTCGCTACCCTCGAATGCGAGCTGATTGATCGCCGTCGCTTCCGATCTCACAGCGAGGCGCGAATGGCTGTCTTTCAGTTCATCGAAGGCTTCTACAATCCCTCACGCCGCCACTCGGCACTGGGCTATCTCTCGCCCATCGAATACGAAAGGAAACATGATCGCCTAAGCAAGCCCGCCTAAGCCCCAACCCGTCCATCAAAGCGGGGCAACTTCATCGAAGGAGGTGGTGCCGATCGCCAGCTAGCGCAGAAGATCGCAGGCCATGTCGACAGCTCAGTGAACAAATCGGCGCGCGGCTTCCGCTTCTCGCAGAGGCACCCAACAGCCTCGCATGCTATCACAAAGGCAAGTCGAAAGAACGCTTAGCGGCAACGTTACTATCTCATATCATCACGGCACGGCATCGCACTCACTTGGAAGTGTTGAGTTCGCGTATTTGCGCTTCAGAAAACGAATGCGTTTCGCTCGCCCATTTTGCCATTGCGGCGTTCGCCGACTCCATTTCATTTTCGAAAGGCTTTAGCGCAACCTCAAAATTTTGTGGGGGGGTTGGCGGCAAGTTGGTTACCTCAGTAAGGAAGCTGCTGATATCCCCAAACAAGCGGGAAAATATCTGATCGAAATTTTTGTCCTGGAAAGTCGCTCGAATGTTTGGAAACCGCTGATAGACGGTAGCGAGTGTCGCGAACGCCTCCCTGAGTCCGTTGACCTCGTTACGTAGGTTATTGAGTCCGGAAGTCACCTTGTTCTTGTCTTCTTTGATTTGCGTGGGCCAAGACGACAGCAGTTCCTCGGCCCGTTTAGCGGTTTCGGTTGTTGATTTCGTGTACTCAAGCACGCTGCGCCACACGTCAATGAGGGTCGCAACGTCTTCGGTTGTAAGCGTCTGAGTTGACTGCGGTGCATTTGGAGCGCTAGCCGGTGGAGGTGCGGAAGGTGCGGCTGGCGGCGATTGAGGCGGCGGAGACAGGACTATCGTACGGATTGTCCCAGACCCCGGCAGAAAACGACTTAAAAAGCAACGGTATCCCGCATGCGAACACTAGCGCAATGAGGGTCCAAGAAAGAAAGCTGCTCGGTACGAAACTCGCGAACCGAAACTCTCTTAACTTCGCTCTCGTCGGGTAGAACCGTAGCGCGGAAGCCTGAAGCCTCTTGCCGAACTCGGTCAGCGCATAGTTCGTAGAAAGAAAAGCAATCGCAGCAGCAAAAATGACGCCGCTGATAGCAGCGCCCTCCGGTTCGAAGCCAATGCTCATGGTTGTCGGCAGAAAAGGCGGTAGAATACGCGTCAAAATGTAGAAGCCAAGCGCCGTGCCGATGCACCATGCAAGCAAGAGAAGAAGGAAGCGTGGGCGATCGAACTTGCGTGCAAGACCGAGCCGCCGCAGCTTCTCGAAATCTTCTCGATCATCCCCATTGGGCAAAAACTTCCTGTCTCTGGGGGCATTGAGCAATATCCGCATAGATGGGACTGTTAATCCCTCCGCGACGTCTTGAATTTCGGAACCACTGTCAGAAGCCAACATTTCAGCCAGGGAGGCTTCAACGAAGGCGGCCCTCTCTGCTTCTTCGAGAGGAATGTCTGCCGCCGCAGTAAACCAGCGCACTACGGCTACGCCGCGATCAACCTCCTCGACGAAATCGACCGATCCTCCGGTGATTTGCTCGACCTTCTGTTTGTGGTCGATAACATTCTGAAGTTTGCGCTCACGGACTTTGTCAGCAAACTCCTCGGCGCGCTCGCCGATCAAGTCGCCAAACGCCTTGGCCGTTCGGCCGAACAGAGCTTGCATAACCGTTGTGTCGGCCACTTTCGTCACATCGGCGATTAAGCTCGTTCCGTCGGAAGGCTTAGCTTCTTCGGTCATAGCAATCAGCTTCTATGAATTGGGTGGCCACCAGGCAATCGCACTGTCGGGGACTTTTTCGGAGACTCTTGGTGGCGCGCGGGTACCTTTTGGGGGTCTTATCTTCCGTTTGCGATCCGGACTTATCGCCGTTAAGTGTTAGAATAATTAGAGAAAATTGGCGCGCCCGGACGGGTTCGAACCGCCAACCCTCGGTTTCGAAGACCGATACTCTATCCAGTTGAGCTACGGGCGCTTGCATTGCGCCCCATAGCACGAAGCGGCCGCCGCGTTGGAAGCGCGCTCAGGTCACGGTAACTTTCATTGTCCCGGAGCGCGAAAAGGCGATGGCTTCTTTTTGGCGGCCTTGTCCATTTCTTCGGGCGTCAACAGGACGATCGTTTTGGCCGACGACGGTGCTGCCTTGATTGACCGCGAGCGACAGCGGCCGCCGCGTGACGTTGTCCGGCAGGTCAACGATGACGAAAGCAATCGACGCCGCCGAAGGCGAAATATAACATTCCAGCTTGCCGCCGACGCTCTCGAGCTGCCTTGGCGACCGCGTCCCGGCGGCCGGTGCCGCCTTCCTTGGCGACGCCCTTGGCGCCTTCGGCGGTGTAATGCGCTTCAACAAATATTTTGGCATGCGTTGCCTCCCTTTTCCGTTGGCCCCCTTTCCGGCAACACCTTCGAAGCTATAACCAACAGGCGCAAACGGCAAATAGGCCGGCTGTCAGCGCGCGGCGACGATGAACAGCCGGGGAAACGGCAGAAGAACGGTCCCGTCCGCCTCCGCCGGATAGGCTTTGGCGATCGCCTCCTCATAGCGCGCAAGGAAAGCTTCCCGCTCGCTCTCTTCGAGCGGATCGAGGAACGGGCGAAGGCCGGTTCCTTTCAGCCATTCGACGATGGCTCGCGCGCCGGCGAGCGGATGAAAGTAAGTCGTCCGCCAGACGTCGACATGGCCCGCGTGGGCGCGCAGCAAGCGGAAATACCAATCGGCGCCGTGCCGCTCGGCGCGCGCGCTGGCGGCGTCTTTGAGCTTCGCCGCCCAGGGCCCGTCGCCTGCGACCTCGCCCATCAGCCGATGCGACGGCTCGTCGAGATTGTCCGGCATTTGCACCGCGAGCGCGCCGCCCGGACCGAGTTTCGCCATCAGCGCTGGGAACAGCGTCTCGTGGTCCGGAATCCATTGCAGCACGGCATTGGCGAGGATCACGTCGAGCGGCGCTTTCGGGCGCCATGCGCGAAGGTCGGCGACCTCGAAAGCGATGAACGGGAAGACGCTTGCGCGCCGCCTGGATCATGTCGGGCGAGGAATTGAGGCCGACGAGGCGCGCGGTCGGGTAGCGGTCGCGCAGGACCTCGGTCGAATTGCCGGGACCGCAGCCGATGTCGGCGGCGCTGAGAACTTCGGCGTTCGGAATTCGCGCGACGAGGTCGTGCACCGGCCGGGTGCGCTCCTGTTCGAATTTGACGTATTGGGCGGCGGACCAGGACATCGCGGGCGTTCCGTGAGGCGGTTCGCCTTCATGCGACGCGAGTCCCTGAAGGCGCAAGGGCGCGCCGGTCTTGCCTTTCGTCGTGTTTGGGCGCCTAACCTTCGCGCTTAACGAACGACTCTGGCCTCAAGGCGATTGCCCCATGACGATTTTGGTCCTCGGCCTTGTCATCTTTCTCGGTCTCCACTCGACCCGCATCGTCTCCGAGAGCGGCCGCGAAAATCTGATCGCGCGGTTTGGCGAGGGTCCGTGGAAGGGCGTCTATTCGGCTCTTTCCGCGATCGGTTTCGTCTTGATCATCTGGGGATTCGCGCGAGCCCGCTATGACGCGCCCCAGCTCTGGACGCCGCCAACAGGCGCCCGCCACATCACGATGCTTCTGATGCTGATCGCGCTGATTCTGCTCGCGAGCTCTGGTTTCAAGCGAAGCCACATTGCGGTCGTCGTCCATCATCCGATGCTCTGGGCGGTGGTGTTGTGGAGCGTAGGCCATCTCATCGCCAACGGGACGGCTGCGGATCTCCTGCTGTTCGGCGCGTTCCTCGTCTGGTCGGTCGCCGATCTCGCCGCCTGCTACGCCCGAGACAAGCGGAACGGCGTCGTTTATCCGACGCCCGAACTCGGCGCCACGGCCGGCGCCATTGTCGCCGGCTTGGTCGTCTATGCGCTGCTGATCGGCGGCCTGCATCTCTGGCTGTTCGGCGTTTCGCCGCTGGCGAATGTGAGGCGCCCTCGCGCGGCCGCGTCCACGACGCAGAGCAGGGTTGCGCAACCGAAACATTGAATTCGCTCCGCGATCTGGTTCATAATGGCCTGACAGCGCCGGCGCGACGAACTGAACATGCGCCAGGGAGGCAAACGAGAGCGATGGCCGACAAATCCAAGACCAAATCCAACGGCGGCTCCAAGAGCGACGGCAAGCGTGCGTTGCGATCCCGGCAATGGTTCGACAATCCCGACAACCCGGGAATGACCGCGCTTTATCTCGAGCGCTATCTCAATTTCGGCCTGACGCCCGGCGAATTGCGCTCCGGCAAGCCGATCATCGGCATCGCGCAGACCGGCTCCGATCTTTCGCCCTGCAATCGCCATCACCTCGAACTCGCCAAGCGCGTGCGCGACGGCATCACGGCGGCCGGCGGGCTCGCGTTCGAATTTCCGGTGCACCCGATTCAGGAGACGGGCAAGCGGCCGACCGCGGCGCTCGACCGCAATCTCGCCTATCTCGGCCTCGTCGAAATCCTGATGGGCTATTTCATCGACGGCGTCGTGCTGACGACCGGCTGCGACAAGACGACGCCGGCCTGCATCATGGCCGCGGCGACGGTCAACATTCCCGCGATCGTCCTCTCCGGCGGACCGATGCTCAACGGCTGGCATCACGGCCAGCGCAGCGGCTCGGGCACCGTCGTCTGGCAGGCGCGCGCCGACCTCGCCGAAGGCAAGATCGACTACGAGGAATTCATGGAGATCGTCACCTCGTCGGCGCCCTCGGTCGGCCATTGCAACACGATGGGCACGGCCTCGACCATGAACTCGCTCGCCGAGGCGCTCGGCATGAGCCTGCCCGGCTGCGCGGCGATTCCTGCGCCCCATCGCGAGCGGGGCCAGATCGCCTATCGGACCGGCCAGCGGATCGTCGAAATGGTGTGGGAGGACCTGAAGCCCTCGGACATCCTGACGCGCGAGGCGTTCGAGAACACGATCGTCGTCAACAGCGCCATCGGCGGCTCGACCAACGCGCCGATCCACATCAACGCCATCGCCCGCCACATCGGCGTGCCGCTCTCGATCCAGGACTGGGAGACGATCGGGCACAAGGTGCCGCTGCTCGTGAACATGCAGCCTGCCGGCAAATATCTTGGCGAAGAATATCACCGCGCCGGCGGCGTTCCGGCCGTCGTCAACGAACTGATGAAGCACAAGCTCATCCATGAGAACGCGCTGACCGTCAACGGCAAGACGATCGGAGAAAACTGCGCCAAGATCCATTCGGACGATCCCGACGTCATCATGCCGATCGACAAGCCGTTGAAGGAGGACGCCGGCTTCGTCGTCCTGAGCGGCAATCTGTTCAACGACGCGATCATGAAGACGAGCGTGATCGACGCGGAGTTCCGCGCCCGCTTCCTGTCCAACCCGAAGGACCCGGACGCGTTCGAGGGCCGGGCGATCGTGTTCGAAGGGCCCGAGGACTATCACCACCGCATCGACGATCCGAAGCTCAAGATCGACGAGCACAGCATTCTCTTCATTCGCGGCACGGGGCCGATCGGCTATCCGGGCGGCGCGGAAGTGGTCAACATGCAGCCGCCGGCGGCGCTCCTCAAGAAAGGCGTGCACGCGCTGCCCTGCGTCGGCGACGGCCGGCAGTCGGGCACCTCCGGCTCGCCCTCGATCCTCAACGCTTCGCCTGAGGCGGCGGCGGGCGGGGGATTGTCGCTGATCAAGACCGGCGACCGGGTGCGCATCGATCTCAAGAAGGGCACGGCCAACATCCTGATCTCGGACGAGGAGCTCAACGAGCGCCGCGCCACGCTCGCGCAAAACGGCGGGTTCCCCTATCCCAAGAGCCAGACGCCGTGGCAGCAGATCCAGCGCGAGATGGTGGCGCAGTTCGACGAGGGCATGGTGCTGAAGCCGGCGGTTCAGTACCAGCGCCTGGCGCAGACGATGGGGGTCCCGCGGGACAATCATTGACGACAGCTCGCTGTCGTCTATACATTTCCATAAGATTGTATAGACGAGGCTGTCATGGGCATCAGCATCCGCGATCCCGAGGTTGGCGAGCTCGCACGCGAACTCGCCAAATTGCGCAAGACCAATATGACCGAGGCCATCGCCCATGCGCTGCGCAGCGAACTGAAGCGGGAGCGCAACAAGCGGCCGTTGGCGGAGCGCCTCGCGGAGCTCGCGGCGCGCGCCCGCGCGGAGGCAGGGCCAAATCCACGCGAAGTGACGAAGGAAGAAATCGATGCGATGTGGGGCCAGTAAGTGTTCGTCGACACGTCCGCGATCGTCGCGTTCATATTGGATGAGCGTGACGCGCCGGCGCTTGCTGGTCTGCTTGAGCGCGCAGACCGTCGATTGACTTCGTCGGCGGTGCGACTTGAAGTCTGCATGGTTCTCACGACCCGGCTAGACATTGCGCCGCGCGCCGCGCAGGACCTCTTCGACGACTTCGTTTCGCAAACCGAGGTTGACGAGATTCCGATCGACGAACTTGTCGGTCGGCTGGCGGTGGAATGCTTCGAGCGATATGGCAAGGGTAGACACCCGGCGCAGCTTGAATTTCGGTGATTGCCTCTCCTACGCCTGCGCAAAAGCTCACGGCGCAGCGCTGCTGTTCAAAGGCGAGGATTTTGCGCGAACTGATGTTGAGTTGCGCTGAAGCTGCAACGCGCGGCGTTTCATTGTCGAGCCCATTGTCCGGAGCATCCCGAGATTTGCATGACGTCAGCGCCGCCGACCTTGCCCATCGGACCCCTTGTTGACGCGCATCCGGCCAAGCGGCCGGAGCGGGTCACGCTCAAAGGGCGGTGGATCACGCTCGTCCCCCTCGATCCGCACGCGCACGCCCAGGCGCTCTACGAGGGCTCGAATGGCGACGCGGCGCGAGAGGCGGTGTGGGCCTATCTGTTCGACGGTCCCTACAAGAGCCTCGACGACTTTCGCGCCAATCTCGAGGCCAAGGCGCGCTCCACCGATCCGCTGTTCTTCGCCGTCATCGACAATGCCTCGGGACGAGCGGTCGGCTATCAGACCTTCCTGCGCATCGATCCGCCCAATCGCGTCATCGAGGTCGGCAACATCCTATACACGCCCGCGATGCAGCGCACCGCGGGCGCGACCGAGGCGCAATATCTGTTCGCGCGCTATGTCTTCGAGGACGCTTGGCTATCGCCGCTACGAGTGGAAGTGCAACGCCCTCAACGCGCCGTCGCGGCGCGCCGCGGAGCGCTTCGGCTTCACCTTCGAGGGGATGTTCCGCCAGCACATGATCGTCAAGGGCCGCAACCGCGACACAGCCTGGTTCGCGATGCTCGACAGCGAGTGGCCGGCACGCAAAGCGGCGTACGAGCGCTGGCTCGCGCCGGATAATTTCGATTCCGACGGCCGGCAAAAGGTCGCGCTCTCGAGCCTTGATGCCGAAGGGGAGTGGATGATGCCGACGATCGCAGAAAAGCGCGCCCGCTTCGCCGAACTGCATGCGGCTCCGGGCTGCTTTGTCATTCCCAATCCGTTCGACATCGGCTCGGCCAAATATCTCGCCTCGCTCGGCTTCTCGGCGCTCGCCAGCACTAGCGCCGGCATGGCCTTCGCCGCCGGCAAGGGCGATGGCGCGGTCGACCGCGCCTACTACGCTGAGCCACCTTCGCGACCTCGCCGAAGCGACGGATTTGCCGCTCAACGCCGATTTCGAGGCCGGCTTCGCCCGCGACGCCGAAGGGCGTGCAGGAGAGCGCGCGGCTTTGCATCGGCGCGGGCGTCTCGGGCTTCTCGATCGAGGACTACACCGGCAACCCCGGCGCTCCGCTCTACAGTGTGAGCGAAGCGGTCGACCGGCTGCGCGCGGCGCGCGCGGCGATCAGCGCCAGCGGCGAGAAGGTGCTCTTGACCGCGCGCAGCGAAGCGATCCTGCGCCAGGCCGGCGGCCTCGCCGAGGCTTTGCGCCGCCTTCCGGCTTATGCGGAAGCCGGCGCCGACGTTCTCTACGCGCCGCTGGTCAAGACGCCGGAGGAAGTGGCCGAAGTCGTGCGCGTCGCGGGCAAGCTGCCGGTCAATGTGCTCGCCGGCTGGCCGGGCTTCACCAAGCGCGCAGCTCGAAGATCTCGGCGTCAAACGGATCAGCGTCGGCGGGGCGCTCGCTCGCGCCGCCTGGGGCGGCTTCATGCGCGCCGCGAAGGACATTGCCGAGAACGGGCGGTTCGACGCCTTCGCCGATCTGCCGACGATGGGCGATATCACCGGCGCGTTCTCAGGCTAGAGCTACGGCGCGTATCTCGGCCACTCGCCCATCGACAGCGATGGATCGAGCTTTTCAAATTGGAGTTATCGGCCATGGGCGGCAAGTCTCTTACAATCCGTTCCGTTAAAGCGCGCGCCGTCGATGCGCCGATCGCACGCCCAGTCCGGACCGCGGTCGGCACGATCCCGTCGGCGCCGCTCGTTCTAATCGACGTGCTCACCGAGGAAGGCATAACCGGGAGCGCCTACGTCTTCGCCTATACGCCCCTCGCCATGGCGCCGCTTGCGCGTTTGATCGAAGAACTCGGGAAAGAGTCGACCGGCAAGTCGGTTGTCCCCTTCGACCGGATGCGCGAGTTCAACCGCCGCTTTCGGCTTCTGGGTTGGCAGGGTCTCGTCGGCATGGCGGTCGCGGGCCTGGACATGGCGTTTTGGGACGCGCTGGGAAAAGCCGCCGGATGGCCGGTCGTGCGGCTGCTTGGCGGCGAGCCAAGACCGATGATGGCCTATGACAGCTACGGCGTGGTCGATCTGAAGACCGACGCCTCAGTGCTCGCGCGATCTGTCGAGTCCGGCTTTCGCGGCATCAAGATCAAGCTTGGCGACGGCGACGTTGAAAAGGACGTCGCGACCGTCGCTGGGGTGCGGAAGCTCATCGGGCCCAAGGTGGCGCTGATGGTCGACTACAATCAGTCGTTGAACCCGACTGAAGCGTGCGACCGAATTGAGAGAATTGCTGACTACGATCTTCACTGGGTCGAGGAGCCAGTCCCGGCGGAGGACCTGGAAGGCCATGCGCGCGTCCGCATGGAGTTGCCCAGTCGAAGTCCGGACCCGGCCATTCCATGCGGACGCGCGCATGGCCTTCCAGGTCCTCCGCCGGGACTGGCTCCTCGACCCAGTGAAGATCGTAGTCAGCGATTCTTCTCGATTCGGTCGCACGCTTCAGTGCAGGGATTTTCAACGACTCGTTGTAGTCGACCATCAGCGCCACCTTGGCCTGATGAGCTTCCGCACCCCAGCGACGGTCGCGACATTCCTTTTCAACGTCGCCGTCGCCAAGCTTGATCTTGATGCCGCGAAAGCCGAACTCGACAGATCGCGCGAGCACTGAGGCGTCGGTCTTCAGATCGACCACGCCGTAGCTGTCATAGGCCATCATGCGTCTTGGCTCGCCGCCGAGCAGCCGCACGACCGGCCATCCGGCGGCTTTTGCGGGCGCGTGACAAAACGCCATGTCCAGCCCCCGCGACCGCCATGCCAACGAGCTCCTGCCAACCCAGAAGCCGAAAGCGGCGGTTGAACTCGCGCATCCGGTGGAAGGGGACAACCGACTTGCCGGCCATGCGAACTCTTTCCCGAGTTCTTCGATCAAACGGCGCAAGCGGCGCCATCGCGAGGCGTGTCCAGGCAAAGACGTAGGCGCTCCCGGTTATGCCTTCCTCGGTGAGCACGTGGATTAGAACGACAGGCGCTGGCGGTTCCC
>CAVWPU010000029.1:0-10899 GCA_963756955.1 uncultured Alphaproteobacteria bacterium
CTCCATGGCGCTGCAAGCAGCGATGCAACGACGAGCGGGTCAGGCGGCGGGATGGTGGGCTGAAGAGCGTACAGGCAGTCGTCGAGCGGCAGGCGTCTGCCTTCGGAAGGCGACGATACTGCCTCTTCGTCACGACATCACCGTCGATCTGGCGTCCTTCGGCCCTGTCGGCAGGTCGGAAACCGAACTCCGCCTCTTCCACTTGGCGACGGTCTCCTGGTTGATCCCGTAGCGTGGCGAGACCCCTCAGGCTCTCTTGATGGTGTGGACGGCGCTCGCAACGATCCTCCCATGAAAGAGGCGTGGCAGGATGGCGCTGTCGAATATCTGAGGAGCGCTGCAAATGGGCAAGGCTAAGGTTGACTTGAACTTGGTAACGACGGTCGGTCTTGATCTGGCGAAACACGTCTTCCAGATCCACGCGGTGGACGCGGATGGGAGGGTCGTGATCGCCACCGCCTTGCGACGCAAGGACGTATTGTCTTTCTTTGGAGCTCTGCCGCCCTGTGTCATAGGCTTGGAGGCTTGCGGTTCGGCTCACCACTGGGCCCGCGAGTTGGTCAAACTCGGGCACGATGCTCGGCTGATGCCGCCCAACTATGTCAAGGCCTACGTTCGCCGGCAGAAGAATGATGCGGCTGACGCGGCGGCGATTTGCGAAGCGGTCACTCGACCTTCGATGCGGTTTGTGCCGATACGCTCGATCGGCAATCAAGCTATTCTGATGCACCACAAGGTGCGCGAGCTTCTGGTGTCTCAACGCACCCAGCTGGTCAACGCGTTGCGCGGCCATCTGGCGGAGGTCGGCATTATCGCCGCCCAGGGGCGGAATGGAGCCTACGCGTTGGCAGCAGCAATTTTGGAGGGTGATAGCTCCATCCCGCTTTGTGTGCGGGACGCGCTTGCGCCGATCATCCGTGAGCTGCAGGCGCTCAACGACGAGATCGCCGTGAGCGACCGCGCCATCATCGAACTGGTGAAGGCCGACGCGGACGCTCGACGTCTGATGAGCGTTCCGGGGATCGGCCCTATAACGGCCTCTGCGATTGCAGCGAGTGTCCAGGATGTCGGGGGCTTCTCGGGCCCACGAGAGTTCGCAGCGTTCCTTGGATTGGCGCCGAGACAGAACTCCTCTGGGGGCAAAGAGCGCCTCGGACGCGTGTCAAAAATGGGAAACCGATATCTCCGAAAGCTGTTGGTCGTCGGCGCCCATGCCGTCCTCTTCCACCGAAAGGCCCATCAGGATGGGCTTAGAGGGTGGGCGGGGAAGCTCATGGAAACCAAACCATTTAAGCTTGTCGCGGTAGCCATCGCGAACAAGCTCGCAAGGATCGCCTTCGCCATTATGCGCGATGGCTCCATCTACGGGGATGCCGTGGCCTGATAGCCCGGCGTTTACGGGTCTATCGAGCGATCAAAAAATCGAGGGTGACTACGTTGTGACGCGAACGCGCGAGGATCGGTTCGTGAAACCTGCAGCATAGTCGGAGCGTCAAGCTCGTTCTCTTGATCAGGCAAACGAACCAGCGGAAACCATCAGGGCCAGCGGGCGACGCCCCGCGCCAAAAGGCCGAAGACATGACCGCACCCGCGAACCTCGCATCACGGCAAACAACCCTTGATCTGCGAGCGCCGTCCAGACATGACTATGTTGTATCGCTCGACGGACCGCCTCGGTCGTTGTGGCGCTCCCATGTAGAATCTGGCCCATAGCGCATCCTTCGAATCACTCGACAAGAATGCGCCATCAAAGTCCGCGACGAAACAGCTAGCCTAGGTCACCGACTCATAAACCTGAGCCATATTCGGATGGCGACGAGCTTGACGAGGGCGAGGGAGTTGGCGTCGTGTTTTTCGTAGCGGGTCGCCACCGGCCCAGGGCGATCCCGGTGCGCAGCCGCCAGAATGCCGTTGAGCACCTTGCGATCGTCCGAGCGCGCCACACCCCGCGGCTTGTTCGGCAACAGCGGCTCGATGATCGACCGCTCGAAATCAGATAGCTCGTACCGGCGCGGCGTCATATTCGCTCCCCTCAGGGAGCTTGATGATGTGGACGCCCCCGCACCGGCCGGCGGCTATGATGCCGATCGGCCCGAAGCGGATGGGGAGCGTTTACAATGACGATCGTGACGATTGGACTGGATCTGGCGAAAAGCGTGTTTCAGGCTCATGGCGTCGATGAGACGGGCGCGACGGCGCTGACGAAGCGCCTGCATCGCAAGCAGATGGCGCCTTTCTTTTCAAAGCTGCCGCGGTGCCTGATCGCGATGGAGGCGCGCGGAACGGCCCATTACTGGGCTCGCACGCTCGCCGCGATGGGGCACGAGGTCCGCCTCATTCCGCCCTCCTACGTGAAGGCCTACGTCAAGCGCGGCAAGAGCGATGCGTTAAACGCGCAGGCGATTTGCGAAGCGGTGCAGCGCCCGGCGATGCGGTTCGTGCCGGTAAAGACTGTCGAGCAGCAGAGCCTTCTCATGGCTCATCGCGCCAGGTCGCTGCTCGTTCGCCAGCGCACCATGCTGGCCAATGCTTTGCGAGCGCATCTGGCGGAGCTCGGTCTCGTCGCCAATCCCGGGATTGGCAATCTGGCGAAGCTGGCTCAGCAAGCGCTGTCGGACGAGAATGGCTTGCCATCCTACGCGCGCACCACGCTGGAAGCCCTGGTCCGGCAGATCATGACGCTTTCCGAGGAGATCACGGCGCTCGATCGCAAGCTCCTCGCGTGGCATGCCGAAAATGAGGTCAGTCAAAGGCTCACGGCGATCCCCGGCCTCGGCATCGTCACAGCAACAGCCATAGCCGCCACCGTCACCGATCCGGACCAGTTCCGGTCGGGCAGACAATTTGCCGCCTGGCTCGGCCTAACGCCGCAACAGCATTCCACCGGAGGCAAGACGCAACTCGGGGGCATCTCCAAGCAAGGAGACCGATACCTACGCCGGCTGCTCGTTGTCGACGCCACAGCGGTCATCCGCCACACGAAAGACAAGCCAACCCCCATGGCCAACTGGATCAGAAAGCTCTTGGTGAAGAAGCCGTTCAGGGTCGTCTCGGTCGCGCTCGCCGACAAACTGGCGCGTATCGGGTGGGTCGTCCTGACGCGAAAGGAAACCTACCGGCCCTACCAACTGGCGGCCTGACGGCGGCAAATACCGAATTGGTAACGGCAGTCGATGATGTGTAACGATCGAGCCAATGGTGAGGCCAACCCGTCTAATTCAATGCGCTTCAGCAGCGCGCCAGCTTGATCAGGGACCTCATCGGCGGATTTCCATCAGGGCCAGCGGCAGCAATCTATGCCGCACAAGTAGGCCGGACATATGAAAGCAACCGATCACACATTCCGACAAAACCCCTTGCCAAAGGGGGCGTCCACATATGAATCATGCCTCGCCCCAAAACGGAATCCTATTTATGAGTTTGTGACCTTGTTAGGCTTTCCCGTCCGACCTTTCTCCAGGTTTCAACCCCCGGAAACACTTGGATTGCGGGACAAGCCAGGCCGCGACGTTTCAGCGCCACAGCGGAGAGCTTTGCAGAAGAGCGAGCGTGGTCGGACGGCGATGGATTGAGGTTTGGATCACGGGTTTTGCGGGACGTGCGGGGGACGTATGGCGGTCCTGGTCTTCGATCTTTCCTGGTTCCGGAGGTCTTGGGGGTCTTCTTTCGGGCGAACGGGGTCAATCTTCTCGCAGCACGAGCGCCCGCTTCATGTTCATCGCCATCGCGATGAACTGCCAGAGGACAGGCTTTGCGGCAAAGCTCGAGGCAGCGGACGCGGCCCATGCCGTGACCCAGGCTTCATCGTGGCGAAGGCGCGCTCGACCGCTGAGCGCACGCTTCCCGCCCAGGCGTTGTGGAGCTTTTGCCAGGGCTCGAGCGGATAGCCGGCGTGCTTGACCTTTCAGGCGATCCCGTCGACCAAGCCGCGCCATAGCAGAGAGCTTTGCAGAAGAGCGAGCGTGGTCGGGCGGCGATCGGGTGAGGTTTGGATCACGGGTTTTTCCGGGCGTAAGGGCGGGCGTATGGCGGTCTTGGTCTTCGATCTTTCGTGGTTCCGGAGGTCTTGGGGATCTTCTTTCCGGCGAATGGGTCAAGCTTCTCGCAGCACGAGCGCCCGCTTCATGTTCATCGCCATGGCGATGAACGGCAGGTGGCAGGCGTTGCGCGCAAGCCCCCGGCAGCGGACGCGGCTCATGCCGTACCAGCGCTTCATCGTGGCGAAGGCGCGCTCAACGCTTGAGCACACGCTTCCCGCCCAGGCGTTGTGGACTTGCTGCCAGGGCTCGAGCGGATAGCGGGCGTGCTTGACCTTCTAGGCGATCCCGTCGACCAAGCCGCGCCGTTCGAGCGTCTGGCGCAAAGCCTGGCTGTCATAGGCCCTGCCCTTTCGGCGAAATAGCCCCGCTCGTCGCCCTGGATGAGCGCTTCGCCCAGACGGCTGTCGTGCACATTGGCCGGGGTCATCAAGGCCTCCCGCACGAGGCCGCTTTCCTCGTCCACCGCCAGATGCGCCTTGTAGCCAAAATAGGTCTTGTCGCGCTTGCGCGTGAAACGCGCCGCGGCGTCGCGCGGATTGACGCCGCCGCCCTCGTAAGGCCGCCGCACGGAGCCTGCGATGATGGTCGCATCGACCAGCGTGCCGCGCTTGATGACGAAGCCGCGGGCGTCGAGCTGCCGGGGTGACCTCAGCCAAGAGCTTCGTCGACAGGCTGAGCTTGTCGATGGTCTGGCGAAAGCGCCAGATCGAGGCGTGGTCCGGCGTCTCCACATCCAGCGGCAGGCCGCAAAAGCGGCGGAACGACAGCCGGTCGCGCGCCGCCTCCTCGGCGGCGGGATCGGAGAGCGTGCGCCATTGCTGCAGAAGCAGGATCTTGAACATCGCCAAAGGCGGATAGCGAGGCCACGCCGGTCGCCGATCCATGGCTCGGCGACAGCAAAACCTCGAACCCCGACCAGTCGAACCCCGCTCGATCCGGTCCAGAAAGCCCCCAACTTTCCCGTACCCGCTCACCAAAGCATCAACGGAGGAAGGCTGGGAAAGGTCACGGCGCGACATCGGCAAATCATCCTCTAAGGTCAAACCCAGAGAATCAAATCGGTCCCAATTCTGCAAAGCTCTCCGCCCCGCAGTTTCGGCTAAGAGGAAATCGGCGCCCCCTCGAGGCCGCTCCCGCGCCGCGGGTTAACTGCTCGGTGCAACCCATCAAGCCAACACCACAATTATGTTAGTTGTAATTTCGTTAACGCTCGTGGCAATCCTCTGGTATCGTTGGTGGCATTCGGAGACCGGCCACGGAACGTCTGGGCTGGGGCAGGTAGCGGATGAAAACGCAAATGGACGTTTTACGCACAGCCTTCCTCCATCGCCCCGCGTCAAGGGTTGACGCAGGCGTCGGCAAACCCGGTTAGGCGATCGCGCATGACCGCCATACCGCTATCGCGCGCCCGTATTCTCCTGATCATTAGCGGGGGAATCGCGGCCTACAAATCGCTTGAGTTGATCCGACGGCTCAAGGACAGCGGCGCGACGGTTCAAGTTGTGATGACAGCGGCTGCGCGACAATTCATCTCCCCTCTTTCAGCGGCGACCCTTAGCGGGCAGGCCGTCCGGGACGACCTTTTCAGCCTGACCGACGAGGCGGGGATCGGCCATATCGAATTATCCCGCGCCGCCGACCTTGTCGTCGTCGCCCCCGCCAGCGCCAACATTCTCGCTCGCATGGCCGGCGGTCTAGCCGACGATATGGCGACCACATTGTTGTTGGCGACCGACAAACGTGTGCTCGCGGCCCCTGCGATGAACGTCAGGATGTGGCTTCACCCGGCGACCCGCCGCAACCTCGAACGCCTCAAGGAAGACGGCGTACTGTTTGTCGGTCCCGACTCGGGGTCGATGGCCTGCGCCGAATACGGTCCCGGTCGGATGGCCGAGCCCGCCGCGATCCTTGATGCGATTGCGCAGGCGTTGGCCGCGGCAGCGCCGCCAAGTGATTCGGCCCAGATTCCCTCGGGCCCGCTCGGCGGACGGCGCATTATTGTCACGTCGGGCCCCACGCACGAGTCGATCGATCCCGTCCGATTCCTCGGGAACCGGTCTTCCGGCCGTCAGGGGCATGCAATTGCGCAAGCGGCCATCGGCGCTGGCGCAAGCGTGACGCTCGTCACCGGCCCGGTGGGCCTACCCGATCCGACCGGCGCTGACGTTATTCACGTCAACTCGGCGCGGGAGATGCGGGACGCGGTCGAAGCCGCCCTGCCCGCCGACGCGTTCATCGCTGCGGCGGCGGTGGCCGATTGGCGGGCGGAGAAGATCGCCACTCAAAAGATCAAAAAGGACGGCAAAGAGGTTCGGACCCTTCGCCTTATTGAAAACCCCGATATTCTTGCGGAAGTCGCAAAGAAAACCACACTACGCCCAGCCGTGGTGATTGGCTTTGCTGCCGAAACTGAAAATATTACGGCGAATGCGGCAGCCAAACTACAAAGAAAGGGCTGTGATCTCATCATCGCCAATAGTGTCGCGGAGGGCACGTCGACGTTTGGCGGCGAAACCAACCAGGTCCAGGTGCTCGACGCGCTGGGCGTCGAATCCTGGCCGCCGATGACCAAAGCCGAGGTCGCGAACGGTATTGTTCGTCGCTTGGCTGTTGAATTGGCCAAGCGCCAATGATCACGATTAGTTACCATAGATTACCACATGGTGAGGGGTTGCAATTGCCGGCGTATGCGAGTGAGGATGCCGCGGGAATGGATCTCGTGGCGGCTCTTCCGGCGGGCGAAGAGGTTGTCCTGGCTCCTGGAGCGCGAGCGTTGATCGCGACCGGGATGTCAATCGAGTTACCGAAGGGATTTGAAGCGCAGATCCGGCCCCGGTCAGGGCTGGCTCTGAAGGATGGGGTGACGGTCCTCAACAGTCCGGGGACTATCGACGCTGATTATCGCGGCGAAATTGGGGTCATTCTCGTCAATTTTGGGGACAAGCCCTTTGTCGTTCGGCGGGGCGCGCGCATTGCGCAACTCGTCGTTTGCTCTGTGGAACGTGCAGCTCTCATTTCGAGCAATCGTTTCACTTCGAGTGTCCGTGGCTCAAATGGATTCGGTTCCACTGGGCGCTCATAGTAGGAGGTATGAGATGAACTTATTGTCGCGACGGAGCGTTCTTGCTATCGCCGCCGTTGTCGATGTCGCGTTACATTCGCGCTCGGCGCCGGTTGCAGCCAAATCTTTGGCTGCGCGTCACAAACTGCCCCCTCGTCACCTGGAGACATTGCTCCAGGGCCTGGTCCACGCCAAGATCCTGAAGGGCGTGCGCGGGCCGCGAGGCGGCTATGAGTTGGCGCGCGAGCGCCGGCGCATCACTGTCGGCGAGATCGTGCGCACCGCGATGTCGCTGAGCACCGCCGATCCGGAAGATCTCGGCTCGAACTCGGTCCTGCTTGAGCGGGTCATCGATCCGGCCGTGCGCAGGGCGGGCGAAACCTTCCTCGCCAATCTCGATGCGATCACGATCGAATCGATGTGCGAGACCGCCGAGAAGGCGCATGTGCTCGACGACGAGAAGGTCAGCGGCGATTTCGCTATCTGACACTGCTATTTGCGGCGTACTATAGTTTTGTGTCGCATAAAGTGTTATCGCCGGATCGCGCCCAGCGGCGCGGTCCGGTGGACATTTTGGAGTGCGGCCCATGGCGGATGCAGGAGCGGCGCGGCGAACACCAGGCCGCGGCAGGGTTTATGCGTCGATCACCGATACGATCGGCGATACCCCCCTGGTCAGCATTGACCGAATCGCCAAGGAAAAGGGCGTGGTCGCCCGTCTTCTGGCGAAGCTCGAGTTCTTCAATCCCATCTCCAGCGTCAAGGACCGCATCGGCGTTTCGATGATCGATGCGCTTGAGGCGCAGGGCAAGATCACTCCCGGACGCGGCACTCTGGTCGAGCCGACCTCTGGCAATACCGGCATTGCGCTTGCCTTCGTGGCGGCGGCGCGCGGTTATCGGCTGATCCTGGTGATGCCCGAATCGATGTCGGTCGAGCGGCGCAAGATGCTGGCCTTGCTTGGGGCGGAGTTGGTTCTCACGCCCGCCGCGCAGGGCATGAAGGGCGCGATCGCCAAAGCGCTCGAAATCATCGAAGCGACGCCTGGCGCGGTGATGCCGCAACAGTTCGAAAATCCCGCCAATCCGGAGGTCCACCGGCGGACCACGGCGGAGGAGATCTGGAACGACACGAACGGCGAGGTCGACATCGTTGTCGCCGGCGTCGGCACAGGCGGGACCATCTCCGGGGTGGGCGAGGTCCTGAAGAAGCGCAAGCCGAGCGTGCGGATGGTCGCGGTTGAACCGGAGGATTCGGCGGTCCTCTCCGGCGGGGCGCCCGGGCCTCACAAAATTCAGGGGATCGGCGCCGGCTTCGTCCCCCCGATCCTCGATCGCGCCGTGATCGATGAGATTGTCGTTATCGGCAACCAGACCGCGTTCGACACCGCGCGACTGATCGCGCGCATCGAAGGGATTCCGGTCGGCATCTCGTCTGGAGCCGCTATCGCGGCGGCGATCGACGTTGGCCGCCGTCCGGAAAACGCGGGCAAGACGATCGTGATCATCATCCCGTCATTCGCCGAACGCTATCTGTCGACCGCGCTGTTCGAAGGGCTCTGACGCCGGCCGGGCGACCCACCAAGCAAACCGCAAGCGAGACACGAATCGTCCCTCGCGCCCGCCTGGCTCTGCGTCGCGGGCCCGTCGCGACCCAGCGTCGGCGAACCCAAGGCCCCCGGTCAGGCTATACGCTGCGCATTTGGACGGCGACCGAGACGCCGCTCGCCGCCCGGTTTGGGTTTTCTCGGCTCGTAACCGTTTCGCTGCGAAACCCCGGGTTTTGGGGGTTGGATTTCCTTGGATTTCCTTGGATTCTCTCGACCGAATCGAGACTTATCAATGGGTTACGCGAGATTCTCAGGAGCGTGATTTTCCTTACGCTTTGGTCGTCGCGAAACAGCCGCTGAACCGGCCGCACGACAATTCGGCATGGCGAAGGGACGGATTGTTCATGACGTGAGCTTAGCTTGATTTCTGTTTTTCTGCAAGAGATTGCCGCCTGAGCCCTCTCCTTCGGACCGCCTCCGTCCAAAGCAGATCGCTCTCGGACGCAGGCGACGCCTGCGCCCTCGGTCCACCGCCCGATTGGCTCAGCGCCGCCGACCGCCAAAGCCGCCGCGATATCCGCCGCCCCCATGGAAGCCGCCCCCATGGAAGCCGCTGCGGTAGCCCCCGCGATATCCCCCGCCGTGGTAGCCGCCGCGATAGAAGCCGCCGCGATAATAGCTGGTGCGCCGATAGACGCCCCCGCCGCCGTAATAGCCGCCGCCATAATAGCCGCCGCCGTAATAGCCCCCGCCGTAGTAAGGCGCGCCGTAATAGCCGCCGGCGTAAATCGGCGCGACAAAACCCGAGCTCGAATAAACCCCGGTTTGATCACAACCGGCGAGACCGACAGCGACCGCCGCAATGACGGCGCTCAGAAGAACTCGACTGCGAACCATGGCTTTTCCTCCTTCGCCTATCCGATCGTCTCAGAGCCTGCGTTCACCCGCGGTGACCGATAAATCGTTTAGCGGCCGGACGCTCCTCAAGTCTTGTTGAACGTCAGCGCGCAGGCGCGCCGTTCGTTTCGCTTGCCGGACCCGCTGTGCCCGTCGAAATGGGCGTCGACGGTGTAGTGGAACGGCGCTCCCGGCCGCTCGTGGCCGATCGCGAACTGTTCGGGCCCGGTCCTGCCGACCATCGTCAAAAGCGCTCCGCCATCGGGGCGGATATGTCCAGTTATACGTCCCATCGCCGAGTTGGTCGCCGAACGATAGAGGCCGCTCATAAAGCCAGAGGACACTGCGGCCGGAAAGCGCCAGTTATAGCCTTCGACGTCACCGACGCTCGGACAATCAACTTCGACGCTCCATACGCCGTCGAACGGCCCGGCGCCCGCCGCTCCCGCACGCTCAACTGGAGCGAGCGCCAAGGCGGCGCTGATCGCCGCCCCTGCAAAGATCCAAGCCTTGCGCATGCCAACCCCACTGTGGCGTCGCGTTAGCCGCGATGCTACGCCTAGACGCAACGAACCGCCAGCCTCGGTCGGTGCGAGAGGGGGGCCATGTCGCTGATCGACCGCATCAACGCCAATCCGCTGCCGTTCGCCCGATTGCTGGGGATCGAGTTCATCAGCGCGGAAGCCGATTCTCTTGCCGCGCGGATGCTGATCCGGCCGGACCTCTGCACGATCGGCGGGATCGCCCACGGCGGGGCAATCATGAGTTTCGCCGACACGCTGGGCGCGGCCGCCGCCTTCATCGGCCTGCCCCCTGACGCCAGGGGCACAACGACGGTCGAAAGCAAGACCAATTTCGTCGCTCCCGCCCCGGCCGGTTCGACCGTGCTCGGCCGCACCACGCTCGTCCATCGCGGTAAGAAGACCCAGATTTGGCAGACCCTCGTTGCGACCGAGGACGAGAAGCTGGTCGCGCTCATCGTGCAGACACAGATGAACCTCTGAGCGGACATCGGCAGCCCGCTTGCCGCGCCGACCCGTCCGAAAGTATCGGCGACGCCATCGTCCAATGGATTGGCGTGAGGCTGATGGTTGTTCTGGCCGATCGCATTGACCGGCCCGCCGCTTTGCGATTGCCGGCCGCAAGACAAGGGGAATGAAGGCTGGCCCCATTGAAAGACAATGACGGACGCAAGCGGGGATATTAGCACTCTCTTGCAATGAGTGCTAAACGTCGCTATCTATGGTCAGTCGTCAGACTGCCGTCAGGAGCTAGGGCATGATCCCCGGCCGGCGCAGCAGCTCGACCGAAAGCGAATGCTCCATGAAATTTCGACCATTACACGACCGTGT
>CAVWPU010000030.1:0-13525 GCA_963756955.1 uncultured Alphaproteobacteria bacterium
GGCCAGCTTGACGAAGTCCGGCAGCGATTCCGTATAGCTCTCCGAATAGCGTCCGCCGTGCAGGAGCTCCTGCCATTGGCGCACCATGCCCATGTACTGGTTGTTCAGGATAAAAACCTTGATCGGCAGGCGGTACTGAATCGCCGTGGACATTTCCTGCATGTTCATGAGGATCGAGGCTTCGCCGGCGATGTCGACCACCAGCGCCTTCGGATGCGCGAGCTGCGCGCCGATCGCAGCCGGCAGCCCGTAGCCCATGGTCCCGAGGCCGCCCGAGGTCATCCAGCGGTTCGGCTCTTCGAAAGCGAAATGCTGCGCGGCCCACATCTGGTGCTGGCCGACCTCGGTGGTGATGTACACGTCGCGGCCCTTTGTCAGCTCGTAGAGCCTCTTCACCGCGTGCTGAGGCTTGATGATCTTCTCGGAATTGCGGAAGCCGAACGAGTTGCGCGCGCGCCAGCCGTCGATCGCGCTCCACCATTTGGCGAGCGCGCCGGCCTCCGCCTGATGCGGGCCCGCCCGCCACAACCTAACCATATCCTCCAGCACATGCGCGCAATCGCCGACGATGCCGAGATCGACCTTGACGTTCTTGCTGATCGAGGATGGGTCGATATCGATGTGAATTTTCTTGGACTTGGGCGAGAAGGCGTCGAGGCGCCCCGTGATGCGATCGTCGAAGCGCGCGCCGACGCAGATCATCAGATCGCAATCATGCATGGCGTTGTTGGCCTCGAACGAACCGTGCATGCCGAGCATGCCCAGCCATTGCTTGTCGGAGGCCGGATAGGCGCCGAGCCCCATCAGTGTCGACGTGATCGGAAATCCCGTCGCACGCACGAGTTCGCGCAAGAGCGTCGAGGCATGAGGGCCGGAATTGATGACGCCGCCGCCGGTGTAGAAAACCGGCTTCTTCGCCGCCGCCATCATCTCGACCGCGCGCCGAATGCGCTCGAGATCACCTTTGAGCTGCGGCTGGTAGGTCTTGTGCGGGACGTTTTTCTGAAACGTGTAGGCGCCCGTGGCGAATTGCACGTCCTTCGGAATGTCAACGACCACCGGACCCGGCCGCCCGTGCGAAGCAATGTAGAAGGCCTCATGCAGGATGCGCGGCAGATCCTCGACGCGGCGCACAAGATAATTGTGCTTGGTGCAGCTGCGCGTGATGCCGGTCGTGTCGCATTCCTGAAAGGCGTCGGAGCCGATCAGATGGGTCGGCACCTGGCCGGTGATGCACACTAGCGGAATGGAGTCCATAAGCGCGTCGGTGAGCGCCGTGATGGCGTTGGTCGCGCCAGGGCCGGAGGTGACGAGCAGAACGCCGACCTTGCCGGTCGAGCGCGCATAACCTTCCGCCGCATGGCCCGCGCCCTGCTCGTGGCGAACGAGAATGTGGCGAAGCTGATTTTGATGGAAAATGGCGTCGTAGATCGGGAGCACCGCCCCGCCCGGATAGCCGAAGACCATCTCGACGCCCTGATCCTTCAGCGCCTCGACGACCATCTCCGCGCCGGTCATGTGCTTGGCCATAATCAGAACTCTCCGCCTTTTCTCGTCGACGACAACTCGAGGCAACAAAAAAGGCCCTCAAGGGGCCTTCGGGTAAGCGCTAGCGAACGGGATGCAGACCCTATGTCTGCCCGCTTTCTAGCGCTAAAGATACAATAAGCTTCGCCACGCGATAGCCTCGCAAACAACTCGATCTGGTATCTAGCCTACCGGCGATGCCGACGTCAAGACCACTCACAACGGAACGATGCTTTCCCGGAAATTCGTCACCTTTGGCGTCTTCCCCTTCCTATCGAGGGTGAAGCCCTCTTTTCGCAGGCGTTCCGCCTGACCTTCCGCGCCGCCGGGAAACCGGTTGATGAGTCCTCCATTCGCTTTCACGACTCGCCAATAGGCGACTTTGTTGTCGGGATCATGGGCGATGGCCTGAAGGGCTTTTTGGGTTGTAACCGGGCATGTCCCGCGAACGTTAAACTGCTGTGCAAGTTTCTCGCAAATTAGACTCGTGGTGATGAGTTTGCCCTCTGGCATTTTCTCGATCAGCGCCGCCACGGTCGTAGGACTAGGCAGGAGCATTTTGCCTGCGCCGCCAAAAAAACTCAGGCGCTCCTTGGGAATGTCGACGATGGCGTCATCTTTAGGTCCCATGTTGTTTCCCGCTCTTTTGCCGTATGTACGATCGACGAGCCACATTATCACGGCCTCGCCGGCCGGAGGGAAGGCGAGACGTGTCGGCAGCCGTCAAGACCATCGAGACCGGCCTCCTTTCCATCGCCTACCTCGAATATGGACCCGCCTCCGGCTGGCCGTGCATCATGGGCCACGGTTTTCCGTACGACACGCACGCCTATGATCAGGCCGCGCCGATCCTTGCTGAGGCCGGGGCGCGAGTCCTCGTTCCTTACCTGCGCGGCTATGGGCCGACCCGGTTTCTCAAAGCCGAGACGCCGCGTTCGGGCGAGCAGGCGGCGCTCGGCGTCGACCTTCTCGATTTCATGGACGCGCTCAAGATCGAGCGGGCGGTGCTCGGCGGCTACGATTGGGGCGGGCGCGCAGCCTGCATCGTCGCTGCGTTGTCGCCGAGCCGCGTCGTCGCGCTGGTGTCCGGCAATTCCTACAACATCCAGAACATCGCGCGCGCAATGGAGCCGGCCAGCCCGTCTGAGGAGGCGGCGCTCTGGTACCAATATTACTTCCATAGCGAGCGGGGCCGGCGTGGCCTGACCAAGAACCGGAGGGAGATCGCGCGCCTCCTGTGGCGCATGTGGTCGCCAAAATGGGCGTTTGACGACGCGACCTTCGATCGCACCGCGCCATCGTTCGACAACCCCGACTTTGTCGACATCGTCATCCATTCCTATCGCCATCGCTACGGGCTCGCGCCTGGCGATCCGCGCTATGATGAGATCGAAAAGCGGCTCGCGACGCAGCCGCCCATCGGCGTTCCGTCGGTCACCATCGACGGCGACGCGGATGGCGTTATTCCCGGCCACGGCCCATCACGCGAAGAAGTTCACTGGCCCGCATGAGCATCGCGTGTTCGAAGGCGCCGGCCATAACCTGCCGCAGGAGCGCCCAGAGGAATGGGCTCAAGCGGTCATCAACGCACGGAGCATGGCAATCGGGTAGCGACGAAGGAAAGCCTCAATGTCAACTTGACGTGGAAAGGCATCCGGCATCAGCGGTCCGCTGAGCGCTTCAAATAAACGCTAGTAAACGCAAATAAGCGCAAATAAACGAAAATAAAATTGCTTTCTTTTACTTACGTTTATTTTTTCGAAATCGGGACTTTTCAATGGGTTACGGCCGATTTAAATTAAAAAAATCCGCCAGCCTTCCCGTTCAGACTGTCTCACAAAGATATGACGTTGTTTCCGTCCTTCGTCTCGGTAGGGAGGCATGGCGAAGACTCATTGCATTCGACTGATAAAAAATATAGCATTCATTTCCGATTTTGGCAATGATTATTCGGCGCCTGCGCGGAAGCAAAGGGAAAGCTCGGCAAGCGCCGAAATCCTCTACGTCCGCCCGTCCGAGGGTTTGGCGGCTCGAAGCAGCCGGCGGAGCAATCGGATCGCCATGTACAGGAGCAGCGCGACCAGCGCGATCGCAACAAGAGGCGCGGCAAGCGCCAGAAACGATATGAAAGCGGCGCCGCCAAGTTCCGCCGTGGAGATGACGAAGTTGCCGAGCCCGCCCGTCAGAACAGTCGAGTGCGCTCTCAGAAGCCCGGTCAATCCGCGCGTCAATCCGGCGACGCCGCCCCCCGCAATCACCGCCGCCGTCCATTTCACCATGGGCGGCATGTCGGTCATCACGGCGGCTGACAGGATGGTCCCGGCTATGAAGGCGGCGGGCGCCGACACGACATCAAGCAGGTTATCGACGACCGGAATGTAATAGGCGGCGACTTCGACCAGGGTCGCCACGCTGAGCATGATCAGAGCCGATGGCGAGCCGAGCCAGGCGAAGCCGTCGTCCAGATGGAGATGTCCGGTATAGGCGGCGCCGCTGGCGATCAGCATCGGCAGGAAGACGCGAAAGCCGCTCGCCGCCGCGAGGGCGATGCCAAGAGCAACCGAGAGCGCCAGGTCCGACATGCGAGGCCGAGCCTATATCAAATCAGCGCGAGCGCTGGATATGGCATGTGCATTCTAGGACCAACCCCAAAGAAAATGCAGCCAATGCGCGCTCAGAGACCGGTAGACTGCATCGGGCGCCGAACCACCCCGCAACGCGCGCCCTGAAAGGATCGAGATGGACGATCCCTCCGACCCCGACGACACGGCCTTTCAGCGCCTCTTGAACCGCGAGATTCTGCTGAGCGAGCGCCGGCGCATGCTCATCCTGGCGGCCATGCAAGGTCTCATCCTCGTCCTGATCCTCCTTACGGCGACGTTCGCCCCCAGCTTCGTCCGCTCGATTTATCACGACCGAGTTCCCGAGCGCGCGGCGTTGGCGGCGTTCTCGGCCTTCATAGCCTACGAACTGTTTGCCGCCGGCCTGGTCACGACCTTTCTTCGCCGAGGCCGAAACTTCCCCGTTCTAGGCCGCTATACGAACGCGCTGGTCGAAACGAGCTTTCCGACCGTGCTGCTTTATCTTCTCGCCGGATATCTGTCCTCGGCCGCCATTATTTTCGGGACGTGGCCGGCGCTCCTCTATTTTCTCTTCATCATTCTCTCGACCCTGAGGCTCGATTTTGCTCTCTCGGCGTTCACGGGCGCCGTCGCCTCGGTCGAGCTCTTCGTGCTCGCTTTCGTCACGCTGCATCTCGGCTGGGAAACCGAGGACCCGGACCTCAGCATCGGTTATCATGCGACGCGCAGCGCCGTCCTTCTCGCAGCGGGTTTCTTGGCTGGCTATGCCGGCGCAACGATCAAGAGCCATTTTCGCCGTGCGCTCGCGGCGGCGTCGGCTCGCGACGAAGTGACCAACCTCTTCGGCCAGCACGTGTCGCCGCGCGTGGTCGAGCGGCTGCTCGCGATCGGCGCGGCCGACCTCAGCGAGATGCGGCGCGTTTGCGTGATGTTCGTCGACATCCGCAGCTTCACCACAGCGGCGCGCACCCGGACGCCGGCGGAAGTTGTCGAGCGCCTCGACGAGATTTTTGAGATTCTGGTCGAAATCGTCGACCGGCACAACGGCATTGTGAACAAGTTCCTCGGAGACGGTCTGCTCGCCATTTTCGGCGCGCCGATCGAGGATCCTCTCGAGGCGTCGAACGCGGTCGCCGCCGCCCGTGAGATGTTGACGAGCGTCGAGGCGACCAACATCGGCAACCCTTGGCCGATCCGCCTCGGCATCGGCATCCATATCGGTCAGGCGGTGGCGGGAACCGTCGGCTCGCAACGCCGCAAGGAATATACGGTCATCGGAGACACGGTGAACCTGGCCTCGCGCCTCGAGAGCCTCAACAAAGACGTGGGTTCGCAACTCATCGTCTCCGACGCGGTGCGTGAGGCGGCGCGGGACGCTGTCGGCGAAGCTTTGCCGCTCGGGCCAGTTGCGGTCCGCGGCTACGCGGAGCCGGTGACAGTCTGGCGCTTGGCGTAGAGGTGTTTCCCTATCGGCGATCGCGTCTCGTCTCAGGTGAGCGGCGATGACGGCCGCTGTCCATTTCACCATGGGCGGCATGTCGGTCATGACCGCGGCTGAGAGGATGGTCCCGGCAGCCTTTGAGCACAAGGTCGATAGAGCCAAGAAAACGGGTCGCAGTCCGGAGTCCTATCCCATCCGGCGTGACACGCTACCGGGATCCACCCTCTCTGATGATCCGCCCTTGCAGCTCTCCGCCAGTAAAGGCTTTGAAGGGGATCCTTGCGGCGGTCGCCCCATCAGCCTGACCGTCGAATTCTAGTACAAACCACACAGGATCCTTTTCGGCAATATTCATTGTCTGCACTCTATCGCCTCTACCGTTAATCCAAGCTGCGCTCTGAAGCTGATGCTCAATATGACGGTTGTCTACGAGGGATACAGTCTTCTGATTGAATAGGTTTTCGATCACAGGATTTTTGGGTCCGTAATTGCCCAAGCGAGTGTAGGTCAAATAGCACGCAATATGCGAACCTGTGTCTATGCAATTGTATAAGCCAATCCTGTGCACTCCGATCATCGATCCGTCCCCTGTCTGAACCGATGGGATATGAGCTAAGGAGGGATCTGCAATCATTTCTGCTGTCGGCGCACCCACAAGCGGGCCTGGGTTGTCGGCCGCGGCAATGAGTGTGCTGGGGTTGTTGGCCGGGAGCGCGGGTCGGCTGGGTTGGTCGGAGTTCCCCGTTACCATTGTATCCGACAATCCAGAGATCTTCGGTGCAATCGGCGTGGAACTCACAGGCCCCCGGGTCTCGGAGTTCAAAGTTTCTATTGTGTCCGGAGGATCATGGGGCTTCGGAACGGGCGGGGAACTCGCAGGCACCAGGGTCGCCGGCGGGGGTTTGTTCAACGACGACACGTAAAGGCCAAATCCGAGTGCTCCTAGGGCGAGAGCGAGCGCTCCGATCGTAACGTATGTGAGCGCAACCGGCCTGCGGGGCGCATTCCCCAGCATCTTGCCGATTGCGAGGACTAAGCCTTGCATGTCAGCGTGAAAACGTTCGTGTCTAAGCCTCACCGCGTTTCGCTGGGTGACGGGCCTCAAGCTCTCCGGTAACGTTTCGGGGCGCGGCATCTTCGCGTCATCGACCAACACCGGGATGATTTGCTTGCCAAGCCGCAGAGCCAATTCCATCTCGATGCGTACAAAATCGTTTGGATCGTCGAGCCGCCTGCCTCCGGCGCTATCGATTGCATCGGCCCAGCGGACGCCAATTATGGCGAGGAAAACATCGCATTGAGCGACGCCGTCAGCTAGGTCTTTGGGAAAGTCCCGTCCTGGCGAGATGCTGTCGACATCATAGAAAATGATTTTGCGAGAGAACACGGCTTCCAGCTTGTCGTTTAGGCGACCGGCCTCAGCCCCCGTGTCGTCGCGCCTATAACTGATGAAGATAGTTCCTTTCATCGACCCCGACCGCGCAAAATAGAATCGTCAGCAACCTGTTGAATGAAAACGCTTATGCGTCGTCGCCACTCCCGGGCTGTGCGTCCCGCGATCTCTATAGTCATGTTCATAGGCGCCGCTTAAGTAAAACGTTATGCTGAGCGCGGCCCGGCAATCAAGGCTTTCTCGCGTCGTCAGAGTAGCCGGTCGTGGAACTCGCAGCGGGTCCAAAAGCGCTCAGTTTCGGGTTGCCGCGCTCTTGGTCTCAAGAGAAATGAAAGCTAACTCTCAGTTCGCCATCGCGCCTGGCCCTGGAACAGCGCCGGGCGGGCACTTGCCGAGGATGATCATGCCGAGCACTTCATCCTTGGTCATGTCCTCGACGCGGCCGGTGCCGACGACCTGACCGTTCTTCATCACCGTCACCCGGTCGGCGAGGTCGAAGACGTCGTGGATGTCGTGGCTGATGAGGAAGATGCCGAGGCCTTGCGCCTTGAGCTGCTTGACGAGCTCGCCGACCTGCGCGGTCTCGGCCGGCCCCAAGGCCGCGGTCGGCTCATCCATGATGAGCACCTTGGCGTCGAAATGGATGGCGCGTGCGATGGCGACCGACTGGCGCTGGCCGCCGGAGAGCGCGGCCACCGGCTCCTTGAAGCGGCGGAAGTTCGGATTGAGCCGTCCCATCACCTTGCGCGCTTCCGCTTCCATAGAAGCGTCGTCGAGCGTGCCCCAGCGGGTGAGCAGTTCGCGGCCGAGATAGAGGTTCGACGCGGCGTCGACGTTGTCGGCGAGCGCCAGCGCCTGATAGACGGTTTCGATGCCATAGGACTTGGCGTCGCGAGGGTTGTCGATCTTGGCTTCCTGCCCGTTGATGAAGATCTGCCCGCTGTCGCGCTTGTAGGCGCCGGACAGGATCTTGATCAGGCACGATTTGCCCGCGCCATTGTGGCCGAGCAGACCGACCACTTCGCCCGGGTACAAATCGATATAGGCGTGATCGACGGCCTTGACGCCGCCGAAGGCGATCGAGACGTCCTTCATCTCGACCAGCGGGGTTTGGGCGTTGGCGTCCATGGCTCAGCCCTTGGCGGTTCGGCGGCGGTAGAACGTGTCGAGGCCAACCGCGCCAACGAGCACCACGCCGACCACCATCTGCTGGAAGGCCGAGTCGAGCCCGAGCAGCACCATGCCCGATTGCAGCGACTGGATGACCAGGGCGCCGATGAGCGCGCCATAGATCGTGCCCACGCCGCCAGCGAGCGAGGTGCCGCCGATGACAGCGGCGGCGATCACATAGAGCTCGTCGAACTGGCCGAGCACGTTGGTCGCCGAGTCGAGCCGCGCCGAGTCGATGCAGGCGGCGATCCCCGCCAGCGCGCCCATCAGCGCAAACACGAGAATCGTGATCTTCTTGGTGTTGACGCCCGCGAGTTCGGCGGCTTCCGGGTTGCCGCCGGTGGCGTAGACATAGCGGCCGAACTGGGTCCGCCTCGCGAGGAAGGTCATGACGAGCCCGGTGACTAGCGCGATCAGCACCGGAATGGCGTAGCCGGTGGCGATCACCAGTCCGCCCTCCGGCACCGGAATGTTGTTGGCTTCCGCATAGGCGGCCGCAACCCGTTCAGGCCAGGGATAGGCGTTGACGATCGCGGTTGCGCCAAGGACGACGAAGCAGCCGACGAACGCGATCACATATTCGGCCCACATCGGCCGCTGCGGAAACCGGAAGCGCGCCCGCCGCTGACGCCCGGAATAGAGGCCGAACACGATGCCCGCGCAGCAGATCGCCGCGAGTATCCAGCTCGCGGTCGCTCCGATCGAACCATGCGGGCCGCCGCCCATGAGCGCGAAGCGGTCGTCGAGCGGCGCGATCGTCTGGCCCGCCGTCACCCACCACGCCGCGCCGCGCCAGAACAATTGGCCGCCGAGGGTCACGATGAAGGAGGGAATGCCAATGTAGGCGACCAGCGAGCCTTGAAAGGCGCCGATCGCCGCGCCGATCGCCAAAGCAAGAATGACCGCGATGATCCAGATCGCCGGATTGTCGAGGCCGAGATAGGCCGGCAGGATATGGACCTGCGCCACGCCGATGATCGTTGAGACGAAGCCAATGATCGACCCGACCGAGAGGTCGATGTGGCGCATGACGATGACGAGCACCATGCCGGTCGCCATGACGGCGATCGACGACGTCTGGACGGTCAAATTCCATAAGTTGCGCGGCGACAGGAACAGGCCCTCGCCGTTTTGAGCCCAGGTGATAATGTTGAAGCCGATCCAGATCAGCGCCAGCGCGCCGATCATGCCGATCATGCGGGTGTCGACCTCGGTCGCTCGGAGCAACCGTCGAATGGCCGGCTCATTTGGAGCGACGCTGGTCGCGCTCGGCGCCGCAGAGGTCATGGCTCCTCCCGATCTGATCGCCCCGCGCCCTTGGCGTCAGGGCGCGGCATTGCAACAGAAAGCCGCGCCGCCCTCGAGGACGGCGCGGCTACTTTTGTTTCACTGCGTGGCGGCAGCGTCAACTTAGCTGCAGAACTTCACCGTCCCGGGCTTCACGCCGGCGCAGACTTCCGCCTTGGTGATCCAGCCCTTGTCGACGATCACGTTGAGGTTGTCCTTGGTGACCGGGAGCGGCGTCAGCAGAACGCCGTTGACCTTGACGCCTTTGGCGCCGCCGGTGAAGGGATGCACATCGGGAATGGCGGTCATCTTCTTGCCGGCGCCGAGCGCGACAGCCGCTTCGCCGGCGGTCTTGCCGAGGTCGCGCGCGTCCTTCCAGATCGAAACAGTCTGCGTGCCGAGCGCAATGCGATTGATCGCCGCGTGGTCGCCATCCTGACCAGAGACCGGCACGGAGCCCGCCATGCCCTGCGCGCCAAGGGCCGCGACGACGCCGCCGGCCATGCCGTCATTCTCGGCCACCACCGCGTCGACCTTGTTGTTGTTCTTGGTGAGGATCTGCTCCATGTTCTTTTGCGCGTTGTCCGGCTTCCAGCCGTCGGTATAGGATTCGCCGACGTTCTTGATCTTGCCCGCCTTCATCGCGGGCTCGAGCACTTCCTTGATGCCTGAGAACAGGAAGTCGGCGTTCGGATCGCCCTTGTCGCCCTTGATGAAGGCGTAATTGCCCGCGGGCTTGGCGGCCAAAATGGATTTCGCCATCATGCGGCCGACGCCGACATTGTCGAAGGTGACGTAGAGCACGTTCGGGCTCTCGATCAGGCGGTCATAGGCGATCACAGGAATGCCTTCGTCCGCCGCCTTCTTGACCGCCGGAAGGATCGCTTCCGAGTCCATGGCGAGGATGATGAGCACGTTGGCGCCCTTCGAGATGAGGCTCTCGACGTCGGTCAGCTGCTTGGTCGGCGAGGCCTGCGCGTCAGCCGAGATGTATTTGGCGCCGTGCGCGTCGAGCGCCTTTTTGATGGCGGCCTCGTCGGTCTTCCAGCGCTCTTCCTGGAAGTTCGACCAGGACACGCCGACCGTCAGATCTTTCGCCATCGCGGCGAGCGACGTCAGGCCGACGGACGCTAAAAGCGCCGCCCCCAAAATAAGCTTATTGAGAGTTCTCATTGTTTTCCTCCACTTGAGGTCCATGAGGGACCGACGAAAGGTCTGACCGGGCGATCGGGCGACGCGACGACACTATTCATGCGTGGAACGCCCGCGCAACTAGCCAAGAGTTGAATAAGAGGCCCGCGCTTCAAGGCAAATTGTCTCTCATTACGATGTCGATACGGATCTTTTCCTGTTCGGCGAGAATCGGCTCGCCCCGGATTAGGGACAAGAGCACGCGCATCGCCGACCTCGTCTCATGGCCCGCGTCCTGGGCGACGACGGCGTCCATCACCCCGCGGAGCAAGCACCTGCGGGTGACGTGGCTGAGATCATGCCCGATGAAGGTTATTGTCGATTCTCGACCCGCGTCGGTGATCGCCTTGGCGACTCCGGGGGTGCCGGCGCCCACGTTGTAGACGCCAATCAAGTCAGGGTGATCGGCGAGCAACCTGATCATGAGAGCCTCGCTCTCACCGTCATGATCGTTTCCCTCAACGGGGCTCAACACGCCGAGATGGGGAAACTCCAAGCTCATGACCTGGTTGAAGCCAAAAATCCGCTCTGCGTGGTCGCGCAGCGACTGCGACCCTGCGATGACGCCGATTTTGCCGGCGCCCGTCCGGACGAACCGCCCCATCAGCGAGCCGGCGGTTCGCCCCGCGGCGACGTTGTCGATGCCGATGTAATGATGGCGACGCGAGTTGGGCACATCGGACACGAGTGTGACGACATAGGTTCCGCCGGCGACGAGATCGTCGATGGCGGCCCGAACGCTTTGGTGATCGAGCGCAACGACGGCGACCCCATCATAGCGTCCAGCCAAAGATTTCCAGGGTCCGCGCGAGCCCTACGGGATTGAAGACGTTGGTCTTTTTCGTCTCTACGAGCGCCCGTCTCGCCGCCAGCCAGCCCGACATCTCCGCAACATGATCCAGGATCATCGACATGAAGATGTTCGAGCCTTCCGGCATCACGAACACGAATTTGCTTGATCGGCCCTTGGCCAGTTCGGCGGCCGCCGCGAATGGACGAAAGCCGTGCCGATCGATGGCTTCCCGGACGCGACGAGCTGTGTCCTCCCGCACTCCGGGCCGGCCATGCAGCACACGATCGAGGGTCGCTACGCTAACGCCTGCCTCCCGAGCGATGTCCTTCAGAGTGAGATGGCTTGCCGCCATTTCGCCGCGCATTTGCCCCAAGCCCTAGCAATCATTGTTGATGGACGCAACTCAAATTTTGACGTCGGCGGCGCTTTGGGCACAGTTCGCCCTTGCAGCCCAAGCCAAGGTCGTGACAAGACGGCGGATAACGATCCGCCACATCGAGCGGCCAGGCGCGAGCGATATGGCGCGAGGGACATGAAACGAATCCGGGGAGCGGCTTTCGCGTCGGGCGCGTTGGCCAGTCTCGTCGTCGGC
The DNA here is from genome assembly GCA_963756955.1 of uncultured Alphaproteobacteria bacterium. Classification (GTDB taxonomy): domain Bacteria; phylum Pseudomonadota; class Alphaproteobacteria; order Rhizobiales; family Beijerinckiaceae; genus Roseiarcus. The sequence goes on from CAVWPU010000030.1 coordinate 11,977, forward strand.
GCCGCATCGGGCGCAAGCTGGGACGAGCGCGTCTTTCCCGCCGGCTCCCATCTTGATTTCGATGCGATCGCCGCGGCCGGGCCATCGGCGCTGCCCGCCCTCATCGAGCGCGGGCGCGAGTTGTTCAAGGCGAAATTCACCACTGTCGACGGCGCCGGACGACCGAAGGCGACGCAGGCCATCATCCCGACCAAGCGCAAGAACGGGGTCAACCCGCCATTCAGCCGCACGAGTGGCCCCGATTCAAATTCCTGTTTCGGCTGCCACAACGATCCGATCATCGGCGGCTCGGCCGACGACGTCGCCAATGTGTTCGTGTCGGAGGGGTTCGAGAGCGCGCAGTTCGATTCCATCGACCCCTCGTTCTCGAGCGAGCGGCACACGATCGCGCTGATGGGCGCGGGGCTCGTCGAGCTGCTGGCGCGAGAGATGACGGCGGACCTGCAGGCGATCCGCGCCGCGGCGATTGCGGAGGCCTGCGCTACGGCCAAAGACGCGCGCGCGGACCTCGTGACCAAAGGCGTCCGCTTCGGCTCGATCGTCGCCCACCCTGACGGCATCGTCGATCTCGACGCGATCGACGGGGTCGATTCCGATCTGATCGTGCGGCCGTTCAGCCGCAAGGGCGTGTTCACCTCGCTGCGCCAGTTCACCATCAACGCGCTCAACATTCATCATGGCATGGAGGCGGTCGAACGCTACGGCGTGCGCTGGACCGGCAGCCACGACTTCGCCGAGAGCGGCGTGCCCGACACGATCACCGCCGGCGACGTCTCGGCTCTGGTCGCCTTCCAGGCGACGTTGCCGCCGCCGACTGTGAAAGCCGATCTGCCCGACGATTGGCGCCAAGCCGCCAAGGACGGCGCCGAGACGTTCAACACGATCGGCTGCGCCTCGTGCCACATGCAGACATTGCCGCTGAAGTCGCTCGTGTTCACCGATCCCGCGCCCTATGACATGGCGGGCACGCTGCGGTCGGGCGAAGTCAAGGCGCCGATCCGCATCGATCTCGGCGCCCTGCCCTTCGCCAAGACGCTCCAGAAGAACGACAAGGGCGAGTGGCTGATCCCCCTCTACAGCGATCTCAAGCGCCATCTCGTCGTCGATGAGACGGTCAATGCGCTCGGCAACGAATTGCAGGCGCAGCGTTTCGTCGAGCGCGACGTGTTCCTGACCCCACGACTGTGGGGCGTCGGCTCGACCGCTCCTTATGGGCACAATGGCTCGTTCCGCATGCTCGACGAAATCATCGCGGCGCATGGCGGCGACGCGCGGTTTGCGCGTGACGCCTACATGGCGCTTGAGCCTGAGAAGCGCGACGCGGTGATCGCTTTCCTGCGCTCGCTCGTCATCGAGGCGCAGTGATGCGAGTCGTCCTCTCCATCCTCGCGCTGCTCGTCAGCCTCGCGGGGCGCGCGCCGGCGAGGACCGGCCAAAGCCGCTGGGCGACGTGCCTCTCATGCATGAGGAGGCGGAAGCCGCCGGCCTGCACAGCGTCTATGACGGTCCGTGGGAGTTCTTCGTCGGCGGAGGCGGCGCGGCGTTCGAC